>JADJBB010000025.1:0-600000 GCA_016703965.1 Acidobacteriota bacterium
TTACGCTTTCGGTTCGCGGCGGTATGTAGTTTTCGCGTCCCGTAGTCTTCAGGTGAGACTGAAACTCTTCAGTCCACAGACAAGATCGCTCCGGGCGTTTTGGGTTTACGTAGCGGCCACGCACGATGGCTTCAACCGCCGCCTATATGTGGACGGCGTTGAAGTTGCGGCCGATACGCAGAATGGTTTTGACGCTGCCGTCAAGGGCGGTCTAGTAATTGGCTCGACCTTGAATCGTACAGGTCTGTTTTCGGGCCTTGGTGATGAGATCAAGATCTTCGGACGTGCATTAACGTCAGAAGAGGTCAAGGGCCTTTTTGATAAGGGGCTTACGGCAGATCGGCCGGATGCGGCTATCACTTTTACCGCGGGTGCAACCCAGAGCGTCACCGAAGGTGACTCTGGTCAGGCAAACCTCAGCATCAATTTCACTCGCGGAGCCGGCGGCGGTGCGGGTAACATGCAGGTTACTATTGCCCCTCTTGCGGGCGGTACCACCCAGGGAGCCTCCGGGAATTGCGGTGTGAATGATGATTACGTCGTTCAGCCCAATCCTGTGACAGTTGTCTGGGCAGCTAACGAAACGGTTAAGTCCTTCGGTATCGGTATTTGTGGCGACACTGTGCCCGAGCCGGCGGAAACGTTTACCGTCACGATCGATACTGTCCCGGGCGGTGATTCGGGTGCCGGAGCAGCTCAGGTAGTCACGATCAATGATAACGATGCGACGGTGACGGTCACAGCTGTTGGTTCCGGCGGCCCTGCGATTCCAGGCTTCCCGAATGCAGCATTTGAGAACCCAGGTTTTGGTGATTTTACGTTTACTCGTGCTCCGGGAGCTCCTGTCAACTTCCCGCTTACCGTTAACTTTAATAAGTTAGGAACGAGTACAGCGGACGATGGAGACGACCTGACCACCGGTGGTCTTGACTATACGTTCTTTAATTCAAGCTGTGCGGCTGGAACCACCTATTCGACTGTCACCAATTCAGGCACAGTGGTAATTCCGACTGGGCAAACCTCTTGCGTTCTGAGTGCGAGTTACGGTATCGATTCGAGGGTTGAGCCCAATGAAACGATCAACCTTCAGATAACCGCCGGTAGTTATGTTATTGGAGCCCAGAACGCGGCGACGGCGATCATTCAGAATGACGATTTCAGCACCGTCTTTATGGATGCCCAACCCATCACGAACGGTGTCGAGGGAAATCCTGGAGCTGCCGGTTTTATCACCTTCGATCCAGCTCGAACGGCTCCTGTTAATAGCCAGCTTGAAACGCTTAATGTTCGTTTCGAGATCACCGGCACGGCAACTTGCCAGACGACGCCTGATTACACGATCGTCGTGAACGGTACCAACCGCATCACGCAGTTCGCTTGTACGGGTCCCAATACGGGCCGCGGCGTCTTTACACTGCAAGGGACCGAGTTGGATCCAATTGACCTCCCGGTAATTGACCTGGTCGCAGATCCTCGCGTAGAACCGGATGACACGGTCACCTTTACGATTCTCGCGTTCAATGCTGCGGGCGTTGGTGACCCGGGCGCAGGTAATTACAACAACAGTAATACCTACACCGTTGGAAATCCTGCTTTCACTGTAAACAACATCAACGACGATGATGAAACGATCACGGTCGCTTCTGCGAATTCGCCGTTGTCAGAAGCCGGTCCTGGTGGAATTCAGTTCAACGTTGTTCGTAACTTTAACTCAGTTGGCGGACCACTTCCGGATAACGATCCTGCGGTTACTGATCCTTTGACGGTGAATTTCAGCATTTCATCATTGGCACCAACTGCAACTCAGGCATCGTGTACCGGTTCTGACTTTACGGTTTCCTCGGGAAGCAATGAAGTTGTTACCTACACCCCGGCAACCTGTACTGGAACGATCGTGTTCCCAGGCAGTGACGTTGCTGGTCAGATCGTCGTGACTCCGGTCAATGACAATCTGCCGGAAAACAACGAGACCTTTACGTTGACGATCACGCCTAACACGGGTGCACCAGCTAACAATTATGGCATTGGTCCTGTAGTTGGGCCTGACGGTGCTGTTTCGGGTACCGCTACGGCAGATTTGGTCAGATCAACAACGACGACCTCCAGGTTATCGTTGGTGAGCACGGCGTCCGTTACCGAAGGTAGCCCTTCGGCTCCGAACGCAACAAACCTTATCTATGCCTTCACGCGTATAGGTGAAACGAACAATCCGACCTGTGCGAACTTCAACGCAACGGGAGTTAGTGCTTCGGCTCTGACCGATTACACGACTTCGTTCGGGGCTGCGACGGTCGCCTTGTACGAACTCGTTCACGGCAACTGCGGGTGTTTCGCCTGGCAGCATCGGTATCCCTGCAGGAGCAGGTAATCCTGACAATATTGGCGGTGTTCAGGCAAATCAGGCTACGTTTATCGTAAACCCGACTGACGACGCTGATGTCGAAGGCGATGAAGAAGTCCAGATCCAGGTTGATAACCACACTGGCATTGGACAGTTCTACACACCATGCGACACCTGCTGCTGGTGCGAATACCGCTACTTTCGCAGCTGGCCAGTGCACGACGAGCGTAACTGTCAATCCAACCACGGATTCAACGGTTGAGCCAGACGAAACGGTTATCTTTACGATTGCCGCAGGTGCTGGTTACACCATCGCTGCTGCACCGGCAGACGCCGCTACCGGCACGATCCAGAACGACGATTCAGGCGTCAGCGTTGCTGTTGCTCCGGCATCAGTTAACGAAGACAGCGGAACGAATCTGGTTTACACCTTCACCCGTACGGGCGTAACGAATACCCCGCTGACGGTTACTTACACGGTTACAGGTACTGCGACAAACGGTACTGACTACACCGCGATCGGAGTTTTCGGTTCCGTTCGCTGTTGGTCAGACGATGGCAACGGTCAACGCAACCCCAACCGCAGACACCGTTGTCGAAAACGACGAAACAGTGGTCATCACCGTCACGGACGGAACTGGCTACTCAGCAGTCGGTGCTCCGGCATCGGGTACCATCACCAACGACGATGCTGACATCGTTTGTACAGGTCCGGTTCCTGCTTCGGTCAACGAAAACAGCGGTACGGCAATGGTTTACAGCTGCACTAGATCGGGCCTCACGGCACCGGCTCTGTCAGTTCCGTTCGCTATCGGCGGTACGGCTAATGGCGTTGTTGGTCCTAACGCCGACTACGCCGTCGCTGGCAACACCTCGGGTGTGACCAATACTGCCGGAACGCTCGACTTCGGTGCGGGTATTGCAACGGCTACAGTCAATGTAACTCCGGTTGCTGATATCGTGGTTGAAGATAGCGAAACCGTTATCGTTACATTCACCAACCCTGGTGTTTACAGCGGATACGATTTCGTTCCTAGCCCAACGATGTTGACTGGTACCATCACCAATGATGACCAGGATGTTTCAGTTGCTGTTTCCCTTGACCAACCCGGTTGGTGCTGGTAACACAGTCGTTGAAGATCAGCCAGTTAACCTGCTTTACACCTTCACCCGTGTTCCTGGTCTGGCTGCCCTTCTTAACGCTCCATTGACGGTGAACTTCACCACCACTGGTGACGCAACGTCTGGCACTGACTACAGCCAGTCGTTCACCGGTTCCATCACGTTCGCTGCTGGTTCTGACCACCGCTACCATGGTTGTCGATCCTACGGTTGATAACGTAGTTGAGCCGAATGAGACTGTCATCATCACGGTCACCTCGGTTGTTGGTTCATCACTGCGACAGGCACGCCTGCCACGGGTACGATCCTTAATGACGATACGTCATACACGCTTCAGTTCATCGGTGTCACCGGTGCTGCAAGTGGAGCAGGTAAAGAAGGCAACCCGGCTGACGCTGGTGAGACCATCGCAACCTTCCGCGTATTCCGTAACGGTGCTAACTCGGTTGCCGGTAACGTCGACGTTTCGACGGTTCCTGGTTCGGGTACAGCAGTTGGCGGTGCACCTAATACGGTCTGCCAGCCAGGCCAGGACTACACCGCAGACGGTCGTACGTTCGTGTTTACTGCTGGTGGCGACACCTCGCAGGACTTCACGGTCCGTATCTGTCGCGACCTCGTGTTCGAATTGACTGAAACGTTTGACGCTCAGTTGACGAACCCGACCGGTGGCTTCCTGGGTGCTCCGGCTGTTGCAACGGCGACGATCATCGACGACGATGCAGCTCCAACACTTGTCATCAATAGCATCCAGGTTAACGACAATGCTGGTACGGCAACCCTTACGGTTACCCAGAGCATCGCAACGGCACTCAACACGTCGTTCGCGTTCAACACTGGTGACATGGGCGATACCGCAACAGGAAACGTTGACTACACGTCAAGCTCCTCTACGGGTTCGATCCCGGCCGGCAGCACGACCGCATCTATCGTCATTCCTATCATTGATGACAACATCGATGAGCCGAATGAAACCTTTACCGTTACTCTTTCGGCTCCGGTCAATGCAACGATCAATGACGGAACCGGTATCGTAACCATCGTCGATAACGAACCGAACACTCAGTTCGCTATCAATAACGTAGTTCAGATCGAGGGCAACCCGAGCATGAGCGACCCGACTGTAGCATCAACCTCAGCGTTCAACTTCCGTATCACCAGAACCGGTGATGCCCAGGCGAGCGAAGTGGTCTGCTTCGAGACGGTCGATGGTGACATCGAGAATCCTGCGGTCAATCCTAATCCAGCTATCGGCGGTCCGGGCGGAACCATTCCGTCGAACGTCGGTGTGCCTGATTACACTCACAGAGCCGCTGGCCCGACAAACTGCGTAACCTTTACACAGGGCGGACCTAGCGTTATCACTGTTCCGGTTATCGTCTATGGCGATATCGTTGCTGAGTTCGATGAATCGTTCACGGTGAGAATCCTCACGGTTAACGGCGTCGCGAACCCGCTCGACCAGAACAACAACCCGCGTGTCACCGATGCCCTCGGCCTCGGCGTTATCCAGAACGACGACGGTGCTCCTTCGATCGCTCTGTCAGTAGCCAGCCCGGTCACTGAAGGCAACACCCCATCGACTGGTGGTAGCGTAACCTTCACGGTAACCAGAACAGGCAGCACCTCGAACCCGGTAACGGCGAATTGGGCAACCTCGACTGGTTCAGGAACGTCCGCAGCAACCGCTGGTGCATCATGTGCACTCAACAATGCTGTTGACTTCGTAACCTCATCGGGTTCGATCACGATCGCAGCCGGTTCATCGACGACGACCTTCACGGTTCCTTACTGTGGCGATCTGTACGACGAACTTAACGAGTCGTTCACGGCGACCCTTTCGAATCCTTCGAATGGTGTCATCAGCACGGCTTCGGCAACCGCAACCATCAACGACGACGATGCAGCTCCGATCATTTCGGTCAGCGACATCAGCGTCTGCGAACCGGAAAGCGGAACAGCAGCTGCAGTATTCACGATCACGAGAACAGGTCCTTCGTACCTCACCTCGACGGTCAACGTGAACACTGTTGACGGAACGGCAACGACGACGGATAGCGACTATGTCGGTATCTTGACCCCGGGCGGTCAGCAGTTCAGCTTCGGCCCAACTGTTACGACCCTCACCGTACCGGTAACTGTTAACGGCGATACGAAGTTTGAAACGGATGAAACCTTCACACTTCAGATCGTTGGAGCGTCATCGGATGTTGTAGTTGACCCTGTTGGTGGTGCTGATCCTATCGGACTCGGTGTCATCGTAAACAGTGGTGCCGGATGTACTGGCGACGCGGCCCCGAGCTTTGCTCTTGGACCAGTCACTCAGGCTGAAGGCAATGGTGCAGCTGGAACCTCGGCTCCGTTCTACGTAAGACTTACCAGAACGGGTACGACTCAGGTACCGACTGTCATCACCTACAGCACCAGCACCTCAGGTGGCACCGCTACGGGCGGCTCATCTTGTACAGCTGGAGTTGACTTCATCAACATTTCGAATGCGACGGTAGCGTTCGCTGCAAACGGCTTTGCCTCTGCAGTTGGACCTCCGGCTTCCGGACCGAACTTCATCGACCTTCCTGTTCAGGTTTGTCAGGATGCAACGTTCGAGCCGAATGAAACATTCAATGTTGTTATCAACAGTGCTGGTGGCGCGGGCGTAATCAATCCGACCGGTTCACCTGCTCTGGTCACGATCGTGAACGACGACGGCCTTGCCTTCGCAGTTCGCTTCCCTGGTCCTGAAGGTGCTGAAGGAAACGTCGGTAACACGGCATTCACCTTCACCATTGACAGAATCGGTGATTCATCGGTTGCTTCGAACGTCTGCTACCAGACTGTCGCAGGAACTGCTACTGAAGGAACTGACTACATCGGCCTTACGGCTGGTGCAGCCAACTGTGTTAACTTCACGGCTGGTACTATGTCAGCAAACGTAAGCGTTACGGTTGTCGGTGATACGACTCCTGAGCTTGATGAAACGTTCTTCTTACGTCTCATCAGTGCTACGGCAGGTACGATCCCGGTCAGCCCTGCAGGCGACAGAGTTGCCACGATCAACAATGATGACGGCCCGATCCCGGTTGCTGCCGGATTCGAAGGCGACATCGTTGACGGTAGCGGCGGTGCTGCTGGCGACAACCTCGTTCTCGCGAACGACGTAAGTGCTATCAGACAGTACGTCCTGAACGGTACGGGTTGGGTAACCACACCGAATCAGTTCCAGCGTGCTGACGTTAACCTTCCGTGCGGAAACGGCCAGATCGATTCCGGTGACGTTACAGTCATCAGATCAATCTTGCTCAACAGCACGGCTCTGGTTGCAGCATGCGGTCCGACGGTTGTCGGCGGTGTACGTCCCGAAGCTGAAAGGGGTGAATCTCCTGAGGTAGTAGGACGCATCATCCGTGCAGTCAACACCACGACTACAGCAGGACAGACGGTAGCCGTCTCGTTCCAGCTCGATTCGCAGGGCGACGAGGCTTCGGCCAGCTTTACGGTAAACTGGAACCCGGCAGTGTTCACATATGTGAGCTCAGCCGCAGGTGCCGGCGTACCAACGGGCACGAACCTTGGAGTCAACACCAGCCAGACGGCAGCAGGACGCCTTGGCGTATTGCTTGATGCTACGAATACGTATGCAGCAGGCACCCGCCAGATCCTGACGGTCACGTTCACGGTTGCAGCAAACGCTGCAGTCGGAACGTATCCGGTGACCTTCTCGAGCACCCCGACCGCCCAGAGCGTGTCGAATGCTCAGGGAGCTTTGCTTGCTACGACCTATGAAGCAGGCAATATCGTCATCGGCCCGACAGCTGCTGGTGTTCGTGTCAGCGGCCGTGTAACAACGGCAGGCGGACAGGCACTGCGTAATGCAACCGTTATCCTCACGGATTCGGAAGGCAATCGTCGCACAGTAACTACCGGTTCATTCGGTATCTACGCGTTCGAAGATGTCGAAGCTGGTCAGAGCTATGTTGTCGGCGTGTCGGCAAAACGATATCGTTTTGCTTCACGTGTCGTTAACGTAACTGACAGCCTTGCTGACGTTGACTTTGTTGGACAGGAATAACTCCTTTCCATCGCTTTAACTGAAAGGCGGCCTTCGGGCCGCCTTTTCTTTTATAATTGCCTACGGCGATCTGTACCACGCGATACTGCTTATTGACCCTTCTGAACACAAATACTAAAATTAGGAATACGTTCTCCGAAGTAAGCTGGCTTTAGCGAAAAATGTTTTAAATGGAATTCTTTTTTACCCGTACTAAAGGTCAAAAATTTGTCACTGCGTTCTTGTCTGCAGTTGCACTCTTAATTGGGTTATTTCCGCCTTCTATTCTAGGAGCTTTGGCTCCAAGAGAAACGGCATTTAGTAAATCGATCTTTACCCGATCGAATTTACTTCTCGCCGCCGAGGGGAAGATATCGGAGCAGGCCTTCCAAGATACTGCCAATGGGGAGATAAGTTTGCTAGTGATACTCATGGCGGAGCAGGCGGATGTCAGTGCGGCATATGATATTGACGATCAGGACCAACGCGGTTGGTTCGTATATCGAACGCTGAGTGAACATGCCAAATCAACTCAAGCGGACCTGATTGCCAAATTGAACAACTTAGGAGTACCGTTTCGTAGCTTTTGGGCTGCAAATATGATCGTCGCAGAGGTTGATAGACCAACGGCGGTTGCAATCGCCGGCCGATCCGACGTTGCCCGGGTTGATTCGAATCGACCCGCGCGGTGGATAGAGGATCCAGAAGTTGCCAAATCCGGCATAGATGGTCCAAAGAGTCTTTCGCCCAGCACAATAGAGTGGGGCGTGGCTAACGTAAATGCACCGGCTGTTTGGAATATCGGTATCAACGGTTCCGGTATCGTCGTTGGCGGGCTGGATACTGGCATTCGTTGGACACACAATGCAATAAAAGCTAAATACCGCGGATGGAACGGGACGACGGCGGATCATAACTATAATTGGCACGATGCGATCCATAGCGGCGGCGGCGTTTGTGGAGCGAACACGACAGCTCCTTGTGATGATAGCGGGCACGGTTCGCATACCGTCGGGACGATGGTTGGCGATGACGGGGCAGGGAACCAGATCGGCGTCGCACCCGGAGCAAAATGGATCGGCTGCCGAAATATGAATGTCGGCGATGGAACTCCAGCGTCTTACACCGAGTGCTTTCAGTTCATGATCGCTCCAACCGATTCCGCCGGAAATAATCCTAATCCATCGATGCGGCCGCATATTCTGAATAATTCGTGGGGTTGTCCCGCTAGTGAAGGATGTACGACGAGGGCCGAGTTGGAAACGATAGTAAACAATACACAGGCCGCTGGGATTTTTGTCCAGGCGTCAGCCGGTAACTCAGGCAGCTCTGGATGCTCATCTGTGTCGGAGGCTCTAGCGATCTATGACACGTCCTTTTCAGCAGGGGCTATCGATATCAATAACGCGATCGCAGGATTTAGCAGCCGTGGGCCGAGTACATATTACAGTCCGAATATCTTAAAGCCGAATATCTCGGCACCAGGTTCGAATGTGAGGTCGATAACGAGAACGAGCGACACCGCATATTCAAATTTATCGGGAACGTCTATGGCTTCGCCGCACGTAGCCGGCGTTATTGCCTTGCTATGGTCTGCTCGCCCATCGCTTGTTCGGAATATCGCGGCGACAAAAGAACTTCTGCAGAATACGGCGAATCCGGCCGTTACCAGTGCTAGCCAGACCTGCGGCGGCATTGCGTCTACTCAAATACCTAACAACACCTTTGGATACGGCAGGGTTGACGCGTTAGCCGCAATAAACGCCTCGGCGCCGACGGTTCCTGTATCAGGGCGTGTTCTATCGCCGGAAGGAGTCGCCATTCGAAATGCTACGGTTGCGCTGATCGACTCAAACAGCATTCGCCGCACTGCAACGACAAGCTCATTCGGCATCTTTTCCTTTGGAAGTGTTCGCGCAAGCGAGACTTACACGTTGACTGTCTCGAATAAGCGATACCGATTTGCCCCGCAAATAGTTACCGTGGGTACCTCTGGGCTGTCGGTTGGTGATTTTATTGGTCTTCAATAGCGTTATGAAAAATATTCTCGTTCTATGCGTTTTAATTCTCGGAGGGTTGAATGCGATGCAGGCTCAGATTCCGTTCACGGAGGATGCTATTCGGGTTTTCGACTCCAAAGGGAATCCGGCTACCCTGGAGCAAATTGTTACCGCGATCGGAATTAACGAGGCTGTTTTCCTTGGTGAACAGCATGACGACGCCGTAGGACACGCTGTTCAGATGGAGATATTCCGCCGTGCGGTCGAGCGATATTCGGTGGATCACAAGGTCGCGCTCTCGCTGGAGATGTTCGAGCGTGATGTCCAGGTGATCGTTGATGAATACCTTAACGGATTGATCACCGAGGCACAATTCCTCGCAAGCTCAAGGCCGTGGGGTAATTATAAGACGGACTATCGGCCTCTTGTCGAGCTTGCAAAGGCAAAGCGTTTGCCGGTGATCGCGGCGAATGCCCCGCGGCGATATGTGAACATGGTCTCGCGTAATGGTCGTGATTCACTTAATGGCCTAACAAAGGAAGCAAAAGCATGGCTCCCGCCGCTGCCCTATGGCGAGCCGTCTGCGACGTATGCAACTAAGTTTAAGGCCTTAATGGGCCCGAGCCCTGAAGCACAGATGGGAATCGATAAGATACTTGCCTCACAATCTCTTTGGGACGCATCGATGTCGAATTCGGTATACCGATTCTTGAAAAAAAACAAGAATCCGCTAGTCATCCATTTGAACGGTGGTTTTCATACGGAGAATCGCTTGGGGACCTTTGAGCATCTTATGCGATATCGTCCAAAGACCAAAGGTATTGTGGTGACCATCCGCTACGAGGACGATTTTAAGACCTTCGACAAAGCGAAGCACGCGGACCTCGGCGATTTCGTGATCCTAACGGACGGTAAACAACCAAGAAGCAAACGTTGATCAGTTCCTCTCAAATCGAGGCCTTATTGGGTTAAGGCCTCGAGAATTCCTCGCTTTCACTTACAGAAAATTAGTTTCCCTATACGATCAATCGGTAAGGAATCATATCACTGTGTAAAAGTTCGCAGTCTCAGCTTTCTTCCTCCAATAGAATCAACAATTTAGCCGCGGCACAATGGTTGCAGACTACCTTTTCGTACTATCGGGCAGTAGCTATGGCATTGTTCCCATGAATCTCTCATTAGCCAAACTCATACACTATATCGGTCAAACTGAGATCATCATCACCATAGTAGACTGTCAGCTGCATAGTAAAATTGGCCTTCGCAAGAATGCGAATAGGAGTTTTAATATTTTTTATGTATAGGCATTCATTACTCTACATTGTTCTCTCAATATTGGTGGCCGCGGGGTCAGCCCTCGGTCAGACAGCTACGGTCAAAGGCACCGTACAGGATTCGGCAAATTTGCCGCTTGCAGGTGCGATCGTCGTATTACGAAATCGTACTACCGGTCTCGAAAGGCTCACGAATACGGACAACGAAGGCAAATTTACCTTTAGCAGCCTTAACACGGCTGGCTACGAGATCATTGCGACCGCAACGGGCTTTGGCCGCCGAAGCCAGGTAGTTGAGGTTAACGGAACCGAGATCGTGGTAACGCTCGAGCCAGAGCAATTTCACGAAACGGTAACGGTTGTTTCCGGATCGCGGCAAGCGGAGCTCCAGGAAAGCCTGAATACAGCTGTCGAGGTCGTGACACGGCGCGAGATCGACAGCAAAGGATATCAGACCGTTGGTGAGGTCCTGAAGGAAGTGCCAGGAGTTCAAACCCGTCTCGGCTCGGACACGGGAACTGTCAATGGGATCGCAGGCGAACAGATACAGGGCGTTGGATCGCGTCAGTCCCTGGTTCTGCTCGACGGATTCCCGATCATCGCCGCCCGCGGTATCAAGAGCGGTACGATCAACCTGGACCGTCAATCAACCGGGAAGATCGAGCAGGTAGAGGTTGTAAAAGGTGCGGCATCAGCTCTGTACGGTTCGGACGCGATCGGCGGGGTTATCAATTTGATCTCACGCGAGCCAACCATGCCGCTCTCGGGCAGCCTAATGGTCTCGGGCGGAAATTTTGGTGTTCTTAGCCAGGCGGCAGAAGTGGGAGTGCGGAAGGGGCGCTACGGCGGTTTCTTTAGCCTTAACCGTGATAAGCAGAACGAATTTGACATCACGCCGAATACTTTTGACACGACTGGCGCGGGTTTCCATCGTTACGACGTCTTTGCGAAGCAGAAATGGGAATTCTCGCCAAAGTTCTTCATGACAGCGATGGGTAATCTCTTCACGGGGCGAGCCCGCGGACGGTCGATCGGTGAGCCGGATCCGACGCAGAATTATGCATCAGGTAAGCAATTTGATGATACGCATGACATCACTCAGAACTATGGTGTAACTGCGAACTGGACGCCGACTTCAAAAACCGTTATCCAGGCACGCGGATATTTTTCGCGATATGACGAGTACGCCAAGACATCATTCGCCAATGGACAGTCGTTCCCGGACGACAATCTGTTCCAGCGATTTGGCCGCTTTGATGCTTCGATACTGCAGATCATTGGCGAACGACAGATCGTTCAATTTGGTGGCGAATGGGCGACCGATCGTTATCGCGGGCTCAATCGTCTCGCGAGCAACGCGGGCCAACAGGCAAATACGAGTACCGCATGGGCCCAGGACAAGATCAGCCTGACAAACCGGACGACGCTGACGCTTGGCCTGCGATACGATTCACATTCGATCTTTGGTTCGGCTGTATCACCGAAGATCGGCCTCAATTTCCGTGCGTCGGATCGCATCAATCTGCGAGTCTCGTGGGGCCGCGGATTCCGTGCTCCCGATCTTGGCCAGCTATATTACAAGTTCTACAATCCGACGAATTTCTATCAGGTTTTCGGCAACCCAAATCTCAGCCCTGAGCACTCGGGATCCTGGCAGGTCGGTGGCGAGTATTCGAGCACGAAGAAGTCGTATCGCTTCGGCATCAATCTTTTCCGCAATGATGTTGTAAATATGATCGATCCGCAGACGATCGGTTTTGTTCTGCCATTTGCGTCGCCCGGAGCTTTAACTATCGCTCAGGCTCGAGCCTATCTGAACGGTATTGGGCTCGACCCTGCACAATATCCGATCATGCCTTTCAGGCTACTGATCGTATACAACAATATTTCGAAGATCTACACCCAGGGAATCGAAGCGAGTACAGACATCAAGCTGCCGCGAAACTTCTCAGTGAGTTCGAATTACACGTATCTCGACGCACGAAACAAAACGACTGGTGCATATCTGCCCGAGCGCTTTAAGCATCAGGGGGCTGTCCGATTGGCTTATGATAATGAGGAAGTTGGATTCAGATCGAACATCCGTATGAGTTTCTATTCGGAATGGAAAGCTTCATCACAGTCGAACCGTGTGGTCCAGGGAGAATTAGCATCACCCGGATTTCAGCTCGTCGATGCTTTTGCAGCGAAAGACATTCGAAAGAACTTCGAGATTTACGCCGGCGTTGAGAATTTATTCGACAATAAGGATGCAAGTGCAGGGAAGTTCGATTCGACGGGCCAACCGCTGCCTATCCTGCGTCCGGATGCGGGACGTATGTTTAGGTTTGGCGTTAGATATAGATTCAGCAAGGCTAAATAGTCATTGTTTATGGTGAAGTAAGACGCTCTGAGATCTCTCAGGGCGTCTTTTTTATTGAAAGTCATTCCAGATCGGCAATTCCCATCTTCGCTTTCTAAATTTGCTCGGGTTCCAGAATCCCTTTGTTAATTCGATCTCCGGCTCAGCGTGGTTGCGGACCAGCACCGTTACAACATCGAAGCGATACTGGATATCGCGAACGCCGAATAGTCTCCGGTAGATCTTGGACGTTCTGGTTATTTGTCGTTGTTTGCGGGTATCTACCGCCGAGATCACGGGAGCGAAATCGTCAGATCGCCGCGCCTTTACCTCGACGAAGCAGAGCGTTTCGATATCGAGTGCGATGATATCGATCTCGCCCGTGACTTGAACTCCCTTCGAATTGCGGCCGACGGGCACTTTGAAATTCGTTAGGACGATGCGATATCCGGCACGGATCAGGTGTACTACGGCAAGAGTTTCGCCGTATATGCCAAGCTCGCTTGTGCGTTGTGATGCCGCTCGTTTATCCTTTTGAAGTATCGATAATATTTCGGACATTCTATTTGTGCAAATGAAACCAAATTATATCAGAAAGATCGGAGCCGTTGGCCTGCTTTGCGTCGGCTCTTTCCTAGCTGTTACTGCACAAACGCCAACTGCACAGCCTGTGCGAACGCCGACTCCAGTGCCAACACCGTTCGTCGCTCCGCCGCTGCCGGCGGTCGTGAATTTTGAAAAGCCAACGGTACTTTCGTATGACCCGGCGAAGTTAGCGTCTCCATTTGCGACCGAGAGTGCGAGGCGCAGCTCGCGGGTGATCCCGCAGCCGGCGAATGCAACGCTCAACGTGCCCAAGGGCTTCAAAGTGAACGTTTTTGCTGAAGGGGATTTCAGGGTTCCGCGTTGGATGGCTCTGGCACCGAATGGAGATGTATTTCTAGCGGATTCGCGGGCGAATTCGGTGATCGTGCTCCGGGATACCAATAAAGACGGAAAAGCGGATCAGCGTTTTGTGTTCTCGGACAAACTGGCACAGCCGTTCGGAATGGCGTTTCACGATGGATGGTTTTATGTTGCGAACACGGATTCGATCGTTCGTTTCAAATACAAAACCGGGCAAACAGCTGCCGATGGTGACCCAGAAAAGCTCGTTGAGCTGACCCCGGGCGGCTATAACCAACACTGGACGAGGAATATCTTGTTCTCAAAGGACGGCAAGCAGATGTTCGTCTCGATCGGATCGGCGACTAACGTCGATGTGGAGGCCGACCCGAAACGTGCCGCGATATCGGTCTATGATCCTGACGGGAAAAACCATCGCATCTACGCGAGCGGCCTCAGAAATCCGATCGGCCTGGCGTGGAATCCAAAAACCGGCGAACTCTGGACCGCCGTCAACGAACGCGACGGTCTTGGTGACGATCTGGTGCCTGACTACGCGACCAGCGTCAAAGAGGGCGGCTTTTACGGCTGGCCCTACTCGTATATCGGCCAGAACGAAGACCCGCGACGTAAAGGCGAAAATCCTGATCTTGTGAAAAAAGCGATCGTTCCTGATGTCTTGTTTACCTCCCATGTCGCCGCGTTGGGAATACAGTTCTACTCAGGCAAGATGTTCCCGAAGGAATATCAGGGTGATGCATTCGTAGCGTTTCACGGCTCATGGAATAGAGCAAAGTTGAGCGGTTACAAGATCGTACGGATCCGATTTAAGGACGGCAAACTTATCGGCAATCAGTTCGAAGATTTCGTTACCGGCTGGCTGCCTGATGAAAATTCGAATGAGGTCTGGGGAAGACCGGTCGGGTTGCTCGTTGCCGCGGACGGCTCACTCCTGATCACCGATGACGGTGCCCGCAAGATCTGGCGAGTTAGTTACGGAAAATAGCTATTTCTTATCAACAAACTTTACCATCGACGGCTGCATTGTTTTTTTCAATGCGGCCGCTTTTGCTTCAACTTCCTCGAAGACACGTAGGAAATTCTCGCCCGTAATTTTTCGCAGATCTTTTTCCGTCCAACCTCTTTTGGCTAGTTCAATAAGGAGATTCGGATATGTCGAAACATCTTCTAATCCCTTGATCGTAAACGGAATGCCGTCGTAATCTCCGGCAATGCCAAGATACTCGACTCCAATTAGATTCTTAACATAATCAAATTGATCGGCCATCGCGGAAATCGTTACAATCGGCTGTGGATTCGTCGTTTCCCAAGCATCCATTTCGGCAGTCGCTTTGCTCATATCGCCACTGTATTTTTTGCTTAGTAGCTCAAAATAGGCTTCGGAATCGTCCATCCATTTTGACATGTCGTGGCTAACAAAATACGGGACAAAGGTAAGCATCACGATTCCGCGATTCGTTTTTAATTTACGGAGAACCTGATCAGGAACATTTCGATTAACATCGCAAAGAGCCCGTGCGTTTGAATGACTGAAAATAATAGGTGCTTGTGAAGAATCAAGGATTCCGTTCATCGCGTCCGCTGAGACGTGTGAGGCATCGATCATGATCCCGAGCCGGTTCATTTCCTTGATCATTTCTTTGCCGAATGAGGAAACCCCGTTGTGTTTTGGTGTGTCCTCGCTGCCGTCAGCAAGATCGTTAGTGCGGTAGGCAAAGGTGACGCTCCGAAGCCCAAGATCATAGTAGCTTCGCAACAAAGCCATATTGTTTTTGAGTCTGACCGCGCTTTCAAGCGTCGGGAGAATAGCGATCTTTCCGTTTCTTGAAGCCGCCCGCATTTCACGTGAAGTTCCGACGACCCGCAAGTCATTCGGGTAAGCAGCCTCCATTCGATGTAAAAGGTCGTAGGCTGAGAGCTGGCTTTCGGAAGTTTGCTCGCTACCAAAAATATTGAGAAGCTGACCGCCAACGCCACCTTTTCGCCAACGTGGAATATCCGTGTGCCCTTTGGCAGCGACGTCGATCCGATAAGCCATCAGATCTCTAGGACACTCCTTACAATCAAAATAGTGAATGAACAGGTCATTGTGTCCGTCGATAACGGGCGACACCCTCAGAACAGACGACACTATCTTTGCCGCCGCTTCATCAGAAACGACGTAATTTACCCGAGCCCCCCCTTGGGCGATCGCCGTATGAGATCCGGCAATAAAGAGCAGAACTATCAGGTAAATCTTAGTTTGACGTTTCATAACTTCATTAGGAACCTTCGGTGTCCGTAAGATAACTATTTTTTCTCGACAACCTTAACCGACGACGGCTGAATTGTTTTCTGCAATGCGGCCGCTTTTGCTTCTACTTCCTCAAAGACACGTAAAAAATTTTCGCTCGTGATCTTTCGCAGATCCTTTTCTGTCCAGCCGCGTTTGGCGAGTTCGGTCAACAATTTTGGATAACCGGATACGTCGTCTAATCCTTTTATTGTGTAAAGGATGCCGTCGAAATCGCCTCCGATGCCGATATGGTCGACGCCAACGAGGCGTTTTACGTGGTCAAAATGATCGGCGATGTCCGAAACTGTGACAACCGGCCGTGGATTCTCTTTTTCCCATATATCCATGTCGGCCTTGACCTTTACCTTGTCAAACGCATGTTTCCTTTGTAGTGCAAAGTAGTACTCATCGCCAGCGTTGTACCATTTTGCAAATGCGTTGGTCGTGAATTCCGGCACGAAAGTAAGCATGATCATCCCGCGATTTGCGACTAGTTTCTTAATGACATCGTCGGGGACGTTGCGGTTGTGGTCGCATAGTGCACGGGCATTCGAATGGCTGAAAATGATGGGAGCCTTGGTCGTCTCAAGAACATCGCTCATCGCTTTAGCCGAAACGTGGGAAATATCCACGATGATGCCCAGACGGTTCATTTCGCCGATCATTTCCTTGCCAAATGCGGAGACGCCGTTGTGTTTTGGTTTGTCGTCGCTTCCGTCGGCGAGGTCATTTGTCTTGTAGGCAAAGGTCACGCTTCGCAGGCCGAGCTGGTAAAAGCTCCTGAGCAGCGACATATTGTTCTCAAGGCCTATCGAGCCCTCCATTATTGGAAGTATCGCAATACGCCCTGATCGCATCGCCGCCCGCATTTCTGATGATGTCCCAACTACCTTTATGTCGTTCGGATAAGCCGCCTGCATCCGGTATACGATGTCATATGCATCAAGAAAAAGACCCAGTGATCTATCTTTCTCGATATTTAGTAACTGTCCGCCAACGCCGCCTTTGCGCCAACGCGGAATGTCCGTATGTCCGGTATTTGTGCTATCGATCCGATAGGTATGGAAATCCTGGGGACACTCTTTACAAGCAAAAAAATGGATGAAAAGGTCGTTATGGCCGTCGATCACGGGTGAAGTCTTGAGAACCCGAGTGACAAGTTTTTCAGCGGCTTGGTCGGATAGGACATATTTCTTTGCCTCTTTTTGAGCATAGAAACTTGCGGCAGGAATAAGAATGCATAACGCCAATTTGAAACAATGTCGGAAGCATTTCATTGTACTTACCTCGGGTTCTTTCGGGTTTGAAATAGGTCTCTAAAATGCAGGTTCCTCGTAAATACCGTAAACATCACGCAACGCTACGCAGATCTCTTCGACGGTTGCGTATGCTGCGACAGCTTCGATGATCGCTGGCATTGAGTTTTCACCCGTTTTGGCTGACTGTTTGACCTTTTCGAGCGAATTGGCAACAGCACCGGCGTCGCGAATGGACTTGACGTGTTCCATGCGGAGAAGTTGGTGGTCGCGGACGCCTTCGTCGATCTGGAGGATCTCGTATTTTGAGACGCCTTCGTCCATGGCGTATTTGTTGACGCCGACGATGACCTGTTCGTTGCGCTCGACGGCTTTTTGGTATTGGTAGGCAGACTCCTGGATCTCACGCTGTGGGAATCCCGCCTCGACTGCCTCGACCATGCCTCCAAAATTGTTGATCTTTTCGAAATAATCGAAACAGCCATCTATCATTTTTTGAGTGAGCGATTCGACATAATAGCTGCCGCCGAGCGGGTCGACGGTGTTTGCAACGCCGGTTTCTTCGGCGATGATCTGCTGTGTTCGCAGAGCTATCAAAGCAGCGGCATCCGTGGGTAATGCAAGGGCTTCGTCGTACGAATCGGTATGAAGCGACTGCGTACCGCCGAGAACACCAGCTAAGGCCTGTATCGCCACGCGGGCGATGTTATTTAGCGGCTGTTGAACCGTTAGCGAAACTCCCGCCGTCTGCGTATGAAAACGCATCTGCATAGTCCGCGGATTCTTCGCTCCGAAGCGTTCTTTCATAGTCCGTGCCCACACGACGCGGGCCGCACGGTATTTAGCTATCTCTTCGAAGAAATCGTTGTGAGCATTAAAGAAAAATGAGATACGCGGTACAAATTCATCCACATCCATCCCACGATCGACGCCATACTGAACGTACTCGACTCCGTCACGCAGCGTGAACGCGAGTTCCTGCAACGCTGTCGCTCCGGCCTCGCGAATATGGTATCCCGAGACGGAGATCGGGTTGTACTTAGGGACGTGTTTGGTCGTGTATTCGAATGTATCGATGACGAGCTTCATCGCCGGTTTGATCGGGTAGATCCATTCTTTTTGGGCGATGTACTCCTTGAGAATGTCGTTTTGCAGCGTGCCTGAAATCTTAGTAAAATCAGCTTTTTGTTTCTCGGCGACGACCAAATACATCGCGAGAAAGATCGGTGCGGGCGCATTGATCGTCTGCGAAACCGTCACGTGATCGAGCGGTATGCCGTCAAACAAAACTTCAAAATCCGCTAGCGACGATACCGCGACCCCGCATTTCCCGACCTCGCCTTCGCTTAGCGGGGAATCGCAATCAAGGCCCATCAATGCCGGAAGATCATATGCGACAGACAATCCCGTTTGGCCCTGGGCCATCAAGTACTTGAATCGGCGATTGGTCTCCTCAGGCGACGAAAACCCTGCAAATTGCCGCATCGTCCACAATTTGCCTCGATAGCCAGTCGGGTGAATGCCGCGCTTGTATGGGTACTCGCCCGGAAATCCGATCTCGCTCAGGCCTTCCGCATCGGCGGCAGAATAGAGACGTTCAACGGGTTCGAGACTAATGCCTTCGAAGGATGCTTTGCGTTCGGGTGACCGTTCGAGGATCTTGCCGACCGTTTCGGTCTCCCAACGCTGCTTTTCTGCCTCTGCCGATGTTAGTGCTTCTTTGATTTCAGGGGTCATGATTATGCTCGTATAGATTTGTATTTTAACACAAGGCGGGATCGGAGCGGTTTCGCCAAATTGCCAAAACAGACACCTTACGCATACAATTACCAAATGGTTATCGTCAGGTCAGGTATTTTCGCCATCGCGGTCGTCGTCGCGAGCATGTTCTCAGCATGCGGCGGCAACAGTGGAAATGGCAATACAAACGCGCAAAAAACCGCTACCCGTCCTGCCGAAAATCCGAATACGGTCCGCACTAATGTTGAAGAACTAGGCGTCCTTGTCAAGGTTCCTTATGAAACCGAAGACATCGTTTGGAAGGAGATTACGGCCAAGAAAAAGATAATTGCGATCATGCGGTTTTCGGCTGCCGACGCCAATAAGATCGTCGCCGAGGCCGGTGGAACTCCTGAAAACACCGGTATTGCGGTTGAATCGTGGTTTCCCGAGGAATTGATCGCCCAGACTGAGATGAGCGGTGACAACGCCTTAAAAGGCGTTTCCTATCCCGCTACGGCTTTTTATCAGGATCCCTACACGAGCGGGAAGATCACTCGCGTCGAAGGCAGTGATTACTTCATCCTTGAGATCCAATCTAAATAGAGACTATTCCAGCTCAAATCGTTTTAGCTTTCGGTAGAGTGTCGAAAGATCGATGCCGAGGATGCTTGCGGCCGTCACCTTATCCTGGCCGGATTCTGCAAGTACATCGAGGACGTAACGTTTCTCCATTTCCTCGAGGGTCGGCCGATCTCCGATCTTTCCTGTCTTTTCACTAGTCGCCTGCACCTTTGCCGGCAGGCTCGCCAGGTCGATCTCATCTCGACTGAGGATCACTGATCTCTCAATTACATGTTCCAACTCTCGAATATTGCCTGGCCAGTCGTAGTTTGTCAGAGCGGCGAGAGCTTCGCCGGTGACAACCTTCTGCGGAGCGTTTTGGGCATGAGCGGCAGTTCCGACAAAGTGCTTGATCAGCAGTGGAATGTCATCGCGTCTCTCCCTCAACGGCGGCACCTCGATCTCGATAACGTTTAGTCGGTAGAAAAGATCTTTGCGAAAACGGCCTCCGGCGACCTCGTCTTCAAGATCCCGGTTTGTCGCGGCGACGATCCGCGCGTCAAAGTTCACTGCTGTTGACGATCCGACCGGCACTACCTGATGTTCCTGCAATGCTCGTAAGAGTTTTACCTGCAGCGATGGCGGCATTTCGCCCACTTCGTCGAGAAAGAGAGTGCCGCCCGCTACTGACCGAAATAGCCCTTTTTTGTCCGCAACTGCTCCGGTGAAAGAACCGCGTGTGTGGCCGAAAAGTTCGCTTTCGAGCAGCGATTCGGGCAAAGCCCCGCAATTGACCGCGAGGAAAGGCTTATCCCGGCGTCCGCTGTTGAAGTGGATCGCACGGGCGATCAATTCCTTTCCAGTGCCGCTTTCCCCTTGTATCAGTACGTTCGCTGATGTATCGGCAACCTTGTTTACGAGCTCAAAAACCCGATGCAGAGCATCACTCTTGCCGACGATCTCTGAGAAGGTTTGATGCTTGTACAATTCGCGGCGTAGAACACGGTTCTCACGAAACAGCTGCCTGTGTTGTGCTGCGTTCCTTACGGTCTGAACGAGATCTTCGTTTACGAACGGCTTTGTGATGTAGTCATAAGCCCCTTTGCGGAGCGCGGCAACGGCTGTGTCGACCGACGAGAATGCGGTCATAATGATCACGACAGCTTCGTCATCGATGGATTTGATCTGATCCAGCAGGGCAAGGCCGTCCCTGCCTGACATTTTGATATCTGTCAGGGTGATTACGATCTCGTTCGACGTGAAGAGGTCGAGCGCTGTTTCCGCACTATCGGCGGTATAGACCTCGAAATCGGCCGCTTCTAAAAGCTGACGCAGGATGCCTCGCATCATCTCTTCGTCTTCGACGATCAGGACGCTTTCTTTTGCCATATCCGTTAAAAATTTAAGTCTAGCACAAGCTTTATTGTTGCTTCGCGTTCGTGTTAGCATCAAATATTATCTTCTTGATTCGATGCGGTTTATCAGATTTTTCAGCTTGTCCTTATTGATCGCGGCTTCCGCGGTTCTCGGGAACGCGCAGCAAACAAACCCCGTTGAGCGGCAGGTTTCAAATCCGATAACCGACACTCCTAACATCAGCCCGATCTCGGCGGAAAAAAAGGTCACGGCACCCAAGTCAACGAAGAAGCAAAAGGTCGAGCCTGAGGGCGGGGACGGCGAACTCGTCGTCTATTCCGATCGCAACAGCGTTGAGGGCGAAAAAGGTGCCCGAGTGGTCCGGCACACTGGCAATGTTGATGCCCGTTACGGTATCTACCGGATCCAGGCGAACGAGATAACGATCTATGAGGCCGAGAATAAACTGGCGGCAAAGGGAAGCGTTATTTTCGATCAGGGCGACGACCAAAGGATCACGGGAGCCACCGCCGTTTGGAATTATAAGACCAAGCTTGGCACTTTCGAGGACGCGACGGGCTTTACGAATCAGACCAATGACGGGACCGTCATTTACTTTACTGCCGAAAAGGTCGAGCGTGTCAGCCTAAACGAGATCGTCGTTATCAAGGGCACGTTCACAGCCTGCGAGGAAGCCGTCCCTAAATGGAGTTTCACATCGGATCGGGCAACGATCAAAACGAATGATAAGCTTCGGTTAAAGAACGCTAAATTTCGAATAAAGAGCGTACCGCTTCTCGTAGTACCTTTCGCTTCGATCCCGATCAAAGCGAAGGACCGGAGCTCCGGGTTTTTGACGCCGACCGTGAGTTATTCAAAGCGAAAGGGCGTCCGGCTTTCCACGGCCTATTATCAAACGCTTGGCTCGTCGGCCGATGTGACCTTTCGCGGTGATGTTTATACATCTCGCGGTCTTGGCTACGGTTTGGACGTTCGAACGCGGGCAAATTCACGTTCGTATCTGAACTTCGGATTTTACGCGGTCAAGGATAGGATTTTCGGAAATGAGGCCGACGCAGCCCACCCGGACCAGGGCGGATCGATCATTTTCGCGGATGGTGTTCATTATTTTTCCAATGGGTTCACGGCGGCTGCGGACGTTAGGCTGACCTCGAGCCTTGATTTCAGGCAGGAATTCTCGGATGGTGTTCAGCAGATCATTTCGCCTATCGAGGTCTCTCAGGTATTTCTCAACAAGAGCTGGGATAGCTATACACTTAATCTGCTGTCGCGTACTCAGGTCATTTCGATCCCTAATGTCCGGGAAAAGACCCGCAATCTCCCGAGCATCAATTTTGAAAAGCGGCCGACGATGCTGTCATTTTTGAAGGGCGTTTATTTCTCATTCAGGACCAGTCTCGAGGGCGTATCGCGCCGAGAAGAGGTGGATGATCTCGCTCTTTATCGTCAGACCACGGGCAGCGACCCGGTCGTCACGCCCGCGTTGTCGCAGCGTCTGGATGTTTACCCGCAGATAACAGTGCCGTTTCGGACCAAGTACTTTAACTTTACTGCGAATGCGGCCGCGCGGGTGACGTATTACTCGAATTCATTCAACGATATGCGTCAGGTTGTCGGCGATAACGTTGTGCGGAAATATGGGGATTTTTCGTTTGATGTTCGCCCTGTGGCTCTGGCACGGAACTTTTACGGTAAGGATAATTCGTTCCGTTTCCGCCACGTTATCGAGCCATACATGACCTACCGTCTGGTTAAGGGAGTCGATAATTTTAATCGGATCATTCGTTTTGACTACGTTGATACCGCGGCGAATACCAACGAAATTGAATTTGGCGTAATAAACCGTTTTTATACTAGAAGATACACTGAGGCGGTGACGAGCGAAGCCCAACGTCTCTTGTCGGAGGCGTCAGGATCAGGTGGAAATTCAACTAAAGACGGGAAAGCTACCGGTATTCAGCCCTACGAGATATTGACGCTGACTGTTAGAGGAAAATACTTCTTCGATAAGACGTTTGGCGGAGCTCTCGTGCCGGGCCGGCGGAATCAGATCGAACCGATCACGGCTCTCAGCTTTTATACTTTTGGCGGGGTTCCCCGCAGGTTTTCCCCCCTTAGTATCGATCTGACGTATCGGCCGCAGAAAACGATCTTTGCAAGCACAAGGATGGATGTTGGCCTCAACAGCGATGGTATCCGCGCGGTGTCGGCGACCCTTGGTTATGATTCATCTTTTATAAAGCTTTTCCAGACCTTTTATTTCACCCGCGCGGTGACACTTATTCCGTCGCTTGCCCAATACGCGAACGCCGAGGGCAAGGAACCAGGAACACTTCGTGGTTCGCAGTGGAGTCCTTCTGTTTTCGTCGGCAATCGTGATAAGGGATTGTACGGCGGCTACTCTTTCTTTTTTGACTTCCAAAACCGCAGGGCCAGCCAGCAAAATCCACTCATCAGTTCGCTGGTTACAGTTGGCTACACCTACGACTGCTGCTCCCTGGCACTGCAATACTACAGCTTCAACGTCGGCGTAAGAAAAGAAAACAAACTTGTTTTCAGCTTTCGCCTGAATGGTATCGGGTCTTTTGGATCCGAGCAGTTCGGGCAGGGCCTTCGCTAGTTGAATATCAGATCATCGACTGGAAAGGTAAAGGTTCTGGGCGATCGAATTGTAGTATTCAACCGGTGCAAGATCGTCGGTCAGAATCGCCGCTCCCTGCGGTAAAGTTCCCGTGTATCGATGGTCAAGCAACAGTCTCATCGCCGTACTGTCGGTGTCCTGAATTAAAGCGGGATCAGTCGATTTTGACGCAACCATGATCAAATTCTGGAGCTTTTCGTCCGGGTAGTCCGAGTTTACTTTGAACAAATGCACCTGCGGAAAGACCTGTTTGTAAGTTGCAAGTTCCGCGGCGAGGAACGTGCTGCCTTCGCCTGATATCGCGGCTCCAAGATTGAAGACAATTACGCCGTCGTCACTTAGTATCCGGCTGAATTGGGTCACAGCTTCCAAGGTCGTCAGATGATGAGGAACGCTGAAAAGCGAACCAAATGCATCCATCAAGATCGTATCGTACTTGGCAGTTTCAGCCCGATTGATGAACATCCTGCCGTCTTCATGGAAGATCTGCATCCGCGGGTCGTCCTTCATCCGAAAGTGATCGCGGGCGATCCTAGTCATTTGCGGGTCGATCTCGACAACGTCAATGCGGGCATTTGGGTACGTTTTCAAATATTCTCGCGGAAACGTGTAACCGGCTCCTCCGATCAGCAGCGTGGAGGTGAAATCGGGCTTAAAAGGACTGATCAGGTGATAATATTTGCCGTATTCCAGCACGAGTTCGTCGCTGTCAAGAAATATTGCCGACTGGACGAAATACGGGTCGGTTGCTAGGGCTCGGATCGGTCTACCGGACGCAGGGTCTTTGGTTTCAAATACTTGAACGCGGCTGTATTCGGTGTCAATGTCGTAAACACCGCTGCTGGTACGCAGAATGTACGCACCGCCTTCGCTCGCGACTACTCCGAGAATGAAGAAAGTGATCGCTGCAATATTTGTCTTTGAAATTGAGAACGGAACAAGCAGAGCTGACAGGGCGATCAAAGCTGCAGCGATCAAATAAAGCGTGCGGACGCTGCCGAGAAATGGGATCAGAAAAAAGCCTGCAGCAAAAGTTCCGATTATGCTCCCGATGGTGGAGAGAGCATAAAGACGGCCTACCGTGCGTCCGGTTTCCTCAAGCGTGGTCATCTTTAGCCGCACAGCAAAGGGCGTGACAAACCCGAGGCAAATGCTTGCCGGGGCGAATAATACGACTGCCGCTATTAACGCTTTGATCTCGATCATCATCGCAGCTGATGCGATCGTCGAGAGCAGAACATCCTTTATTAGAACAGTTAGCGAGATCAGGCCGCCCGCGGCAAAGATGACCGAAGCAAGGATCTTAACGTCGGGCCTATTATCGGCGAGTCGTCCTCCAAGCCAATAGCCAAGGCTCAGGCTTGCTAAAATGACGCCGATAAGGCTCGTCCATATGTAGGTCGAGGCCCCAATAAAAGGCGAAAGGATGCGGGAGCCGATGATCTCAAAGATCATGACAAGAGCACCGCAGACAAAGACGGTGATCTCTAAGATTATGGATTGGAATCTTTTAAGCACCGTTCCAGAAGGCGGCGGCCTAGCCGCAATTCACGCAAAAAGAGAAACGGAGAAACATAGCTTCTCCGCAAATAGAGCGGCAAAGCCGCAAGAAAAGTCATGACATAGTCCTAAACGCGCGCGGCCGAGGCATTTACAAACGTGAGCCATTCGGCTCCGTCGGGTGCCGGACGCGTTGCATCAAGGATCTTGAAGAACTCGGTTTGCAGACGTTTCGTTATATCACCGCATTTTCCGGAACCTATGGTAATGCGGTCGACCGCACGTATGGGCGTGATCTCAGCTGCCGTGCCGGTAAAGAAGAGCTCGTCGGCAAGATAAAGTGCGGCCCGCTGCACGGTTGTTTCTAACACTTCAATGCCCATTTCACGAGCGATCTGAATTACCGAATCACGAGTGATTCCCGGCAGGATCGACGCTCCGAGCGGAGGCGTGATCAGCTTACCGCCATTGACCAGAAACAGATTCTCACCCGAGCCTTCTGAAACGTAGCCGCGATCGTCGAGAGCGATTCCCTCAGAGAATCCACCGAGGAGGGCTTCCATCTTGATGAGCTGCGAATTCATGTAATTCGCTCCCGCCTTGGCCATCGCGGGAAGGGAATTTGACGTAATTCGAGACCAACTCGAAACGCAAACGTCGATGCCGGCGTCCATTGATTCTTCACCGAGATACTTGCCCCACTGCCACGCCGCGATGTATGAATCGATCGGATTATTAAGCGGATTTACGCCGAATGCCGGCTTTTCCAGATCCAGCCCGCGAATGATCAGCGGCCGAAGATAGCAGGAATCGAGACCGCTGCCGCCGATAAGGCTGACCGCCGCGTCGCAAAAATCGTCGCGTGTGAATTCCGGTTCCATCCGATATATCTTTGCTGAATTCACAAGCCGGTGCATGTGTTCCTTTAGGCGGAAAACTGCCGGCCCTTTCGAGGTGTCATAGCAGCGGATGCCCTCAAAAACGCTGGAACCATAGTTCACAACGTGCGACATTATGTGGATATTTGCATCCGACCAATCGATGAATTCGCCATTTCTCCAAACCTTTGGTGCGATCTTCATCGTGTTAACATCTTTTCCGGCCATATTATTGTTCGTGCCATTAAAATGGCTCATGAAGGGGTTCTAAAATTAATTGTCGAGATATCAATAGCTCTTTGATTGTATCCCACGCCTATTTGCCACGCAACAGGCAGCAAAAAAGGCGGACAATGCCCGCCTTTTTGTGTCCTTGTCGATGTCAGGACGGTCAAAGAATTGAGATCCTGGTCGATGTATCGTCGAGCCTGCTTTCGAAAGACACGCCATCGACTGTAACCGTCACCACGATCGGCTGATCCCCAACTCCGAAAAGCTGCGAGGGCATATCGAAATCGATCGTATAAATTCCAGGCTCAACAAGTACGGCACTACTCCTGAAATTCCCGCCGACCACCAAAGCATCACGTATTCGTAGCGTGACTACGTCTGAAGTAACGTTCTCAATGCCGGTCATGTAAAGCCTGATGACGCTGGGAACGAGCAAATCGCCCCGTCGTTTAACCGTCTTGATAGCGAAAGGTTCGGTGGTAAATATCGAGTTTGTCGCGTTAAAGGCTTTCGCTCGTCCGCCGGGGCCGATATTCCCGTCTTTTGTGAAAATATCGGGTCGTGTCGGAACGATGGTCACCCAACTTTTCATCAGTACGCCGTTATTGTTAATTGCGATCGGCAATACTGTGCCGCTCGTCGCACTCGCGATCGCGGGCGGAACCACAAATTCTACCCTTCTGCCGCCAACAGATCTTAGGCCGCACGCAACGCCGTCGATAGTGACCGAGACGCCGCTCAACTCGATCGGAAGCGTGAACGCCCGGGTCAACGAACCCGCTGCCGTCTTAGGCGTGATCGGGGTGTCCGTCGCGGTATACTCCATGATCGCAACCATGCCAGGTGAAATTCCGAGCACAGCCGCCGGAGTGACCGGCGTCGGAGTTGGTGTTGGGGATCCTGTCGGCGTCGGACTCGGAGTTGGAGTCGGCGTAGGTGTTGCCGTCGGTGTTGGTGTTGGCGTAACCGAGGGCGTTGGTGTCGGGCTAGCCGTGAACAGGATCGGCAGTTTGCTTGCTCCCGTAAAGAAATTCGTCGCTACCGTCGTCTGGCTCACCACTGCAGGCTGAACGAAGTAATAGACCTCAGACTGGTAATCTCCATTACCCGTGCCAAATTCGGTCAAGGCAATATTGAACGCCATCCTGCGTATCGAATTGCTGGGAAGCAATTGCGTCGATGCGATGTAATTCAACGGCGTCGGGAACTTTGCCAGACGTGTGAATGTCGCCGCTGAAGCAGCCACGTTCAATGGATAGGAATAGATCTGCGATGGACGCACGGCGTTGTCATTCAGCCCTTCCGACGATGTAGTCGGTACAGTCCCATCCGGCTTAATGTTGAGCCGTGTTTCCAATACAAGCGTCGACGGCGAGCCGTTGGCATCATTATTCGTGAATCCCGGATAATGGGCTACGTCTCCGCCTGATGCTGCTTCATCCGCATCGCTGCGAGCACCTACGCGGCGGAATGTGTTACCCGTCGTGTCGTAGAGATAAAGAGCGAATGACGTGTAGTTGGTCCCGCTGTTTTCGTTAGCCAGATCCGCATACGAATCAAAAGCAATGTAACGCCCGTCGCGGCTCATTCGCCGTCCGAGATCGAGGATGTTGACCGGATCGCCAAGATTTGTCGATGTCGTTGTCGTTACCTGTTTTTTGACCGTTGCCGTGGTCGGGCTTCCGGCTACGAGGTCAGCGAAATATATTTCCTCGTTGCGGCTGGCCACTGGGTTCACGCCGCCCGTCATTCCAACGATCGGATTTTCTCCCGTACTTGCAAACAGAACGCGCTGTCCATTGCCCGAGATCGTCGGATTCTTGCTATAGATCGGATTCGATATCACACCGCGAGGTGTTTTTGTGACCTGGCCGAGCGTGCCTGAACTTCGGACATAGGTGAAGATCTCGTCGTTGTCTTCGGCCGGAAAAGCGTTGCCGACAGCAGGTACTAGGTCGCGTGTCGAGACGAATGCAATTACGCTGCCGTCGTCATTGATACTCACGTCATGATTATCATCAGCAACAAAGGCTCCCGTGGTGCCAGTTCCCGGACGAGGTAACTGGCTCGGGTCCGTATTCGTCACACGGACAAAATTTCCGCCCGCAAGCTGAGTGAAGGCGACCTCATCGCCTGCCGCCAAATTGGGCACATCCGCGTAGGCCGGTATCTGATAGAGCCAAATTTCGAGATTTCCATCGGCTGAAAGCGGATTTGCAGCCGGGGTCGGAGTTGGGGTCGGCGTCGGCGTACCTGTGCCGGTAGGCGTTGGCGACGGAGATGGCGTCGGTGTCGGCGTTGGCGTCGCTCCTCCGATCGGTGTTGGCACTGGCGTCGGCGTTGGTGTCGGCGTCGCAGCCGAGAACGAATCACCGTAGAAAAGGCCCGGATTGGTTGAGTTAGGCGATCCCGGTCTTGATGTCGTCGCATTAGAACTAAAGGCGATCCACTTTCCGTCACTGCTGATTACCGGACGAGTATTGACTATCGTGACCCGAATGTTGTCAAAGGACGCCGGAAGCTGCGTATCATATAGAACGCTTTTCGTGTCCGTGAGCTGAAAGATCCGGCGCTGTGCGTAATCGAAGAGAAATATCTCTGAATTGCCGTCAGTGTTTCGCGGATTTTCGGTTGCAACATTACCGGTTGATTCGAAGACAACGAAACGCCCGTTACCGCTCATGCCGCCTGCGAACGATTCAGCCGTCGAATTCGACAACTGTGCGATAACAGAATCTACCTGCCCAAACGTTGAGACGGCAAATAGGTTAAGAAAAATAATTGCTGAAAAAAGGAAAGTAAGACGAATCGTCACAAACTCCTCCAAAAATAACCGATAAGAATGATTGCCGGCGATATGTCTCGGCTAGTCCATCAAAGTACTCAAAACACTAAATTTTATGTGTATCAAGGGTGTTCTGCAAGCACGTGACAGACGAAAAGTCAGATGTTAACTCAAAATCAAGTTCTATGATGCCGCGAACGCGCGATCGGGTTGTCATTTTGCGATACGCATATATCATTTAACGAGGGACGAATGACAACGAAGCGCAAAATAATGATCGTGGCAGGCGAGGCGTCAGGCGATGCTCACGCCGCGAGGCTGATAAAGGCTATTCGCGATGCTGAGCCTGAAACGGTCTTCCAATTCTTCGGCTCCGCGGGGCCGCAGATGCGCGATGCCGGTGTCGATGCTGTGGTGCAATCTGATGATCTGTCTGTCGTTGGTGTAGCCGAGATAGCCGGGGCGTTACCGATGTTTCTTCGGGCGTCGAAAAAACTCAAGGTTGCCGCGGACGAGCGAAAGCCGGATGTGGTGGTTCTCGTGGACTTTCCCGATTTCAACCTAAAGCTCGCTAAATGGCTGAAAAAGCATGGCTTTACGGTCGTCTTTTACATCTCGCCGCAGCTTTGGGCCTGGAGAAAATATAGGATCTCGACGATCCGCAAATACGTGGATCTGCTGCTGACCATCCTGCCCTTTGAGAAAGCCTGGTACGCTTCGCACGGCGTCGGGCACGTCGAATACGTCGGCAATCCGTTGGCTAACGAGGTTAGCGCCGGCATTTCGAAACAAGAGTTTTGTGATCACGTCGGGCTCGAACCAAAAAAATCGATCATTGCACTTTTACCCGGCAGCCGGCATAAGGAGATCGTGAGGATACTTCCGGTCATGCTGGAAACGGCTGCGGAAATGACAAAGAAGGATCCGGAACTTCAATTCGTCATAGCAGTCGCCCGTGGGCGGAATCGAAATGATGTCGATAAAGCGATCCTAGATGCAGGCGATGCTCCGAAAAACCTGCGGATCGTAGAAAACGAGACCTATAATGCCGTTGCACATTCAGATGCCGCCGCCGTGACCAGCGGAACGGCGACGCTCGAAACGGGAATTCTGGGCACGCCGCTGGTCATCGTCTACGCCACCTCAGCCCTGAATTACGCACTTCTCAAGCCGCTTATTGCGGTCGAACACTACGGGCTGATCAATCTGATCGCCGGCAAGAAAGTCGCTAAAGAGTTGATACAAAATGACTTTTCACCTGCGACGCTTTCGGCAGAGCTTTTTCGGCTGCTAGACCCTGCGGTAAATGCGGAGGTGTGTGAGGAATTGCGTATAGCTCGCGAAAAGCTCGGCTCGGGCGGTGCGTCGCAGCGAGCGACCGAGGCGATCTTGAAACTTCTACCAATAGTTTGAAATTTCTCTTTCCGGCCTCCGCGTTTATCAATTGCTAGTTTTTTTCAACGCAGAGAGTGGAGAGGAAGCCGCAGAGTTCGCTGAGGTAGTAATTGACCTGCATTAAGGTCCGTCATTCCTTGATGGATCTTTTCAGCTCAGCCACGTCGTCTTGCAGTTTTTCGAGATTTCGCACGAGAACTGTTTGTTTTGTGTATTCCTCGATCCGCTGAACAGGAATGCCTGACCAAAATCCGGAGCGAACGATCTTGTTCGGGAAAACGGCGGATTTAGCACCAATTATCGCTCCTGCCTTGATGGTTACATGATCGGAGATGCCGACCTGTCCGGCGATAACGACGTCATCCTCGATCACTGAGCTTCCCGCAATACCAGATTGACCGGCGATGAGAACGCGTTTGCCGATCTGGACATTGTGGGCGATGTGAACGAGATTATCGATCTTCGTGCCTCCGCCTATCCGGGTCTCGCCGAGCGAACCTCTGTCAATACAGCAGTTTGCACCGATCTCGACATTATCCTCGATGACGACGGAGCCGATCTGCGGAAACTGAAGATGCTCGCCTTTATCATCCTTTACATAGCCAAATCCATCGGATCCGATGACGGTTCCGGCGTGGATCACGCAGTTCGAACCGATTTTTGCACCATCGTAGATCACGCAATTTGGGTAAATGATGGTTCCTTTCCCGATCGACACATTTAGCCCGATGCGAACGCCCGCATGCAACTCGCAGCCTTCAGTGATTTGCGCACCATCGCCGATCGACACATTCGTACCGATAAAACTAGCGGCGACATTGGCCTTTGCCGCAACGTCGGCCGTTTCGCTCCAGCCTTTCAGCGATTTGTAAGGGTGAAGAAGGCTCGAGATTCGTGTGAAAGCGAGTTTTGGGTTGGCGGCTTTGATCAGAGTAACGTGCACGCTCGAATCAAATGAATTCGGAACGATAACCGCTGACGCGTTGGTTACAAAGTCCGCAGGTCCAGACGAAAACGATAGTTCTCCTGGCTCTGCCCCGTCGAGCGACGCAACGCCGACGATCTCGATACCAGGATCGCCTACAAGCTCAGCGGAGAGGAATTCGGCGATGTCTTTCGTCTTCATTCCTAACAATGTAAATGGTTTTTGCGTAAAAGTCAGTTAGACGGTATGGCGTTCGACCTCGTTGATGACAGTTTGCAGAAATATCTCCATGCCCTGAATACTGAATCCGTCGAGCATATCGAGACGCCGCAGGATCGGGGCCGCGTCGCTGTCGAGAAAATCCAGGTCGGCGACATCGACTATGATATCGTTGCCGGTTTCGGCATGGATCTCGACACCGATCCGCTCCAGCAAGCGTGCATCGTCGCCGAGCATATCGCCCTCGACCCGCAAGGTAGTTATTCCGCGGACGTTATCATCGATCTGATTGATCTGTGTTGCCATGTTTTGAAAGATTAGATGCCGATATTACGAAAAAAGCAACCTTAGGTTTCAATGGGAGTGAATTTCTTGGTAACCAAATACAGACCGGCGAAAACCAGCAATGCCGCGGCGATGAAGTTTAGGGCGACATGTTCCCCCAAAAACAATACGGCCAACATGAAGCCTACGACCGGCTGCAGGTAAACAAACACCGCGACTGTAGAAGGATCTACGCGAGCTAAAGCCCATGCATTCAGGAAATAAGGAACGAGGGTGCCGATCAAAGCAGTGTAAAGTATTGCTTCCCAGATGTCCGGCTGGATGCTCGCGAAGTCGACAGTTCGAAGAGAATACAGGCCCAGTGGAACGCAAAAGATCGCGGCAAATATAAAGATCCACATTATCGACCGAAAAGCTCCATTACGGGTCACTATCGATTTTGAGATTGCGACGTAGATGCCGTAGCAAAAGGAATTAGCCACTACCAGCAGATCGCCGAGCGTCGTCTGAGAAGAAAAAGACGCGTTTCGCGGGTCTATAAGTAAAATAACGCCCGTGCACGCGACTATGATGCCAAGAACCTTGATGGGGCGCAGCATTTCAGTACCGAGCAGATAGCCTGCGGTTAGCGCAAATATCGGGATGGTTACTGAGATGAGCGACGCGTTCGACGCCTTGGTCAAAGAGAGTCCCGTCGTGAAGAGCAGTTGATTAAACGTTACAGCAAGGAAACTGATGCCAAAGAGCTTGACGTAATCGATCCGATCTTTCAGCCAAAACCGCCGCCGGAATGACTGGACGATCACGAAGATAAGAGCGGTCAGCCCGACACGAAAACCTACTAGTCCTACAGGCGGTATCACCGTCAACGCGATCTTGCCGAAAACAGGGAACGACCCGAAGGAAAGCTGCACGCCGATGAGGGCGAGATACGGTGCGATCGATCTTTCCTTATCAGCCACGTTAGGCAAGCATCATCCCGGGCGATTCGAGCATTTGTTTGAATGTTTGCAGGAACTTAGCTCCCGTTGCACCGTCGATGACGCGGTGGTCGCACGACATTGTGACATTCATGATGCTGCGGATCACGATCTCGCCATTGCGAACGACCGGCGTCGGCGTCGCTCCGCCGACGGCGAATATTCCTGCCTCAGGCGGATTGATGATCGCTGTAAACTCTTTTATGCCGAACATTCCGAGGTTCGAGATCGAGAATGTCGCACCGGTATATTCCTCGGGCTGAAGTTTCTTGGCTTTCGCTTTTGCCGCCAGGTCCTTTATCTCGGCAGAGATCTCGAGGAAGCCCTTCAGATTCGCACCGCGTATGACTGGGGTGATCAAGCCTTCGTCGATCGCGACAGCGACACCAATGTCAGCCTGCTGATAAAAGCGGATCGTTTTGTCCTGATACGAGGCGTTCGCGAATGGGTGTTTGACGAGGGCCATCGCGGCGGCTTTGACGACGATGTCGTTGACGCTGATCTTTTGATCTTCTTTGACTGCAGCATTTACCTGCTTTCGAAGCTCGAGAGTATTGTCCATCTCGATCTCGACCGTCAAATAGAATGTCGGTATAGGCCCAATCGATTCGGCGAGTCGGCTCGCAATGATCTGCCGCATCTTCGAGGTCGGCTCCTCATGGAACGGCGACGCTCCAACGATGGTCGATGCGACAAATTCTCTTGCCGGCGCGGCGGCAGACGATTGCCCACCTTCCATCGCAGCTTCGATGTCACGTTTAATGATACGGCCGTTCGGCCCGCTGCCGGTGATAGATATCAGATCAACACCGTTTTCAGCAGCCATTCGAGCAGCGATCGGCGAGACGATCATTCGGCCATTATCGGAAGTCGCTGCCGGAGGTGCTGTCGAAGCAGAGGCAGGTGCTGGAGCGGAAGCCGCCGGTGCTTCAACTCTTGGAGCTGGTTTTTCTTCGGCTGCGGGAGCGGCAGCTTTAGCGGATCCGTTCGAAGCAACTTCAGCCAGCAGCCCGGAAATATCTTCGCCTGCCTTGCCGATAATTGCGATCGCTTCGCCAAGCAGTGCGGTTTCACCCGCACCTTTAAGGATCTTCAACACCGTTCCACCCGAAAGAGCGGTCATTTCCATGGTCGCCTTATCGGTGTCGACTTCGGCGAGAGTTTCGCCTGATTCGTAATTGTCGCCTTCGTTTTTGACCCAGCGAGCGATCTGGCCCTCTTCCATGGTGGGCGACAGCTTCGGCATTAAGAATTTTTCAGCCATAATTTTGAAACGCCCGTAAAAGCGGGCTTTGATATCAATCCAATCTTTTTAACAATTCGAGCCCTTCGCTCCACTCGCCGTAGCCAGACGACCCATTGATATGTCCTTTCTCGCCGACATTAACGAACTCGCTGCCCCACGCATCCGCAAAATGCCTTGCACGGTCAAACGCAACCCATTCATCGTTTGTACTCGCAACGACCAACGAAGGAAACGCTAATTTATCAAGCAGAACTGGCTCGAAACCCGTCGAATTAAAACTGCTTCGATATTTTTCCGACTCGCAATCACTCGGAGCCACTAGCAAAGCTCCTTTTATTTGCGTTCCGTACTTTCGCGACCAATGAGCAACCGCAACGCAGCCTAAACTGTGTGCCGCCAAGATCACGTTTTCCGGCCCGAATTCCTGAACATTGGCCTCGATCGTCGAGATCCAATCATCGACCGTCGGTTCATTCCATTCGGATTGAATGATGCGTCGGAACTTCTCGGGAAATTCACGTTCCCAACGACTCTGCCAGTGGCCTTCGCTCGAATTCGTTATGCCCGGCACTGTCAAAAAGATCGTCGCCATCTTAAAGTTTCCGGTTTGCCCGGATCATTGCGAGGCGTTCCTCACGCGTCAGTTTTCGCTCGTTGTAGCCCCTGTCGTCATAAGGTTGAAGCCTTTCCAGCCAAAGGTCTTCGAGAACCTGCACATCGGCTGCGTAATCGTAATTAGGTTCGCTGCGAGGCTCAACGGGCTCCAGGGTCTCAAACTCAAATGATGCCTCACCAAACTCGTTCCAGTCTTTTTGAAGCGATACCGATTTGAACGAACCAGCATTTAAAGTAAATCTGTGTCGGTTTACCTTGCCCGGAATATTCAAGCTCGAATCGACAAAGACCTTGTCATTCGTCACGTTTCGGATCTGAAAAACACCCATCGGCCGATGGGAAAGCTTGTATTCTAGTTTAGCCGCGGCCTTGTCCATTATAAATAGCAAACTTCCTTCACCGCCGCCACGATCTTCGCAACGTCCGGGAGAGCTAGAGCTTCAAGATTCTTCGCATACGGATTCGGGGCTTCCGCAGTCGAAATTCGCTTCACGGGAGCGTCGAGATAGTCGAACGCGTGTTCCATCACCGTGTGCGAGATCTCGGCCCCGACGCTGGCGAAATAGTGCGATTCCTCGGCGATCACCAGGCGGTTGGTTTTCTTGACCGAGTTAACGATCGTGTCGATATCGAGCGGCTTGATCGTTCGCGGGTCAATCACCTCCACCGAGACGTCAAATTCCTGCTGCAATTTCTCAGCGGCCTCAAGAGCCAAGGGAACCGTCATCGAACGGGCGACGATCGTGCAGTCCGTGCCTTCGCGTTTAACGTCAGCGACGCCGAGCGGGATGATGAAATCGTCGTCATCCGGAACTTCGCCCTTGTTGCCGTACATGCGTTCCTGCTCGAGGAAAAGCACCGGATTGTCGTCGCGGATCGCCGCTTTTAACAATCCTTTAGCATCCGCAGCAGTCGAAGGCATCACAACTTTTAGGCCAGGAAAGTTCGCATAAAATGCTTCCAATGCCTGTGAGTGCTGTGATGAAACTTGGTAGGCCGAGCCATTAGGCCCACGAAAAACGATCGGCACCTTGAACTGGCCGCCCGACATGTAAAGCATCTTAGCCGCATGGTTAATGATCTGATCGGCCGCGAGGATAGAAAAGTTCCACGTCATGAACTCGATCACTGGACGCAACCCAGCCATTGCCGCTCCAACCCCGATCGCCGCAAACCCAAGTTCTGTGATCGGCGTATCGACCACCCGCTTGTCACCAAACTCTTTCCAGAGCCCGCGCGTGACCTTGTAAGCGCCATCGTACTCAGCGACTTCCTCACCCATGACGAATACGGTTTCGTCCCTCAAAATTTCTTCGCGCAATGCCTGATTCAGAGCATCGCGTATCGTTAAAACTGCCATTATCGTTTAATTCGATAGGACGCATGAGTCCTATAAGTCCTATTAATACTTTGAGTTAGGCGTAGACATCCGTCATCAACTCGCTCTCCGCCGGAAACGGACTTTCCTCCGCAAACTTAACCGCGGCGGCGACGGCTGCCATTGCTTCTTCCTCGATCTTGTCAAAATCCTTGTCGCCCAAGACTTTCGCTTCTTTCAGGCTGTCTTTGAAAAGGATGATCGGGTCGCGTTCCTGATATTTCTTAATCTCGTCGCGTGAGCGATAGTTTCCGGGATCGGACATCGAGTGCCCCATGTAACGATAGGCTCTGACCTCGAGCAGGGTCGGCGAGCCGTCTTTTCTCGCACGCTCGATGGCCCTCAGGGTAGCATCGCGAACGGCCATTACGTCCATTCCGTCGACAAATTCATTTGCCATTTCAAACGCTTCCGCTTTCTTAGCAATGCTACGCGAACTCATCGCCCGTTCCTGCGAGGTTCCCATTCCGTACTGGTTGTTTTCGCAGATGTAGATACAGGGAAGTTTCCAGAGCTGGGCCATGTTGAGCGATTCGTGAAAAATGCCCTGATTCACCGCCGCTTCGCCAAAGAAATTGAGGACGACCTGATCGGTACCTTTATATTTTGCAGCATAGGCCATTCCGGTGCCGACGCCGATCTGGCCGCCAACGATGCCGTGGCCGCCGTAGAATTCGAGTTCTTTAGAGAACATGTGCATCGAGCCGCCTTTGCCTTTCACGCAGCCGCCTTCTTTGCCGTAAAGCTCGGCCATCACGCTTTCCGGCGTCATGCCTTTGATCATCGCCTGGACGTGATCGCGGTACGAAGTAATGACCATATCGGTCGGTTTCAGTGCCATCATCGAACCGACACCGATAGCTTCCTGGCCGATGTAGAGATGGCAAAAACCGCCTATCATTCCCATGCGGTAAACCTCGGCGCATTTCTCCTCAAAACGGCGCCCGAGCACCATTTGATAGAGCATTTCGCGCAGAAGTTTCTTGTCCGTCTTTTTGATAGACGCAAGCTGCGAGGTTCGGCGGGCGTTGTATTCGGCGATCGCCTGCTCGACTTCGACAAAGTCGGTGGTCTCTTCATTCAAAACGGGCTTTTCCGCCTTATGGCCGTTTCCGTTCATTACTGCTTTCGGCGCTTTGGCTGCCGGTTTCTTTATTGTTGCTGCTTTTGGCAAAATTAGATCCTCCGTAGGAATAAGAGAGCGTGAATCCGCAATTATTCTTTGTTCGTTATTATAGGCGAGCACAGGGATTTACGCAAAAGTTTCAAGTTCTGTTTGTGTCTGATGCAGGGTGAAAATGGTATAGTTTTGGAGAAGTTTCTAGTGATGAGTAAAGCGGTTTACAAGATCTTATTGGTGTTCACGATCTTTGCGGCGTCCGCGTTTGCGCAGAATCCGGCTAAGTGGACGTTAAGCTCCGATGCGAAGGACAAGGCTCTGAAAGTCGGCGATACGCTATCGGCGAAACTTACTGCCGAGATCGAATCCGGCTGGAAGCTCTACTCGACCGAACAGCCCGAAGGCGGCCCGATCGCAACGACGATCAAGGTATCCGAAGGCAAGCAGTTCGAGGTTGCGGGCAAGATCAACACGACTCCCGCGGCGACGAGCAAAGTTGATCCATTGTTTACGGGTTTCGACGGTAAACCGTTGATGACAAAGTTCTTTACGTCGTCCGCGGCATTCGCCGTTCCGCTTAAAGCTTTAGGTGAAGTCGCTGCTGGCGACCTCGCGTTCGACGTAAGGTTTCAGCTCTGTAATGACACAGTCTGTTTGCCGCCAAAGACAGTCAGGGTTTCATTCGGGGGCGTCGAAGACGTCAAAAAGAATACCGCCTCGATACCTGCACCATCCGCAGAACCGGTGGCAGAAACCAAGCCCGCTCCGCCGGTAACGGCCTCGCAGCAGCCAACCGATCTTTGGTCCTTCCTTCTGCTCGCGATCTCTCTCGGAGCTCTATCGCTGCTGACGCCGTGCGTGTTTCCGATGATCCCGATCACGGTTTCGTATTTTACAAATCATTCGGCAGGCAGCCGGTCAAGGTCTGTGCGGCTCGCGTCGGTTTATTCGCTGGGAATAATTGCTACTTTCACGATCCTGGGAATGTTACTCGCGATCTTTGTCGGGGCAGCGGGAATAAATCTTTTTGCGGCTAATCCGTGGATCAATCTGCTGATCACGGCCATCTTTCTGTTTTTTGCGTTCAATCTTTTCGGGGCCTACGAGATCACGATACCGACTGGCGTTTTAACAAAACTCGACAGTCTGACCCGCAGCAAAGAAGGTGAGGGAAGCGGCATTATCGGGGCCCTTTTAATGGGGCTGACGTTCACGCTGACATCGTTTACCTGCACGTCGCCATTTGTCGGAACGATCCTTGTTTCCGCATCGCAGGGCGAATGGCAGCGGCCTTTGCTCGGGATGCTGGCATTTTCGACCGTTTTTGCATTGCCGTTTTTCATTCTCGCTCTCGCACCGCAGCTTCTCGCTCAACTGCCGCGAGCCGGCGGTTGGATGAATTCGGTCAAGGTCGCGATGGGCTTTCTCGAGGTCGCGGCGGCGATGAAGTTCATCTCAAATGTCGATCTGGTATGGAAATGGGGCATTTTTACACGCGATGTCGTTCTCTCGGTCTGGATCGCCGTTGGTGTCGTTCTGACGATCTACTTGCTCGGTAAATTTCAGCTTTCCCACGATTCGAAACCAGAGCGACTCGGAGCATTTCGCATGTTTGCGGCGGTGGTTAGCCTCGCGGTCAGTTTCTATCTCCTCACAGGGCTTTTCGGCGCAAAACTCGGCGAACTCGAATCCTTCCTGCCGCCCGACCTCAACAAGTCCTCAGCCCGCATGAGCGGTAAAGGTGAAGAAGAACTTAAATGGATGAAGGACGATTACGCCGGAGCCCTGGCAAAGGCGAAGGCTGAGAATAAGCGTGTATTCATCGATTTCACGGGTTACACCTGCACTAACTGCCGCTGGATGGAGGCGAATGTTTTCCCCAAAAAAGAGGTTGAGGACGAACTAAAAAAATTCGTACTCGTCCAACTTTTCACCGACGGCGAAGGCGAGATCTACGAGCGTCAGCAGCAGATGGAACAAGACATGTTCGGAACCGTCGCATTGCCGTTTTATGCAGTCATGGACAGCGACGGAAAAACAAAGGGGACATTTCCGGGACTGACGAGAAACACGGCAGAGTTCGTTGACTTTCTAAAGAAATCGCAAGAAAATTAGGGCGAGAGGAACTTAACCACGAAAGTGCACGAAAGGGCACGAAAATATTGAATTTGCCGCGATTTCGGTAGGCTTCTAATCTTTGCGGCTTCCTTTGCGACTTAGCGTCTTGGCGGGAGATCGACCAACGGAGACCATTTAGCCGCAAAGCCGCAAAGCCGCAAAGCCGCGAAGGCTTGAAAAACGTCGATGAAAACCTATAATATCCAGAAATTAGTCGACGGACTTAACGGTATTCCCGAAGACAAGTTTACCTGCGATAACGTCTATCAATTCCTGGGCGAGACGCCGGTGGATGTGGATTCTATCACGAAGTATTTCCACTGGAGCCCCAATTTTTATACCCGAAATCTGATCCATAAGAACGACCGTTTTGAGGTGATGGCGATCTGTTGGGAGAAGGGGCAGGTTTCGCGGATACATAACCATTGGGATCAGAAATGCTGGATGATGGTGCCGGTTGGGCGTTTGCAGGGGCAGAATTTTGCTGTCGAGGAGATCGACGAGTCGCGCGGCCATTGTAAGCTCATCGAGACCGACGCTTTCGAGCTGAAAGACTGTCTCGCCGCAAAGGTCGAGCTCGAAGAGCCGATCCATCAGGTACTCAACCTTCCCGAATTTGACGAGCGTGCGGTCAGCATTCACATCTATTCAAAACCCTACGACCGCTGCCTTTCCTATTGCCGCGATACCGATACATTCAAAGAGGTCTCGCTGTTTTACACCAGCATCGACGGCAAGCTCTGCGACGGAATAAGCCTCTGAAATGACCCGAAACCGCTTCGTCAAAACCGTGGTCGTCGCGTTTCTGATCGCGGTTTTTGTCACGCTCCGCATCTGGAAAATGGGTGAGACGTGCCTGTGGTTTGACGAAATATTTAGCGTCCACGCCGCATCTCTGCCGTGGGAGTCGGTCCTCTCATTTGTCGCTCTCGACCTCATCCATCCGCCGCTTTTTTATCTCACTTTAAAAGTCTGGATCGCCATCGGCGGTGACGCCGTTTTGTGGCTGAGAAGCCTGCCGCTTGCTTTTTCAGTGCTCGCGATCTTGCCTCTTTTGCTCCTTTTAGACGAGCTGAGGCAGAACTTTAAGATGAAGATATTAATGCTGTGTATTCTTATATTTAGCGGCTCTATCTTAAAGTATTCTATTGAGGTTCGAATGTATAGCCTGATGCTCTGTCTCGGACTGTTTTCGATGTGGCTTTTTGTGAGGCACGTCCAACGGCGAACGAGCATTCTTCCACTGATCGTCATCAATATCCTGCTCGTCTATACGCACTATTTTGGCTGGTTCGTCGTGGCATCAGAAGTGCTCGCAACGCTGCTTTTTTACCGAAGTTCTTTGAAGAAGATCTTTTCGATGGCGGCGATGACGATGTTGGCATTCATACCCTGGATCGCCGCCGTTCTGAATGCATCAGGGACGGGTTCTGGGCTCGCCCAAAACATCGGATGGATGACCCGGCCCGACGTTCGCGAGATCGCTGTTTTCGCACTCAACCTGGTTGAGCCGTTCTACTATCAACTCGGCAGTACCGAGCCTGTCTCAAACCTTCTCATCACGATCCCGATCTTACTGCTGCTGACGATCACTGCAAGCCTTGCCGCGATCAATTGGAAACAGACCGATGAACAGATGCGTAAGGTATTGCTCATGCTCACAACGTTTGCGGCTGTACCCGTCGTTCTCGCTTTCGCAATCAGCTGGCTCTCACCATATTCCATCTGGGGAACGCGGCATCTGATCATCGTGTTCGTGCCGTTCTTTCTGATGATAGAGATCGCGGGAGCGAATCTGCCGGGACGGACGCTCAGGTACGCTGTACTTGGCTGCGGGCTGCTGCTTTGCCTCGCAGGTGGAACGATGAACGCCGTGCGAGAGCCTCAGAAATTCGCCTGGTGCGAAGCGGGTCCGCTCACGGCCGACATCGACGCTGGCACGGCCATCTACGCGATGGAAGACCTCATCGCGTACCCTATCTGGTTCGATCACCGGAAAGACGCTCCTGCTCGCCGTATAGTAAAACTGGAAAACACTTCCGGCCTCGGCGAAGACAAAGCGTATTTTCTGCCGCGTGGCTTTGACGGTGTAACGCGAACCGACATAGACGCCGTCGCCGAGCCGAAGCTCTGGCTGGTTCAGCGGGGCAAAACGCTAAAGGATACCGAACCACCATTGCGGAATTTTCTCTTGAAAGGCTATAGGATCACGGACCGCAAAAGCGTCACCGTGACGGGTGAAGAGGTCGGCGCATTTTTGCTCGAAAAGTAAGGCAGATTGGTAGAGGTCACCACCTTTGACCAATCCGGCAAATGCCTTTGACCAATCAGCGTCTTTTTGAACGGTAGGAGCGATTCACATTTGACCAACCACTAGGTTTTTACGCCAAAAATGTTCAAAAATACGCCTGTTTTTAAAAAGTGTGAAACGATTCACACTTTTGATCGGAGAATCTTGCGCAAAGTTTGCGAAACACAAAATTTTCCCCCAAAAAAATGATCAGATCGTCTATTTCCGCTTCCACCGAACGCCGTCTTTTGTATCCTCGAGAATGATGCCTTTCTCGATCAGCAGATCGCGGATCTCGTCCGAGCGGGCGAAGTCACGGTTCTGCCGGGCGGCGGTCCGTTCGGCGATCAGGGCTTCTATTTCCTCATCGAGGAACTGATCATCCTCTGGTCCAAAGATGCCGAGTACGGAATCGAATTTGGAGATCGCATCCAGCACCGCTTCGCGCCCCGCCGGGGCAAGCTTTCCAGCTGACATGATGATATTGACCTCGCGAACCATATCGTGGACCGCCGCGAGTGCCGCCGCCGTATTCAGGTCGTCATCCATCGCGGTTTCGAAAATAGCGAGGGCCTTCATCGCGGATTCGCGAGCCTCGTCCTCAGCCTGATCTTGGATCTGAGATCCCTTAACGAGCGCGCGGAAATTTCGCAGCCGTTCGATCGTCGATTCCGCACCCTGGAGCCCTTCAAATGTGAAATTAAGCTGCTTTCGATAGGGAACTGACAGCAGCAAATATCGGATCGCGAGCGACGAATAGCCTTGTTCCTTGAGGTCACGAAACGTGAAGAAATTGCCCTTCGATTTCGACATCGTGACGTCGTCGATCTTGAGGAATTCGCTGTGAACCCAGTATTTTGCAAAAAGCTTGCCCGTCGCACCTTCCGACTGTGCGATCTCGTTTTCGTGATGGGGAAATTGCAGGTCCATTCCACCGGCGTGCAGGTCGAATGTCTCGCCCAGATATTTCATCGCCATCGCCGAACACTCGATGTGCCAACCGGGGCGTCCACGGCCAAACGGAGCATCCCAGCCCGTGGGTTCGTCTTCGCCAACGAGCTTCCAAAGGGCGAAATCACGGGCGTCCTCCTTGTCATATTTATCCGTATCGATCCGCTCGCTGCCGCCATCGCGATTGCCGGAAAAGCTGATCTTCGAAAGCTTTCCGTATTCCGGAAAAGCCGTTATCCGGTAATATATCGAGCCGTCCGATTCGTATGCATGGCCATTTGCCAGAAGGCTCGAAATAATATCGATCATCTCGGCAATGTGGTGAGTCGCCCGCGGCGTCACTTCCGGCCGTTCCAGCCCGAGAGCGTCGAAATCCTCCCAGAAATACTGAATGTAGGGTGCCGTAAACTCATCGATCGAGATATTTCTCGCCGTCGCTTCGTTGATGATCCGATCATCTATGTCCGTCAGATTAAAAACGTGGGTCAGCTTATACCCCTTGAATTTGAGGTGCCTCCGGAGAACATCGCCAAAGGTGAACGTCCGAAAATTGCCGATATGGGCGAAGTTCCATACCGTCGGCCCGCAAATGTACATCCGCACTTTGCCTGCTTCGATAGGCTGAAAATCTTCCAGTTGTCGTGAAAGCGTGTTGAAAAGTCTTAGCATCTTCGTTTCCTGCAAAAGTTCAATGATAAACGATGGCTGTCAAAACTCTAACCCGGCGCTGAGACCTTAAGCTAGATCCGCTTCGACAAATGCAGCCATTGCTCGGTCCGAAAACAAAAGTTCGCGCGAGTAGAATTTGAGTGGGTAGTCCTTATCGAAATTTACAACCAGTTCTTTTGCTATATCGATCGTCGAGGAGTCGGTCCTTGCCATCATGAATTCGGCGACGGTACGCATCCAAAATATGGTTAGCGTTTCGTGATACGGCATCTCTTTCGCCAGATCGACCCCGAAACCGTTGACCAGCAGGTTCAAGATACCCTGGCGCATTTTTTCGGTTGCGGTTTCCGGATCGTGAAGTCCTAGATAATGGAGAGCAACGATCATATGCTCGGCGTGGCCCCAGGCCTCGCGCGAGATCGTCGCATTTTCAAAGGCGTCTACAAGATTGGTAATGTCGGAAATGTCGCTATAGGTCATTGTTACGATTCACCTCTTCAAAAATTCACGATCTAAAAGCAAATGCGACTGCGGTCGCCAGCCGTAGTCGCACCGTCTAAAATCGTTTTGTTCTAAATTAAGCCGCCATGAGTGAATTCTCTTCCGCCGCAACGTCATCCATGAAAAGATACTTGCGCCATTCGGGCCTATTTTCTGCATAATGGCAGAGAAGTACGTGGTCAAGGCCGAGGCGAAGGAGCTTTTGCGAAGTGAGCAGCGGCATACGTGCCTGCTCCGGCGTGCGGTTCCCCTTTCGCTGGTTACATTTTACACAGGCTGCAACCAGGTTGTGCGGAGTGCTTTCTCCGCCCTGAGCACGCGGGAAGATATGATCCAGCGTCAGCTCTTTTGCGTGTTTTGTTTCGCCGCAATACTGGCAGCGATAGCGGTCGCGGATGTAGATCCGGGCACGCTTCATTGTCGTTTCCCGATTATTGCGGCGGACGTGGATGTAGTGGCGAAGGCGAACAACGGACGGCACTGGAAACGTTGTCGATGGCGAATGCAGCACGTTATCGCCATCATTTTCCTCAACAAAGATCGCACCGCGAAACCAAAGACAAACGGCACGAGCAACACCCACGGTGCCGAGCGGCTCGTAAGAAAAGTTCAACAGTAATACTCGACCTGTAAGCAAAATGATCTCCTCCTAAGATTTCGGCGACCGAAAGGTGGACGTTATTGCTATGCAAATTGTATTTTGCGAAGCTAGGCGCACCAATACGGCTTATCCGTTTAATGTAATATCAAAAATCTACAAACGCAAGCACAATATGTTGGTGTGTAACAGGATGGTAATCAAATATGTTGTCCAAAGACCTGGCCGCACGGCATTTGCTTTCGCTGGGTCCGGATCATGGTGAACCGCTCCGGCCTCTCGACAAGATCTACACCTGTATATTAAATTATTGACGATCCCACAAAAATTAAAAACCAAAACACTTTAAACGCAATGAATTCAAGGACTATTCGCGACTTTAAGGTTCCAACCGACATTTGGCCCGTCGTTGAAAGATGGGCGCAATCCGAAGGTTTTCGCCTTTTGGACGAAAGCGGAAACAAACGGAGATATCAGAAAGGCCACGGATTGTTGATATTCCCGACCAGGCTCGAAATATCGCAGGAAGATGGCAATGTTCATCTTGAGGCGTGGGTTCACGGGTCGATCATCAACCGTGTGATGTCGCTGTTTCTTCTCGCCGAGGAAACAAATATCGATTCAGGTGGTTTTCGGGCGATCATTCCACGATCGATCGCCCGCGATTCTGTGAACCGGCTCATGATCAATTTGGCCCAGCCCCTTATTTCGTAGCGATCTATGTCGAATCATGTACTCAGAGCAACGATCATAAGGTAATGTTTGGATATGACATCTTTGCTCGATCGTTATATCGGTGAGTTCGACGTTATTGAACGTTTCGAGAGGCGGATCAACGCACCGCCGGAGGTGGTGATGCGTGTTGCGTACGATTTCGATCTGCAATCCATCTGGCTGATCAAGCTAATAATATGGCTGCGAAGAAAGTTTCTGCGGGCGGGCGATGCGGTCCCACGAAAACCACTCGGATTGGTTGCCGAGACCAGGGAACTTGGATGGGGAACGCTGATCGAAGAACCTGGCAAATTACTCGTTTGCGGCGCTGTTTGCCAACCTTGGTTCGGTGATGTGAAATTTGTCGCGATCCCGGAAAAGGAGTTTGCCGCCTACGATGTACCGGATCAGGTTAAGATCGCCTGGTCGCTTGAGGCCTATGCGATAGAACCAGGAATGACGTTATTTGTCCACGAGGTCCGTGCTCGAGCAACTGACGAGGAGGCCGAACGAAAGTTTATGCGTTATTGGCGTTGGGCACGGTTTGGGATCGTCGAGATCCGCCTCCTGCTGCTTCCAGCTATTCGAAGGAGAGCAGAACGCGAATTATCGCCGGGATGAATTTCATCTAGAAATGTCGAAAGCCTTTTGGTTCAAGTATCGAGGTTTTGCCATCCGCCACCAGTTCAACTGAGCCCGCGTTGGTGGTGACCTCCCCGATGTGGTGAAACCCGAGGTCCTGCACGGCCCAAAAATTTTCTTGTCTGACGGTAAATAAGAGCTCAAAATCTTCGCCGCCGTTCAAGGCGAGATCAAGACGATGCTTCTCGGGCAGAGCAAGAAATGTTATCGCCGGGTCGATCGGGAGCTTATCGATATCGATTCGGCAGCCGACGCGGCTTGCGTCGATCAGATGGCCCAGATCAGAAGAAAGTCCATCACTAAGGTCCATCATCGCCGATGTCAAGCCATGTTGTCGCAATAAGATAGCAGTCTTAACTTGAGGCAATGGCTGAAGTTGGCGAAACAGCAGATGTTTGAGTGGAGCGGGAAGCGTTTCGTCAAATCTTGCCCCGGATTCCAACCGTAACAGCCCCGCTGAGGCTCCGCCGATATAGCCCGATACGAAAATCGAATCCCCGGGTTTTGCGCCCGATCTCAGTATCGCTTCTCCTTTAGGCACCTCACCGATCACGGTGCTGTCGATAACAAATTTCCCTTCTGTTTTTGAGATATCGCCGCCCACCAACTCGACGTTGTGCTGCTTGGCCAGAGCGTGCCAGCCTTCATATAATCGATCTAGAAGATCGGTTTTCCACAGGTGCTCCGGAACGGCGATGGAAATTAGGGAAAAGGCTGGTATTCCGCCCATGGCGGCAATATCGGACAGCGAAACGGCAAGAGCCTTGTGGCCAAGGAATTCGGGTGTGGTCCATTCGAGGCGAAAGTCGATGTCCTCGACGAGCATGTCCGACGTCAGCAGCATGTCGGTCAATGCGTCCTTTGGCAAAATAGCACAGTCGTCGCCGATCCTGTCTAGCGAGAATTTTGATCTAATGTTGTTTATAAACTCAAATTCCGAAACCATTCTTTCGTTGACACAAGTACAATAAATACATACAATAACGATCACTAACTTAAACAGAACTTTAACACAGATGCGAACTCGATGGCACAAGAAGCTGTAGTGATACCTGAGAAAATTTACTTTAAGATCGGCGAGGTTTGCGAACTCGTCGGCGTTCAGGCTCATGTGCTTCGATATTGGGAAACTGAGTTTTCCACACTCTCACCCCAGAAGAACAAGTCGGGCCAGCGAAGCTATCGCCGGCGTGACGTAGAGATCGCTTTGCGGATCAAGCAGCTACTCTACAACGAAATGTTCACGATCGCCGGTGCACGGAAAAAGCTGCAGGCGGAGATCAGAGAAGGTTCAAAACCGAAGGAGCACTCCGCACCGCCCATCGCTCAGGTAAGGGCACAGGCAGAAGCCCCGGTTCCAACAGTTCCACCCGGAGTCGCCCTTGGCCCGACGGGAGCCCCGCTGCTGTTTGATGCGGGATTTGAAACTGAGTTAGAAACGGCTCCAACTGAGACAAGGACCCCACACGCAGTGCAGCCTGCTCGGGAATATTCCGGCAGTGAAAAAGACGCGATCAGGGTAATTGCAGGCCATCTTCTCGACCTTCGCGAAATGCTAAAGAATTCGCAGGTTTCGTAAGGGTACAGCCGCTAGTGACTAATTTCCCCCAGTTTGACATTTCCGAAGCGTAAAACTAATCTAGGAATTCGTTTTTTCGGGACGTAGCGCAGTCTGGTAGCGCGTTCGCTTGGGGTGCGAGAGGTCGTGAGTTCAAATCTCGCCGTCCCGACCAATAAATATGGGGCTTTCAGCGATTGCTGGAAGCTCCATTTTTTTGACTTGGTTGCAGTTTGGTTGCAGTATTCTTTTTGTCCTCCTTTTTCTGCTCAAAACTCTCAAAGATCATCACTCTTGATCAGGCTGGTTTATAAACATCCTTTGTGTGGTACAAAACTGCGCCGAATGGCGCGTTTTCGCGACTTTTATGGCCGATGCTGTCTATTTTCATGGCTTTTTGGCGAGGCACATTTTTTGCCAACTGGTGATCGGAGGTTCAGGAAATGGTTGAAATTATCACGATAGAAAAAGAAGAGCTGATTCGCTTGATCGACACCTCGGTCGCGGGGGCCATCGAAAAAGCTATACATTCATCTCAGCCGCCGCAGATCATGACGAAGTCCGAAGTTGCGAAGTATTTGAAGAAATCGGGAGCAACGATAAATCGATGGATGAGGAAAAATGGCCTTCCGTTTCACGGAGTGGGCCGGCCAACTTTCAACAGAACTGAAGTGGATGCCTGGTTAGCGAATTACTAAGCGTATGTCAGTTTTTAAGAAATATAACGGTAAGCGAATCAACGCTAAGCATCCGGCGTATGCGACAGCTCGTTGGTGGGTATACAGACGAGTTAAAGGACACAAGACCATTCATCAGGTTATTCCGACAGCCCGTACTAAGGAAGAAGCTGAACTCGCCGAGCGCCAACTGGTCAAGCAACTCTTCGACAGATCATTCGGTGTTGCAGATACAACCGTAACTTTTGGAGACTTTGTAGAAACGACCTATCGAAAATATGTAGATCAAAACAACGTCAATAAGGGAGCGAAGAATCTTTACATAAAACTTCTTTTGAAACACCTAAAGGATCAACCTCTGCATACCATTACGCCACAGGATTGTCGCGATTGCAGGAACAAACTCCAGTACGGTAAAAACCAGCGAAACAAGAAAAGTTTAATATCTCCGTCCTCGATCAATCGAATCATGTCGACTTTGTCGAAGATCTTTAGTCTCGCGTGTGAAGAGGACGTTCTCGATCGCAACCCAATGCAGTATGTGAAGGCCTTACCAGAACCACCGCCAAGAAAGCGCCTACTTACGACCGAGCAGAAGAAAGCCCTGTGGAAGGAACTTGAATCCGATCAGCTACTTTACAGGCTTGTTCAGTTGGCGGTTAACATGCCGTTGCGCCGGGGCCAGTTATTGGCATTGAATGAGGAGGTGATCGATTTTGAGAATCAAAGGGTATGGGTAATTGGTTCGAAGGGACGACCTCCGCGATCCGTACCGATCAATGCAACGGCAGCATCGGTACTACGGGATCTCATTGCCGATAAACAATTACCATTTCCAATTGTAGATTTCCGCAAGCGATGGCATCCAGTTCTTGTTAGAGCCAAAATCAACAAACCGGACGGCACGCGCGAAGAAAACTATCATTTCCACGACCTGAGAACCTACTTTGCCACTGAATTAATTCGGAGAAATACAAATCCGCTGATAGTACAGAATCTCTTTGCACATTCAGATATGAGTATTACAAATATTTACGCGGAAACCGACGCGGAACTTATGCTTGAGGCAGTAAAGCGACTTGACGGTTAGCTCGTCGCGTTCGGCGATTGTTGGAAATGATGTAGAGCCAAAATGATTTCCGCAGAAAATCTTGAAAGTCATCTCATCTTAAAATCGAGCGGCTAACATTTGAAGGCTTGGAATCCTTCACCTGAGTTTGTTGCAAAAGTTAACCACCTTATTGCTTAGACACTAGACTCCAACGTAACTTAGATTGTGTCCTAAGGAGCGAATCCCAAGTCTCGTCTGTTATTCGTCGTTCGTCTTATTCGTTGGGGAATCTTATTTTTCTAGGGAGTCACCAGTGGTAGACGGAACTGGTAAGTTACCTATAAATTGATAGCGATCATGTTTGGAATTTCACCGCTGCTTTGTAAGTTTTAGCGGTGCTCACTAGTTCACAGAAAGGATAAGGGAAATGAAAGATAGAAACATTGTTTCTTTAGAACATTTTATCGAAGCTGCTCGTGATGCAGGGTACACGAACATTGCAACCGCTCTTGCTGAGCTAATTGATAATGCGTTCGAAGCCCAAGCTATGTCGGTCAGAATTGAGTTTGAGATTTCTGAAGACCAGGAACTCTCGGTTTTAATCGGGGATGACGGATGCGGAATGGCCCCGACGGTACTCGAACTTGCATTGCAGTTTGGTGGCACGACCCGTTTCAATTCACGTACGGGTGCAGGTCGTTATGGAATGGGATTGCCCAACGGTTCCCTCAGTCAAGCTCGTCGAGTTGAAGTCGTGACTTGGAGGAACCGACGCACGGTCTGGAAAAGCTATCTTGATGTGGACGAAATAGTATCTGGTGAATTGAAATCCATACCAAAGTCTATGCGAGTCGGAATTTCATACGCTAATACCGAATCGGGCACAGTCGTAATTTGGAAGAAGTGCGATCGGATTAACTTCAAGAATAAACGAATCTTTTTAACGAGGATAAGGAAGACCTTGGGTCGCCTGTTCAGAAAGCATCTGTGGGCAGGAAAGGAGATAATCGTAGGCGGTGAAAAAGTTGTTCCGGTTGACCCTTTGTTCTTACGAACCAACGATTCAGAAAATGCGGCTCCTTTCGGTTCTGAAGTTGAGTATGAGATCGCCGTGCCGGGAATCCAGAACCTTACCTCGAAAGTCACAGTTAAGTTCGTCGAATTGCCAATTGAAAGATGGCACTCGCTCTCGAATGAACAAAAGCAATCCATGGGCATCTCGAAAGGTGCTGGTACATCAATAATTCGTGCCGGCCGGGAAATTGATTCTGGCTGGTTTTTTATGGGTAAGAAGCGCAAGGAAAACTACGATGACTGGTGGAGATGCGAAATCTGTTATGAGCCGGAATTGGACGAGATTTTCGGAGTGACGAACACGAAGCAAGGCATTCGTGTGCATCAAAGCCGGAGCGTATCGGAACCGAGATGACGCCGAACCCAGTTCGACCGGACACGCCTTCGAGATCCGCGGCCAGGGCTACGTAAACACAACATCCTTTATCGAAAACGGTGAAACAAGTGCTGTTGGCAGGGCTTTAGCAAATCTGGGGTTCAAGATCGACAACGGCATCGCATCAAGAGAAGAGATGCAGAAGGTCGAAAGAATGACCGAGGCACCTAGACCCACCGGCAACAATGGACGAAATGGCCATAACGGGCGTCTCGTCTCACAATCCGTTTCATAAACTCTTTCCAGTAAACAAATAATGTCTGAATTAGAAACCGGTGATGACAGCATACGGAAGTTTCTGCATGAGCTTGATATTAGGATCAGAGCCCGATATCCGCTTATTGCTATCAATACCTTCGAAGAAGACCGCGTAAGAGAGGCGTTGGTCGATCTCGTCTTTCAGGAGCGGCATAAGGAAAAGTCTCTCTACTTTTGGAGTCGTCCAAGCGGCCTTCAGAAGGTAGTCGATCCGAAAGAGGGACTGCTAAGCTCGCCTCAAACGATCGGCGATACCGAAGATCCCGAAAGCCTTCTTGGCTTTATCAGCGAGCAGAAGACAGGCATTTTCCTGCTTTGTGACTACGCTCCCTATATCTCACCGTATGGGCAGGAAGATCCGCTGCTCGTTCGACGACTTCGTGAGATCGCCTGGAAGCTGAAATCGACGAAAGCCACCGTTCTCTTTGTAGGACCGAACTTTCCCGAATTAAAAACACTCGAAAAGGAAGTAACGCAAATAGAACTCGACCTTCCGAGGGAGTCCGAGATCGAAGACTCGATCGAACTTCAGTTTGAGAACCTGCGTTCCAATGGTCTCGATATCAGCCTTACCAAAGAAACTCAGGACGCTCTGCAGCAATCTCTCCTTGGTCTAACATCCGTGGAGATAAGCAATGTCATTGCCAAAGCAGTTATCAGCTGCAACGGTCTGAATCAGGACTCGATCAATGTCATCCTTGAGGAAAAGAAAAACGTAATTCGAGGCAGCGGTTCGCTTACGTATGTTCATCCCGAACCGGCAAGCAACTTAGGCGGCTATCAATCGCTTCGAGCAATCCTCGAACGTGCAGCATATACCTTTAGTCCGAGAGCAAAGGCCCGACACGTCGAACCGTGTAAAGGCATACTGCTTGTCGGTCTTCCGGGGTGCGGAAAGGACCTCTGTAAACGTGTCGCTTCAAGCATTACAAACCGAGCGCTACTCGACTTGGACTTCGGTTCGATCATGGGTGAGGGCGGAGGCGTTATCGGCTCGTCAGCAATGTCGATAAAGCGGGCGCTATCTATCGCGGGAACGATCAAAGGCATTCTGGGTATCAGCGAGTTCGAGAAGGCGGTCTCAGGAATGAAATCGTCGAATAAGACCGACGGCGGAGAAACGGCGAGAACAATCTCCTATCTTCTCAACTGGATGCAGGACAACAAGGACGTTCTCGTTTTCGCGACCGCGAACGACGTTCGAGAGCTCGAATCCGAACAGTTCAGGATCGGCCGGTTCTCATACATACATTTCGTCGACCTTCCGGAGACCGATGATCGGAAAGAGATATTTCGGGTACACCTTAAGAAAAGAGCACTTGATGCCGAACAGTTTGATCTCGATAAGCTCGTAGATAAAAGCAAAGACTTTTCCGGAGCGGAGATCGAAGGTGCAGTACAAGACGGAGTTCTTGAGGCCTTCATCGACGGCGACCGGCAGGCCGAGACTCGCGACATAATTAAGGCCGCCGAGAACATGACGCCTACAGCTCAGATGATGAGCGAGAAGATCGAAGAGATACGCAAATGGGCGCGGAACAATATCAAAGGCGTAGGCTCCCGAAACGAAAATCCTGGCATTACCGGAACTCGCGCCGATCGGATCTATGAACTCTAATTACGGAGAATCTACTATATGAGTAAATACATGACATTCGACTCTCAGTCATTTCCGAATCGAGAGTTGCTTCTCGAAGCCTTGGCCGAATGCGGCTTCGCATCTCCGATTGTTGGGAGTGACATTTCTCTTGAAGGATGGGACAAACGCGATCCACAAACAGCCGACGTCGTAATCAGGCGTCGAGATGTAAACGGCCAATCCCTACTAGGCGATATCGGCTTCCGGAAAACCGCGAAAGGCTATGTTGCGGTTATCGACGACATGGATCTGTCGTATCGCCTCGGCAAAGATTTCATCATTAGACTGCAAAACAACTATCACGAAGCAGCCGCGAGAAAGATGGCAAAGAAGCTTGGGGGAACGCTTAGTAAAGAGCGGGTGGGAAAGACTCTCAAGATACGGATTAAATATTGAGGAGCATCGAAAATGCCTGAAGTCGAATTCAAAATCGATACTGAACGCGGAACCTGCGAAACCGAGATAAAAGGTTATCAAGGTGCCGCTTGTGAGAAGGCCGCGAGGCAGCTAAAGGAATTTCTTGGCGATCCCACTGCTGAAACTAAAAAGCAAGAGTATTTCGTCACACCGAGGTCCAAACTGACCAGCAAACAAAAATGAGCCAAGAAATCACTTTCATACTCGAACCCGACAATGGGAAAATCACGGCTGAAGTCTCTGGCGTTTCTACCGATGTACTCACTGATCTAAGGGACGACCTAGGCACCTCCCAGAATGTGAATTGCGGAAAACAGAACAAAGGAGGCGCCGTGAAGATGTCCGCGTCAGAAAATCCCGGTTCCGACCGCACTCAGTCCATCTGGATCTATCGGATTTATCACAATTCGGTCGTAGATGGCCCCGGACGGCGTAGCGTCATCCAGGTTTCCGGGTGCTCAATAGGATGCCCTGACTGTTATGTTCCGGAAACACACCGGATTCAGAATGGATCGTTATTCACAATCTCGTCTGTGGTCGAAGAAATAGTAGAGAATTGTAACGAGCAAGATGGCGTAACAATTTTAGGTGGCGAACCATTCGACCAGACGGGAGCGGTTGCAGAACTCGTACACAGGCTAAAGCGTCTGGGTATGCACATAACGATCTATTCCGGTAACACGATAGAAACTTTGGTTGAACGATTTGATCCTAACGTTCATTACATTCTTACTCATATCGATCTTCTTATCGACGGCCCGTTTATCCATAGGTTTGCCGAGAACGCTGGTGGGTATAAAGGTTCCCGAAATCAACGACTCATCTATTCAAAAGATCGGTCTGAAACCTGCTTATCAGTTAACCAGAATTGAAAATGGCCAAGCGGCTGGCAATTCAACTCATCGAGAAAGAAATTTATCAACCAGAGCGATAAAAGTTGACCGCTGATTTCGCTCAGTTGCGGGTCTTTCATGAACGAGGATGCACCCCAAACATTCGATCGGCTTCTTCGTTAGTTCTGAATTGATCTACATCCTTTTGCGGTAGCGATTGCAGCTTACCCATTTGGACTAAGATATCTAGATGGCTCTGTAAAGCTAAATAAATATATAAAAATTGCCATATTTCGTGATCAAGGATTTCCGTCATTCGAGATAAGTTCGTTTATTGCCCATTCGCTTATATCCGTATGATGGAGCCAAAAGGAAGTGAGCATCCGGTTCAAAACTCTGAGAACGGCGACAAATGTCAGAGATCACTCGCGGGGGATCCATCGGCATTTTTTTGTTTGCTCCATATTACTTGTTTCGTTACTTCTACTTTCTTCCCCAGCTTTTCCTCTCAATCCGGATAGAGCGATCACAAATCTTTATATACGGCGTGGACGGCGAAGGACGGTGCTCCAAGCCCGATAATAGCCGGTGCGCAGGCAACCGATGTTCATCTATGGGTGGGCACTTCTTCTGGCCTCTATCGTTTCGATGGGGTCATCTATGAGGGGTACGAACCTTTGTTTGGGGCCCCATTTGCAACTACCAATATTTACTCTGCGTGTTTTATGGTATGGGAGCGCCTTAAATGTATTTGAATTTGCCATCGGCTTGTTGCGTAAAGTAAATTTTTTAGGAAAATACCGAACCTAATTAGGGAAAATCCCTATTATTCCAACCAACCATTGGTGATACTTTTTTTCATTTTGGGGAAGTAATGGAATTAGTTCCGCCACCTCCATGTGAATGGATACCGTGTGGGGCCTTAGCCATAAATCATGTCGTGCCCGGACCTCGCGATCTCACCCCGATAAAACATCCGCTTGGCTTCGAGATTGTCGATAACCCCAGGCACCGCGATCTTTGCTCCTCTCATTTCGCGGAGTTGGCCATTCGGTATTCCCTCACGTCCACTTTCGAACTAGGTCAATGCCCCGACTGCCATCTGGCGCCGCCCCTGCCTAACGGTTCCTAACCTGTTTTTGACTTGGAATCATTCACTGCTCCAGCATACATTGGCGGCGAATTATATTTCGGTGGATGCTATGAAGCCGGCAGTTCATATGAACATTTCAGCCGGGCAAAATATCGGTGAAGTGTGACGGGCGGCATGCTGCTCGAAACGAGGATCGGCCCGGTCTTTCTCGGCGGAAGTTTTGCCGATGGTGATCGCAAAAAAATCTATTTTTCCCTAGGGCGCGTTTTTTGATTCAGAACCCGCTGCTGGAGCAGTATCAACTCTGCTGCTTACTCGGAACTCCATTTTTGTCTTATCGGCAGGCTGTTCCGTTTCTTGAAAGCTAACCCTGTCCCGCGAAACCTGCCATCTTTCTTCTAGATACCCAGCAACCGCCTCGTTACGTTCAGTGGCAATCTTCTGCGTTTCGTCCTTTCTCCGATTTGCGGCGACCGTCATTATGAGAGTGGCATTTTCGCGCATTACGCGGCCGGCAAAGTCGAGCTGTAGCATCCCCAAGATCGGAAGGGAAGAACTTTTGGCGGGAAACTCTATAAAACCGAGATTGGTCGGAATTCGTTCCATACTAACTGTGGCACTTTGATCACCTAGATCTGCCCGAACTTTATCGATCACTTCAGGTTTTGGGACCGGTGGGATCGCCGTCTCGCAGAGGTAGGTCATTTTGAGGTGAAGCGAATTTGTCCCGTCCGTAATTACCTGGCGGCTGATCAGCCTAGCGTCCGGCGGTAATTGCATATCGCTCATTGATCTGTCGATCTGCCGCCAGAGGCCTGCCTGAAGTTCGCCTAGGGTAGGTGTAGCGGGTTTTCTGTCGCGTAGCCGAGTCAGAACAGATGTCGTCGGAATTTCAGTCAGATTGAGATTTAACGATTCGATCGGCCGCTTAAGCTGCGATGCAAGCAATTGAATGAATTTCGCTTTTTCGTTCGGAGTGTACGGTTCGTCGTCGAAAACACGGAGATCGATATTTAGCTTCTCTTCCGTTTCCAGAATGGTGAGTTGATCCACCGAACTTCTCACCACGCCGTTCGACTTCGTTTGAAGCTGCTGTTTCCACAGGTCGAGAATATCTTTTCTTAGCACATTGTCCCGTCGCTTCAGAGCGATTTCCTTTTGCAGTTGGCTGAACGACTGGGTAAGCGGAATAAGGATTGCGATCAGCGGTATCAGGATCATTACAAACCGGACGCCGAGGCTCCGAATTTCGCGTGCCTTTTCAAGGGCTGGGAAGCGAGCAATAAAGCGGAGAATCATCGAACTCTCCGGATCGTTGTGCTCCCATTCTTCGGCGCGTTCTTTCACGTTGGACGTACTTACCTGAACGATCAGAAAAATGACCATTGCGGTGAAAGTTATCGCGACTAGATTGGTCAAAAACAACAGGCCACCACCGGAAGCAATCCGCCAGCCAGTCGCTGTATCCAAGGTCATAATGAGGCCCAGGCCGTAACCCGCAACGCATAGCGGTGGCATCAGGGCGACGGCGATGGCCACGCCAGGGATAGACGTGGCCACGCCTTTTACGTCACGGCAAACCGCGATCGATCCGACAGCACCGGACAGCAATGCGATAAAGAGGTCTAGTGTGTTTGGTTGAGTACGAGCGGCGATTTCATTCGTCATTTCTCGGAAAGGCAGAAGTGCCACGAGAAATACCGCAAAGAGAACGGCGAGTAAACAGCTTAAAATAATCTTTGCGAGCGCACGCAAAGCCAGGATCATATCCCCAGAGGCCAATGACAATCCGGCTGCGAGGATCGGGCCCATCAGCGGTGAGATAAGCATTGCCCCAATGATCACCGCCGGCGAATTCATAACGAGTCCGAGCGTTGCGATCCCAGCCGAGAATAAGATCTGGAGCCAGTAAATTAGATCATAAAGCGTCGCCCCACGCGAAAGTTCAATATACAGGTTGGATTTACGATCGGCTTCCACGCCCAAAGCCTTGGCGATGCGAGAGCGAAAGTCGACAAGTTTCCTAAGCAAGTTATAATTCATCGTGGCCCAACTTCTTTCCGATTCGAGTTCTGGATCGTGATTTCTTATTATGCCATAGTGCCAGATCCTAACGGCCCGCATTGATATAGCCATGATTGGCTGAGTACTTAATTAGAATATGAATTCGCCTAAACCAATTATGGTTCCTCTGGATTTTGAAATGGTCGAGCCGAGTGAACAAGCACGACGGGCCGATGAATTTTTCAAGCTGCTAAACCGACGCCGAACCGTCCGTGCTTATTCTGACCAGGACGTGCCGATAGAGTTGATAGAACGAGCCATCGCGACTGCCGGGACGGCTCCGTCGGGCGCGAATATGCAGCCGTGGCGGTTTGTCGTTGTGCAAGATGCGGAAATTAAGCGGAAGATCCGCGAGGCGGCGGAAAAGGAAGAATATGAGAGCTATCACGGCCGCATGAGCGAAAAATGGCTGCGTCGGCTGGCGGTGCTCGGCACGGACGAGCACAAGCCGTTTCTCGAGACAGCACCGTATCTTATTGTTGTTTTCCGTATCACTACCGTTGTCGAAGACGGCGAGACCGAACCGACATATTACTCGCAGGAATCGGTCGGCATCGCCGTCGGAATGCTCCTCGCCGCCCTCCACAACATCGGCCTCGCCACCCTGACGCATACGCCGTCGCCGATGAAGTTTTTGCAGGAGATTCTCGAACGACCGAATAATGAAGTGCCGTTCGTGTTGATCCCAGTGGGTTATCCGGCCGACAATGCCGTTGTTCCGGACATTAAGAGAAAAACGCTCGAACATATAATGCAGGTGGTTTGATCTGCGTATCTCTCTCGGCTGATATTTAGCGATGCGTTGCAGAAAATGCAGTCGCTTCATTTTTTGTCCCCAACAATTATGACCGAGATGGTAGTTTGTGTAGAAATGACCTAAGAGGGTATCTTAGAGTCGATCTATCCACCCACCTATAACATGAAGGTTGTCCTGTCGCAATTTAGAGAATACTCCTTTTCCCTGAGATATTTGACTGCGCTTGTTCTAGTAATATTCGCATCATTCGCGACAAACGGACTATGGTTGCTGGTTGACCGGCCCATCAGCACACCGCTTTTTTTGGCAGCTATTCTTGTTAGTTCATGGTTAGGGGGGATACGCGTTGGAATATTTGCTTCAATAATTTCCGGATTAGTGATTGATTATTATTATTTTCAACCTTTTAGTGCCTTTGGTTTCGGGCGGGAAGAGATTATCAGACTTATATTATTTCAAGCGGAAGGATCGTTGATGTGCTGGCTAATTGAAAAGGTTAGGACAGCTTCCGAGGAAATCAGGTATTCGCGCGAAGAACTTAGAGATCTGACTCAACACCTACAGTCGCTTCGCGAAACTGAACAAAAGCGTATTGCCTTGGAGATCCATGACGACTTGGGCCAATCTTTAACTAGATTAAAAATGGACGTACACGTTCTAAATCGTCGATTAGGCACCCTTGACCGGAAAGAAGCCTTTGATGAGGTTCCAGACACCCTCAGCAGCTTTAGTGGACGGATCGATGACGCAATTGATTCGGTGCGTAGGATAGCGTCGGACTTGCGACCATTAATGCTGGATGACCTGGGCCTTGTCGCCGCCTGCGAATGGCAGGCAAGCGAGTTTGCGAGGACCACCGGTATAACATGCGACTTTAGATCCGATATCGCGGAGTTGGATATGGGGCCAGATTCGAACACGGCCATTTTTCGGATCTTCCAAGAGGCTTTGACAAATATCGCACGTCACTCGGGAGCAAAAAAGGCTTCGATCAATTTTACCGGTGCGAATACTAGTATCGTGATTACTATTGCCGACAACGGGAGAGGTATTAGGAGTCATGGTAAGAAGAACACTCAAGGTTTAGGACACGTGGGGATGCGTGAAAGAACGCGGGTTTTAGGTGGCCAACTCACCATTAGCAATGGCCCGTTAGGTGGAACTGTCGTTGAATTGTATATACCGCGGGTCGTGGCTGACTAAATACCCAAACGAAAATGAAAGTTATAATAGCGGACGATCACGTAATTTTAAGAGAAGGTATTAGGCAGATACTTGATTGCGAATCCGACATCGAAGTCGTAGGCGAGGCCTCGGATGGAGCCGAACTCTTCAAGCTAATTCTCGAAAACAAGGTTGATGTAATCGTCCTCGATATTACAATGCCGGGGCAGAGCGGGCTTGAGATCCTGAAAGATGTCACCCGTTTGTATCCCAAAACTCCTGTAATCATGCTAAGTATGCATCGCAGTGATCAATACGCCCTGAGATCATTCCGGGCAGGAGCCTCCGGCTACCTCACAAAGCAAGCTGCTTCGGATGAACTTGTCGCTGCGATTCGAACCGCCCACAGGGGCGAGAAATATGTCAATTCCGAGGTTGCTGGCATTTTTGCCAATTTTTTCAAAAAAGGTGAGCCCGCAGAACTTCATGCCTTACTGTCCGATCGGGAACTCGAGGTTTTTCGCTTGATTGCCTTAGGCATTGGCTTGAGCCAAATTGGCCAACAGATGAACCTGAGTGTGAAAACGATTAGTACTTATCGCTCCAGAATAATGGAAAAAACGGGATTCCTTAGCAACGCCGATATTACCCGATATTCAATCGAAAATAAGTTGAGCTAGTGATATCCCAGATGTCCATCTGAGAACCCGCACATACCTTCCATTTCCCCTACCATCATGTAGGAAATCTCCTACGTTCAACTTCGCAAAATCCTATCTGTATATAAGAACTATCCGATTGTAAAGATTTGTAAAGACGCCTACCTTATAGAGGATTCAAGCCCGAGATATTAGTAAGACGTCTGAACGGCTTAGAAAGTCTCAAAAAAATTAAAAAAAATGCGTTCACAGATCCTGATACTCAGTTTACACAGGGTAGGATATCCGCCTGCGAATGCGACACACCGTAATCTTTTTACGACGCCGCGTTTACTTACCTTCCTGCTAAGGTTCCTTAAGCTATTAGGGTTTCGATTCGCGACGCTAAAAGACGGGCTATCTGCTACCGATGGCAAAATTGCCATAATTACGTTTGACGATGGGTATGAAGATAATTTCACACTTGGACTTCCTGTCCTTCAGAAATTCAATGCTCCGGCCACAGTTTTTGTTATTACAGGGGATGTCGGGGCAAGAAACTTAAGTTGGGATGAAGCAGGAGAAAAACTGCCCGCGGATTTCATGTCATGGAATGAATTGAAGAAGCTACGAGAATGTGGATGGGAAATAGGTAGTCACGCACATAGTCACATTCACCTTGCAGAGCACCCTCGTAGAGTGCAGACGGATGCCATAACCAGGTCCATAAATGAAATCAAAGAAAATCTCGGTGAGACTACCGTTTCTTTCGCATACCCGTATGGAAGCTATGATCAAGTTACGTTAGAGGTTCTCGATGAAGCAGGTATTGAGGCAGCAGTCACTATTATGCCATCCACTAGCAGAAAACATCCTCTGGATGAGAACCCGTTAGAGTTAAGTCGAGTATCGATCGGCGGACGAAATCTTCATCACTATTTTAAGTCTATGGTTCGTATTCTCAGAGCGACCGGAATTTCCTCCTTATTACCTGTTCCTAAATTGGCCGAGCCGTCGTCGAACTCGGTAGCCGTTACCGATTAACGGTCGGGCAACAAGTCAGAACATAATGCCGCGAGAGAAAAGAGCGAAACTGGAATACAGGCTGCCGTAGCGGATCGGGCGTTGAGACAGCGCTTGCAAGCAGTTCAAAAACGAAAAGCGGGAAACCAACCACGATCCACAACCAGTCACCGGACAACACCGGAACATACTCAATCGTATTAACCGTAAAGCCTGCATCTCCTAAGATTCTAATTAGATTTTGCGCGGGCAATATCTTCCAGGTAGGGATACCGGAAACACTCCTGAAAGGATATTGGGTGAACCGTCCCGAAAGTAAATACAGCAGTCGATCCTTCGCCGTGAGCAGGTTATCGTTGGTGACAATTAGGTCGCCATCATCGGAGATAATTCGTCGGATGGCTTTAAAAAAAGAAAGCGTGTTATCAAATTCCATCACACCGCTGATGCATGTAACGACGTCAAATTGCCCCTCTAATGTTTTCGGTTGAGCCCCGTCAAGTTCGATAAAGGAATGAGAAAATGATTCCTTCGGCTGATCCAAGTCAGCGCCGGTCAAAATCCAGTCTGGAAAACAATCGTGCGTCGCATCCAAAAATTCACCATTTCCGCAGGGTATGTCCAAGAGCCGACTTGGGGCCTCTGCCTTTTTGTTTGTTAGAAGTAATTCAATTATTTTGCGATTGACACCCTTCGATGTATTACCCCTCGGTATGGCTGCTAATTTTTCAGATTGGTTCTTCACACGAGCATTATCGCACCATTCGCTCCGACCAAATAGTCCCGAAATTCGTACGCCATAGAGACTCTTCTGAGCTAATTTGCATTTTGGCGATGAATAAAACCGACAGACTTCCACAGCCAACTTCGTTAGGAAAGATCTAAAGTTGCATTTGAACCCATGTTACGGTGTTGGTATGCATTGATCCAAAGTCGGCGGTGAGCTTCCAGGCTTTTTACAAAGGCCGCAAATTCGGCAATATCCTTTTTATCGATGATTCGAGATTTGCACTGAACGGAATTAAATCAGCTTAATGATATCAAGTGAAACGGAGGGCAGAACGTATGTACCCGGACGTGGTTAGGAAGTCCCCCGAATATGATCGGCTGCACGCCCAGCTAAGCACTTGCTGTGAGATAATGGGGTCGTTATCGATTTGTGCGTTGGACTGATGGGCATTTCCGAATTACAACACTCTCAACAAAACAACATTGCGGTTGAAAGGGCTCGGCATATAGTGTCGCTGAAAGGATGGAATTCTACCTCGTACCAAATTCTCAATCCCGGCATACGACGATGGTTCTCCCAGTCGGGAGATGCGGTAACGGGCTATGTCACAACTAGACGAGCTTGGGTCGTCGTAGGTGCACCGGTTTGTACGATTGAGCGGTTGAAGGAGGTTGTGTCTGAATTTGAAAGCGAGGCAGCACGCGACAATATGCGAGTTTGCTATCTTTGCGCCGAAGCGAGGCTGGAGGCGGTTTTTTCAAACTCGACAACCCACGCCAAAGTGCTTTTGGGTGCTCAGCCGGTGTGGAACCCCCAAAACTGGGCGGTATGCGTGTCCAAAAACAGGTCGCTTCGCAAGCAGCTTAACCGGGCACACAACAAAAACGTATTCGTTACCGAATGGTCGGCGGAACGGGCATTTGCAAACACAGAGTTGCTCAATTGTTTACATGAGTGGCTTAAAGGGAAGGGGCTACCACCGATGCACTTTATGGTTGAGCCGGAAACGCTAAGCCGCTTATTCGACCGACGGATATTTGTAGCCGAACGCGATGGAGCAGTAGTCGGTTTTGTGATGCTTTCACCGGTTCCGATGCGAAACGGTTGGCTCTTTGAACAATACGTGCATAGTCCCGACTCGCCAAACGGAACGGTCGAATTGATGATCGACGCGGCTATGAGGGCATTGTCTAATGGTCAAAGCGAATATGCGACTCTCGGACTGTCACCGCTCTCAACCAGAGCTGAGATAGAACCATTTAGAAATCCCGTATGGCTTAGCCTCCTGCTCACATGGATTCGTGCTCACGGACGGAGATTCTACAATTTTGAAGGGCTTGATTCTTTTAAGGCGAAATTTCGCCCGGAGAGATGGGAGCCTGTATTTGCTATATCCAATGAGCCGCGGCTTTCGCCCTCCACTCTGTATGCGATTGCGTCCGCATTCAGCAGAAATGCTCCAATACGACTTTTTTTAGGCGGATTGCGGCGAGCAGTTAGAAGTGAGATCCGTTGGCTAATCCAGAAATTGTAAAATCGGGAAGGGTGAATACCAGGAACTCGGAAGAAGGGAACAGATCGCTGCCTTTCGAAAAGTCCTTTGGAAAATCTTCGTTTGGTATTAGGTCCGTCTGTCGCTAGCTACTAGCGGCGAACTGCATCTTTTCTACCAGCAGTCGAAATCGCGCGTCGTCTCGAATTGACGTTAGGCGAGGATCGACATTTAGCCAGACGAGGCGTTCTTCGCGGAGGTTGAAACATCTTTCGAGGGCGGCGAATGCGTCATCGACGCGGCCTAGTTCGGCATAGTTGATCGCAAGAGAATAGTCGGCTTTCGAGTTTTCTTTGGACATTTCTTCGAGCTTTTGCAAATGTTCGCCGGCTTTCGCGGGGTTTCCTGTCTTTGAATATAGCGTGGCAAGCAGCGATGACCAGACGAACTGTCGTCCTCGATCAGATACCGCCATTTCTTCCGTGACGGTTATTGCTCGCTCGTATTGTCCGGTATGAAAGAGAAATGTCGGCAACGCACGACGTGCGGTTTGATTCTGTTTGTCAAAATTGTATCGACTCTCGGCGATCTTTAGACCTTCGTCAAAACGCCCTGCGGATTCGAGTATTGCAAATTTAACGTCCTCGACCATTGGCGTGACCGGATCGACCTCAATCGCGCGTTCGACCATTGCGAGAGCCTCATCGGTTCTGCCTAGAAACGACAGCATTTGCGCGCACCATGCGATTGCTGTCGCATTGTTCGGGTCCAGTTCAATAGCCTTCTTAAATTCCTTTTCGGCACCGATCCAATCCCATTCATTGCTGCGCTTTAGTCTGCCGAGAGATGCGTGGGCTTCGGAGAGGTCAGCGTCGAGTTCGAGTGCTCGTTTGATGTAGGCGGTCGCCTTTTTATAATTTTCGGCGGCCTGAGCGCCTGTCGCGCCGTTTCCCTGCCGCGTGAACAGATCGCCGAGTCCAGAATAGGCAAGGGCGAATGTTGGATCAAGCGCCAGTGCCTGTTGGTAGGCGTCAAGAGATTGCTGAAAACCCTTCTCGATGCGGCGGGAAAAGATTGTGCGTCCACGAAGATATGCGAGATATGCTTCGCGATTCTCGGTATATCGTTTTCCCAGAATCTCTTCGTCGTTCGGCGTTACGTTATCGAGAAGCGAACCGGCAACACGCAGTGCAAGTTGATCTTGCAGTGCGAATATATCGCCGTTTGGCTCGTCGAATGTATAAGTCCACAATTGCGAGCCGTCGCGAACATCGATCAGCCGCAGGTTAACGCGCATTCGGCTGTCTATTTTTTGATAGGTTCCAGCGATAACAGCGTCAACTTTTAATTCGGCCCCCAATTCAATCGAATCTTTTTTTCCTTTTGCGAAATGTTCAACCGCCGAATAAGGTCGAACCCTGAAACGTCTCAATCCCGCCAGACGTGTGATAAGAGAATCAGTAAGGCCGAGTATTACACTGTTGTCTAAATCGTCTTCGGATAAGTTCTTAAGTGGGAGAACGGCTAACGTCGTAATGCTCTTTGTCGAAGGCGAAACGACGGTTGAACCGTTTCGAAAATATACAAAACCCGTAATTCCTAATACCACGATCAGCAGAAGTGCGACTGCCGCGAATCTTAGGTATCTTTGCTGAGGCTTACGATCTTTAGATAGTTGCTTGTCGTTGTTGCCACTAGGCGGAGCAACAAGTTTATATCCGCGACGCGGGACGGTCTGGATCAGGTCTTTGTCGCCAAGGGCCTTTCGGAGCAAAGAGATCGTGTAGTTAATATTTCCTTCTTCGACAAACGTATCCTTCCAAACGGTCGCCAAAAGGTCTTCGCGCGTGACTATCTGGCCATCCTTTTCGATAAGCAGAGCGAGAATCTCAGTAGCCTTCGGCGGCAGCGGAATAATCTCATCGTTGCGCGAGAGTATCCGTTCCGACATATTAAAACGGAATTCACCAAAGTCAATAGTTTTCGGTTTTTCGTCACTCATCGGACAAACCTAACAACTTCCTAACGCGTTCCAAAGGATTTAGGGATACCTAATACGATAAAACTATCGCCTGTAAACGACAAACATACATTCGGAAAACATCAGGAGAAAGAAAGATGAAAAATTACATACGCACGATCTGCGTGCTGATGCTACTCGGCATTATGCCATCGATATCGAGTGCTCAGAGCAGCGGAGCGATCCGCGAAGCTTTTTATAATGAGGTCGGCCACGATGTGGTCGGGTACGTGGCGGTGTTCATGAATTTTTATGATCCCAATCTGACGGGAAATGTGAACATCAACAATCCGGGCAGCGCTGCCGAATGGACGGATCTAATGGCTCGCCTCGCCAGGCTCGACAATCTTTGCAAAACGAAATACTCGAACGTTACAAATGACCCGAACTTTCCGCCGAACTTCATAAACGGTAAGCCTAAGTTATGGTGTGCTATCGCTGCGAATCGCGTTGAGTATGAAAGGCAGGCACGCGGGTCGGCAAATGATCAGCGGGCCGAGTCGTTCGTCAAGATATGGCGATACGACATCGAAAAAGCCGTAAATGATCAAAAGGGTTATGTTTACGACGACATACAGCGAATGCTTTACGCCCCTACTTGGAAAACGGAGAAATTCGCTGAGGTGCAGAAAGCATATTCTTCCGAAGGTTTAGGCCAGCCGTCGATGAAGATGTTTGATGCGATCGAGCCGGACCTTGCGAAGGTCCGAGCCCGCATTGACCGTGACAGCAAAACCAACGTATGGGTACAGCCACCCAACTCAGAACCCGCGATGGAGTCTTTCTTTAAGACAAGACTGCTCGCCCACCCTCAACATAGGGGCACGGAAATCCTAAAGATCGGCAGTAATTATAGTAACTGGAGAGTGTTCAAAAACTCGCTTGGCATTCCGACCAGTCAGTACAAGCGCGGCCTTTTCCTCGCCAAACGTCCCGGGCAGAACGGGCTTTGCCAGATTCGCGAGTGGATCGTCAAACAGGAATACATCGGCGGTGGAAAATTTGGCCCGTCCAAGATCGAAAGCTTTGGCGGTGCAGGTATCTACGCAAAATGCCAGTGATCCGCGAATGGCGTTGGAATGAGACCGAAGAGGGTTGCGACGGAGTCACGCTGCGCAGAGACGGCGTGACCCTGTGGTCAGCAAACTGGCGGGCCCCATTTACCGATTCTGGCCATGAGTGGACCATCGAAGAATTCAGAACATCCGCTACTTCTGCGGGAATACCGCCAGATGTCTGGAAAGAACTGAATCAGGAAATAACGAAGATCGAGAAATAGGAGATTACAATGAAAAACACTATCGGATTTGTAGTACTATTGGCGGCCATTCTCGGCTGCTCATCATTCAGCAAGAAAGAAACATCAAACAATGCCGCACCGGCACCTGCCAAGACCGAACCGGCTAAAACCGATGCTGCTCCGCCGAGTGCATCGGACTTGACGCTTGAGAAATTTAACCAGCTAACCGTTGGAATGAAATATGACGAGGTCGTCAAAATTCTTGGCTCCGCAGGAACAGAAGCTAGCAGTTCTTCGTCGGCAGGAAACAAATATGTTTCGTATAAATGGGAAGGTGCGAACAATGCCCGAATAACCGCAACCTTCAAAAATGATGTTCTGACCACAAAGAATCAGTTAAATGTAAGATCAACGACAACCCAAGCAGCAACATCCGATCTCACAATGGCAAAATACGAACAGCTAAATACTGGTTTGAGCTATGCCGAAGCCGCAAAAATAATCGGTTCGGAAGGCTCACAAACCAGCAGTTCAACTTCGAGCAACTACAAGACGACGACTTACAAATGGGAAGGCGACAAAAACGCACGAATTTATGTCATTTTCAAAGATGACAAAATCCAGTCAAAGTCACAGTCAAATCTGAAGTAGGGGGCTTCGTACTAATGGGCCAACCGTTGGGCCGTGTGATGGGCCCGACGAGAATATCGTGCAATAATGTAAGCCGAACCTTAGACAATCGTATGGAACAGTTCTTAGCAACTGAGACGTTGATTATTGAGCTGCTGCTGATCGTTTCGCTCGTCGCTCTGGCCGTGCGGCGGCTGCGGATCCCGTATACGGTGGCCCTTGTGGTCGTCGGATTGCTGATCACTTTTCAGCAGCCGATCGGGATCGATCTCACGCCGGAGCTGATCTTGTCGATCTTTATTCCGCCGCTTGTCTTTGAAGCCGCATTTCATCTTGAGTTCAAATCTCTCCGTGCAAACTGGCTGCCGATCGTCGGGCTGGCGATTCCCGGTGTTCTGGTCACGACGTTTGTGGTCGGCGGTATTGTTTCATGGGGCGTAGGCATTTCGTTGTCGAGCGCTCTGGTTTTCGGGGCATTGATCGCCGCGACCGATCCGGTGGCGGTGGTATCGCTGTTCAAAGCATTGGGAGCTCCGAAGCGTCTGACGACTCTCGTCGAGAGCGAGAGTTTGTTTAACGACGGAACAGCGATCGTTGTTTTCAAATTGCTGGTTGTGTTGGCTTTGGGCGTGGCCGTCAGCGAAACGGGCGAAGCGTCCCAACCATTTGATTTATTGACAGCAACGGTTGATTTCTTTCGAGTCTCGGCCGGCGGCTTGCTGGTCGGTGTCGGCTTGGGATGGGTTATCGCACAGGTGATCGCTCGCGTGGACGACTATTTGATCGAAACGATGCTCACGACCGTCCTTGCCTTCGGGGCGTATCTGGTCGCCGAGCGGTTTCATGTTTCAGGGGTCCTAGCGGTAGTAGCGGCGGGAATTATCACCGGCAACATCGGCTTGAAAGGGATGTCGCCGACGACGCGGATCGTTCTGTTCAATTTTTGGGAGTTCCTTGCGTTTGTCGCAAATTCGCTTGTATTTCTGCTGATCGGCCTGGAGGTGAATCTGCGCGAGATCGGTGCCAATATTGTCCCGATCGGCGTAGCTCTGGGAGCGGTTTTATTGAGCCGGGCGCTGGTCGTTTACGGAATAACGGCTTTGACGAACCTGCGTTCGACAAATAAAGTTCCGTTCGCCTACCGACACGTCCTTTTCTGGGGCGGATTGCGCGGAGCGATCTCTCTGGCACTGGCATTGAGCCTACCGCTTGCTCTCGCGGAACGAGATCTTTTACGAACGATGACGTTCGGCGTGGTTTTGTTCACGCTGCTGGCACAGGGAACTACGATGCAGTTTTTGATGAAGCGTTTAGGACTAGGAGTGGCGCCCGCGCTCGAGCTCGAATACGAACGCCGCCACGGACGCCTCATCGCCGCGCAGGCTGCACTTCATCGAATCGAAGAAATGTATCACGCCAATTTGTTCTCGCTAGCGATTTGGCAGCAGTCCGAACCCGAACTGCAACGGCAGGTCGACGACGCTCTCGCCGCGCAAAACGAACTGTTAAAGAAACACCCCGAACTCCAGCTCGAAGAACGCGAAGACGCCCGCCGCGAAGGCCTCAACGCCCAACGCTCTGCCCTGACCACAATGCTCAGCAGCGGCCTCATCTCCGACGCGGTCTATGAAGAACTCGTCACCGAAGTCGATCACGCCCTCGAAAAGATCAATCACGGAACGGAACTGGTTTTAGCAAGCGACGGTTTCGAGCAAACGGTGTGAACCAGCTTGGCTGCAATTGCAGATCGAGCAAAAGAAAGGCCTGAGGCAAGCCTACACGCCGTAAGCAATAGGAGTATTTTCATTCGCGATGTCATCGCAATTGACTATGAACAAACGCTTTTACAGGAACTCAAAACTTCCAAAAAACCGGAATTAGAAATGTCGCGAGGAGCCAGAAGATGATGTTTAGCGGGGTGCCGACCTTGAGGAAATCGATGAATTTGTATTGGCCGGGACCGTAGATCATGGTGTTTGTTTGGTAGCCGACGGGGGTCATGAAGCTGGCGGAGGCGGCGAAGGTGACGGCGACCAGGAAGGGCTGCGGGTTGACGCCGAGGGTGGCGGCGGTGGCGATGGCGATGGGGGCGAGCAGGGCGGCGGTGGCGGTGTTTGACATCATCTCGGTGAGTAGCGAGGTCAGGATGTAGAACGCCGAGACGAGAGCGATGAGGCCGAGCGTGCCTACGGTGCCGATGAGCTGCGTCGAGATCAGTCGGGCGGCGCCCGTGTTTTCGAGGGCGACGCCGAGAGACAGAACGCCGGCGAGTAGGAAGATGATCTTCCATTCGATCGCATGGTACGCCTCGTCGAGCGTGATACATCTGGTCAAAATCAGAATGATCGCACCGACGGTCGCGGTGACGACGATCGGTGCGAAATTAAGGCTTGCGGCGAGGATCACTCCCGCGACGACCGCAACCGCGATGACCACCTTGTTTCGCCGGAATTCGACCGTCTGTTGCTCGGAGGTGACGATGAGATCGTTGCTTCGTTTGAAAGCGTTGAGACGGTCAATGTGGATTTCGACGAGGAGCATGTCTCCGGCCGTTAGTACCTTGTCGGAAAGTTTTTCCCGGAGGAGTTTGCCGTTATGACGGATCGCGAGAACGGTCCCTCCATAGTTTTCACGGAAATTTGATCTCTGAAGAGTGCTGCCGACGAGCGGCCCATTTGGATCTATGACCGCCTCGACCAGTCGGAAATCCTCGGAGGTAATGCTCTCGTCGCCCCATTTGGTCTGCGGTTTGAACCTGATGCCCGAGCGTTCCTGAAGAGCGCGTATCTCATCGAGGTTACAGCGGACGATCAAAATATCATCGGCGAGCAGGACAACGTCGCCCGTCGGCTGCTGTATCCGCTCATCTCCGCGGCGGATCTCGATGATGTTAATGTCGAGATCATGCACGAGGGCCGAGTTTCGAATTTTCGATCCGACTGACGCGGCGTGTGGCAAAAGAACAATCTCGGTAAGGTATTCGCTGAGTGCGAAAGATTCGGTCAAATCGCCTTGGCCGCGACGCTCGGGTATTAAACGAATGCCGACTAACAGCAGGTAAGCCGTACCGACCGCGAACATTATCAAACCGAGCGGAGCAAACTCAAACATCGTAAATGCGGGCAGGTTGTTCTTTTCGGCGATAGAGCTGACCAGAATATTTGTCGAGGTTCCGATCAATGTACACACGCCTCCGAACATCGACGCAAATGAGACGGGCATCAGGATCTTCGACGCACTTATTCCAGTCTCACGCGCAGCCCCAAGAAGGATCGGAAGAAAGATCGCGATAACCGGCGTGTTGTTAATAAACGCGGAAAGCACGCCGACAATGATCATCACCAAAAGGATCGCGATCCAAAATGAATTCTTGAAAATGCGGTTGATAAAGACGCCGATGAATGTAACCGCTCCCGTCCTAAAGAGCCCCGCGCTCAGGATAAACATCGCGGCGATTGTGATCGTTGCCATGTTGCTAAAACCCGCAAGTCCCTCGACGGGCGTTACGACACCGCTGACAAGAAGCAAAGCCATCACTACGAGAGCAACAAGATCGACCGGCAATTTCTCAGTAACGAACAGATAGACCGCTAGAAGCAGGACGGCAAAGACGAAAATCATCTCAAAATTCATAAACGATCGTTACGAAGCCATTTATGTTTCGGTGACGTGAAAATCCATCGCGTCTATATCTTCGTCGGATTCTTCTGGCTGTCCAAAGAGCTTAAGCCAGATAAAGCCGGCGGTTCCTGCTGTAAATGATGCGAGCAGAATCGCCATTTTAGAGTTATTTATCACTAGTGCATTATCGGTAAACGCGAGGTTTGTAATAAAGATCGACATTGTAAAACCGATGCCGCCGAGTAGCCCGGCGCCCAAGACGTGCCTCCAGTTCAAATCGAGCGGCAGTTTGCAAATGCCGATCGAAACAGCGATGAAACTCAAGAGCGTGATGCCAAGTGGTTTGCCGAGTACTAGTCCGCCGATGATGCCAAAACTGTTTGGCGTTGTAAGGTTTTGCGCCCAGTCGGCGCCGATGACAATGCCTGTATTACATAGCGCAAATATCGGCAGAATCACAAACGCGACCGGCATGTGCAAGAGGTGTTCAAGTTGATATGAGGGTGATTCCTCGTCATCTTCCAATTCAGACGAGGGAATTGCGAATGCGAGGAGAACTCCGGCAATCGTGGCGTGAACGCCTGATTTTAACATCAGATACCACGCCAACGCCCCGACAAGCAAATAGACAACCAGTGACTTTATCCCTAAGAAACGCGCCGCCGCCGCGAGCGTGGCCAAAACCAGGAGCGCTCCAACAAGATATAGAGCGGAAAGCTCAGCGGTGTAAAAAACCGCGATGATAACGATCGCGCACAGATCGTCGAGTACTGCGAACGCGACAACGAAAACCTTCAGCGACGCCGGAACACGGTTGCCCAAAATCGCGAGGGCACCGAGAGCGAATGCGATATCCGTCGCCATCGGAATACCGATCCCGGCCTGTGTCGGTGTTCCCGCGTTAAGGAAGAAGTGAATCAGAGCGGGAAAGGCAAGTCCGCCAAGGGCGGCGAAAATAGGCAAAAGCGCGTTCTTAAAATTCGAAAGCTCGCCGTTATAAAGCTCGCGTTTCAGTTCCAAACCTATGAGCAAGAAGAAAATCGCCATCAACCCATCGTTGATCCAGTGCTCGACGCTTAAGGGGCCGATGTAGTTGCTCCATATACTCAAATAATTCTTGCCCAAGATCGAATTGGCGAAAATGAGCGACACGGCCGTGCATACGATCAACAATATCCCGCTAGATTTCTCGGAGTCGAAAAATGCCTTGAACGATCTTGATAATTTTCTTTGTACAATTCCCATCAGAGCTTAATCTGGTTTTCGCGGAGTGGCGGCACTCAGATATTTCGACCTTTCGATATCTCCGTCGCGAGTGCCCGTCGTGTCGTGAAACAAAACCACCGAATGCGGATACGGCATATCTATTCCGGCTTCGTCCAACGCGAGCTTAATACCGGTTGCTACGCGGTCGCTCGTGAGGCGAACATCCGCTTTCTGAGACTTCGTCCAGAACAATACTTTCAGATCGAACGACGAAGGAGCAAGTGCGACGACGTTAACTGAGGGCTCCGGCTCCTTCAAAACGCCTTCCGTTTTTTCAAGCACAGCCATTATCGCAAAACGTGCTTTTTCAATCGAATCCTGATAACCAATACCTACGATCAGACTCGCGCGTCGGCGGTCGAAAGCGGTTCGAATCAGGACGGCGTTGGTATAAATGTCGCCGTTCGGTATGACGGCACGTTCGCCGTCATACGTTTTTATCCGGGTCGAGCGGACGTTGATCTCCTCGACGGTTCCGTCGAATTCACGAAATTTAATCTGATCGCCGACGACAAACGGTTTGCGCCAAAGAATGAGTATTCCGGCGAAAAAGTTTTGAAGCACATCCTTGAACGCAAAAAGCAGGCAAGACCCCATTCTTCTGCCGCCTCACATCGTGCAGCTAATTGTCCGAGTCGGAGCGTTTCGCGGCAGGTTCTTTTAGCAAGTTTGTCGTTCCTTCAGTAACACTGGCCGGGACATACTCAAAGTCGCCTATCGGCGCAAGCTTTTTGGTCGTAGGTGCGTGCGGCAGTGAATCCGGTTGTTTGGGGGCACCGCTCCGCTTATTGAAGGACGACCGCAGCATCGGGTATGCAGCGATAAAGAACATTCCGGCTATCGAAATGATCACCCCAAGAAAAATGACCGCGCGAAGTTCGACAAAGCTACCTACCAAAGCGATCATTATTCCGCCAAACGCCATCGCCAACCCGCCAAGCCTCGGGTTGAAAGGACGCGGCTCGGCGGCGGCAACCTGAGCTCCGCAGGAGCGGCAAAACTGCTGGTCGTTTAGTATTTGTGATCCGCAATCTGGACAGTTCATATTTTGCCTTTGTAAAACAATATTGCACTAGACTATACGTCAAACCGCAACCCTATGTTCGATGAGTGGCGGCAGATGTGAATGAGCCGTAAGAACAAGGCAGCAGTCAGAAGTCCGCAAGATCCGCCTTAATATTTCGGGTGTGCGGCCGAAAACAAGATGAACGGCAGATACTATAAAGGGACGGCTTCGGTCGTCTTTTTATTTAAATAACGGCCCGCGTCTTCGATTGGCAGGTCATTGATACTGGCATAACGATGCGACATTAAGCCGTCTTCGTTGAACTGCCACAATTCATTACCGTAACTGCGGAACCATTGGCCCGTGGTGTCGTGCCATTCGTATTCGAATCTGACAGCCATGCGGTTTTCGCGAAATCCCCAAAGCTCTTTTTTGAGAACGTAGTCGAGTTCGCGTTCCCATTTGCCTTTCAGGAACTGCTTGACCGCCTCGCGGCCGTTGATGAATTCGGCGCGGTTTCGCCACTCGGTGTCGACCGAATATGCAAGGCAAACTCGTTCAGGATCGCGGGAATTCCATGCATTCTCTGCCGCCTGAACCTTTGCCAATGCCTTTTCCATCGTGAAAGGCGGAACGATATCGCCCGGTTTTGGTGGATATTCGTTATTCATTTTGCTTTCTCCTTTGCTCGCAGTTGTGCGACCTCTTTTTCCAGTTTTTCGACGTGTTCGCGAAGCGGCAATGTGATCGAGCGAATCTCGTCCATCGTGAAACGTGGCGTGATGTGCTGCGGGCAGTTCCAGTCGAATGCCTCAACGTGCAGGATCATCGCCCGCTCGATCTTTGCTTTGTAATCGGGCACTGTCAGTTGCTCGATCAGCCAGGGTGCATCCACGGCATCTTTGACTTCGACGCGGGCTAGTATTTTGAGTCTCGCCTGGTTCGGATAATCCATCAGGAAAAGTGCGGCTTTGTCGTTCGCCGCTAGATTTCCGACGCTGATGTACTGCAAGTTGCCGCGAAAATCCGCGTATCCAAGGGTCCGATCATCCAAGACTTTCAAAAATCCCGCCGGCCCGCCGCGAAACTGGACATATGGCTGACCATCCTCGCTGACGGTCGCCATGTAAAAACCGTCGCGGGCCTCGATAAAATCATTCTCGGCATCCGAAAGCCCATGAAAATCCGGATCGCCGCCTTCAAACCTAGCGTAGTTCTTACGCGTTCCGTAATGTTCCTGTGCCGCCTTTACGCTCGGCGTGAATGTCAGATCAAAAAATTTGTGTGACATGGTTATACATCTCCAAAAAGGCAAATTGTCACGCTTTGGTCTTCTGCGGAGGCCAAAACGTGATCTTTCCAAATATTAACGCAAGAACCACGTAAACAATGGCGACCGCACCCACGGGTAGTGCGTCTTTTACAATGAACGCTCCTTTCGACAAAGCAAGACCACCGATCATAAAATGGGTGAAATTTGCGATCGCTACCGGCCGGCTGTAAATACCTCCGATCAAATTTGCCTTTGCTGTCCAATTAAGCATCGCAAACGCAAAATAAAGTCCACCGAGGAGCTGCAAGATCAGCGAGAACACGCCGTTTGGATCCGCGTCCGAGTATTTCAAGAGATAGCCCGGAAAGAAAACAAGCACTGATCCGCTGACCGCCATCAGAACTGAGCTAACTGCCATTATTGGTTTCGTATTCATTATTTTGTTGACCGTATTTGCACGCTAGTGTATTTCAGCTTGATTTTTCAAGAAAGGTGCATGCACCAGCCACGCACCTATTGAATAACGTTTACGCACTCGCCGCACGGCTTGCGAGCGGGAATTCTATCGTCGGGAAATCGACAACCGTTCCAGCTACCTCGTTGAAGTAATTGGTGAAAATATTCAACGCGACATTGGCGACGATCTCGGTGATCTCCATCTCGGTAAAGCCGGCGGCGGTCACAGCCTGAAAGTCTGCCGGTGACACTTTGCCGCGACTGACGATCAACGCACTTGCAAATTTCAGAGCTGCATCGGCCTTTTTGTCATGTGACGATGCCCTACGGGCGTCTTCGATCGAGTGTTCATCAAGCCCAACCATCTTGCCGATCGCCGAATGTGCAGATGCACAATAGTGGCAGCCATTGATCTCGGCTGTCGTCAACGCGATCTGCTCGCGAAGCTTTGCGGTAAGCGTCGTGCCTAAAGAACCACTGAAGTTCAAATAAGCCTCAAGGACCGCCGGCGAACTTGCCAGGGTTTTCATCAGATTCGGTGCGAAACCGATCTTTTCTTTTACTACATCGAGCAATTCTTTTGCTTTGCCTTCTGCTGATTCGTGATTGATTGCTGTAATTCTCTGCATTTTTTTATTCTCCTAATTTCTAAATTCTCCAAAAAACTGTTTCGTTACTTTTCCAAGTCGGTTATATTCTCCTCAAACTTTACTTACGATTCTTGACCTTCTCGTCATAAAATCGCTGCATATTCTCAGAGATATAATCGAGATGATCTTCGACTGCGAAATGTCCGGCATCGAGGCGGTGCATTTCGGCTTTCGGAAGATCCTTCAAAAACGCTTCACCACCGGCAGGCGTAAAGAAGATGTCCGTCTGTCCCCAGAAAATGATCGTCTTTGGATGATTGTCGCGGAGAAATTTCTGCCAAACCGGATACAACTCAACATTTTTACGATAATCGTAGAAAAGGTCTAGGTTTACTCGGACGGCATTGGGCCTTTCCATAAAACCGAAATCCGATTCCCAGTTGTCAGGGCTGATCAATTCGGGGTCCTTCGCTCCGAAAAGGTAGATGCCCTTGATCGCGTCTTTGGTCAAAAATCCTTCGAGCGGCTTTTCCGTTTCCGGCGAACGGTTCTTCCACAAGGCACCGCGAAGTCCGTCCCAGACCGCTGTGAAGCCAATTTCGTAGGCGTTTGTGTTCTGAACGATCAGCCAGTCGAGGGCCTTCGGATTGCGACCAACGATCCTGAAACCGACCGGGCCGCCGTAATCCTGCGCATAGAGCCCGTAGTGATCAAATCCCTTGAGCTTTAGAAAATGCTCGACGATCTGTGAAATTCCCTCGAACGTATAGTCATACTTTGCCGGATCAGGAATATCGCTGAGGCCGAATCCCGGATAGTCCGGAGCGATGACGTGAAACTTACCCGATAGTGACCGCATCAGATCGCGGTATTGGTGAGACGCTGCGGGAAAACCGTGCAGCAGCACGACCTTCGGGTTTGCCGGATCGCCTGCTTCGCGATAAGCGATGTTCAGGCCGTCGACCTTGATGAAACCGTATTTTACGGCCGTCGTGTCGGCACTTACCAACTTGCTGTCTGAATTTGGGGCCTGCCCCTGAACGCTAAGACCAGCTGACATTGCGGCGATCATGATCGATCCTAGTAAGAGATACTTTCGAAATGTGTTGTTGATCGTTTTGTTTTTCATTGTGTTCCTCATTGTTGCTCATTTGAGCGGAATTTGAATTTGTCTGTCGGGAAAGATAATTGCATTAAACGTGCCACTCGTATTTAAAAGGCTAACATCTTTCGTTTCAGTAGTTTACGGACATTATCCTGAATACACTCTGAAACGGAATTTCGTGATACAATGAAAATTCGTTGCAATTACAACGAAATATCGCTTCATTCGGGTCGGAGGTAGAATTTGAGCAGTAAAAAAATGATATTGGCTATTTCCGGCAGCACGCGGGAGTTCTCGACCAATCTAAACCTGATCAACGCGGCCGCCGACCTTGCATCTGACCGGTTTAACGTCACCATCTATCGGGGTCTGTTGGGACTGCCACAATTTAATCCGGACGATGACAATGAAAATGCGGGTGAACAAGTAGCCGATCTCCGCCGACAGCTCCGCGAAGCCAATGGCATACTCATATGCACACCGGAATACGCGATGGGCGTTCCCGGGACGCTTAAGAATGCGATCGACTGGACGGTTTCGTCCGCCGACTTTTACCACAAGCCGACGGCATTGATCACCGCCTCGTCGTCGGGTGAGAAAGGGCATGCGTCGCTGTTGGGAACGCTGAAAGTTATAGACGCAAAAATTACTGATGAGACACAATTGTTGATATCGCACGCAAAATTGAAAGTTAGTAATGAGTGCAAAATTACCGACGTTAAAACGTTGCTCGATGTCGAGACGCTGCTGTTCGCCTTCGACAAAGTGGTACAAAATAGTTTGGATAACGCATAAGAAGTTCGAGGAAGATCGCCGATGAGTTCAGAGATAGCATTTGATTCGATCAATGAGTTGATCGTCCGAAACAGCCCGGTAAAGGAAACTCTGCAGGCGATCGCTTCGCAAATGATAAAGCAAGAAGAAGTTGCTTTGGCGCGAATTTGGCTGATCGATAAGGGCGACATTTGCGACACTTGCGTCGTTCGTTCCGTTTGTCCTAGCCAAGAGCAATGCTTGCATCTCACCGCCAGTGAAGGCAGAAATCTGAATGGTGAGAAAGCTTGGTCGAATATCGACGGACGATTTGGTCGCTTCCCGATCGGTGTAAGAAAGGTCGGCCATGTCGCGCAGAGCGGTGAAGCGATCCACCTTCATGATCTGCTAACGACGGAAAGTTCATGGATAGCTGACCGAGATTGGATACACGCTGAAAAGATAAATGGCCTTGCCGCACACCCGCTTAAATTTCAAGATGATATTTTGGGTGTTATAGCGGTCTTTTCCCGGAAAAACATTAACCCGGAAAGCTTTGAATGGCTACGGGTATTTGCTGAACAGGCCTCGATCGCCATCGCAAATGCGCGTGCTTTCGAGGAGATAGACAAGCTCCGCAGCCAACTTAAGGAAGAGAATGAATACCTTCGCGAGGAGATCAGCGAAGCGACTCCGCACAAGTTTCTCATAGGCGAGAGCCCAGTTTGGACAAAGATCGTGCAGCAGATAGATCTGGTAGGTTCGTCGGACGCGACAGTTTTACTAACCGGCGAAAGCGGAACCGGCAAGGAAATGGTCGCCCGAGCTTTGCACGAAGCAGGCCCGCGGCGGGACAAGCCGCTTGTTCGCGTTAACTGTGCTGCGATCTCGCCCGAGCTTTTTGAGAGCGAATTCTTTGGCCATGTAAAAGGAGCCTTTACCGGGGCTTTTAAGGATCGCGTCGGGCGTTTTCAGCTGGCTGACGGTGGGACGATCTTTCTCGACGAAATGGGTGAACTTCCGCTCGCACTGCAGGGAAAGCTGCTGCGAGTACTTCAGGAAAGGCAGTTTGAACGCGTTGGTGACGACCGTACGCGCACGGTCAATGTTCGCGTGATCGCAGCGACAAACCGCGACCTATGGGCGGAGGTGGAAAAGGGAAGTTTTCGCCAGGATCTTTTTTATCGTATCAGCGTTTTTCCAATTCATTTACCGCCTCTTCGCGAACGGCCCGAGGATATCGCACCTCTGGCAAGACATTTTCTAGGTACATTGGCGGTCAAGTGCCAAAAGACGTCCTTAAAGCTATCGGCTCAAGACATCAGGATCCTACAAGGCTATTCGTTTCCGGGGAATGTGCGTGAACTGCAAAATATTATCGAACGAGCAGTTATCATGGCTCAAAGCAACCGGTTGAATTTTTCTCTTCCGCAGATAATCGATCGGCTCATCGACATTGATATGGGGCCGGAGGCAAACCCCAATATGACCAAAAATCGGATAAAAAACTATGAGGAATTGAAGGAATTGGAGCGGGAAAATCTGATCAATGCTCTTCGAGAAACTAACTACAAAATATACGGCATGGACGGAGCCGCCGAATTACTTCGAATCAAACCAACGACACTTATATCGAGGATCAAAGCGATGAAGATCTCGGTGCGGCCTTAGCTAAATCCCGGCTAAAGCGAAGATCAAGAGTCCAGGTCCTATGAAAAAAAGCAGTGAGACCATCCGTCTCACCGCTTCAAGGCTCTGTGGGGAGCTTGTTTATGAACCATGCTAGCTGGCTCGCCGTTAACACCGTCCATCACGTAATGCTCGAGAAAAGCGGCGGGGTGATCTGACCGATATGAGAACCGCAGGGGTAGCTATTATGATCGCCGGTATGACTATCGTGTCAACAGCGAAATAGGGTATGTCGATGGTAATTCTAGGTTAGAGACATTTGTACCGCCTCCTTTTCAGTCGTAGACAAGACTAAAAAATTTGCGGTAGATAGTTGATAGGAATCGACGGTGTAAGGTATGCTTCGTACGAGTCGAGGCGTCTGTGGCACGGTAAGGAAGTTCCTGAATTAGCATTCAAAGTTGGTTGCAGGTTGGTTGCAGCGTTGCTGATCACGGCTTATTAGTGTTGAATGGACATAGCCGTTAAGTTGTTGATTCTAAGAAGTTTTGAGCGGTTTTGACAAATTATACAAATCTACCTAAATCGCTTGGGGTGCGAGAGGTCGTGAGTTCAAATCTCGCCGTCCCGACCATTGTGGAAAAGGGCTTTCGAAGTGATCTTCGAAAGCCCTTTTTCTTTTCGCAACAGAATGCGGAGATAACGACTTTTGTTCTCCGCGAAGACAACACGGGCTTTTAGATGAATTTATGCAGGCGGTTCTGACTCGGCCGTTTCGGCGACGATGTCTTGGACGGGCGGGTACATTTTCTGTCGCAGCCGCACGATGATGAACTGGTTGAAGAAGACGACGGCGGCCACCACAGCGATCATGATCACGGCGACGAATGGGCCCAGGGCGAAGCTGCCGTCGAAGAGATTGTTTGTTTTCCTGAACGCAAAATAAGCTTGTTCAAGCCAGAAAAACCGGAGCACGACCATCGCGGCAAAGTACACGAACGTCACCCACATCGCCCACGATCGGTTAGTCGCCCAGAGGATCGCATTACCCAATAAAAGCAGGACGATCGTCGTCACCCAGAGCAGCGGCCATGCGAGGCCGGCGTGGTATTCGTAGCCGGCGGCAGCCGCGGCGGGAAGGCCGATGCTTTGGAGCCAGCTCCACGAATAAAAGACAAAAAAGCCCATCGCGACAAGCGACAGGCCCAAAATTGCTAGATAAATTTTGCTCAGCATACCGCAAGTTTTAACACGGAAATGCTTGAAGGCAAAACGCCGACGCGGTAAAACTTTAACCACATAGGAGCATAGAACCATAGGTTTGTTTCAAAACTATGTTTCCTATGTGGTTCAAATCCTTCTACTCCGGCTGGACGGTTAGATAGCTCGTCTGGCCGCGGCGGTTAACTAACAGCACGACCGACCGGTTGCCGGCTCCGTCGAGAGCTGCTCGAACATCGGCGACCGAGCTGACAGGCTTGCGATTGATCTCGAGGATCACGTCACCACGGGCGATACCGGATTCGGCGGCAGGGCCGTCCTGATCGACATCGGTCACGACAACACCTTCAGTTCCGTCGAGGCCGAGCTGTTTTGCAACCGCCGGCGAAACAGGCTCGAGGCTGAGGCCGAGTTTGCCGCCCTGGTTTTGCGGGCCCGGACCATCTTCGTTTCCGCCAGGTCCCGGCAATTTTTCACCGTCAAGCTTTGCTTCGTCGAGGGTGGCTGTCAGATCCACCTGCTTGCCGTCACGCTGCACTGTGATCTTGATCTCAGAGCCGGGCAGGGAACTCGCGACCTTGTTGCGGAGAACATTGCTATCCTCGATCTTTTCGCCGTTGATCGCGATGATCAGATCGTTCCGCTTGATGCCCGCCTTTTCAGCTGCCGAGCCGGTGCGTACGTTGCTGACGATCACGCCGCTGCGCGCTTCGAGGTCGAGCGATTTTGCCAATTCGTCGGTGACATTCTGGATGTTGATGCCGAGCTGTCCGCGGCGGACCCTGCCGTCTTTGATGAGCTGCTCCATGACCGATTTGGCCATGTTCGACGGGATCGAGAACGCGATACCGATGTTGCCGCCGCCGGCTCCGCCGGAGAGGATCTGCGAGTTGATGCCGATCAATTCCCCCGCCAGGTTGACGAGAGCTCCGCCGGAATTCCCGCGATTGATCGGTGCGTCTGTTTGTAGAAAATCTTCAAAGCTATTGCCGTCGCTCAGCCCGGTACGGCGGCCTTTTGCCGAAATAATTCCGGCCGTGACCGTCTGTCCGATGCCGAGCGGATTGCCGATCGCGAGCACGATATCGCCAACGCGAACGCTATCAGAATTTCCAAGATTCAAAAAGGGAAGGCCTTGGCCCTCGATCTTAAGTACCGCGAGATCGCTCGGCTGATCGGTGCCGACGACCTTGGCTTCGTACGATTTGTTGTCGCTCATCAGAACGGTGATCTTGTCTGCTCCATCGACAACGTGGTGATTTGTCAGGATCGAGCCGTCGGCTGAAACGAGAACGCCGGAACCCACGCCGCGTTCGACCTGAGGACGCCGATTCTGCTGCGGGAGCTGAAACTGCTTGAAGAAATCATCCGTGGGGCCTGGCTGGACCGAGGCTTTTGTCGCTTTATGTTCGGCCTCGATCCGGACGACCGCCGGCGAAGTTCGTTCCACAACGTCGGCGTACGACGTACGGTTGCCATCAACGACGAGCGGAGCTGCCGGAGCTGCTGCAGGTTGATTGACCGGCGGCGTTTCCGTGCCGCCAAGAAGCCCGGTCTTGCATCCCGAAACAACCGCAGCGGACGCAAAAACCGAGATCAGTACCAAATTTTTAATGCTCATTTCGAATGAATACCTCAATATCCCAATACTAAAATATGAATTATAACTCTGTCAGCTTAAAACATATCTCTTTTACGATGTAAACGTGCATGTTGTTCGAAAAAATGACTGGAGAGCATGCTCCCGCTTTCCAAGTGCTCAAAAGATCCGGGTAAAGTTCAAGTTGGAGAATGCCAGGCTTCTCACACGGCAGAAGCTGCCGTGTTGGCAAGCGGGACGATTGCGCTCCAGTCCGGTGCCGCGTTAGCAGGAGGAATGATTGCTCTTCAGTTGGTCAAAGATAGAAGCCGCAAAAACCATTCGACCTATCAGCCAAATACCTCTACCAATCAGGCCGTTTCCGGGCGAAACTACGTCGATCTATTTCGACCAATCTGCCCTTTCCGCTCACATTCGTTCGATAAACAGGGCGTTTTTTAAAAAGTGTGAAACGATTCACACTTTTCAGACGAAATTTGTCGCGAATAGGAAAGTGACAAAATCGGGGGAGCTTTATTTAAGTGTTTATGCCCTCGTTTTGGCTGTTATAAACACAAGAAAAGAGGCCGCGTTTGAACACAGCCTCTCTCTATCAAACAGGATCTTCGATCTAAGGAACGTCGATATTCATCTCTCTGCCAGAGAAGCTAAATGTCGGGCGTTTGCGGCCTTTCATGAACTTCGCGGCGGTCTGCGACAGTGCCGTGATGATCATCGGCAAGGCGATCGACGGGTCGCATGGGACGTAGGCGGTGGTTGCACCACGGATCAACTTTCCAAAGACCGAGGTGTGATTGCCGCCGTACGAGGGCGTGCGAATGTCGAGCGGAGCACTGTCCGTGGTGATCGAGATCGCGTATTTGTGCCCGCGGGGTGTCGTGCGGGTGATGTACGACGACATTTCGGCGATATTCACGATGTTCTGGCTGCTCGCACTGCCGAGCGAGATGATACCCGAATGACGCGTGCGCTGAGCGATAGTGCTCATTTCCATCGTATCCTGGGTCGTGTCGAACATGATCTGAACCTTCTTCTCAAATTTCGCTCTGGCGATGCCGATGGCGAGCTCCGATCCCGGAAGATCCGGGCAGAAAACCGGAATGCGAGCCTTGAATGCTGAGGTCAGAATACCGTCTTCGTGAGCGATCTCTGAGAGTTCGCGGCCAAGCAGGTGCAGGAATTCGCGAATCGAATACGGACGGCTGAGTTCGAGCTGGTTGATAACGCTGCCGATCCATTCGTCGGCTTCCTGATACTCTTCGCGGTTGGCCATTACATCGCCGAGGCGGAGAACGTCAGAGCCATCGAGCTCTTCGTCGCTCATGCTCGGGTGTGCCTGATAGTGATTGCGTCCGAGTATCTCGTGAATGTCGTGATACAGCACCGTTCCCGACATCACAATGACGTCGACAAAGCGGTTTTTGATCACGTAAGCCAGCAAACGACGCATTCCCGAGGTGATCAGGTTACCTGAACCGCAGAGGTAAATAGTCGAGTTGTCATCGAGCATATCGAGCCAGATGCGATGTGCTTCTGCAAGTTGCTTTGCTCCGAAACCGGCTCCTTCCATCTTTTCCAAAAGGCCCGCCACCGAGCGGTCTCTGTCGATCGGCACCGGACGTGTCGGAACCGTCAAAAATTTCGAAGCCTTTGTTTTCTTTTGAGCTACCATAAGTTTGTTTCTTTATTAATGTCTATATTCTGCGGCAGTTGGTGGAAGGCTGTTGGCGGGTTGCATATCATTCCGCTCACCGCGCTCTGCCTATTGCTTACTGCCATTCGGGGTCAGATATGTATAACTTTCGACCTGATCCTCGTAAAACTCTATTACCTTGCTGCCTTCCGTATTGGAAAGCTTACCTTCCTTGATCCGCTGCAGTACGGACTTTCTGAACGTGTCATGCAGCTGTCCCGGATCGAACCTGACCGAGCCAACAGCATCGCCGAGGGTCGCTCCGTAGATAACTTTTTTAATTATGTAACCGTCTTCACCAATAAAAACGTGGGCTTCGTGCGGCATTCCGAAAAGGTTATGGTTGTTGCCCATAACTTCCTGGTAAGCTCCGACCAGCATCATTGCTAAATAATATGGCTCATTTTTGACGAGCTTATGCAATTCCAACACGGGTTTGACGTCGTGAAGATCCACGAACTTATCCACAATCCCATCGGAATCACAGGTTATATCACAAAGCGTAGCATATTCTGTGGGCTTTTTGTTGAGTTTATGTATCGGGATGATCGGAAATAGTTGTTCAAGAGCCCAATTATCCGGCATCGAGCGAAAAACTGAGAAATTCGCAAGATATTTCGCACACATCAGTTGCCGAAGCTCGTCGAATTCTTCTGCAACGTACTTCTTAAGCTGGGCAAATTTGTCCGCCGCTTCGCAAATATCCCAAAAAAGGACCTCTCCTTTGCCCTTCGCCTCAAGAGAAATGAGGCCGAGATTGAACATCGTAAAAAGCTCATCCCGGTTCTCAATAGCGTCGTGGTAATACTCCCGGTAATTCTTAGCGTTGATCGTTTCCCGCAGATCGTGAAGCTCCTTCACGGTCGGCGGATCGTCGGCATTTAGAGTCAACGGGATCTTGCTGTCAACGACCGTTTCGATCTCATCCTGGATGTTTGTAACGAGGATCGCATGATATGCGGAGAGGTAGCGGCCCGATTCCTGAATAATGGTAGGATGCGGCACATTCTCGTCGTCGCAGACGGTTTTGATGACGTAAATTACATCATTTGCGAACTCGCGCGCGTTGTAATTTGCCGAAGATTCAAACGAAGTTCGCGAGCCATCGTAATCGACCGCCATACCGCCACCGACATCGAGATATTGGATGGGGATGCCCATTTTACTGATCTTGGCATAGGTCCGAGCGGCTTCCTTCATCGCATTCTTGATGCGTTTGATATCGGTTAGCTGCGACCCGATATGGAAATGAAGCAGGCGGAGCATGTCTATGCGTCCGGCTTCCTGCAAGCGGTGTATCACTTCCAGAATTTCGGTCGTCGTAAGGCCAAATTTCGCGGCCTCGCCTCCGGATTTTTCCCATTTTCCTGAACCTTTCGAATAGAGCTTAACGCGGACGCCGATCGTCGGGATCTGAGCATCGGGATTTTCGGCCTGGATCTTTTGAGCAAGGTCCATTGTGTGATCGAGTTCGCTAAGCTTCTCGATAACAATGACAACGTTCTTGCCGGCTGAAGCACCCGCAAACGCTAACTCGATGAATTCTCGATCCTTGAATCCGTTGAGGACGAGCAAGCTGTCTTTCGCCTGCTCGAGCCCGAGTGCTGCATAAAGTTCAGCTTTAGATCCGGCTTCGAGGCCAAAACTATACCGTGTGCCTTCACGAAGATATTCTTCGATCACGGCTCGATTAGAGTTGACCTTCATCGGGAACACGCAAAGATGTCCGCCTTCGTATTCAAATTCCTTGATCGATTTTCGAAAGGCTGTTTGAAGTTTTCGGATCTGGCCAAAAAGAAGCTGCGGGAAACGAAGAAGGACCGGAGTGTTGACCCCGCGTTTTCTTAGATCGTCAATTATTTCCTTGACGTCGGCAGTGAAGTTCTCATTCTCAGGAGCTCGAACGATCAGATTCCCTTTTCGGTTAACTCCAAAATAGTCAGCTCCCCAGTTGTCGATTCCGTACGTCTCAATACTTTGTTCAATTACAGTGCTCACCTATACCGATCTCCCGCAAATATGCCGAATAGAACATTATGCAACAAAACTTAATAGCTTAGTCAAAATCCTGAAAAAAACAAGCACAATATTTCAAAATGTCTTTCGCCCCGTCCACTTAACGCCTTGGCATAACCTTTGCAATGAGTAGGGCTCAGGAAGCGGCTTTAACGCCAACTACTGCGTGAAAGAGTATGTATTTGAGTCACTTTGGCCTAAATGAAACGAGATATATGCCGTATCTTGTCAAGAAACAGGTGCCAAAAAATGTCACTTTCGCGGTAAGCGTCGACGAAAACGAGGTGTTGAAAATGAGGAAAAAGCGTGAAAATGGATTCTCGCTGATCGAGTTATTAGTAGTTTGCGTTGTGATCGGGATAATTGCGACCATAGCGATCCCGTATCTCCGTAAGGCGGTCCATGCTACCGAAAATCGAAACACTCGAACAACTCTTAAAGCGGTAGCGACGAGCCAGCTGAGTTTCGTGACCACGAACAATCGCTATGCCCGTCTAACTGAGATCAATAATTTGATGAACGGAGCTGTCGGTACTGTATCAGGCAGTGATATTACCCGTGGCCAGTTCACGATCTCGATGGTTCCTCCGACTCCGACCGACGCTGAACTTCGAGCCGGATATATTATCAACGCGACCCGAAATGTCCCCGGCGAAGGCCTCTACATCTACGAAGTAACGGAAGCCGGACGCGTCCGTCAAGTACAGCCGCTATGCAGCGGCGATTGTGATTAAGCTGTTACTATCCCGCCCCGATAGGTACAAAAAATGAGTGTTTTTGAAGATCTGATCGTCGAACTGAAGCAGGAGAATCTACTCGAGCGAACCGTTATTGAAGAACAGCGGTTTGCTGAGCAAAATTTAGGATATCTTGACGAAACAGAAGTGCCGAATGTCGAATTCGAGTCTCCTTCTATGTTGCCCGGAGACGTCGACCTGAATGTAGTTCAGGTCGAGCTAGACGGCTATGACTCACATCTGCACGACACCGTCGTGCCCGAAGTGAAGCAGCCGGAGTCTCAGGTTCACAAAAAGCCGAGGAACGGACAGGAATTCTATCGCAAACGTGCGATGTCCGAGGTATCGAACCTGCAAATGGTCGAGCATGTGCTCACCGGCGTAGAGCGCGAATACATGAAGATCAAGCCGCGGGTCTTCGATGATTTTGCAACGAAAAAGGCGCTGAATAATTTTCTGCAGGTAACCGAGGACGAGAATTCAACGGAGCACAAAGAAGCTGAATTCAAATTGATGTCGGAGACTGAGGCCTGGTGTACGGCACTTTCGGAACGTGACCGTGACGTTCTGGTTTCTAATCTTCGCCAGTATTGCGAGAACTCGCGACCACCGCTTTCCTCACAGGCTTTGGTGGCACTGGCGAGATTCTATCGAAACCTACCGTACTCTGACACGGTCCGATCAAAATTCGATTTTGTCATTACGCGCCTTTTCTCACGTCCAGTTGCAAACGAAATGCGTACCGCATTTTTCACTCGCGATGAGACGCTTGCCCACATTCAGACTCTTTATCGTGACTGGTCCAGCATTGCTTATTATGGCGATGACGATGATGGATCGAAGGCTATGCTAACCGCCCTGAGTTTTGAGGATCTCGCGATCGAGGCTGAGAACGCCGGAAGTTTTGACCAATTGATCGAGAAGGAGTTCTTTGGCCGGGTCAGAACATTTAAAGACAGTATCGGCGAGATGTTCTATGCACCGAATGTTCTTGCCGCCGCGATCGACGCAAACGTCCGGATCGGAAATGCCTATGTAAAGCTGATCGACCGTGAGCGTCAAAGGATGGATGCCGAGAGCATTCACACCAAATATGGCGACTTGCACGACGATACCGTTTCCGAAGGTGTCGGCCGGACACTCGAACTCGTTGAGCTGTTAAGGTCTCCACTCAATAAGTCGGTGCAGATCGAAGATGTACCGCACGAGGAAGGTCAAACAGAAGCACGGGAATCCCGCCACGAGGCGGCAATTACTATCGAGTCCGCTCCGGCACGAGAACTACCTCCGTTCCTTCAAAAGCTAGTTGATCAGGTTCGTTCAATGAACCGCTTTATAGCTGTCAGTTCTGCAATACTCATAGCCCTTTCGATCGGTATTTACATTTATGCGAACTTCTTTGTCGCAGAAAAGGGGGTAACGGCCGAGGTTCGTGTAGTCGGTATCGAGGATGCACTCTACCGGGACTACATCGAGTCAGCCCGGGTAAGCAACGAGACTCTCTATGGGCTGCTGCTGCCAACCTGGGAGAATCTTTCGAAAGAAAAGAAGCAGGAAATACTCCAAAAGCTCTATCAGGACGGCAAGGATAAAGGATATTCGCAGGTCAACTTGATCAACAAGGACGGAAAACCAGCGGGCTTTGCATCAGCGACGCGGTTCGACATCATTTCGCACTGAGCGATCACACAAAAAACAAGAACGGCCGTCCGGAAGCTAATATCCCGGGCGGCCGTTCTTTTAAGTAGAAGCAAAGTTAGAACTCTGAACCAGCCGGCTTCTCAGCCTTACGGTTTTTGAATTTTTCCTCGAACTTCGTGTGCATTGCTGCGGCTTTCGCCTTTTGGTCGTCGGTCAGAAGGGCAAAGATCTGTGCCTTAACCCTTTCCCTTTCGACGATCATTTTGGCTGTCAGGTTACCCTGTTCGGCCGCCAAGGCCTCGACCTGAGCTTGGTCAAATTTCCCGTCCGTACCGAGGCTGCGGATCTTGTCGTGGTTTGCACGAGTCTGTTCCATCAGCGGATCTACGGTGGTTTTGGCTGCGTCCGTTATTTCCTTGACCTTTACTTTCTGCTCATCGGTCAGATCGAGGCCGCGAAGAGCCATCTCTATGCCGCCGCGATGGCCGCCCGGGCCGTTTCCGAATCCATGGCCGCCTTTTCCGCTCGATCGCTGTGCGATAACAAAGATCGAACCCGTTATAAGTATTACTGCTGCTGCGATTCCAAATATTATTTTCTTCATTGCTAACTCCTTAAGTATCATTCCTCGACAGCAGGATTATCTGCCGTCATAACGTATGACGAAATCATAGGCGGCGCGAATATGGGTAAATCGTCACGATGTGTAAAGAATTGTAAAACGCACCCCGCTGGGCTTGTTTTTGGCGTAGAATGCATCTTGTATGGACAAGATCCTGATCATCGACGACGACGAAGAGCTTTGCGAACTGGTATCTGAATACCTGACGGTCGAGGGCTTCGACATCTCGTCTGTAAACGACGGTGCAAGCGGACTTGCGGCGGCTCTTACCGGTGATTACGATATGGTTATCCTCGATGTGATGCTGCCGAAGATGAATGGCTTTGACGTTCTGCGGAATTTGCGCGAACAGTCAAAATTGCCCGTTATCATGCTGACCGCACGCGGCGACGATATGGAGCGTATCGTCGGGCTCGAGATCGGGGCTGACGATTATCTGCCGAAACCCTTCAACCCGCGAGAACTTGCGGCTCGGCTGCGTGCGATCTTACGCCGAACGGCTGTCGAAGAGGGCGACGCGGAGGCGAGCGAGAAGCTCGACATTGACGGTATCCAGATATCGCCTGCGTCCCGCATTGCGACGTGCGACGGCAGGGAACTGAACCTGACCTCGGTCGAATTCGAGCTTTTGATGGAATTGCTGAAAGAAGCCGGAAAGATCGTTAAAAAAGAAGACCTGAGCGAGAACGTGCTCGAGCGAAAGCTATCGCCGTACGATCGCAGCCTAGATATGCACATCAGCAATCTTCGCAAAAAGCTGGGCGAACGGGCCGACGGTACGGAACGCATAAAGACTATCCGCTCGGTTGGCTATATTTATACGCTGGTATGAAGCTATTTCTAAAAATTTTCCTGTGGTTTCTCGCGGCTGTCAGTTTGGTGGTCGTGGTCTTGATCTTTGTGACGCGGACATTCCAGACCGAGCCCATGGTCAGCCGTTTTGAGCGGTCGACGCGAAATCAGTTGACGGTTTATGGCGGTACCGCAAGCCAGATCGTTAAAGCGGAGGGAGAGGATGGACTTAAGACGTTCCTGACTCGGCTTAAGGATCTCGAACCACCGCGTCAAGTAAGCCTCGTTTCGAACGATGGCAAGGTATTTTTTGGCGACCCGGTCGAGGCTCCAGAAGTGGGCGAATTAACGACCCGAACAATGTCGAGCGGCCAGGTCGAGACGGATTTTAATTCGGAAGAACGCACTGTTGGAGCGGCCCCGGTGAATTTTCCTGACGGGCGCAGAATGGTCCTTGTTTTTCAATGGGAACGTCAGGCTCCCCCTTCTCTTTTTTGGGGATCGACGACCGCGTACACGCGTCTTGCCGGGATTCTTCTTACCGGTATTGTACTTTGCTACCTGCTTGCCCTTTATCTAACGTCGCCGATCCGCAAGCTTCGCGAGGCTACAAATAAACTTGCCGACGGCAATCTTGAGACCCGCGTGATTCCGAGTCTTGGCCGCCGTCGCGATGAGATCGGTGATCTCGCTCGAGACTTTAACATCATGGCGGAGAGGATCGAGTCGCTTATAACCTCTCAGCAGCGTTTGAATCGGGACATATCCCACGAATTACGCTCGCCTCTCGCCCGGCTCAATGTTGCTCTCGAGATCGCGAAGCAGAGATCAAATCCGGAAACGATGCCGATCTTTCAGCGCATCGAGGGGGAATCAAATCGGCTGAACGAGATGATCTCACGGCTCCTGACACTATCGAAGCTGGAAACCGGTGCCGATGATGTGGATCGGGTACGACTCGATTTTGCTGAATTGGTTCGCGATGTAGCCGCCGACGCCGAATTTGAGGCTCAAGCGAAAGGCAAACATGTCGAGGTTTCATCCGCTGACAGTTGCCCTGTCATCGGAAGTGAAAATCTTCTCCGCAGTGCCGTCGAGAATGTGTTACGAAACGCTGTTCGGTATACCCCGGAGAGAACGATCGTGGACGTATCGCTCACAAAAGAAAACGGCCACGCGATCTTGAAGATCTCAGACCACGGCGGCGGCGTTCCCGAGGAGGAGCTGCCAAACCTATTCCGTCCGTTCTATCGTGTTGGCGAAGCTCGGGAACGAAAGACAGGCGGCACCGGCCTTGGGTTGGCGATCGCCGAACGGGCTGTTAAAGCTCACAAGGGCACGATCACAGCACGCAACTACAACGGAGGGCTGCAAGTTGAGATCGGGATCAACACCGCCAAAAAAGGCGACGCTTAAGGCACAGCCGCTCTTGAAAGCAGCTGAAAAACCTACGGCGTTGATCGAGCCGCGATAAAAGAACGCACCGCTAAAATCACAAAGGCCAAACAGACCACTGCCATTGCAGCCTGCGACATAACGGCGGGCGACATGGTCAGTTCGCTCATCTTCATCAAGAGGCGGCCGGCCGTCATAAGAAATCCGACAAGGGCTATCACGACGGCTGCATGCATCAGGTGTTTTCTCAGCCCTTCATTGGACTTTGCGGCAAACCCGAGACCTTCCAATAGCGTTCCGAAGACGAACGGGATCAGAGCCGTGAGGCTGGCATTTCCGTTCATCATGCCGTAAACATAGCCCATGATCCCGATCATGGACAACAACATTCCACAAACTATAGCTGTAATTGGCATTGATGATCCTTATTTTTTCAGTATCGGCAAAATGATCGCCGAAGTATTCTTTCCACCCGTGTAGATCCTCTGTGTCGCGCTTCGGAAATCAGCCGCGGTCGTGACCTTATAATTTGGTACGAACTTCTGCGGATTCCGGGCGACAAGCGGGAACCATGTGCTTTGGATCTGAACCATGATCCGATGTCCTTTCTTGAATGTGTGCATAACGCCGGGCATCGTGAAGGCAAGCTTAGTTGGTTTATTCGGCGTTAACGCAACCCCTTTCTCAAATCCGTCGCGGAAACGTGCCGGCATGGGCTCACCCCGAAGGAGCATTTGATAACCGCCTGGCTGAAACACCGACCATGCCGAGCTTTGCGGCGGTCTCTGTCCTTCGGGATATCGGTAGTTATCTGGGAAAACGTCGATCAATTTCACGACGAAATCCGAATCTGTACCACTCGACGAAACAACCAGAGACGGCTTAATATCGCCCGCAACGGTTATGTCCTCGGTCAAAACGTCGCTCTGATAGACAAGAACGTCCGGACGGCCCGCGGCAAACCGCTGGTCTTCGGTCATAAAGTCACGTGGGTAATTCTGCGTGATCTTTTGTGTGTATGGAACAGGTTTCGAGGGATCCGAAACGTATTCGTTATAGCCTGGCGCGTTTGCGGGTGCCTTGAAGGAAAGTCCGCCTTTTTCAGTTAGATAAAGGGCCGTATCTGTGCTTGTCGTTGGCTCGTAATCGCTCAGGCCCCGCCATTCGTTCGAACCGGTGTCGAAAAGGTTAACCTCTTTTATCGCTGAGATATCGCCTTTGTCTTTCAGGAAGTGATTGAAAAAGGGAACTTCGAGATTTGCGCGGTAATATTCCCCGGTTTTCTGGCCAAAATATGCGGTTCCCAGCCAGTCGCCGTCATTGCGCGACCAGCCGCCGTGATCCCACGGGCCGACGACGAGGACGTTGAAAATTCCGGGATTCTGCTTTTCGATGTGCTGGTAGGTTTTGAGAGCTCCGTAAAGATCTTCGTTATCGTACCAACCGCCGACGGTCATGGTTGCGCAGCCGATATTCTTGAGTTTCGGTAGAATGTTGCGGTCCTTCCAGAACTGATCGTAATTCGGATGCTGCATCATTTCGTCCCAGAATTTGATGCGAACGCCCATGTTTTTTTCGTATTCGTCAGCGATCTCCTTGAGCCCGCCGGCTTTCAGGAAATAGTTATACGCGTCTGATGGCTGCGGGCCTGTCCAAGGTTTGAGATATTTAAAGTCGCTGTTCGGCGTTGGGCGATACTGGCCAAAGCTGGTGAAGAAGGAGAAGTTCTGAGTCAGAAATAGAGCACCATTGTGGTGCATGTCATCGCCGTGAAACCAATCGCTGACGGGAGCCTGCGGCGAACATGCCTTTAGTGCGGGGTGCGAATCGATCGAGCCGGCAGACGTGTAAAAACCCGGATACGAAATACCATAGGTTCCGACTCGCCCATTGTTGTTATCAACATTCTTGACCAGCCAATCGATCGTGTCATAGGTATCTGTCGACTCGTCTATTTTCGTTTTGTCGGTGTTTGCGATGTCGGGCCGCACATCCTGGAATTCGCCCTCGCTTATCGTCTTTCCGCGGACGTCCTGGTAGACAAAAATGTAGCCTTCCTTTGCAAAAAGCGCATCGGGGCCGAGTGATGTCTTGAATTTGTCCGCACCATAGGGGCCTACCGTGTATGGCGTACGGTTAAGCAGCATCGGGTATTTCTGCGACTTGTCCTTTGGCTCGTAGATCGCAGTGAAAAGCTTGATCCCGTCGCGAACAGGGATCATTACCTCACGTTTTGTGTAATTGTCTGTAATGTATTTTGCGAGTTCGTTCTGAGCCGCAGACGGTGCCTGAGCACTAGCCGATAACGCAAAGATGGTGACGAAAAGTGCAACGAAGATCGATTTGACGCGCATATTGACTCCAAAGAAAAAAGGCTGTGATAACAGCCTAATTCTCGCTTAAATCCGGGGTAAAAACAAGGAGGTCTATTTTCGCATCTCCTCGATCATATCCGAGATCGTTTGCTTTACGTGTGCCGTGACAGCCTCGTATTTCTCGTCGCCGGCGACAGCTATTTCAGTACCCTTTGCAGCAGCGAGAAACTCGCGGGCATAGATCGGTTTTCCGATCGTGATCTTCACTTTTGCAGGGCGGATCTTCCAGGAGTTGCGTGCCCAGACCTTGTAAAGACCGTCGATCGCGACAGGGACGATCGGCATGTCGAGTTCGGTTGCGAGTATCGCGGCGCCTTTTTTGAAGAGGTGCAGTTCGCCGTCGAACGCTCGCTCGCCCTCGGGATAAATGTTCAGCACTTTTCCGTTCTTGAGGCCGATCGCTCCGGATTTCATGGCTCGCATCAGTTCCGTGTCCGGGTTAACGGGCACGACATTCATCATTTTCGCTAAAGATCTCAGGAAAGAGCCCTCGAAAAACTCGCTGGCTCCAACGTGAAAAATGTTCTTGAAAAGACGATAAGGATAGTTGGAACAGAGGACAAAAGGATCAAGAAAACTCTGATGGTTCGGGCAGATAAGAAATGGTTTTGCTACGGTGCCGTCGGCATTCAGCGTCGTTAGCTCGGTCAGATTCTCCCTGCCTTTGACTTCAAGGAGCATGAACACGCGGCAAAAAAGATGAAAAAGTTTATAGACCGTAAACGCGAATACGGAAAAAAGAGGGCGAGCCTTAAGGACAGCCCTGACCTCCGGGAAATCTCCATCCGCATTTCGCACGATCTCGCCCCAATTCAGATCGAGCGACGCTGCGTCAGCATCGTCTCCGACATGACTTCGGATCATTTCGATGACGTTAGCCACCGTCAGTGCCTGAGCGGCTTCGTCACCGTTGAACTCTGTCGAAAATGCCTGTTCGAGCGATGCGAATGTCTCGGCACGGGCCAGGCTGTCGAGGCCGAGGTCGATCTCGAGATTCATATTCGGGTGAACAAGTTCAATATCCTTCGAGTTTTGTTTGATGGCCTGAACCACCGATCTTGCGATGTGAGATTCAATGAGAGCTTTATCGGCGTCGGAGAATTCCCACGCCTTGATCTCTTTTGCATCGGTCGCGATCACGCCGGACTCGATCTCTTTCTTAAGCTGAAATCGCTTGATCTTGTTGGTCGCGGTCCGCGGCAGCGGTTCAACGCGGATGATGTAGTCGCGGACGCGTTGATATTCCGGAAGGTCGCGGCCGAGCGTGTCGAGATTGTGGCGAACTGCTGCTTTTGAATTAGCGATCCCGTTCGCTTTGAGATACGCAAAATCGGGAACGACCACCGCGGCCAGCTTTTCGGCTCCGGCACGCGATTCAGTCTCGTCGGCGACGCCAATGACGGCAAGTTCCTCAACCATCGGCGATTTTAGATAATGGACCTCAATATCTTCCGGATGGACATTCTTGCCAGACGGCAAAACGATCACGTCCTTGGCCCGGCCAACGATGTAGAGAAAACCGTCTTTATCGAGCTTTCCAAGGTCTCCCGAATGGAACCAGCCATCCTCGGTAAACGCTTCCGCAGTAGCCGTAGGGTTCTGATAATAACCGTCGAAAACCATTGTCCCGCGTATCAGTACCTCGCCGACGCCATCTTTGTCCGGGTCCGCGATCTTTATTTCCGCGCCTCGCATCGGTTTTCCTACGGATCCGACGCGGTTATCGTCTTCCGGAGTTGCAGTCGCGGCTCCGCTCGTTTCAGTTAGGCCGTAGCCTTGAATAATGGTGAATCCGAGCCGATGAAAATCCTCAGCAACTGCCTCGTCAAACCTCGAACCGGCGGAGATCGCGATACGTAGCTCGCCGCCAAAAGATTCGTGAACCTGGCCGAAGAGTTTGGGGCCCAGATTGACGCCGAGTGAGTCGCGGAAAAAGCCGTTGGCGGCAAGCATGGTGCGAAACAACATCCGCACCGGTTTGGGTTTCGCCTCGACCGCGTCGAAGATCTTCTTATGAAATATGTACCAAAGGCGCGGTACTGTCGTGAGGATCGTCGGTTTGAAAACCTTCATCGACTCACTAAGTTCGGCGGGAGTTAGTTCCTTCAAATAACCGACCTGCGGGCCAAAAGTCGTGGCGACCCAGAGATTCACGATTTGCAGATACGCATGGAACAGCGGCAGCAGGCTCAGGATCCGTTCCTTATCGGATAGGCCCAAGATGTCATTTACGCCGGAAAGTTCACCGACAATGTTCCCGTGGGTCAAGGGAACGCCCTTCGGAGTTCCTGTCGTCCCGCTCGTATACATAAGCAGGGCGATATCCGGACCCTCCGCTTTAGGAATTTCAGCCGCGAAGGCTTCCGGAAAATCGGTAGAAGACCATTCTTCAAATTTTTGAAAGCCGTTCGTCGAATTCTCGAGATTCCAAACAACGGCGGGAATATGGCGGCCGAGCTTTTCTTCGATCTGTGAGAATCGGCCGGTTTGATCGGGCGAGAGGAAGGCGACTTTGGCTTCTGAGTTCTCAAGAAAGTTTGTTATCGTCTCGATCTCGCCATGCGGATCCAAAGGTACGCAAACGGCTCCGTGATAGAGCGTGCCAAGGTATGCGATCGCCCAGGATGGATGGTTTTCGCCGATCAATGCAACGCGGTCGCCGAACCCGACATTTTCCTGGCTCAGCCGATAGGCGATCGCCCGAACGCGCTTGAGCATTTCCGCAAACGTGTAAACCTCGGTATCGCTGCCGACGATCCTCATCGCGACTTTGTCAGGCCGTTGTTCGAACGAGTCGATCAACATTCTTAAAAATGATTGTGACATATGAATTCCGCCGCTATTGTGGTCTAAACTTTTAATAGTTTCAAGGCGAGATCGCGGGCCTGCGAGCGAATCTCAGGTATCGCGGTCGATTCCCACAGAATACCTTTGAGAGCGGTCCCGAGCGTGCGAACGACCTTCGAAGGCTCATCATTCTTGTCGATCACCCGTCCATCGGGCGTTGCTTCGATGCCCATGGCGAGTTCGTCGGGGCGAATATGGCGCCGCGCGATCAGATTCCTGACAAATTCGGAATCGATCCGCGTGAAATTTGCCTCAGAACCGATACAGTTGACCAGCACATCGCTTGCGACCGAATGCTCGACGCCGATCGTCTTAAATTTGATATCAAAACCGCCGTCCATCCCCACCGTTATGCTTTTCAATCTTCCTTTGAGTATCTCAAGCGACCCTTTCGCCTGCATTTCTTCGAGAATTGCAGCGGCTTCGCCGGGCATGCGGTGACGGGCAACATTCCAGTAGCGGCTTAAATGCTGCTTGAAATAGCGTTTTTCCGCGGTCGGCAGGCCGAGCCAAAGCTGTTGTGTAGCAGGCCGCAGGCTGTCGATGACCGCACGCCAATTGCTTCCGGTCGCCTCGGCTTGTTTCATGTGCCGGAGCACGGTTTTTAGGATGTCGGTAATGCGGTCTGTAGTTTTTAGTTCGTTCGAAAAGTCGGGGTACGTGAAGCCTAATTTATGCACCGCCGGAAGCAATCCGCGGGTCGAGATCGCCGATATTTTGCCGCGATGGCCGTGTTTATTGAGATGAAGTGCGACGTCGATCATCGACAATCCGGTCCCAACAATAAAGACGGAATCGTCCGGATCTAACGAATCGTAAAGCCGGGAACTCCACGGATCCTGAAAATACCGCTCCGAATCCACGAAACTTAGATCACCGACGCTCGGATGCGGTGGTTTGAAATTGCCGAAAGCAAGTACAACGTGACTCGATGGCAAGACCTCGCCCGAACGGAGCATCACCTCTGCTGAATCCCCGTTGACGGACATATCAACTGCTTCGTCATCCATCAGATTCAATCGAATGTTTGCCGGGACGTTCTCTGTCGCCTTTGTGAATACATCGCGGAGATATTCGCCATACTTTACGCGCGGTACGAAGTCATGCGAGTCGTATGCGAAGCCTTTCTCGGTCAGCCATTTATGAAAATCGTCGATGTCGTCAGGGAATGCTCCCATGCGGCCGGCCGGAACATTGAGCAAGTGCGAATCCCGCGTCGTGCCGAACGCCACACCGCGGCCGATCTTTGCGCGGCGTTCGACGAGGTTTATCTCGATTTCGCGCCCACCCGCGTGCCGCAAGAGGTTGACCATCAGCAGTGTTCCACTCGCGCCGCCGCCGATTATCGTGATTCTCTTCATATTCAAAATGATTCAAGTGTGAGCGATCCTTGTTTAAAGCACTTATGCTATTTAAAGCACTTGTGCTGTTTAAAGCGTTTTCTTGTTTAAAGCACTTTCTTTTTTAAAGCAGTTTAAAGCAAGCGTTTCGGTTTAATGTTTAAAGCTTTAAAGCATTCGTTTCAATCTGCTTGTTTAAAGCACCTGTTTAGGCGAAAGATACTGCTTCTCACTGAACATAGAAAAAGGCCGTGAAGCACACCTCACGACCTCAAGAAACGTAGTGCCCTCCTTCGTTTATGTCTACGGAGTTAGCTGCCGGGCTGGAAGCGAAGAAGTCTTCTTCTGAATATCAGATTAGCCCCGGATCGTTAAACTGCACGACCTGTTGGTTCCCCCGTGCGATGAGTTAATAAACTGACCGCTTCGACGATCTATTTGACGAGAAGTGTAGCGAAATGAGTGACCAGAAGCAAGAAAATCATTTGTGATGAATGGCGAGGGAAAGTATACGAAAAAGTCTTTACGAAATTCGCCCGGGTAAGATATGCTGAGACTCCATGTCACCGATCACAATTACACTTATCCTGTTGGTCGTCGCCATCATACTTTTTTCTACGGAAAGAATACCGGTCGACATCGTGGGCCTGCTTTTGGTTATGGCTCTCGTGTTTACACAGGTTTTGACCGCACAGCAGGCTCTTGCGGGGTTCGGAAACGATATAATAATTACTATCGGTGGCTTGTTCATCCTCGTTGGTGGGTTAGCTAAGACCGGGGTCGTCGACCTGATCGGCCGCCGCATGCACGGTATAGCCGGTGACAATGTCTTTATTCTAACGGCCCTTATTATGATCGCAGCGGCGGTTAGCGCTTCGGTTCTTAAAAATACGACGACGACAGCGATGTTCTTACCAATCGTAATTGGGCTAGCTGCAAAATCAAAAGTACCTACCTCCAAATTGCTCATGCCGCTTGCCTTTGGGGCGATCCTCGGCGGTAGCTGCACCCTGATTGGAACTTCAACCAATCTCGCAGTCAGCGGAACGATCCAGCGTTATGGCCTCGAACCTTTCTCGATGTTCGAGCTTGCACCTGTCGGAATTGTAACGCTGTGCGCGGGGACTATTTACATGCTCATCGTCGGACGAAAGCTGCTTCCATCCCGCGGAGTAGAGGAGTCTTTGACCGAGCAATATAAGATGCGCGAGTACATTTCGGAGCTGATCGTCTTACCGGATTCGCCATTGGTGGGCCAAACGATAAGCGAGGCTGACCTTAACCGGAGACTCGATCTCAACGTTCTTGGGATCATACGGACCGGCCAGAAGATAAATGCGCCGGGTGCGTCGGAACGAATACGGCGCCGTGATTCGTTGATCGTGGAAGGAGCGATAAGCGATATCCTGCGCGTCAAGGAAGAAGCGGGGCTGGAGATCAAACCAGATTTTTTGCTCTCCGACACTGAGCTCGAGGGTAATAACGTCGAGTTGTTCGAGGTTCTTGTCGCCCGCAACTCTCGTTTGTCAGAACAAACTCTGAAAACGCTCGGTTTCCGCGAGCGTTATAACTTAACGGTACTGGCCATAAATCGTCACGGAAGGACATTCGTCAACAAACTGAGTGACGTAAGGCTTGCTTTTGGCGACGTCTTGCTCGTTCAGGGGAGGCGAACGGGAATCGATGTCTTAGTAGGCGATAATGATGTCCTAATGCTCGAAGATCTTACGGACACCAATCCACGGATCGAAAAGCGTAAATGGGCGATATCAGCGTTTTTACTTTTTCTCGGCCTCTCGCTTTCACAGGTCATCACCGGCATCGAGGTCCCCTTACCAATTGCAGTGCTTTGCGGCGTAATGCTTTTACTTGCGACGAAAACCGTACATCATAACGAGATGTATTCGCTCGTGGGATTTCGCGTTCTTGTTCTAATCGCGTGCATGATGAGTTTTGGCGTTGCAATGGAAACTACCGGGGCCGACAAGATGCTGGCCGATATTATTAATTTACAACTTGGTCAATTTGGTCCGACGGCGGTTCTTGCAGGCTTTTTCGTCTTGACTGTCATTCTAACCCAGCCAATGTCAAATCAGGCCGCTGCCTTGGTCGTGCTGCCGGTCGCGGTGAAATCAGCCATCGCCCTTGGTGTCAATCCAAGAACCTTCATCATTGCCATCACATATGCGGCGAGTTTCTCGTTTATCACGCCTCTTGAACCAGCTTCGGTTCTTGTCTACACCCCTGGCCGTTACCGGTTTCTGGACTTCGTAAAGGTAGGTACCGCTTTAACGGTGATCGTCTTTATTGTCACTCTGGTACTCGTGCCGATAATCTGGCCATTGTGAAGCAGGACTAGAACTTGATCTTCCACCCGGTACCCAGCACATGGCTGACAGCAGGGTGCGAAAAATTGTCGTCCTGCCGCAGATAGTAGAGATCGACTGACAGCTTCTTCGTCAGAGTTTTATTTACGCCAAGAGAGAGGCGGTTTCGCGAGAAGCGGCCTGATGCCGAATCGTAAAATGGCTCTTCGGTGACGTAAACTTTGAGTCCCTTGACCCAGCGATCCGGCAGGTGTTTATCTACTGTAACGGACGGCCGATATCGCCATGTATTGCCGCTCGCACGGTGCCGATATTCGATTTGGCTGCGATGAGTGAGGCCGAATGATCTTGTTGGAAAACGGTAGGTTACGCCGAGGCTTAATCGGTCTTCCCGTTTGAATACGCCGGCGGAATTGCGGGTCTGAATAAATAGATACGCTGGAGCGATCGACACGCTCTTGTTTGGCTTGAAAATAAATCCACCGCCTACGCGGCCCTCGTGCAGGGTAGTGACGTTTTTATCAAAGCGAAAAGTGACCGGAATGTAAAGATCGACCTTTTTGTTAAGCGGAACAGTCACACTCAAATCGTTCCACGACTGGATATCGTCATCGTCGACTGGTGTCGGCGTCGGGGTTTGGGCGACTGCGGCCTGGGCCGTCATCGCGATGAGCGCGATGAGCGCGATGAGCAATAAATATTTGAAAAATTGCATTCCGTAGACATCCGGTCAAAAACCGCCGAAGATGTTACAGAAGTGTAACGAAAATGTTACAAAACTCAAAAGGGTTGCGACAATTCTAGACTTTTGATCTGGGAATGCGGACGCGGATGGCGTTGGGAACCACTTGGTAAACGGCCGGGAGTCTGCCCGGCATTTCGCCGTCGGTTTCGAGCAGGATCTCGTGAGATGGATCGAGAGCCGAGACCTCGATCTTTTTAGCCAGTGTGCTGTTAACCTCGTTGATGCTGAGGTGCGTGCCCTTGTAGAGTGAATAGGCGTTAAAAATGATCTTAGCCGTGCTCATATCGCCAACGTTGATGACATCGAGCAGTCCATCGTTGATCTTGGCGTCCGGGGCGATCATCATTCCACCGCCGAAAAATCGGGAGTTGGCGATGCAGAGACAAAGTGTTTGCATCGTGTGTTCGTCGCCATCGTCGATCCTGACCCGAACTGTCGCGGCGTCCGGGGCAATAACTTCCTGAAGGGCCGACATGGCAAAATTCGCTTTTCCGCGAAGTCCTTCGATCGGCATCCAGTCAAAGATCTTCGTGCTTTTCACGCGTTTTATTACCGAAGCAGCTAGCCCGACCGACGAGATATTGAGAAAGTATCGGCTCACGGTCTCGCCGTCATGGTCCTGAAACGAAACAAGCCCCGCGTCCATCAATCTTGTCTCGCCGTTGCGAAGAGCAACCGCGGCCTCGCGATTGGACAGCGGAAGCCCGAGTGTACGCCGAAGATCGCCGCCTGTTCCCGACGGCAAAACGCCGAGTTCGACGTCCTTGCCTGACCTGAGAATGCCGTTTGCGACCTCATTTATCGTGCCATCACCGCCGCAGGCAATGATAAACTTACGACCCTCTCGAGATGCGCGTTCCGCGATAGTGATCCCATCACCCGGTGATTTTGTAAAGGCAACAGTGAACGGCCCGAAATGAGCCCGCAACTCACTCGCCGTCAACGACCATTTCTCACGCGTCGCCCCCGAAGCCGATTTCGGATTAACGATGATCAGCGGCAGCGTAGAGTCAGATGATGAAGTTTTATCAGACGATCTTGCCAAAATGATAAAGAGTTCGGAACGATAACGGTCCGAACTCTAGCTTACAGTTTGAGTTAGATTTTGTCTTGTAGCTTAATGGCTGCGATCGACCATCGCGGTTGCCTGATCCACAAAAATGCTCGGCTTGATACGCTTACTCAAGGTCACCTGCTTCGGAGCAACTGCCATAAACGCCTCGATATCAGCCATCGAGCGGGGAAGTTTGCCTGACATCCATTCAACACCGGTTTCGGTGACAAGCATGTCGTCTTCGATACGGACGCCGATGTTTTTGTATTTTTCGAACGCGGGGCGGACCTTTGCGATGAAGGCTTTGTTTTCCGGGGTATCCTTAAGATTGTCGAGAGCGTCTTCGCGGATGTAGATACCGGGTTCGTTGGTGAAGACCATCCCGGGCTTCAGCGGGCCGCTGTAGCTGCCGACGTCGTGAACGTTCATTCCGATCCAATGCCCGAGCCCGTGCATGAACCAGATGCCGGATTGGTTCGATTTCAGGTCGGTTACGAGGCCGAGTTTGAAAAGGCCTTCGTTGATCGTCGTGCGGGCGATCGTACTGAGCTGGCCGAATGTCACGCCGGGTTTTGTCGCCTTCGCAACTGCTTCCTGAGCGTCGAAAACGATCTGATAGATCTCGGCCTGTTCCTTTGAGAATTTGCCGTTGACCGGGAAGGTTCGTGTGATGTCCGCGGTGTAATGTTCATATTCCGCGGCGGCGTCGATCAGCAGAACATCGCCTTTTTTGACCGGGCCCTGGGATTCCTCGTAATGAAGCGTTGTCGCATTTGCCCCGCAGCCGACGATCGACGGATAGCCCCAGTTGTCGGCATTTCGGCGTCGGAAAGTGTATTCGAGCTCGGCATGAACTTGATATTCCCACTCGGCACGCCCAACCACCGCCATTGCTCGCATGTGAGCTTCGGTCGAAATATCGACTGCGTGCTGCAGTATTTTCAGCTCATAAGGCGATTTGATCAGTCGAAGCTCGGCGAACATCGGCTGAGCATTCACGATCTTGAGGCCCGCCGCCGATCTGGCAAATTGGTTTTCCTGCGCGAATTCGCGAAGCCCGTCCCCATCACGCTCGCCGTCCGGCAGAAGCATGTAGATCGATTCCGGAGCGGCCGAGATCGCAACTTTTCCATCCTTTGATGCGAACGGGCCTTTGGCTTTCACGGCGTCGAGAAAAGCCGTCACTTCCGACGAGTCAACGATCGTTTTCAGCCCCGATATCGCTGTTACCTCTTCCCGCGAATACATTTTGCCGTTCCAAGTCTCCTGTGCGGGAACGCGTTTCGGAATGAACAAGGTCTCGCTGACCTTTGCACCATCTTTCGTGATCACGAGCGTCGCATTCTTCTGCTTCAACCCGGTTAGGTAAAAGAGGTTATTCTCCTGACGAAATACATAATCCACGTCATTCGTATAAAGTCGCGGCTCGGCACTGAACAAGATCATCATGCTCTTATCCGCCATCTTCGCGGCAACCGCGGCACGGCGTCGAGCAAGCTCAGCATGACGTTCCGCATCGGTAAACTGCGGTGCTTTTGGCGTAACAATGAGCGACGTTGGACCAGCAATTTTTGTGACAGGGAAAGCCGGAACGGCGATCGTTAGTAGAAGAACGAGCGAAGTGATGATTCTCATTTATTTACCTCAAATTCAATTTCTTTTGACGCGACATTACCAAAATAATCCGCCGCGAATACACGAATACCGTGATTACCATTCGATAGAGCGGAAATGTCCAGAAACTCTTCCCTAAATTCTTCACCCTCCACAAAATTCGTGACGATGTAGTTAAATATCGTCTCGCCGGTCGCTCCCGAGTGGCTTTTGTCGGCATAGACAAATCTGACCGCCGCGTTGGGCGGCATTCGGTCAAACTTTATGGTCCATTTTGGCTCGCCGATCGGATTTTTAGCTGCGTCGAGCAGTTGATAGCCGAGCTTGTAAACGCCGAGCCGTCTGCGGTCCGAGTTGCCGTCGACCTGATCGTAGGCTTTGACGACGATCCGTGTATTTCCTGTGAGTTTAATACGTGGATTTTGAGCTGAGGTTTCGACCAGATTCCAATTCTGGTCATAAATCGAAACTTTTTCTATCACGGGAGCCCGAGAATCCGCCACTCCGGGCAATGTTAGAGCGTCGAGTGCGTTCATTTCCGAGCCGCTGCGGCCCGCGATGAGGTGGACGTGGTTCATCGAGTTAAGCGTGCCGATCGGCTCGCCCGCCTTGAATTTCGCACCTCGTGGGACGCGAACGCCGGAGAGTTTTCCGGTGTTGTCCTTCTCGAACAGAAATCGCTCATCGCCGAAGGGAATCGAGCTGTCGCTTCGCCCAAGCCGGATGTGAATGTAACCCATCGTTGGCATTCGAATGAGTTCGCGGAGCGTCGCAAAATTCTCGGCTGCGATCGGACGCAGAACCTTTTCATCACGGACGAATCGTGCAGTTTCGCCGTAGCTACCGGCAATGTCGAGGCCGTTGTGAAACCAGACCTGCTCGTTTGCAGCGTTCACTTCACCCCGAACCTCGCCAAGCGTTCCGGCGATATCGCGTTTCGCGGCCGGCGGATCGTACGGCCACCGAGCGGGAGCGGCGGTGCGAAATTCCTCAGGTTTGTCACGAAGTGCATTGATCTCTTCAGCCGTGATCTCGTGGCCGTTCGATGTCGCGGCGATCCTTCGAATCAAGCGGTTCTCGCTGTCGGCCACGATCAAACTACCTTCACTATCGATCGCCAGTCCCGACGGCCGATTGAATCTCGCTCTCGACTTTATCCCGTCTTTTAGCCCGCGTTGATCGCTCGTGACTGTGCTGACGAGAGCGAACGTCCCGCCGCCGATCTTTCGCACGGCATTGCCGTCGGTGACGTAGATCGTACCGAATTTATCGGCCGCAACGCCTGTCGGCTGAAAGAAAACGGCCGACAAAAGCGAACCGTCAACCAGATCGCCGCTGCCGTTTCCGGCGAGCGTCCAAACGCGGCCGTCGGGTTCGACGACGCGAATGCGGCCGTTCCCGGTGTCCGCAACGACGAGCTTGTCGCCCCAATTGGAAATGCCCGAGGGCGTATCGAATCTCGCCGCCCCGCCGATGCCGTCGCCAAAGCCTTTTTCACCGCCGGCGAGCGTTCTGACATTTCCGTTCTCGATCACACGAATTCGATCGTTGTAGGTGTCAGCGACAAAGATCTTGCCGTCGGCAGCAGCTACGGCGATCGGTGCGTGAAGCAATGCTGTTTTCGCGTCGCCATCGGCGAATCCTGAACGGTTTTCAGTTCCGGCAAGCATGGTCACGGAGCCTTTGGCATCGATCGACTTGATCGTATGCGAACCCGGATCAGCGACTATCAGATTTCCCGCGTTGTCGAACGCGATCCCGGAAGGCGTCTCCAGCCCCGACGCAAAAACCGTAAACGAATCGCCGTTCACCGCCCAGATCTTGCCATTCTGCCCGTCTGATATGTAAACGGTCGAACCCTTCACCGATATTCCAAAAGGCTCGCCGATCTCGCCCTTTAGTCCGGCGATGGTCGAAATGTATTGCAAGGGCTGTTCGCCGCCGCTGCGGGGAAATAAGTACCAGAGCATAAGAGCCAGCGAACCGAGCATGATAAATGCCGCGGCGATGGCGAATATTGAGTTTCTGACAGTGAGTTTTTTCCGAATACGGGGTGAATTCATAGTTCGTTCGGACTTTGGATTGTGAGATGCACAAGCCCGCGCGTGAGCAATGGCGATTCGCGAACGTCGGTTCGTGTCGATCGTCGCGACATTAAATAGGTTTAAGTAAGTCGTCCTCGCTTACTCGCGAAGCTCCGGGAAAAAAGAAAAATCTTGGTAAAAAAATCCCGCTTCTGTTACTATATCGGCACAGCAATTATTTCGAAAATCAGGAGTTAACATTATGTTTTCATTACAGGATCTGCTTGGCCAGGACCAGGGAAATCAGGCAGTCGATCAGATCAGCCAGACAGTCGGTGCGGATAATTCGATGGTAAATTCAGCCATTCAGATGGCTTTGCCGGCACTCATCAACGGCCTCGCAAGCAACGCGGCAACGCCCGAAGGTGCCGAGAGCCTCAATACCGCCCTCGAACAGGATCACAGCGGCGGCGGTGTTCTCGATAATCTGGGCGGCCTCGCCGGAATGATCTTCGGCGGCCAGCAGGAAGCAGCTCCGCCGCCGCGTCAGGCCGATGCGGGCGGCATTTTGGGCCACATTCTAGGCGGCAGCCAGGGGCAGGTCGCTCAGGAAGTCAGCCAGAAATCCGGATTGAACATGGGCCAGGTCGCTCAGATCCTGATGTTCCTCGCTCCGATCGTGATGGGCTATCTCGGCAAACAAAAACAAGAGCAGGGCGTTCAGGCAGATGGGCTCGGTGGCTTGCTTGGCAGTTTGCTCGGCGGCGGCCAACAGGCGGCTCCGCAGGCTTCATCGGGCAACGCGATGATCGATATGGCGTCGAATATGCTCGACAGCGACCACGACGGCAGTGCCATGGATGACATCGCCTCGATGGCATTCAAATATATGACCGGTAAGTAAAAGTTTGTGGTTTCGGAAGCGAAGGAGTATTCGTGAGATCAACCTAAAAGCAACCAGCCGAAAAGTTGAAGGCTTGATCGCTTCCGAAACCACAACGCTCTCTTTTTGGCCATCTCTTTGGTCAAAGGTTTCGCTTCCAGATAACGTTTGACCAATCTCCTAAATACCTCTACCAATCGAGACCTTTCGACCCCGCGAAACGTCAAAGTCCTTCGACCAAGCAGCCGTTTTTCTTCCTGATAAAGCTGTAAACACGGCATTTCGGGAAAAAGTGTGAAACGATTCACACTTTTAGAACGAAAAGTTCGCCGACACTAAAAAAACACGATCTGCACTTTTCAAAACACAAAAAAGCTGCCCTCGCGGACAGCTTTTTGGGGTTCGTAATTTGAAGAAAGATCCTAGTTCTTCCCAGCCTTGATATCGGCGATGCGTTTCTCGAGAGCCGAGGTATCAGCCTTCTCAGCCTTGCCGACTTCGACCGCCTTTTCGGCAGCGACTAGGGCTTCCTGCATCTTTCCGGCGGCAACCAGAATATTTGCCCGGCGGCCTAGATTAGCGAAGTTCGACTTGGCCTTGATCTGCTCATCGGAAGCCTTCAAGGCAGCGTCATACCATTTCCCAGCCTCATCCATCCGCTTGACGCTCTTTGCATAGTTCGCAGCGTTGAGTGCGGGAGTCGGGTCATCCGATTTGCCGGCAGCAACGTAGGCCGCGAGTCTTGCTAAGGTTGAACCCACGATATCCTTGACCTCGACCGTAAAGGGCACCTTGGCCTTTTCCCAGCGGAGAGTGACCACTGCCGAATTATCGGTAACCGAATCTATGTTGAAGGCAAGAAGTTCCTGGCTGTCGGCAACCCACTGAGCTTTCGTCTTTACCCGAAGGGCGTCTTTTTTAGCGTCGTACGCGAAGCTGCCCCACTGGCCTTCGTCTTTGTTAAAGATGATCGTCCACTCGTCTTTGCCCGGGATCGTGTGAAGGCTGTATTTACCTGCCGGAAGCAGCTGGCCGTTGATCAAAACGTCGTCGACAGCAACAAAAAGGGTCGCCTCATTTGCACCCGTGCGCCATACGTGGCCCCAGGGTACGAGCGGAGCGTCCTTTGGACGTGTGTTTTGATTGTCGAGCGTTGCTTCGCCGGCAGCCGGCGTTGTCCATTCGCCATAAACGACGCGGCCTTTAACGGCCGGCCGGCTGTACGTGATGCTGATATCGGTCGTCCCGATCGTCTGCATGACGCTCGCCTTCTGGCTCGGACGCGGAACGGGCGGACGCACCTGCGCTGCCGCGATCACGCCTGAGGCGACGATCAAGGTCAATACTGAAAGATACGAAAAAAGAACTCGCTTCATAGTTAAAAACTCCTTAATATTTCAGGTCACAAACTATTGACGTTATCCAAAAGAATAACGTCAACCGTGCAAAATTTGAAAGTCGGTAACCGCCGCAAATTACTCATCATCCTCATGAGCCCTGACACGTCCGGCCGCTACGGCTTCGTCGATCACTTTTTGCGACAGGTTGCCCGGAAGCGGATCGTAATGTGAGAACTGCATGTGATAGCTGCCCCGAGCCTGCGTGACGGAATTGAGCTTCGATTGATAATCGAGCATTTCCGAGAGCGGGACTTTGGCTTTGATCACCTGCTGTTTGCCTCGCATTTCCATGCCTCCTACGCGGCCGCGGCGGGAATTGAGGTCACCCATGATGTCGCCTGAAACTTCCTGCGGCGTGAAAACCTCAACGTCCATGATCGGCTCGAGCAGTGTCGGTTTTGCTTTCTCGATCGCCGCCCGGAAGGCTTTCCTGCCGGCGGCACGGAATGAATGTTCGTCCGAATCGACCGCGTGGTAGCTGCCGTCGATCAATGTCACTTTGAAATCGACGAGCGGATAGCCCGCGATCGCACCGTTTGCGGCCGCTTCGATAATGCCTTTTTCGATCGCTGGGCGGAAATTCTGGGGCACCGAGCCGCCGAAGATCTTGTCGACCCATTCAAAACCAGATCCGCGTTCGAGCGGTTCAAAAATACACTTGCAATCACCGAACTGCCCGCGTCCGCCCGACTGTTTCTTATGCCGCCCCTGGACCTCGACCTGAGCCGTGATCGTTTCCTTATAAGGAACCTTCGGCGGATGCAGCGTGACTTCGACGTGATATCGATGCTCTAGTTTCTTTACAACGGTCTCAATGTGAAGCTGCCCTGAGCCTGAGAGAATGAACTCTTTCGTCTGCGGATCTCGGTCGAAATGCAACGAAGGATCCTCCTCGAGGATCTTGTGCAGAGCCGATGATATCTTGTCCTCATCAGCCCGTGATTTAGGCTCGATGGCAAAGGCGATCGCGGCTTCCGGATATTCGACCGGTGGATAAACGATCGGATTTGCCTTGTCAGCAAGAGTATCGCCCGTTTGCGTGTCCTTCAGTTTAACGACAGCAATGATGTCGCCGGTTGCGGCCGAATCGACCTTATCGAGAGTCTTACCTGAGATGACATGCAGAGCTCCAAGCCGTTCAGCGGTGTCGCGAGTTGTGTTTTGAACGGTCGCGTCGTGAGCAATCTTGCCGCTAACGACCTTCATTACATTGATGCGGCCAGCGAATGGATCGGCGATCGTGCGGAAAACGTAGGCGGAAAATGGCTCGTCGTTATTGTATTTGCGGCTTATGCGGTCGCCGGACATCTCGTTGTCTTTGAAACCGTATTCCATCTCATGGGTTGCCGGATTGGGGGCGAATTCGACCAGGTGGTCGAGCAGTACCGAAAGCCCCGTGAGATTTGTCGCCGAGACTGCGTAAACCGGACAAAGTTTACTGGCGGCGATGGCACGTGCCAGGTTTGGGATGATGTCTTCCTCGGGAAGCGTTCCGGTTTCAAAATATTTTTCCATCAGGCCGTCATCCGATTCCGCGACGATCTCGATCAGGCGTTCGCGGGTCGAATCAAGCAATGCCTTTTCTTCGCTCGGTATTCCGATAGCCTTAGCTTTGCCCTCTGGGTCAAATTCGTATGCCTTTTGGTGAACGACATCGATCACGCCGCGAAAACTGCCTTCGCGGCCAATAGGCAGCGTAAAGGGAACGATCGACCGCGCAAAACTTGACGCCGCGGTCTCAAGCGCGTGGCCAAAATCGGCGTGTTCTTTGTCGATCTTATTTATGACCATGAATCGCGGCAGCATGAATTCGTTCGCGTACTGCCACGTTTTCTCCGTCTGCACCTCGATGCCGTGAACACCATCTACGATCACCAGAGCGCAGTCTGCAACGCGGAGAGCGGGGCGTGCATGTGAAACAAAGGCTGCGTAGCCCGGTGTATCGATCAGATTTATTTTTGTGTCTTTGTATTCGAGGTGGGCGAAGTTGTTGTTGAGGGAAACTTTACGTTCGATGGAATCCTCGTCGAAATCTGTGATGGTCGTTCCTTCATCGACCTTTCCCCATCGTGGGGATGATCCGGCAACGTAAAGCATGGAGCTGACGAGCTGGGTTTTACCTGCGTCGCCGTGTCCAATGACAGCCAGATTCCTGATATTCTCAGTAGTAAATGCTTTCATGTTCGGCAATCTCTCCTTCTTTTCAAGTTTTCGAGTCCCGAGTTCCCAGTTTCGAGTTATTCTTGTCGCCAACGCGGAACCTGGAACATTTAACCCGAAACTTTTTAAGTTGTTGGTAATAATCGAATTTATACCACTATAAGTAAAAGGGCAAGATGATGTTAGTATTGTAAAAATCTACTTTAAGGGGATAGTTCGGATCGAATCGATTGGTCAACTTAAAATGCGGTCCAATGCATCTTACGCTTAGCTCGGTTGGGTAAAACACTTTCGACGTGAGGGAACCTAATGTTCAATAATTCAAGGCAATTGCGGATCGTTCTGTCTTTTGCCATGATCGCAATTATCCTTTATTCTCCTATCGCTGCGGTCGCTCAGGATCTGGTCGCGATCAGCAGTATTACTGGCGGATCAAGTGTTTTTGTGTTTAGGAATACGGCAAAAGCCGCGAAGCGCACGATCGTCTCAGTAAAACCCACCCGGACAAAAGCCCAGCGAATAGAGACCGTAGTTAAGATCAAGAGGCAGTATGAAACGCTGGCTAAGGTCGCACCTAAACGTATAAAAGCTGACGCGGTCGATCCGGTCAAGAACCCGGTTTCCAAATCCCTTCCGCCTGCCCAAGGTGCGATGCGCTTCGCGGGCGTCGGTGAGTTCTACCTGGATAAAGGAGATGTTGAGCTTGCTACAGCCGCATTTCGCGATGCCCTTGAGCTGGACGAGAATAATGCGGCAGCACGATCGGGATACAGTGAAGCTCTTTCAACTAAAGGAAATGACCTGCTCGTAAAAGATCAGGCGAATGCCGCAAAGTCTCTATTCCTCGAAGCTCTTAAGTTTAATCCGAAGAATTCTGCCGCGTATTTCGGTTTAGCAGAATCGTATACGGAATTGAATGAGACGGCCCAGGCTATCGCGAGTTACGAAAAGGCCATCGAAAATGACAAGGATCTTACCGAGATATACGTACCGCTGGGCATTCTGTATTACCAGAACGGCGAGATCGCAAAGGCTGATGATCTGTTAACGAAGACAATTGCCAAGTCTCCCGATCTTGCCGAAGCACAGTTCTTTCTTGGCCTGGTACGAACGGCTCAGTCTCGAGATGACGAAGCTCTCACCGCGTTCACCAGGGCCAAAACACTGGACCCGACAAATGCGGAAGCCTTTTTCAATTCCGCGGAAACGCTCGTACGGCTAAAGCGTTTAGAAGCGGCGATACCGGACTATGAAAAGGCCACCGAGCTAAAGCCGGCATATTTCGACGCCTGGTTTGGCCTCGGCGAGGTTTATTTCATGCTCGGCAATTATCCTAAGGCGATCGTCGCTTATCAGGCGGCAGCGAAGCTTAAGAACAACGATTGGGAAGTTTTTGCCGGGCTCGGCGAGGGCTTTCGCCTGACCAATGAGTTCGAAAAAGCAGAGGCAAATTACCGGCTGGCAGGCCTCTTCCTTGCCCAAAAAACTGGTTATGACAAAGCGAAGGTTGCGGAATTCAACAGTAAGATCGGCCTCGTAATCGGCCAACAGTGCGACGTCAATCAGGCTAAAAGAATAATATGCAACTGGCCCTCGGCGATCAAAGCTCTTCAGAAAGCCGTCGATGAGACGCAAAATCCGGTCGATTATGTGAACCTCGGTTGGGCATATTTCCGCGCCGGCCATGAAGAGGCTGAGAACAAGAACTTACCGGTTGCTACGCCGTTCCTCGAGAACGCGAAAGCGGCGCTCCAAAAAGCCGTTGATTCAGGACCGCCGGCAGAAGATTTTGCTTTGCAAAATCTTGCCTCCGTATATATCGACCTGGGCGATAACCGATCGGCTATTGACACCCTAAATAAGTTGATCCCAAAAAGGCCAGATCTTGATTTTGCGCGATACGCTCTGGGCGTTGCGTACTTCAAGAATAATGACTTTGTGAACGCTGAAAAATGGTTCAGAGCGGCGATCGATCAGGACCCCAAGAACGTCGTATATTACATGGCCCTGGGTAATGCTCTGATCAGCCGAAAAGACGGCAAAGGACTTAAAGCACTCATTGACCGAATCAGGCCGATCGATGCAGCTGCCGCAGATGAACTCGACAAAAAGCGTATCGCATTCAGAATGTAGGCAGACACTATTAGCCGGGATCGAAAACCCCGCGTGAGCGGCCAGACGGAAGTTTATTCCACAATTCAATTGAAACCGACCCTTAACATACAGCAAAACGTAAATCTCGCCCCATTTACAACTCTCAAGATCGGCGGCAATGCCCGTTATTTCGTCCGGGCCGAAACGGAGCAGCAGGTTGTCGAAACCATTAAATTTGCCGGCGATAACGATCTGAAACTGTTCATTTTAGGCGGCGGCAGCAATATACTGATCGCCGATACCGGCTTCGACGGCGTTGTTTTGAATGTCGCGATCCCGGGAATCCAAGAGACCGAAGCTAAGAGTTCAAATTTTGGATCTGAAAGTGCCAATGTTTTGGAATCCGAAACTGTGAGCATGCAACGTATCACAGTCGGTGCTGGCGAGGATTGGGATAACTTCGTGAAATACTGCGTAGACCGCAACCTGGCCGGTGTTGAGTGTCTTAGCGGAATTCCCGGATTTGTTGGTGGAACACCTGTCCAAAATGTTGGTGCCTATGGACAGGAGGTTGCCGAAACCATTATCGAGGTTCGCTGCTTCGATCGCACAACCGGCGAGGTTATTTCGCTCAGCAATGCGGAATGCGGATTTTCTTATCGCACAAGCATTTTCAATTCGACTTATCGCGAGCGATTCATCGTTCTCAGCGTAACTTTTGCCATGCATCAAAATGGCAGGCCAAAGCTCGTTTACAAAGATCTGATCGAATATTTCGCCGGGCAAAAGCCGACCCTCGCAGAAGTTCGTGATGCCGTTTTGAATATCCGGCGATCTAAATCCATGGTTATCGAACCGGATGATCCAAATTCGAAAAGCGCGGGTTCATTCTTCAAAAATCCGATCGTTTCCAGATCTAAACTGGAGGATCTTAAGGCTAACTATGACCGTATTCCGTCTTTTGAATATGGCGATATGTTCAAGGTTCCGGCGGCCTGGTTGATCGAGAATGCAGGTTTTAACAAGGGCTTTGTACTCGGCGAAGCAGGAATATCATCGAATCACAGCCTCGCATTGATAAATCGCGGCAACGCAAGTTCGAACGAGATCGTCGTTCTAAAAGAGAGAATCCAAGGAGCGGTTGCTGCAAAGTTTGGCATCGAACTGCATCCTGAGCCGGTTTTTATTGGGTTTTGAGTTGAAAATAGTTATCGAAAGTGTGTTATACGTTGTTGTATAATGCTAAGGGCCCCTCAGTGCCCCTGCCTATATGCTAAACCTGAATAAAGTGTTGAGATCGTTTCTTGTTTTCGCCGTCTTGGCTTCGATGCTGCCTCTGCCTCAGGCCGTTCGAGCTCAGGATCTCGTGCCAAGCGAGGAATTAGCCGGCGGGGCCAGCGTTTTCGTCTTTCGTGATTCACGAAAGAAGCCGCAATCCCGCGCGAGTGGCGGGCGTGTCAGCCTGGCGGCGGGTGGGCAGGTTCGAACACCGAAAAGTGCAGCCCAAACCTCGGCCCAGATCGCAAACGCTGCCAAAAAACGCAGAGCAGCTGCGATCGCTGCTCGCAAGCAGGCCGCGAAAGCTGAGGCGAACCGCAAACTTGCGCTTTCGAATACGCTCACAACAAAAGCGGAAGGATTTCTCGATAGCGATCAGACAGATCTAGCGATCAAGAATTACCGCGATGCTCTTGTTCAGAATTCTAAGAATACCAGGGCTACTGAAGGCCTTAGCAACGCACTGACCGCGAAGGGAATAGTCGTCGCGGGCGATTCCAACAACGAAGCTTCGGCCGTGTATTTTGAAGAAGCGGTCAAACTTGACGCAAAAAATGACGTCGCCTACGCCAAACTCGGGGCGATCCACGATACCTACGGGCGGAAAGATAAAGCTCTCGCGAATTATGAAAAAGCCCTCGCGATAAATCCCGAGTATTCAACACTATTTGCTCCAATTGGAATAGCTTATCTTGACAGCGGTGAGATCGCGAAAGCCGAGTCATACCTCCAGAGATCGGATGCGGCCGGGGTCGACACTGCCGGATTCTCGCTACCTTCGTGGTGTGGTTCTTTTCAAACAAAATAAAGACGCGGAAGCCATGACCGCTCTGAACAAGGCTCTCGAACTCGACGGCCGATTTGTTGAGGCCCAGTACCATCGCGGGCAGATCCTGGATCGTACGGGTAAATCAGCTGAGGCTTTAGCGTCCTACCGGAAAACTCTTGAATGGGAGCCTGCGTTCACGCCGGCACAGTTCGGGATCGGTGTTGCCTCGTACAATGCCGGTGACTACGCTGGTGCCGCCGCCGCATACGAACAGGTCGTTAAGACCGAAAAAGATAATTACCAGGCTCATGCGAACCTCGCGAGTGCATACCGACAGCTCGAACGTTTTACGGATGCCAATGCCGAATACGCTCTTGCTTCCACAGGCATAAAAACTGCCGACCTTTATAGCGAATGGGGCTATTGTCTCGGCAAGGTGGCAGAATGGGAAAAAGCACAGGCCCGGCTGCAGACGGCGAAAGAAATGAGCCCGACAGCTATTGACAATTCGAACGTAGGGTGGGCATATTACAATGCCGGCCAAGCTCAGGCTGCGGCAAAGGAATCTGAGAAAGCTAAGGCGAGCTATGCGTTGGCTAAAGCCGCACTCGAAACCGCAGTGCAGCTGGATCCGAAGCTCGATGCGGCTTTGCTCAATCTGGGATCGACGCACAACGGACTTGGTGAATTCCAACTTGCGGTAAACGTCCTGAAAAACGTGCTCGGAATACGCAAGGATTGGGCGATCGCAGCAAATCAGCTTGGAATGGGTTATCGCGGGCTTGGCGATCTTAAGAATGCGGTCGTGACCTTTAAACGGATCGTTGACCTCGACAAGAACAACGTAACCGGCCTCTTCAATCTCGGAGATGCCTACTACGCCAGTGGCAACGCTAAAGAAGCGAAAAAGATCAACGACCAGCTCAGGAAGATCAACCCCTCAGCTGCGGCGAAACTCGATAATGTTCTTTCCGGCAAAGCAGTGATCGATGCTACGAAGCAGAAGATCGAGAACAAGATCCCGAGGATACCCAGATTTCCTTTTTAGGATCGGGATCGCGACAGTCAGAATTGTGCAACCGAATTAGCGGCGGCTCCGTCCTGTCTATATAAATGCGAGGTCCCATGATAGATGAAAACGCTGAACTAAAAGTATCCGATCAGGAAGTTGAGGCAAAGGTCAGCCGAAGAAAATTCTTTGGCAAACTGGGTACGGCGGCGATCGGTGCTGCCGCTTTAGGGGCGGCCAGGCCGTTCATAGATGACAGTTCGACCGTCGTTGCCAGGGACGACATCAATCCATTTTATTATCAGCGGGCCTTAGCAAATCGTCAGTATCGCATTGACGCTGCTGAGGCCCATTTTAATGAGCTTTCACCGCGTTTTCGCCGCCTCGATAATGGCGACGAGTTACGTTACCCGAATAAGATCGGAAATTACTCAAAAGGGCTGCCTCATCAGCCGAATGGCGAGGTCGTCCCGACCGCGTATGCGGCACTTGTCAACGCGATCGAATCCGCAAATCCGGCGATGTTCGAGCAGATCCCTCTCGGCGGAACCCGAAAGCTAACGAATCCTCAGGCGGGTTTTGCTTTCGATATTCAGGGCTATGATGCGTTTTCCATGATCCAGGTGCCGCCGCCAAGGTTTGCCAGCCGGGAGATAGCCGCGGAGCTCGCGGAGAATTATTGGATGGCACTGCTCCGCGATGTTGCATTCACCGAATACACCTCCAATTCGATAGCCTATGCCGCAGCCGTTGACCTCACGGCGTTCGGATCTGACTTTAAGGGGCCAAAAAATGCGAGCGGACAGGTGACGCCAGAACTTTTATTTCGCGGACTGACAGCAGGGGATCGTCTAGGGCCGCTGATGTCGCAGTTTTGGTATCTGCCATGTAATTTTGGTGCGAACGTTATCGATCAACGCATTCGAACGACGGTTCCGAATGTAAATTACATGACCGATTTTGCCTCTTGGCTAGCGATACAAAGTGGATCGGCTCCTGCCGGCGGAGACGTTTTTGACACGACCTACAGATATATGCGAAACGGCCGCGATATTGGGCAGTGGGTCCATATCGATGTCTTATTCCAAGGCTATTTTCAGGCATTTCTTGCGATTGCCGGGATGGGGGTTCCATTCGACGCGGGGAATCCATACAACAATTCGTTAACACAGGACGGATTTGCGACCTTTGGGGGGCCGCACGTCGCGACGCTGCTTTGTGAGGTTTCGACGAGGGCTCTCAAGGCTGTTTGGAATCAGAAGTGGATCATGCACCGCCGGCTCAGGCCCGAGGTTTTTGCTGCCCGCGTCGACAGAACAGCGTTTCACGGTGCAGGATATCCGGTTCATAGTGAGATCCTGAACTCAATAAATACCTCTACTCGATTGGGCGGTTTTCTGCCCGCCGGAAATGCTTTGTTACCGATGGCATTCCCTGAAGGCAGCCCGACGCATCCTGCATATGGGGCGGGACACGCGACAGTCGCCGGAGCCTGCGTGACGATCTTAAAGGCATGGTTCGACGAGGCATACGTGATCCCGAATCCTGTGGTCCCAAATGCGATCGGTACTGCTTTGGTTCCATATACCGGTGATACTTTGACGATCGGCGGCGAGCTGAACAAGATCGCATCAAATATTGCCAACGGCCGCAACATCGCGGGAGTTCACTGGCGTTCCGATGCGACAGAGTCGCTAAAACTCGGGGAATCGATCGCGATCGGCATCCTCAAAGATCAGAAACTCTCCTACAATGAGCAGTTTAGCGGCTTTAGCCTGACAAAATTTGACGGTACGACCGTGGTCGTTTAGCCGTCGGGCGAAATTATCGAGAAAGTGCGGTGCGTCTGGCCGCACTTTTTTTGTATAATCAAGAGTTTAAAAAGATGCCCAGACGCGACGATATACATAAGATCCTGATCATTGGCTCCGGCCCGATCGTTATTGGCCAGGCCTGTGAATTTGACTATTCCGGCACCCAAGCCTGCCGGGCTCTTTATGCAAGAGGGCTACGAGGTCGTCCTCGTGAATTCGAACCCGGCGACGATCATGACCGACCCGGAGATCGCTGACCGCACCTACGTCGAACCACTGACGCTTGAAACTGCGACCGCGATCATCGAAAAAGAACGTCCCGACGCTCTCTTGCCAACCGTTGGCGGCCAAACTGGCCTTAATTTGTCGGTGGAACTGTTCGAGAAGGGAATTCTCGACAAATACGGCGTCAAGCTTATCGGCGCTAACATCAACGCCATCAAGGTCGGTGAGGACCGCGAACTTTTTAAGGCCGCGATGGACGAGATCGGGATCCAGAGCCCGCGGGGTGGATTTGCTCACACGTGGGAAGAAGCCCGGCAGATCGTCGAAGAAATAGGCTATCCCGCGATCATCAGGCCATCGTTTACGCTCGGCGGTACCGGCGGCGGAACCGCCTATCACCCGGACGAATTCGAAGAGATCGCCAAGGGCGGCCTCGCCGCTTCGCCTAACTCGCAGATCCTCATCGAAGAATCCATCCTCGGCTGGAAGGAATACGAACTCGAGGTCATGCGCGACCTTAACGACAATGTTGTCATCATTTGCTCGATCGAAAACTTTGACCCGATGGGCGTACATACCGGCGACTCGATAACGGTCGCCCCGGCCCAGACACTAACGGATGTCGAATATCAAAACCTGCGTGACATGTCGAAAGCATGTATTCGCAAGGTCGGTGTCGAAACGGGCGGGTCGAATATTCAATTTGCGATAAATCCGGCAAACGGCGAGGTTCGCATCATCGAGATGAACCCCCGCGTGTCGCGTTCGTCGGCTCTCGCGTCGAAAGCAACAGGTTTCCCAATTGCCAAGATCGCTGCCAAACTCGCGGTCGGCTACACGCTCGACGAGATACCTAACGACATCACAAAAAAGACTCCGGCTTCGTTCGAACCGACGATCGATTACGTCGTCACAAAGATACCAAAATGGGCTTTCGAAAAGTTTCCCGGAGCCGAAGATGTGCTCGGTACGCAGATGAAATCCGTCGGCGAAGTAATGGCGATCGGTAGGACATTTAAGGAATCTTTGTTTAAAGGATTACGTTCACTGGAAGCAGTTAAACCATTGCGTTTAATAGATGTTCCGGATTCGGAATTACAGCGTAAATTAGCTCGACCAAATTCTCAACGTTTCTCTTATCTCACCTACGCCTTCCAGATCGGCTACTCGATCGAAGAGATCCATCGCCTTACGAAGATCGACCTTTGGTTCCTCGATCAGCTACAGCAGGTAATGGAACTGCAAGCCGAGATCGACAAACAGCCGCTCGGTGAAATTTCAATAGAAACACTTCGTGCGGCTAAAGAGAATGGGCTCTCGGATCGCCGCCTATTCTTCCTGACGGGAACGCCCGAAAACGAAGTTCGCGAACATCGAAAGTCCATTGGGATCAAGCCTGTTTATAAACGCGTCGACACCTGCGGAGCCGAATTCGAGTCCTTTACGCCGTACATGTATTCGACGTACGAAGAGGAATGCGAAGCGGATCCGACGGACCGCCGAAAGATCATGATCCTCGGCTCCGGACCGAATCGTATCGGGCAGGGAATTGAGTTCGATTACTGCTGCTGTCACGCTTCGTTCGCGCTTCGCGACGCGGATTTTGAGACCATCATGGTCAACTGCAATCCGGAAACGGTTTCGACGGACTATGACACTTCGGATCGCTTGTATTTCGAACCGCTGACGTTCGAAGACGTTATGAACATCGTCGAGGTCGAGCGTCCCGAGGGCGTCATCGTCCAATTCGGCGGCCAGACGCCGCTCAATCTCGCCGGACGTTTGCACGAAGCCGGAGTTCCGATCATCGGCACATCGCCCGACTCGATCGACCTTGCTGAGGACAGAAAACGGTTTGGAGCCTTGCTGGATGAGTTGAAAATTCCATGTCCTGAGAATTCCAGCGTTACTTCAGCTGAGGAAGCTAAAGTCGTTGCAAATAAAATAGGTTATCCGATCGTTGTTCGTCCCAGCTTTGTCCTCGGCGGGCGTGCGATGGCGATCGTTTATGATGAGCAGTCGCTCGACGAATATATGCGTTCGGCGGTCGATGCCTCGCCTGAGAAACCGATCCTGATCGATAAGTTTCTGGAGCGTGCGTCCGAGATCGACGTCGACGCCTTAGCAGACGAAGAAACGGTCGTGATCGCCGGCATTCAGGGCCACATCGAGGAAGCCGGAATTCACTCCGGCGATTCCTCGAGCGTTCTACCGGCACAAAAGATCGCTCCTGAGCATCTCGAAACCATTGAGCACTACACGCATCTCCTCGCCCGCGGGCTCAAGGTCAAGGGGCTGATGAATATCCAGTTCGCTATCCAGGACGACCGCGTTTATGTGATCGAGGTTAATCCGCGTGCGTCGCGAACCGTGCCGTTCGTGGCAAAGGCGACCGGCGTCCCGATCGCGAAGATCGCTTCTCTCGTTATGGCCGGTCACAGAAAACTGGCCGATTTCAACCTGCCGGCGAGACTTCCGGTGCCAAAGATCTTTGTGAAATCACCGGTTTTCCCGTTCAAGAAGTTCGCCGGCGTCGACCCGATCCTTGGCCCGGAGATGCATTCGACCGGCGAGGTCATGGGCGTTGGTGATACTTTTGGCGAAGCCTACGGCAAAGCCATGGAAGGTGCCGGCCTGACGCTGCCGCTGAGGGGCAAGGCCTTCATCTCGGTCAACAACACTGACAAAGGCCAGGCGGTCGTTCTCGCCCGTCGCTTGAACAAACTTGGCTTCGACCTGGTTGCCACCTACGGCACCACTAAACGCCTCCACGAAGTTGGCCTCGAGTGCGAAACGGTCTTCAAGGTCAACGAAGGCCGCCCGAACATTGCCGACCTGATAAAACAAGGCGAGATCGCCCTGATCATCAACACACCGCTCGGCAAAACGTCATTCTACGACGAACAAGCCATCCGCAAGGCCGCACTGCAGTTCAACACGCCCTGCGTGACCACAATCACCGGAGCCGAGGCCCTGGTCGAGGCGATCGCCACCAAACAGGCTCAGGAAGGCGTGACCGTGAGGAGCTTGCAGGAGATACACGCTGATTCCAGCCACAGAGAGCGCGGAGCTTAGGTTTGAATTTTCAGTGATCTCTGTGTTCTCTGTGGCTAAGACTTCGTTTCCAATTCTTGACCCACCGCGAGCATTCCACTACCTTAGATAAAAGTTTTCTGAAAATTAACAGTTCTATAACAACAAATGAGTGAATCGCATGACCGCGAGATCATTGGCGGGCATCTGCTCGTCATCGGTGGGGCAGAGGATAAATATAACGAGCGGCGGATCTTGAAAAAGTTTCTTAAGCTTGCCGGTAAGGAAAATGCTGAGGTACTGATCGTACCCGTCGCGTCGGACTATCCGGAATTTGCGGCGGACGTTTATACGCAGGCATTTAGGAATCTAGGCGTGGCAAACCCGCGCGTTTTGCGGGCGACCTCGCGGCAGGATGTGGTCAATGCCGATGTCCAGAAGCTGCTCGACGGCGTCACGGGCATCATCATGACCGGCGGCGACCAAATGCGCCTTGTTTCGCTGCTGGGTGGAACTAAGCTGGCCGAGAAAATACGGAAGATGGTTCGGGAGACGGACGTAGTCCTCGCCGGAACGAGTGCCGGGGCCGCGGCGATGAGTACCTCGATGATCGTTCGGGGCGAACCGAGTTCGCATCCCCATAAAAACGCCGTTCGGCTGTCGCCGGGCCTCGGATTTCTCAAAAATATCATCATCGACCAGCACTTCAGCGAACGCGGCCGCATCAGCCGTTTGATCACCGCGGTTTCCTTCAATCCGTACAATTTGGGTATCGGGATCGACGAGAATACCGCGATCATTCTGGATGGTAAGGGAAAGCTTGAGGTTTACGGAGCTGGCTCGACGACGATCGTTGATGGCTCACAAATCAGTTTCAATGAGATAGCTGAAGTCGCTGATAATGAATCGTTTAGCGTATGCGGTATTCAATTTCATGTAATGCGTGAAGGGCTTATCTACAACTACATTGACCGCCACCCGATCCAGCCACCAAACGAGTTCCTTTTGCCCGATCTGGGCTGATGAGTTAACTCATAAAGTGGTAGCCAACATTCACATAAATTTGCTATAACAGAAATACAGTTCTTCAGTCTAGGCAATAAGGGTGTGGCGCTTCGCGATCGTCAGTTTGAATGGAAACGCCTTCAATGGACGTACAGTTCTATTCGTTTCAGCCTTCAGCGATGACAAATTCTATGGAAATACTCGAAATTCGTACACTTCGCGGCCCTAATTATTGGAGCGGTTATTGGAAAAAGCTCATTATCATGCGCCTCGACATCGGGGATTATGAGGAAAAACCGACGAATAAGATCGACGGTTTTTACGGCAGAATGATGGAGGTTTTGCCATCGCTCTTTTCGCACGGCTGCAGCTACGGCGAAGAAGGCGGATTTTTAAAACGCGTCGAAGAGGGAACCTGGGCGGGCCACGCGATCGAGCATTTTGCTTTGGAAATGCAAACACTCGCGGGAATGGATACCGGTTACGGCCGAACGCGTGAGACGGACGAGAAGGGGATATACAACGTCGTTTACAGTTACCTTGAGGAAGAGGTAGGCCGCTTTGCCGGACGTACGGCGGTTCGCCTTTGGCTCGATCTTGCGGAAGGCAAAGACCTAGCTGAGATCAAGGAGGGAATTGCAAAAGCCATTCAGGAGATGCGCGAGATCCGCGAGAATGTTCGGTTCGGCCCGTCGACCGGTTCGCTGGTTGAGGAAGCTGACCATCGAGACATCCCGTTCATTCGCCTGAACGATCAGTCACTGGTTCAACTCGGTTATGGTGTCTATCAGAAGCGAATTCAGGCGACGACCACCGTCAATACAAACATGATCTCGGTCGACATCGCGGGTAATAAGCACGCTACCAAAAAGCTGCTCGGCGACATGGGCGTTCCCGTGCCTAAAGGCTTCCGGATCCGGGATATCGAAGACCTAGAAGATACTATAAGTGACGTCGGCTATCCTATTGTAATTAAACCGCTTGATGGTAATCATGGAAAAGGTGCGACGGTAGGTATCAAATCACTTGAAGATGCCAAGATCGCCTTCGAAAAAGCTAAAGAATACTCGCGTTATATCATTGTAGAGAAGCAGCTTATCGGTGAGGATTTTCGTGCCTTGGTCGTGAATAATCGCCTTATCGCGGTAGCTGAACGGGTTCCGGCTCATGTTATTGGTGACGGGAAATTCACGATCCAGCAGTTGATCGATAAAACCAACGAAGACCCGCGTCGCGGCTATGGGCATGAGAATGTTTTGACGCAGATCGATATTGATAACCAGACGCTGCGGTGCATCAAAAAGGCCGGTTATGAGCTCGATACGGTCCTTAACGAGGGCGAACGTCTACTGCTGAAGACAACTGCGAATATCTCGACCGGCGGAACCGCGATCGACCGCACCGACGAAGTTCATCCAGAGAACGTTTTCCTCTTCGAGCGAATTGCGAAGATAATCGGGCTAGATGTTGCAGGTGTTGATGTTATCGCTCCCAATGTGAGCGAACCGCTTCGCGAAAATGGCGGCGGGATCATCGAGGTCAATGCCGCTCCAGGATTTCGAATGCACCTGAGCCCAAGCGAAGGGATCGGCCGCAACGTGGCAGAACACGTGATCGACATGCTCTTCCCGCCGGGAACGCCGGCCCGCATCCCGATCTTTGCGATCACCGGAACGAACGGCAAAACAACCACGACACGACTCATCGCTCACATTTTGAAAAATAGCGGACGTACGGTTGGATTTACAACGACGGACGGAACCTATATTGGAAATCAGCAGATCGTTGCCGGCGACAACACCGGACCGGTTTCCGCTCAGCTTGTCTTAAAGGACCCAACGGTTGACGTAGCGGTGCTCGAAACGGCACGGGGCGGTATTATTCGTTCCGGCCTCGGATTCGATTATTGTGACATCGGCGTCGTGATGAATGTCGCAGCCGATCATCTCGGCCTAAAGGACGTTAATACGCTTGAGGATCTTGCTCGAGTCAAATCCGTTGTTCCTCGCTCCGTTTCAAAAAAGGGGTTCGCCGTCCTGAATGCCGAGGATCCGCTGGTCTACAAAATGAAGGAGCTGGTGGATGGAAAGGTCGTCTGCTTCTCGATGGATGAAAACAACCCCGTTATTCAGCGGCGAGCCGAACGCGGCCGCATCTCTTGCGTTTACGAGAACGGCTACATCACGATCCTAAAAGGGAAATGGAAAGTTCGCATTGAGCGGGCAGTTAATATCCCGTTGACCTATGGCGGAAGAGCTGAGTTCATGGTGCAGAATGTTCTGGCGGCGACGCTCGCGTGTTTTGTCCACGGAGTCTCACTCGAAGATCTTAGGACCGGGCTAACGACATTCAACGCGGGAACGGCGCAGACGCCGGGACGCCTTAATTTCGTCGAGGTTGGTGATGTCACGGTTCTAATGGACTATGCCCATAACCCCGCTGGGCTCATAGGGTTAACAAACTTTATCTCGAAACTGCCTAACAAATATCGCACAGTCGTTTTGAACGGAACGGGCGACCGCCGCGACGATGATATCCGCGAATTTGGCAAGATCGCGGCTGACAATTTTGACCGCGTCGTGATCCGTACAGGTAACTACCTACGCGGCCGCACACCGGACGAACTTCACACACTGTTACAGGAAGGGATCGCCCAAAGTGCAAACACGCCGACAGTTCGAATTATTCCTGACGGCCGAGCCGCTATACACCATGCGATCAAATACGGACGCAAGGGCGAACTCGTCGTAACACTCGCCGACAGGGTGCCGGATGATATCAAGTACGTTCAGGAGTATCGGGATATGGTAAACGATAAATTAGCCGAACCACCAGCTTAACGGTGTAAGGCGAACTTTGAGTCTAATTCAGGCGGTTCTTTTTGAACCGCCTGAATGTTTACCGACTATTTATATATCGAGACTGTAAGCTGTCCGTCCTGCTGAATTGCTCCTCGATACATGCCGTCTGAATTAAACGGCAGCGTCACGTTGCCGAATGAATCAACCGCGATCAGGCCGCCTTCGCCATTTATTTGGGTTAGGCGTTCGATCGCCCCGCGGGCAGCATCCTCCAGGCTCAAACCTTTATACTTTATCCGAGCGGCAACGTCGTGGGCGGTCGAGGCGAGCATAAAGTATTCGCCGTGGCCGGTGCATGAGACGGCACAGGTTTCGTCTGCGTATGTTCCGGCCCCGATGATGGCGGTGTCGCCGACGCGGCCGAATTTTTTGTTGGTCATGCCGCCGGTTGATGTGGCGGCGGCGAGGCTGCCGCTTTGGTCACATGCGACGGCGCCGACTGTGCCAAGCGATTTTGGATTTTGGATCTTGGATTTTGGATTGTCGGAAGATGCACTTGCTATCGACCCAGGTTCTGACTCCTCTTCTCCGCCAGTCCTCTTGTCCCCATCTTCACCAGCGTGATCGAGCTGCACGCGGCCGGCGGCGATCGCCTCCTGCAACTGCAGCCACCTGTGTTCGGTGAAAAAGTACTCATCCGGCGCAGTTTCAACGTGGTGCTGCTCGGCGAATTGGTTTGCACCGTCACCAGCGAGCAGGACGTGTTCGGTTCGTTCCATAACCAGGCGGGCGAGGTGGACCGGATTCTTGATATTTTTGACGAAGGCTACACAGCCGGCCTTTAATCTCCGGCCGTCCATTATCGACGCGTCCATTTCCTGTTCGCCGTCGTGAGTGAACACCGAGCCGCGGCCGGCGTTGAAAAGTGGAAAGTCCTCGAGCGAGACGACCGCCGCCTCGACCGCGTCGAGCGAACTGCCGCCCTTTTCGAGTATGTTCCAACCGATTCGCAGAGCCGTTTCGAGTCCGCCTCGATATTCCTTTTCCAGAACGGGCGTCATTTGCGTTCTGAGTATAGTACCCGCTCCCCCGTGTATCGCGATCGCCGATCTATTCATAACGCAATCTTAACAGGAAATCAGACTGTCAGCCGGAAAATTAATGTTAGGTGCGAGCAGCTGTTGTTAGTTTTTAAGATACCTTGACACTGTTCCGAGGGGCGAACTATTCTTCAACATCAATTGGTAAATCCATTGGGCTGTCTATCGTAAGAAAAAAAGTAAAAAGATGAGCAATAATCTAGGCCGCCGGCCCGGGCTTACAAACTGGTATGTGATCACTGGCGGACCGTGCTCGGGAAAAACGACCGTGGTCAACCTGCTCGCTGAACGCGGTTACAAGACAACCATCGAGGACGCACGGCACTATATTGACACGCAGCTTGCAAGCGGCAAGACCGTGAAGGAGATCCGAAAGCACCAGGCCGAATTCCAGCTCAAGGTCCTGGATATGCAGATCGAACAGGAAAGCACGCTGTCTCCGAGCGAATTGGTCTTTCTTGATCGGGCCATACCGGATGCACGGGCATATTATCGTTTCCTGAATATCCCGGAGGACGAAGTGCTTACCAAGATGATGGCGGTCGTAGATTATAAGAAGATCTTCATCCTCGATTACCTCCCATTGGTTGCCGACTACGCCCGGCACGAGGATCCGGCGGCGCAGAAAAAGCTGCATAAAATAATTTCCGCGGTTTATGAGTCTCTTCCATTTCCGGTCGTTCATGTTCCGGTCTTGCCTCTGGAAAAAAGGGTTGACTTTATCCTCGCGAGGCTTTAACCCGATCTAGTTTCAAAGTTTTGCCCGCCTAAGCCTCAACGCGTTCGATATGACCGAAACCGAACTGAATGTCATAGCCGCGCTCGCGATCATCGGCGAGAGAAGTATCCCAAAGACCGGGAACAGAATGCCGGCAGCGATCGGAACCCCGACGATATTATAAATAAATGCGAAGAAGAGATTTTGCCTTATGTTTCTCATCGTCCCACGGCTGAGGTTTCGGGCCTTTAGGATGCCGTCGAGGTCGGGGCGGAGAAGTGTGATGTCAGCGGACTCGATCGCGACATCGGTTCCGCTGGCGAATGCGATACCGACATCCGCCTGTGCCAAAGCGGGAGCGTCGTTGACACCATCACCGGCCATTGCGACGATCTTGCCTCGTGATTGGAGCTCTTTGACCTTGGCGGCCTTGTCCTGCGGCATGACTCCGGCGATCACCTGATCTGGCTCGATCCCAAGCTGTTTTGCGACGCCGAGGGCGGTCGTGCGATTGTCGCCGGTCATCATAACGACCTCGATATTTTGACGATGCAGTTCGGCGATGGCGGCTTTGGCCGATGCTTTTATCGGATCGGTGACTGAGATCAGGCCGGCGGGAAGGCCGTCAATGGTTACAAAGACAACGATCTGGCCCTCAAATCTTAATTTTGCGGATCGATCGAGAAGATCCGCATTCGCTTTTCCGGCCGGGATTATCCCATCGCCGCCGATCTTGATCATTTGCCCGCGAACAATCCCCTCCAAACCTTGCCCAGTAACCGATTGAAAATCGGTCGCGGTCTCGAGCTGGATTCCGCGTTCTTTCGCCGCAGCAACTATCGCTGACGCGAGCGGATGTTCGCTCAGGCTTTCGAGCGTAGCAGCGGCTGATAGAAGATCCTTCTCGCTGACGCCGTCGGTTGCGATGATATTCGTTACCGTCGGTTTGCCGGAAGTAAGCGTTCCGGTTTTATCGACAACTATTACGTTTACTTTTTCAAGCGTTTCCAGGGCCTCGGCTTTTTTCACGAGAACGCCGTTTTTCGCGCCATGTCCCGTGCCGACCATGATCGACATCGGAGTCGCGAGGCCGAGAGCACACGGGCAGGCGATTATCAGTACGGAAACTGCCGCCACGATCGCGTAGGAAAGGCTGCCCAAGAAGAACCATACGGCAAACGCGATGATCGCTGCGACGATAACCGCGGGGACGAAATAGGCAGAAACCACATCAGCTAAACGCTGGATCGGTGCTCGGCTGCGCTGGGCTTCACCGACCATGCGGACGATCTGGGCGAGCAGCGTGTCTCCGCCCACCTTTTCCGCACGCATCAGGAATGATCGGTTTCCGTTGATCGTGCCGCCGATGACTTTGCTGCCGGCGGATTTTTCGACCGGGATAGATTCGCCGGTGACCATCGATTCGTCGATCGAGGTCTCGCCTTCGATTATTTCACCGTCGGTCGGGATCTTTTCATTTGCTTTGACACGCAGGACATGTCCGGCGTGGACGTGTTTTAGGTCGATCGTTTCCTCACTGCCGTCGTGGCGGACGACGGTTGCGGTCTCAGGTGCGAGGCGGAGCAGTTCCTTGATCGCCGATGAGGTTTGCGACCTGGCTCGCAGTTCTAAAACCTGTCCAAGCAGCACCAGGGTTGTTATCACAGCCGCTGACTCGAAATATCCAGGCACCATTCCCGTGTGGCTGTCTCTCATTGCCGCCGGAAACAGATCTGAAAAGAACAATGCCGCCAGGCTCAGTAAATACGACGCTCCCGTGCCGATGCCGATGAGCGTGAACATGTTTGGACTAAGGTTTTTGATCGACTGAACCCCGCGTTCGAAAAAGGGAAGTCCTCCCCACAGGACGACAGGCGTTGCGAGGACGAACTGTATCCAGATCGAGACCTTAGGCGATATGACCGAATGAAACGCCGGAAACATCTCACCCATCGCGAGCAGAAAGACCGGCAGTGTCAGAACGGCTGAGATCCAGAAGCGGCGTTTCATATCCACGAATTCCGGATCAGGACGATCGTCCAGCGAGACCTCTTTCGGTTCCAAGGCCATACCGCATTTAGGACACGAACCCGGACCGATCTGGACAATTTCCGGATGCATTGGACAGGTGTATTCAACGTCCAGCGATTGTTCAGCTGAGGGCTGCGGATCAAGAAATTTTGTTGGATCGGCCTTGAATTTAGCAAGACAACCTGTAGAGCAGAAATGATAGGTCTTTCCGTCGTGTATGTTCGATCCGGCGGCAGTCCCCGGATCAACTGTCATTCCACAAACAGGATCTATCGCCGAGAGCTGCACGGCCGGGTTGGGGTCAAAATGGTGTTCGGCTGTTGCGTCTTTTGTACCGCAACACGATCCGGGGACAGTTTTGGTCGAGCCAGAAAGGTATTTGTCGGGCTCGGCGATAAATTTTTCCTTACATCCCGGATTGCAGAAATAGTATTGTGTTCCTTCGTGAACATAACTCGCGGCAGCAGATTCAGCCGTGACGAGCATTTTGCAGACGGGGTCTGTAAATGTTGTGGGCACTGGGGTCGAGCTTCTCCCGATCTGAATGGGCGTTGTTTTTATGGGGTCGTCGTTTTTCATGCGTTTCGTTCCTCCGAAACTAGTCTACAACCTATGAGTAAGTATCAGGTCAAGCGCTTTCTTCGACTTCCGTAAAAGATTCGATCAAAAGGCAGACGGAATGCCCGTCGGGCTCGGAATTTTTCATCGTGCTCCACATCTTCGCCGCCGATTCGAGCCGCGTTTGCAGACGTTTCAATTGGCGGATCTTTTCCTTGTTTTCCTCGATCCGTTTTTCCACTACATCCCGTACCATCGGGCAGGGCGAGTCTCCATGCGCGGCGTGGCCGAGTATCTCTTCTATCTCGGCAAGTGTAAAACCGAGTTCCTTAGCTGCCGAGATAAAACGCAGCCTCTCGGCGTCCGCAGGTTTGTAGATCTTGTAGCCGTTGCGCAGATCGCGCGACGGTTTTAGCAAGCCGATCCGCGTGTAATAGCGGACCGTGAATAGGGGGACGTTGGCTTTTTTGGCTAGTATACTCGCAGTTATCATAACGGGCTTCAAAAATAGACCTTTTTGCTTAAGTCTAATCCTTGGGCTTACGATTATATAGCTCCGTCGTACGGTCACCAAAAGGATCTGCCCGACACATTTAGCGTCGTGAACGTGCCTTAACTACGCCGATTTCTGGTTACATTGATTGCTTGCCTGCCATTTTCATTTTTTTCTTTGCCGGCATTCCCATTTTCTCAAGCTGCATTACCAACTCCATCGCGTGTTTGTGGATCGCCGCCGCATCTGGAGAACTGCCATTAATGGCCAGATCAAGTGCGTCGATGTGTGACTTCATCATGGCTTTATCTGCATCCATTTTCGGTTTCATCATTGCCATCATCGGTTCCATTTTGGTTCGCATTTCCGGGCTCATCCCTGCCACGTGAATTATGTGAACTTCCTCACCTTGAGCGATCGAGCGTTTAATTTCGTCAAATGCGATCTTTGTGAGGCTAATATCGGCTACCTTACCACCTTTCGACGTATCGCGAATGGCCTTGGCAAATGTCAAAACGCTTTGTTGATATGCCATCATCATCTTGTGATGCGGGGCATTATGCATCTCGTCCATCATTCCTTTCATTTTCATTTTTGAGCTTTCCTGTGCCGATAGCCCGAAAATGCACGAGAGAATGATAATTAACAAACCTGCTGTCGTCTGAATTCGATTTTTCATTGCTGACTCCTTCTGAACGGTCTCGTTTGATCACGGCAAATATATCGCATACGTATTTTTCGATCTTATTTGCCATGTTCAGAGTGTCACGAGGCCACAGAAGGCTTAGTACTCTAGCGCACAGACGAAAAAAATCTTTTTTTTAGCTGAGAATTGCGGGAGCCAAGCCGAAAATACGGTACTGCAATAATTTTATTTTTTTTGTGGAAGAGTTTAAGAATTCACAATTTGTTTAACCAGACAAAACTTTTTTGTTTTGTCACCTTAACCGAAAAGGCAAGTGCCCGCGAGAGCATACGCAAAGCCAGGAACCTCAGTAAAAATAGTGTCGTCCGGCTGCCGAAGTGAGGAATCTAATGTTAAAAAAACTCTTCCTGTTCCTGGGCCTGTTCGCCGCGTCGGCGAGCTTTTTGTCCGCCCAATCAAATAATTTCCAAGCTCAAACCGCGATCAAGCTGACCACCGGTAGCGAAATGGCTGACCCGCTGGGCTTGCTCGAGAGCGACGACGAGAATGACGACGATAAAAAGAAAGCCGCTGGTGTAAAAGCCTCGGTGATCGTGAACATGGCAGCAGCGGAGCAGGCTGCTTTTGGCATGATCAACCAAAAACGCGTCGAAATGGGCCTCGCACCGCTCGTCTGGAGCGACGAACTCGCCGCCGTCGCCCGTCTGCATTCGCAGAATATGGCGGAATTCAAGTTCTTCTCACACCGCGGCCTGGACAACAAGCTAGTCAGCGACCGTGCCGACCAGCTCAAGATCGGCAGATGGCGTTCGATCGGCGAGAATATTGCGTTCAATCGCGGTTTTCAGGACCCGGTAGGCAAAGCCGTCGAGCTGTGGCTAGATTCGCCCACCCACAGACGGAATATGCTGGATCCGACGTGGAAAGAATCAGCTGTCGGCGTCGCAAAGGCTGCGGACGGCTCAGTCTATTTTACCCAGGTATTTTTGGTCAGGAAATAAGAAGGGTAACCACTAAAAAATACGAAAAGACACGAATAACGGTCGACGTTTCGTGTCTTTTCGTGTTTTTCGTGGTTACTTCTTCCACTTCCTTGTGCTAACTTCCAAGTCGGAATGTCGTTTTCTCTGCCATCCTTTGCCAAGATCAACTGGACGCTTCGTGTTTTGGGGAAGCGTGGCGATTGGTTTCATGAGTTGTTTACCGTGTTTCAGACGGTTTCGTTGAGCGATACGCTGCATTTCGCTGAGTCCGAGAATTTGGAAATGACTTGCGATGACGGAAACGTGCCGATCGATGAGCGGAATTTGATTGTGCAGGCGGGGAATTCTCTTCGGAATAAATTTGGCATTAATAAAGGTGCGGCGATCCATTTGGAGAAGCGGATCCCGTCGCCTGGCGGGCTTGGCGGTGGTTCCTCTAATGCGGCGGTGGCTCTGGTTGGGCTTGCAAAGCTTTGGGAACTTGATGTTTCTTTCGACGAACTGATGCCGATCGCGGCGATTCTTGGGTCGGATGTTCCTTTCTTCTTGTTTGGCGGATCGGCCGTTGGGTCTGGACGCGGTGAGCTTTTGGAGCAGCTGGATGATATCATTGAGCCTTGCCTGCTGATCGTTACGCCGAATGTGAGCGTTTCGACTAAGGATGCATTCCGCAGATTGGGGGCCGCGACCTTGACAAATGCGGAGCTCAAGCATATTCTTTCTGTTTGCCGCACCGAAGCAGCATCGCTCAGTTTGCATCGCTCGGCCTTGATAAACGATTTTGAAGCCAGCGTTTTCGCTGACTTTCCTGAGGTTCGGCGGGTCAAAGAGACCTTGCTTGAACTCGGCGCAGTAAATGCCGCGATGAGCGGCAGCGGGGCTTCGGTCTTCGCAATTTTTGACAATATAGAGACACGGCAAACTGCTATAAAAGCCCTCGACCCTGAGTCGACCTGGCGAAAGTTTGCTGTAGCAACCGTTTCGCGGAATAAATACCGCGAGGCTCTCGGGCTATAGGTTGCTTCCGCGTCTAAGAAAGAAAATTCGCATTGGGGCGTAGCCAAGTGGTAAGGCACCGGTCTTTGGATCCGGCATTCGTAGGTTCGAGTCCTCCCGCCCCAGCCAATTTCGATTTTAAGAACGGACTGTCTCTTGTTTTGAGGTAGTCCGTTTTTTGATTTTAGATTGCCGATTTTGGATCTTGGATTTTTGTCCTGGATCTGGAATCCAAAATCCAAAATCCGAGATCCAAAATCAAGATGAGCGTCAACGGGAAAATCAAAGTCTTTGCGGGTAATGCCCACCCGGCCCTTGCCGAAGAGGTTTGCGGGCATTTGGGTATCGAGCTTGGCAAGGCGGTTGCGAATCGTTTCTCGGATGGGGAATTCAATTTCCAGATCGGCGAGAATGTTCGCGGCCATGATGTCTTCATCATGCAGCCAACGTGCCCGCCGAGCGACACGCATCTGATGGAGCTGCTGATCATGCTCGATGCATTCGTCAGAGCTTCGGCAGAGAGAGTAACGGCGGTCATTCCGTATTTTGGTTACGCGAGGTCGGATAAAAAAGATCGTCCGCGTGTCCCGATCTCGGCGAAGATGGTTTCAAATATCATCACCAAGGCTGGTGCTCAGCGAGTTTTGACAATTGATCTGCACGCTTCGCAGATACAAGGGTTTTTTGATATTCCGGTCGATCACCTTTACGCCGCTCCGGTCGTGGTCGAATATTTCAATCGCAACCCGATCGAAAATCTGATCGTGGTAGCACCCGATACCGGCGGTGCGGAACGTGCGAGAGCTTATGCAAAGCGGTTGAACGCAGGCCTCGCTCTCTGCGACAAACGTCGTGAGCGTGCCAATGAGGCCGATGTAATGAATATCGTCGGTGATGTTCGCGGCAAAAATTGTTTGATAATAGACGATATGTGCGACACCGGCGGCACTATATGTAAGGTGGCCGAGGCTTTGCATAAAGCAGGAGCGAACGAGATCTCGGCGTGTTTTACGCATGGGGTTTTGAGCGGAAACGCGGTCGAGAATATTTCGAATTCGCATTTGAGAAAGGTGATCGTCACGAACACGATACCGACAAGTGCAGGTGCACAAAAGCTGGTCGAATCCGGCCAGATCGAAGTTTTGAGCGTCGCCGGGCTTCTGGCTTCGGCGATCAGATCGATCCATGACGAGACTAGTGTGTCGTCGTTGTTTATTTGAGAAGTTGTCAGTTGTCAGTTGTCAGTTGTCGGATAAAGCCGCCGCTGACAACCGACAACCGACAACCGACAACTGAGGAATTATGGCTGATAAAATTTTAGTAAAAGCAGAAAAGCGTGAAACACGCGGCAAGAATGAGAACCGTCGGCTGCGTGTCGCCGGCAAGATCCCGGTCGTCGTCTATGGCGGCGGATCGGAAAGCCTTGCAGCAACCGCGTCGCTCGCAGACCTCGCAGCGATCATTCGTACGGACAGCGGTGTTAACACCGTTTTCTCGCTCGATATCGAGGGCGAAGGCATCAATGACGTTATTTTCCAGGATCGTCAGATCCATGCGGTCCACGGCCGTATGATCCACGCCGATCTTCGACGCTTTTCGAAGGGCGAAAAGATCGAAATGACCGTTCCGGTTCACCTCATCGGCCACGCAAAGGGCCTCGAGGTCGAAGGTGCTGTTCTCTCACAGGCGATCCGCGAGATCAAGGTTTTGTGCGAACCGGCAAACACGCCTGATTCGATCGACGTTGACGTTTCGGATCTGGACGCAGGACACTCACTGCACGTTTCTGACCTCAAGGTCGGAAAGGGCATCGAGATACAGGAAAGTGGCGATGCTGTCGTGGCGTCGATCGTTTCGATCAACGCGAGCGACCTCGAACCGCAACTCGAAGCCGGTGCAGAACCTGAAGTTACGGGCGAAACACCTGCTGAAGGCGGCGAATAAGCTTTACGCAGCCTGCGTTTCGGTATGAGTAATTGGCTGATAGTCGGGCTTGGAAATCCGGGCCCGGAATACGCAAAGACGCGGCACAACCTTGGGTTCATGCTCGTCGATCGGCTAGCTTCGAGGCTGCAAACGCGAGTTGCACGCAACGAATGCCGGGCACTCGTCGGGCGGGCCGAAATTGACAATCAGGTAGTTGAACTCGTCAAACCGCAGACGTATATGAATTTGAGCGGTGAGGCAGTGAGCGGTCTGCTCGCCAAGGGCGGCAGATCGATCGAACGGCTCGTGGTCATTTCAGACGATCTCGCTCTTCCATTCGGAACGATGCGAATTCGTTCGAAGGGAAGTCACGGCGGGCAAAACGGCCTGAGGTCGATCATAGATTGTTTGAAAACGCAGGATTTTATTAGACTGCGTATTGGCATACAGCCCGAGCATCCGATCAGGGACGCAGCAAAATTCGTTTTGGAAAATTTCGCCAAGGGCGACGCCGAAACGCTTGAAAAGATATTGGACGAATCCGCCGACGCGGTCCAAACCATCGTTAAAGAAGGTGTTGACGCGGCGATGGGAAGATTTAATGGAGTGAATAGGGAATAGTTAAAAGTGAATAGTTAAGAGTGAAAAGTAGTGAGGATAGCGACGGCCGGAAGCGGCTTTTAACTGTTAACTTTAACTATTCACTGTTCACTGCGACCGAAAGGAGCAATTATGGCACTTAGAACGTACGAAGTAATGTATATCGTCAATCCGGACACGGAAGGCGAAAAGATCGTCAAGCTGAACGAAGCTGTCGGTAAATTGATCGAGAAGGAAGGCGGCACGGTCGTTCGTATGGACGATATCGGCATTCGCAATCTTGCCTATCCGATCCAGAAAAAGAATCAGGGACATTACGTCCTTTTCGAGGTCGACGGCACGGGCCAGGAGATTCTCGAACTCGAACGCCGCATGCGTGTCAACGATCTGATCCTGCGTTTCATCACGGTCCGAGTTGACGAAGACCGCAAAAAAGCTGACAAGGTACGTGCAAAACGCGAAGCCCGCTCGGCGAAACGTGCATCATTCCGCACTGCAGCCGCTGAAGCTGCTGCAGACGCACCGGCAGAAGCGTAAGAATAGTTAAAAGTTAATAGTGAAAAGTGAAAAGTGAAAAGTTAGGAAAATGATAGAAAACAGCGACGGTTCGCCGAAAAACGCTCTTAACTATTCACTTTTAACTATCAACTTTTCACTAAAACGGGAGTATTTATGGCAGATAATGATTTGGAATTATTGAACGACAGAAATGACCTTGGCGTCGGAGAAGACGTCATCGGCGATCGCCCGCGTCGCTATCAGCGCCGCCGGCCGCGTCAGATCGTGCCCGATTATCTTGACTGGAAAGACGTGGATCTTCTCAGGCAGTTCGTGCCGGAACGCGGCAAGATCATGCCGAGACGCATCTCGGGAATTTCAGCAAAAGACCAGCGCCGCATCGCCAAAGCGATCAAACGCGCCCGCTCGATGGCTATTTTGCCATTCGTTGCGGACTAGGACGAGTGGTCAGAGGTCAGTGGTCAGTGGTCAGTAGGGTTACAAGATCCTCAGACTTCGGGCGACGGGCTAATGACCTGCTCAGCGGATTAGAAAGCTCGGTAGGAAGTCTGAACACTGACCACCGACCACTTACAACTACTATTATGGCAAACACAACAATACTATTACGCGAGGACATCGAGCATGTCGGCGGACGCGGCGAGATCGTTAAGGTCAAGGCCGGTTATGCCCGCAACTACCTGCTGCCGCAGGGATTTGGAACGCTTGCGACCAAAGGCAATATCAAACAGATCGAACAGGAACGAGCCGCTCTACTGAAGAAAGCAGCGATCGAAAAAGCGACCGCCGAGGCTCAGAAAGAGCAGATGGAAACCATCAAGCTTACCTTCGAACGCAAGGTCGGTGAACACGGCCATCTTTTTGGTTCGGTAACCTCGATGGACGTCGCCGAGGCTCTCAAGGCCAAAGGTTACGAGATCGACCGCCGCAAGATCGTCCTCAAAGACGCGATCAAAGACACGGGCGATTTCACCGTCAACGTGAAACTTCACCGCGAAGTAACGCTGGCTGTTCCAGTCTCGGTCATCGCTGAAGGCGGCGAGGAAGCTCCGAAAACAGAAGCACCGGCACCTGTTGAACAGGCTGTCGCTCCAACCGAAGAAGCTTAGTCGATCACGTCCGACGAAAAAGAAATTAACCTGGGACGGATCACCGTTCCGGGTTTTTCTGTGTTTCCCGTGCGTTCCGTGGTTTAATTGTTTAGGGAAAATCAACCACGGATCACGCGGAGCAACACGGAAAACATCCAACTATGAGCGTCGTTCAACGTAAATTATCACGATCATTCCAAGCCTTCTTCGCTTCCGAAAAGGCGGGCGGGATCATTTTGATCGTTTGTACCGTCGTCTCGCTGATCCTGGCAAATTCCATGGTCGGCCCGTCGTATCTCGCGTTTTGGCATAGCTACATTGGCGGGATGAGCGTCGAGCATTGGGTGAACGATGGGCTGATGGCGATCTTTTTTCTGCTCATCGGGCTCGAACTCGAACGCGAATTCTACAACGGCGAACTCTCGAGCATCAAGAATGCACTGCTTCCGATCTTTGCGGCTGCGGGCGGCATCGCGGTTCCGGCCTTGATCCACCTCTTTTTCAATTACGGCACTGATACACAAGCCGGGATCGGCATTCCGATGGCAACGGACATTGCCTTTGCCCTCGGTGTCTTGGCTCTGCTCGGCAGCCGCGTTCCGGCGTCGCTCAAGGTTTTCTTAACAGCCCTTGCGGTCATGGATGACCTCGGGGCTATCATTGTGATCGCGATCTTCTACACGGCGAAACTTTCCGCGATATATCTTGCTTGCTCACTGCTCGTTTGGGCCTTTCTCGTTGTTTTGAACCGTTATCTCAGGGTCGTCTCGCTTATTCCATATCTGATCGGCGGCGTTTTGATGTGGTATTTGATGCTAAAGTCGGGAGTTCACGCCACGATTGCCGGTGTACTGCTGGGATTTGCGATCCCGTTCTCGATGAAGGAGGACGACGAAACCTCGCCTTCGCACCGGCTGGAGAGCTTTCTGCACAAACCGGTCGCTTTTTTCATACTTCCTGTTTATATTCATCACAAACCTAGCGTTTGCCACGAATCCTGTCGAGATCAACGGCTCAAAAATGGCGATCCTCCTTGCCTCGATGACAGCCGGAACGATCGGTTTTATCTACCTAAAACTCTTCGGTAAACCCGAAGCGTTTGATGAGGATATGGATGCGATGGATTTTGAAGAGGAAGATGTCCCGGCCACCGTTTCTTAACGAGATCGAACGAAAAATTCGTCACAGTTTCTTTGTCAGTAGAGCTGCGAACCGAGTATCATTAGAGACTGCAAATCACTTTTGCGGTCTCTTTTTTTTCCGGATCCGACATATCCTAATGTTGCCGGTATTTCACGATTTACCGGAGCATTTTAACTGATGGCGAGTGTTTTTCCAGACAACCGACGAGAGCAGTACCTCGAGAAGCCGCTGCCGAGCAGTGATGACAGCGAGCGTTATTCTGGGGGCGATCTTGCTCGATAATTCCCTGATCGCGCAGACGGTGGAGAGCCTGAAACCTGAGGATTTTTACTCGCCGCTTAATCGCCGTGTGTTTGCGGCGATGATCGCTTTGTTTGAAAAGCAGAAGCAGATCGACCCGATCCTGATCGGCGAAGAGCTAAAGAAAGAAGGCTCGCTCGATTCGATCGGCGGCATCACGGTCATCACGAATCTTACCTTCGGGCTGCCGCATTTCTCTGATCTCTCGGAATACATTAAGGTCGTTCACGATAAATCCGTCGTCCGCACCCTGATCCGAACCTGCAACTCGATCACGAGCGAAGCCCTTGCTGAGGAAGAAGACGCCGAGATCATTCTGGATCGTGCAGAACAGGCGATCTTTGCGCTTGCTGAAGCACGGACGAATCAGAGCTTTTCGAGGATCGCTCCGGTTGCCGATCGCGTTTTGGCACGAGTTCGTGAGTATGCAAAGGGAGAAGGAACTGGAATTACTGGGCTTTCCACTGGTTTTCGTGAGCTGGATGAAATGACCTCGGGACTGCAGCGGACAGATCTTGTGATCATCGCGGCTCGGCCTTCGATGGGGAAGACGGCATTTTGTCTGACGCTTGCGCAGAACGCGGCTTTGTATTCGCGAGCGGTAGTTGCCGTATTCTCGCTTGAAATGTCGAAGGAACAGCTCGTCACACGTATGCTCTCGTCCGAGGCTCACATCAACGCGCACCGCTTTCGCACCGGCCATCTGATGTCTAATGAGTGGGAACGCCTCGCCAACGCGATCGGTACCTTGTCCGATGCAAAGATATTCATCGACGACACGCCGGGCATTTCCTCGCTCGAGATCCGTGCAAAATGCCGCCGCCTGGCCGCCGAGGAAAAAAAGCTGGATCTGATCGTGATCGACTATCTCCAGCTCATGGGTGGCGGTTCCGGCCGACGCAGTGAGAATCGCCAGCAAGAAGTTTCGCAGATCTCACGTGAGCTGAAAGGTCTGGCAAAGGAACTGGACGTTCCGGTAGTTGCACTCTCGCAGCTTTCGCGTGCTGCGGAATCAAGAAATCCGCCGATCCCGCTGATGTCCGACCTCCGCGAATCGGGAAGTATCGAACAAGACGCCGACGTCGTCGGCTTCATCTATCGCGAGGACTATTACAAAGAAACCGAAGAAAACAAAGGCCTCGCCGAACTCATCATCGCCAAACAACGTAACGGCCCGACCGGCACGGTCAAGATGGCGTTTTTGAAGGAATTTACAAGGTTCGAGAATTATTTTGGCGGCTAGTTGCCGGGTCAGAACCGGGAGCGATAGCGACTGGGTTCCCGGACGCTCGGTATTGAGAAATCCTAAGCAACGAAGAACCCAGTCGCTATCGCTCCCGGTTCTGACAGGAGAATTCTATGAGTACAGACTTAAGCTACCCGATCGGTAAATTCGACCTAAACTACGAAACCACCCCCGAAGCCCGCCAACAGCGGCTCGAGACGATCAAGAAGTTACCGTATGCGGTCACCGCAGCAGTTTCAGGTCTTACCGACGAACAACTCGATACACCATATCGCCCCGGCGGCTGGACGGTTCGCCAGACGGTCCATCACATCGCGGACAGCCATGCGAATTCACTGATCCGTTTCAAACTCGCTCTCACCGAAGATGAGCCGCCGACGATCAAGCCTTATTTCGAAGAGCGTTGGGCCGAGCTAGGGGACAGCAAGATCCCCGTCGATGTTTCGCTCAAAATGATCGAAGCGATCCACACCCGCTGGGCCGCTCTGCTCGAATCGATGTCGGACGAAGATTTCAAGAAAACCTTCATCCACCCCGAAACCGGCGTCTGGCCGCTCGAAGGTGCGCTTGCTCTATACGACTGGCATTCAAGGCATCACACCGCACACATCACGCATTTGCGTGAACGAGAGGGTTGGTAGGATTTTCTTTGCCCGCGAATTACGCGAATAAGCACGAATAAAATAGAATACGGATGATTTATTATTATTATTCGTTCTATTCGCGTTATTCGCGGGCAAAAATTTGCTTATGGCTAATTCTGAACGCCTTGTATCCCTCGACGTATTCCGTGGAATGACGATCGCGGGGATGGTTTTGGTTAACAATCCGGGCGGTTCGCCGGTGTATTGGCCGCTTGATCACGCGGAGTGGCATGGACTGACGCCGACGGACTGGATCTTTCCGTTCTTTTTGTTCATTGTCGGTGTTTCGATCGCGATCAGCCTGGGTAAGGTCAGAATCGCGAGCGAAAGTGACGGGGCACCTGCCGCAAAAGGCACTTTACGCAGAATTTTCACCCGGGCCGCCTCGATCTACCTGCTTGGGGCAGCACTTTCCATAATTCCGTTTTTCCAATTCCAGGCCACCGATGCTCCTGACCCGATAAAGTTATTGGTTTGGCTGGCATTCGTTGCATCGCTTTTCTTTCTTTTGCTCAGGAATTTCAAGGTTGCGGGGGCATTATTCGTCGTCGGTTTGCTCGGCATCGCGGGGATGAATCTCGCGGGTTATAACGTCGTTCCGTACAATTATGGCACGCTCCGCATCTTCGGCGTGCTGCAGCGGATCTCGGTTTGCTATCTGATCACCGCGATCATTTTTTTGTACACAAGCTGGAAACAGCAAGTCGCGATCGGCATCGCTCTGCTGCTTGGCTATTGGCTGATAATGACGACTATCCCGGTTCCGGGCTGCGAAGTCACGAGCCTCGCCGACAAAGCCTGCAACCTCGCCGCCTGGCTCGACCGACTCATCCTCACGGAAAATCACATCTGGCGAGGCGGCAAGGTTTACGATCCGGAGGGGATTCTCTCGACGATCCCCGCGATCGTGACAACGATCTCGGGCGTGCTAACCGGAACGTGGCTGACATCAAATATTGAATCTCGAATAACGAATAAAGAATCACAGGATCTAAGCCATTCGATATTCGATATTCAATATTCTTTATTGAACAAGGTCGCCGGCATCTTCTTCTTCGGCACCACGCTCCTCGCTCTCGGCCTGATCTGGAACAGCTATTTCCCGATGAACAAGGCTTTGTGGACGAGTTCGTACGTGCTGGCGACGACCGGACTCGCTTTGCTGGTGCTCGGCTGCTGCTATTGGCTGATCGATATCAAAGGCTACAAACGCTGGGCGTGGCCGTTCGTTGTGTTTGGCGTGAACGCCATGCCGCTGTTCATCTTCTCCGGCTTCTGGGCCCGCATGCACGCCGGCTACCGCGTCACCGGCCCCGAAGGTACGCTGATCTCCGCCCAAAAATGGGTGATGATCCACATCTTCAACCCCATCTTCAACCCCATCGACGCCTCGCTCGCCTTCGCGATCAGCTTTATCCTGCTGTGGCTATTTCTAATGTGGCTGCTGTATCGAAGGAAGATCTTTGTAAGAGTTTAAGAATAGTAACCACTAAAACACACGAAAAAACACTAAATAAGGATTTCCTTTTTAGTGCTTTTTCGTGTTATTTCGTGGTTACTTTCCTCCTACTTTATCTCGAAATTCCGTATCTCCGTTGCCTGTTGAGCCGCGAGTTGGTCTTTCTGAGCGGCGAGTGATTTTCGTTCTTTTTCCATCTCCTCGAGCCGCGTTTCCTGTTCTCCGGCTTTTGCGATGTAGCGGGCGATCAGGGTTTTGGCTTCGGGGGTTTTGGCGAGAGCCTCGATGTTTTCGCGGAGCCGCTTTTGGTCGGCTTCGATCTTTTCGACCTCATCGTCAAAGGTGGCGAGCCGGCGGTCGATCTCGGCGATCTGGGAACGGATGTCGATGATCTTCTCTAACCGGGCACGCGTAGCTTCGTCGATATATCTGCGATTGACGAAGAGAATGAGGTCCGTTTTTTGCAGATTTGCCAACTGATAGCTGTCCATCAAAGGCTGACGGACCGCGATCTTCAGCTTCTTGTCCTCAAAGGCACCAAGCTCGACGCGAAATCGATAATATCGCTGCGTCGTATAATCCGGTTTAGGCGAATCTTCAGACAGCTCCCAGCCGTTGCGTATCGGGTATTCGATATAGACGGTCTTTTTGCGGTCGGTCTGGTTCGTGATCTCGTAGGTTTTCTGCTCGCCCTGGAAATAATGAACCTGCAGAACACCGTTGACCGCCTTGATCAATTTCGCGGGCTCGCGGTTTCCTTCGTTTCTGACTACGACATTTGTGCCAAGGTCGAGAGCGAACGAGACGAGCCGCTGTTCTTTTGGCTTCAGACGTTCCATCAAAGCTTCGCCGGCGTAAGCGTTGCCGTCCAATACCGTCAGGCTGCCGCTCTCGAGCGTGAGATTTGTCGTATTCTTGAGCAAAACGCCGCTGAACGGGCGATCCGTCCGAACCGATTCGTTATAGACCGCAACCCGCTCGCCGTCCATCTTTGTCTGGACGATCGGGATCAGTGCCGAACGGTTTCGGTTGACTGTCACGGGCTGCTCGATGCGGTATTCGAAAAGATCGCCGATCTCCGAACCGCTTGCTGCGGCGGAGATGCCGGAATTCGCGCTTATCAGAGCATCGCTAACCCTGGTTTGGCTGAGTGCCAAAATACCGGATCGGAAATTGGTTGTTTCCTGACCGTCCACAAGGTAGGTATTTTCCGCACCGCTTGCGCCATCAATAGAAACATTACTCTGGGTCCCGGGCGTCATCATCAATTGACTTTGAAAACTTCGGCCGTTTAGCGGCAGTTGCTGGATCTGCCGCGCCGTAATTGCATTGCCAACACTTGCGTCAGCTGTATTTGCTGCACCTCTGCCACTGCCACTGCCGCTGCCCATTCCGCTCTGCGGCTCATAGATCTGTGGCTGCAATTGTAGATCAGACGGTGTTGGGATCACCGGACGATATCGATAAAAAGGCTTTTGCAAATTCTGGATGAAAGAGATCGGCGAGCCTGAGACGAGCGACATCTGCACGCCCGTCCAATCCTCTTCACTCACGTTGTCGACGATCGCCCAGCCCTGGAAGAACGGTTTGCCTTCGGCGTCGAGGACAACGCGATAGGTGGTTTTCCAGATCGGGGCGGCTATGGTGTACGAGACGACCATTTCGCGTTGCCCCGTGCCCTGCGATGTGACCGTGATCGTCTTGGCATCGAGCCGCCGGGCCGAAGCCGTTGCGTTGGCAAATTCGTTAATGTCACGCCGCGTTCCGTCCTCGATCAGCTTCACGCTTTTGACGTCCGCGAGGTCAAAGCTCGATATTTCGCCGCTTTCCGAAGCGATCACCAGCACGCTCGTTATCTGCGTTTCCTTATCGGTCTTGATGGTCTTGCGTTCGATCGTCAGGATCGAACCGGTCGCGGTGCCCTTGGTTGAGGCGACGACGACCTTGGCACCCTGCAATTGCGACAGCACCGACGAGATCCCGCCGCCATCGCCCGAAACCGGACTGACCGAAAACGGTATCTCCGCCATCCGCGACGAGATCGGCGCCGACGAATTATAACTGACCGCCCCGATCTTGCCCTGACCGAGGTCGAGCACAACCATTGATTTCAAAACATCATCGACCTGCGACTGTTTGAACGACAGATTGACCTCGGCATTTCCCGATACAAACCCGCGACGCTCGATGTACGCCACGCCATTCGAGTACAAAATAACCCGCCGAATCGGCAGCTGATTCGCCGCCTCAGCCGGGCGTTTTGTTTCCGGAATCGCCGTAACCCGTTTATTACGAGCTACTTGCATAAACCCGCTCAGCGGACACACTAATACCAACAGGAGAACGATCAATTTCTTCATTTTTCTAAGTCCTTATTTGGAGAATCTGGTTAAAACTTAACCTTACAGATGTATTGAACGCGCGGATTGGTTGCTTTTTGCACAAGTTCAAGAAGCTCTGAATAAGGATGTAAAAAATCGAGATGTAGGCTATACTTTAGCTTCAGTTTTCGCACTCTCATGAATATATTACGCATTTTCCTTCGCTGTTCGGTTTTGATTTGTTGCTTTACCATAGGAGCATTTACTCAGGATCAGATATTAACAAACTCTGATTTGCTAGCCCTGACCAAGGCGGGGTTATCTGCGGAGGTCATTATAGCCAAGATTAAAAGCAGTGCGGGGAAATATGATACATCGACGGAAAAACTAAAAGAACTAAAAGACGCGGGTGTTGCTGATGCTGTTATTTTGGCAGTTGTTGAGAACCCATTAGGAAAGTCTACCCAAGCGATAGCTGGCGATGAGAATATTATCCCCGGCGAGAACCAAGCGGTCGTATATATTTATCGAAGAAAGGAGTTTTCGACCCGTAACCTGCAGCCGTCGGTTTTTATAGACGACGACAAGGAAGTTGCTCGAATTGATGATGGGAAATTCTTTATTCTTAAGTTTGATCCGGGTAAACACAAAATATACGTCAACAAGGGATTTTCGGGGGCGGCAATTGACATGAAAGCTGGGCGACGTTATTTTTTTCGCGTTACGTATAAACCTGGCTTTTGGAAAGCGAGGGGTGAAATGGAGTTTGTTCCCTACGAACAGGGAACTTTAGAAGTCGCAAATATGGAGCCACTCGAAGAGAAGTGGATAAAGGATAAATCTCGTGTTTTTGTAATGGTTTCTAAACCAAAGAATTAGTTCTTCGAGGAGTAAGAGTTTGCCCTAGTACTTACCGAACTCTTTACGGCAACCCACCAATAATATGTTATGGACTAGATTCTTATCATCTAGCTTTTTTGTTGCGCGGTTTTCTTCGAAATCTTGACATTTCCAATAACCAGGCGTAAACCTAAACCTGAAAGCAAAATCCATTTTTCTAAAGGAGGCTACATATGAAGCGGAATATCTTGGCATTGGCAGCAGGGTTGGTGACGGCGTGGGCAATAATCGTGATCGACAAATTGATCGCCATCGGCGGCTGGCCCACTGGCAGTGCGCTCGAATTTATGACCCGGAACGAGATCACGGCGTACTTTAGCTCGCAGCCTCTGCCGTTTTACATGACGCTGTTGATCGGTTCGGTCCTCGGCGGATTTTTTGGCAGCTACATCGCATCGAACATGAGTCGCCGCGAGAATCGGGGTTTCGCGATGCCGCTGGTCGTCGCCGTATTTTTGATCCTGGGAGCGATGGTTAATTTCTTCGTGCTTTTCCCGGGCCAGCCGGTCTGGCTGATGGTCGCGACGATCGGGCTTTATCTTCCGGTCACGCTGCTGGCGAGAAAGCTGGCTTACTAGCCCGTTGATCAAATTCAAAAACCCTTGATCGCCGCCGCCAGGTCGCGGCGTAGTTGTTCTTTTTGCTCTGTTAGAGCCTTTTTCTCCTTGTCAATTGTCTCGATCCGCGTTTCCTGATCGTTCGCTTTCGCGATGTAGCGGGTGATCAGTGTTTTTGCTTCGGGCGTTTTGGCCAGAGACTCAATATTTTCCCGTAAACGTGCCTGATCGCTCGCGATCTGGGCGATCTCGGTTAACAAACCATTTAACTTTGCGTCCACTTCGGCGATCCGGAAGCGAATTTCTACGATCGCTTCGAGCTTGGCCTTCGTTGCGGCGTCGATCGAGCGGTTTCGCGCAAACAGATCTATCTGATCTCGCGAGATGTTGTCGAGGCGATAGCTTTCGAGCAGCGGCTGTTGAAACGATATCGTAAATTTCTTTTCCTGAAATTTTTCGAGCGGAACGCGAAACCGATAAAAATTCTGCGTTACGCTTTCAGGTTTGGGCGAATCGGCGGACGGCTCCCAGCCTTTGCGGATGGGGAATTCAATATAAAGCACCTTTGGCCGGTCGCTCTGGTTCGCGATCTCGTAAGTCTTGGTTTCGGCCCGGAACGAATGGATCTGAAAAATGCCATCGACGGCTTTGATCATACTCGTCGGTTCACGGCTGCCTTCGTTGCGGACGGTAATTCGGGTGCCGAGATCGAGGGCGAATGATATCAGGCGTTCTTCTTTTGGTTTTAGCCGTTCCATCAACGCCTCGCCCGCATAGGCGTTTCCGTCGAGCACGGTCAAACTTCCATTTTCGAATGTGAGATCTGTCGTATTCTTGAGAAGCACGCCGCTCAGCGGGCGATCTGCACGAACCGCCTCGTTATAGACCGCAACTCGTTCGCCATCCATCTTTGTTTGAACTATCGGGATCAACGCCGACCGGTTACGTTCGACCGTGGTCGGCTGTTCGATCCGATATTCGAACAGATCGCCGATGTCCGAACCTTTGGCGGCGGCCGTGATGCCGGATCGTCCGCTCGTAAGGGCATTGCTGACAGGCGATAACTGTCCGCCAGTAAAGCCGTCGATATATATTTGACCGCCGTTCGATCCGGCTGACGCTCCGACCAGTGCTTTGAGATTGTGTTGTAGCTCATCCGGATCACTTGGCAATGCCTCGATATCTCGATCCTTAAGTACCGTTTTGTCCATATTCGCCTCGATCTCATTCGACATACGACGACCGTTAATGGGCAACGTGCCGCTCTGCGGTTCGTAAACCTGAGGCCGTAGTTGCAGATCGGCGGGCGTCGGAACAACCGGGCGATATCGGTAGAACGGCTTTTGCAGATTCTGGATGAACGAGATCGGCGAACCGGAAACCAGCGACATCTGAACGTCGCGCCAGTCTTCGTCGCTTACGTTGTCAACGATGGCCCAGCCCTGGAAGAACGGTTTGCCTTCGTCGTCCATGACCACGCGATATGTGGTTTTCCAAATCGGGGCGGCGATCGTATAGCTGACGACCATTTCACGGCGACCAGTGCCTTGCGAGGTCACAGTGATGGTCTTTGCGTCGAGCCGGCGTGCCGATGCCGTGGCGATGGCAAATTCGTTGATATCTTTTTTAGTACCGTCATCAAGCAGCTTTACGCTCCGGACCTCGTTCAGGTCATAGCTCGATATTTCGCCGCTCTCCGACGCGATGACGAGCACGCTCGTGAATTTCGTTTCCTTGTCACTCGTGATCTGCTTTCGTTCCACGGTCAGTATCGATCCGGTCGCGCTCCCTTTTGTTGAGGCGACCAGGACCTTTGCCCCCTGCAGTTGTGAGAGGACGGATGAGATCCCGCTTCCGTCGTCAGAGACCGGAGTGACCGAAAACGGAATCTCTGACATTGTCGATGAGGTCGGAGCCGACGAATTGTAGCTCACCGCACCGATCTTCCCCTGGCCGAGGTCGAGGACGACCATCGATTTCAGGACGTCATCGACCTGCGATTGCTTAAAGGGAAGTTCGATCTCCGCGTTGCCGCTCACGAATCCCCGCCGCTCGATATATGCGACACCATTCGAATAGAGAACAACACGCCGGATGGGCAGGGAAGCGGCAGCGTTCTGATTTTGAGCGGCGGGAGCCGAAACTGCCCGCCGTGCTACCGTCTGGCCGTTAACCGTTAAGAAAAATGATGCAACGAGTAAAGAGAGAACGATATTCTTCATATGATCTGCTTCCTTTTGTGTTTGATTTCGGGGCATCCCGTAACAGGAAGCTTATGGCAGAAAACTCGTAGTTTTTGTCGTTCCTCGGTAAACTTTTGTCATCATTCGTCAGGAGGTAGTTTGTATCGGGCGAAAGATCGGCGTTTGTCTATTTTTCGTACCGTTTTTAGGTCGAGCAGGAGCATCGGTTTCTGGTCGTAGAGCACTTTTTGGATGCTGGTGAAGACGAGTGTGCGATTTATGGAAATGCCGAATTGGCTTATCATTCGCTGGGCCCGAACGATCCGCTGGCGTTTGCCGCGCCCGTAGCGGCGGACGCGGAAGAAATTGCGGTCGATGGCGACCGGATATTTTATCCCGATCAGGCTGCGTTCTTCGTCATACAGCAGGGTTACGTTCGCGGTCTCGCCCAGCCAACGCCACGCCGCCGGATTGATGACAAATTCGCCGCGGCGGTTCAGCGAAACGTATAGACGCTCGGGTTTCCCAAGCGGCAGCGGGCGGGCCAGTGCTATCTGCCAACCGCTCATGACTTCCCATTCTTACGCTTCGCATCGGATTTCCACGGTTTGCGTTCGAGTCGGGCGACCGAGACCGTATCGCGAAGATCAAGGATCATATGGCCCTCGTTCGTGATCTCGGGACGGGAAAATCTTTCGGTGAAGTTGATCTTGATCCTATGATGCCCGGTGAACGGCGACGCATAGACTATAAACCCACCGCCGCGTTCGATAACCGGAAAGTTGTCATCCGAGCGCGAATCGTCCGGTACGAGAGCTATCGAATCCCGATCCCGATTGTAGTAAAGCTCCACTTTCTGCGGCCGGTTAAATGCATTGTAGGCCTTTGCGTTCATATAAATGAGCCCGTCGCGATTGATAGTGACCCGAAGCCGCACGTCGGATTTCGGAGTCGGCCCACCGCGAAATTTTTCCCATTGTCTGTCTAGTGGCATAGTTTGTATTTTCTCCCTTAAATAAAAAGATGTATTATAGATAGCACAATATGTCATAAAAGTCAAGAGAAATTTTCGCTCCGTTGGAACGCCGGTTGGGAAGTAAGGTTTTGCGGTCAGAAAATTCTTCCTTTGCGGCCACTTTGCGTCTTGGCGTCGTGGCGGGAGATCCGAACCCGGATTCCCGCAAAGTCGCAAAGAAGAACCCAAAGACGCAAAGGAGAATCGATTCCAAGCTGGATCGGCGTGGCTCCGTTGGCGACTGTGGAACGAGAAATTGTGACTGTAGAAAAACCGGAATATTACCAGCGTGGCGCCGGTGGCGGCGTGTAGAAATAGTGGTTGAGCGGTCAGGGAAGCGGTCTGTTTTTTGCGTCTTTTTGGTCCGTTATGATAAACCGCAGGTCAGGGGACACACGGCGTTGGTCAGGAGAAGGGACGCGAAATACAAAAAAGACACGGACCGGTGATGACATCACTGATCCGTGCCTTGATCGCATTGCTGATAAACGCTTCTATGCTGCCGCTGCGACCACTTTCTGAGCGGCATCATTCATGCCTTGAGCGGTGATGATCCCGATGTTCGATTCGGCCAAAACGCGTCGGCCTTCTTCCACATTCGTGCCCTCAAGACGGGCGACGATAGGGATCGAAACACCGAGGTTTTTGGCGGCTGCGACCACGCCGTTTGCGACCATATCGCAGCGAACGATCCCGCCGAAAATGTTGATAAGAACGGCTTTAACGTTTTTGTCGGCAAGCAGGATCTTGAATGCCTGTTCGACGCGTTCCTGCGAAGCACCGCCGCCAACATCAAGAAAATTGGCAGGTTCGCCGCCCGCGAGTTTAATGATATCCATGGTCGCCATCGCCAGGCCGGCCCCGTTGACCATACAGCCGATGTTGCCGTCGAGCTTGATGTAATTCAGGTCGTACTTCGAAGCCTCGATCTCAAGCGGTTCTTCCTCAGCCAGATCGCGGAGTTCGAGGAAATCCTTATGGCGGAACATCGCGTTATCATCGAAGGTAACCTTTGCATCCAGAGCAATTAGGCGATTGTCCTTGGTCAGCAGGAATGGGTTGATCTCGACCAGCGAAGCGTCGATCTTTTCGTACGCATCGTAGAGCGAGAGCATGAATTTTGAAGCCTGGCCGATCAATTCAGCCGGTATGCCGAGGCCGAAAGCGAGCTTACGAGCCTGAAAACCACGAAGCCCGACCGATGGGTCGATCGTCTCCTTCAGGATCAACTCAGGCGTTTCCTCGGCCACTTTTTCGATGTCCATACCGCCCTGCGAGGACGCCATGAATACGTTGCGTCCTGTCACGCGGTCGAGCGTTATGCCGAGGTAAAACTCTTTATCGATCGGCAATCCTTCCTCGATCAAAAGCGTCTGAACCTTCTGCCCTTCAGGGCCGGTCTGATGCGTAACTAGCTGCATCCCAAGGATTTCCGAAGCGAGTTGCTTCGCCTCAGCCGGAGATTTCGCGAGCTTAACACCGCCGCCTTTTCCGCGGCCGCCGGCGTGTATCTGGGCCTTGACGACGACAACGCCGGTACCGAGTTCGATCGCCGCTGCCTCAGCCTCTTCCGGAGTACGGGCAACGATGCCGCGTGGAACCGGTACGCCGTATTCTTTCAGAATGGCCTTACCTTGATATTCGTGGATCTTCATAGATTTTCTAATTGGTACGAAAGTAAGAGTTTAGCTTTAGGACAGGCAAAAATCAAAAGGCCGGCTGATGCCGGCCTTCGTTTGCGATGGTCGAAGCTCGCAGGCTATTCTTTGGTCGTCTTTACATTGATGCCGATCAGTTTCCAGGTTCCGTCGTCCATCGTGTACTTCAGTTCGAAATTTGCACGAGCTGGTTTTGTCGGATAGTAACCTTTCACCACGAGAGCATCGAGTCCGGCGACCTTTTCGATCGACGGAACGGGCGAAAACACTGCATCCATCGGTGAAACGGCACGTTTGAAATTGTAGTTTTCCTTGTCGTCCACGAATGGTTTGAACGCCTCGGCGAGCTCATCAGCACTCGCGTCATCCCGCCAAACCTTAGCAGCTTTCTTGTGGAAATCGGTAAAATCCCCGCTCTGAACAGCATCGCTGAAATCAAGGAAAGTTGACTTTACGAGCGACTGCAGCTTGTCGTTACTAGGGATCTCGGGTTTCGCATCCGATGACTTTGTATCCGATGTCGTTGAGCTGCTGGAACCGCCGTCTTTCTTAAAAACAATACCGTCGAGTGTCATCTCGCTGCCCGTCGGTGCCTTGTCGATCTTGAAGGTCGGCCCGAGGCTGGCGAGTGATATCTTGAGCGTTTTTGCCGCTTCATCGACGGTAACACTTCCGCCGCTCACCGAAGAACTGCCCGATTTATAATCGGCACCGCCGTCCGAACGGATCGTTATCAACGTTCCATCAGCGGCTTTCCAAACGCCGACATACTGCGATGGAGGCGGCGTGCTCTTGCCGCAGGCGAGACCGACGATCAGGACGAATACCGCGGCGATCACAAGATTGAAATTGTTCTTAGAAAGGATAGTTCTTTGACGCATGACCCATTAGTCTCCTTTTTTTCCTAGGTTAAGGAATGTTAATAACAAGCTTGAGCAGCTTCCAACTGCCGCCTCGCATCACGTATTCGAAATCGAAACGCGTTTTGTATGGCTTGGTCTTGAATTCGCCCTGAGCCATCAATATTTTCAGGCCTTTCTCACTGCGGATGCCCGGCGGAACCTTGAATTCGGCTGACATATCGTCAACCTTATTCAGGAGCGGAACCACCATCGATTTCTTATCAGTGTACGACTTGAATGCCGTTTTCATTTCATCGACGGTGTAGGTCGACTGAAAATCGGTCGAGGCGTAAGCATGAAGGTCAGAGAAATCGCCCGAATCGACGGCATCGCCGAACTTCTGGATCGTTTCCTTGACGAGGCCCTCAACTACGGTTTTTGACGGAACGGAATCGTCGGAGGTTTCTGATCTGGTGTTCGATACCGACGTTGAGTTGCTCTCGCTGGAGCTATTCCCGAGGTTGAAATCCTTGTTACAGTTGCAGCCAAGAACGAACGTACCGATCACCGCAAGGGCAATAAGGCCGTTGATCTTGGCATCCTTGCCGAAAAATAGTCCACTTATGAGCTTTTTCATGATCTCCTCCATTGAAAATTGTGGATGCCTGAGAAAAGTCCGATAAAGCTGGAACTTCGAATTTTACTGCGATTTCTCTACCAGATTAAGCAGCGTGCGGATCGCAACGCCCGACGGGCCTTTTGCGATGTGCGATTTCGCCGAATCAAGCCAAGCAGTCCCGGCGATGTCGAGATGAGCCCATTTGGCTTTGTCGACAAATTCCTGGATAAAAACCGCCCCCATGATCGTACCGGCTTTGCCGCGAGGCCCGATGTTTTTAATATCGGCGATGTCAGAGCGGATATCTTTGCTGTAATCTGCTCCGAGCGGCAACTGCCAATAGCCTTCGCCAACCTCTTTGCCGCACGCGATTATCTCATCCACAAACGCCTGATCATTGCCCATGATGCCAGTATTATGCGAGCCGAGAGCGACTATCACAGCGCCGGTTAGCGTGGCCATGTCGACGATCTTCGTAGCACCCTGCTTTTCGGCATAGGCGACGGCGTCTGCAAGGACGAGCCGGCCCTCGGCATCCGTGTTGAGGATCTCGACCGTTTTTCCGTTCATAGCAGTCACCACATCACTGGGACGCGAGGCATTGCCATCGGGCATGTTCTCAACTGCAGCAACCACACCAATTACGGGAACAGTTGGTTTGAGCAGAGCGATCGCACGCATTGTGCCGAGTACGGTTCCACCGCCCGACATATCGTATTTCATTGCGTCCATACCCTCGGCGGGTTTGATCGATATCCCCCCAGTGTCAAACGTAATTCCCTTTCCGACCAACCCGATCAACTCGCCTTTTTTTGCAGTCGATTTGGTCGGGGTGTATTTCAAGACGATAAGCTTCGCAGGCTGCGAGGAGCCGTGCGAAACGCTCATCAGCGAACCCATACCCATTTTGGTCATGCGGGCTTCATCGAGGACTTCGCACTTGAGACCGACCTCTTTTGCCATCGCCTGTGCACGCTTTGCCATCTCGGTCGGCGTGAGGATATTTGGCGGCTCGTTTGCGAGGTCGCGAGTGAAATTCACCGACTCACCGATCACCTGGCCGCGGGCGATACCGCTCTTAAGGTCGGTTGGTTTAGCCCCATCGACACAGACGATGAGATTTGAAATAACCTTGTCTTGCTTGTCTTTGGTCTTGTATTTATCAAGCTCGAACTGACTAGTGATAAATCCTACGACAGCCTGTGATGCTGCTTCAGCCGCGTTTTCACTACGCGGAAGAAGTGCAAAGCTCGTGATATTCCGTTTTCGGAGGAAGCGGGTCGCTGTGCCCGAGAGAGTGCAAATACTTGGCGCTGAGTAATCAGCTTTGTCACCGACGCCAACGAGCAACAGGCGGCTAGCTTTGACGGCGCCTTTCGGTACAAATCGTACCAGAGCCGTTTCACCTGCGTCGCCTTTAAAGTCTTCGGCTTTTATGAGAGCGGCGATGAGGCCGCCAGTTACCTTGTCGAGGTCTTTGAGCACATCGGTCGTGCCTTTTTCGCCTTTAAAAACCGCCACGGCCAGGGCCTCAGCATTTGCTTCAGAAAAGTTTCCGGTAATTCCCGTGAATTTCATTTATACCTCTAAAAAATCTGTGTTTGGGATCAAATAAATATCCTTATATCTATAACTTATCTAAGGGCTTGTTTCAACTCCTGTCTAGTTTCTTTTTCAATAGACTTCTTCATTTCTGCTTCACGTTTGTCATAGAGTTTCTTACCTTTAGCAACTCCGATCTCAAATTTGATGCGGCCGTTCTTCCAGTAAATGGCGGTGACAACGAGCGTCATGCCTTTTTGCGTCGTTTCTTTCTCGAGTTTTGCGATCTCTTTTCGGTTAAGGAGTAGCTTTCGAGTACGCAAAACGTCGTGATTATTGATGTTTCCATGCGAGTAGTGCGAAATGTGGGCACCGAGCAGCCAAACTTCGCCGTCGATGATCGAAACATAGGATTCCTTGAGCTGAATTCGACCGAGCATGATGCTCTTTACTTCAGTGCCAAGCAGAACGGAACCAGCTTCGTATTTTTCGAGAATTATGTACTCGTGGTACGCCTGGCGATTATTGATAATTTCTTTGTCAGCGGCCATAAACTATTATTTTGCCATAATTTGTGTCATACAGGTAGGACGTATGCTGCCTAGTTTGCCTGTTGCAGTTGACATAATCGCCGGTCATCCGTAAATTAATAGATTGCGTTGGGAGATCGTCTAATGGTAGGACTGCAGTCTCTGGATCTGCCTATCGGGGTTCGAATCCCTGTCTCCCAGCCAAACTTTAGTGGTCAGTTGTCAGCGGTTGGTTTTCAGTGCTTTCTTTGAACGATCCGCTGTCCACTCGCCACCGAACAACACATATGGACGGCTGGCACGAAACCGAGATTCGAGTTCGATACGCCGAGACCGACCAGATGGGCATCGTGCATCACGCGAACTTTCTGGTCTGGTTCGAGACCGGCCGCAGCGAATTATGCCGCTCCCGCGGATTCTCCTACAAGGAGATGGAAGAGCAGGACGATGCCCTAATGGTTGTTGCTGAATCCTACTGTCGTTACAAATCCCCAGCATATTACGAAGATGTCCTGACGATCCGCACGAAGGTGGTTGAGATCCGCAGCCGTAGCTTGCGATTCTTCTACGAGATCTACCGGGCATCTGACAATGTACTGATTGCTGAGGGCGAGACACTTCACGTGGTGACGAATAAAGATAAGAAAGTTCGCAGCCTGCCAAACGTTTATCGCGATCTGCTCCTCGATCAGCAAGAAGAACTGGCCTTTCCATCCGAACAAGCCCCACGGTGAGAGCCAAGCCACTATCTGACATTGATCAACGCTCGGGTTATTCGACGAAGAAACTTCGTATTGCGACTTTGGACATTGGGTCTTCGACCTTAGACTATTAGTATGCCTGGAGCCGATAGATCCGAAATTTATTTCATCGCGGCGATGATGTTCTTGATCATGGTCATATCTGTTGTAGCCGTGTATTTCTTTGTAAAAACGTACAAGAAAGAGATGCGCGAAAGGGATGCCATGCGCGAGCAGAAGGCGAAAGCGAAAGCCGCATCGAGCGAACCGGAAACGAAATAATGTCTCATCCTAATCTAATCGATATCGCCCAAACTGCCCTCGTGGTCGTTGATGTTCAGGAGGCGTTTCGCAATGCGATCCCAGATTTTTCTTTGATCGTGTCTCGGATCTCAACGGCGGTTCAAGGGTTTCAGATACTTGGTATTCCCGTCATCGTTACTGAGCAGTATCCGAAGGGCCTTGGCGTGACCGCGGAGGAGATCCAGCTAGTTCTTAGAGGGGAAAACGAGTCAGTTGAGAAGACAATTTTCAGTTCGTGCGGTGCTGAGGCCTTCATAACGAAGTTGGATAACTTGGGTGTTACACGGGTGATCTTGTGCGGCCTCGAAACCCATATTTGCGTCAGCCAGACCGCTCATGATCTGCTTGAACGTGGTTTTCAGGTGCACATTTTGAGCGATTGCGTTGCGTCAAGATTCGAATACAACCGACTCGCGGGACTCGCAAAAATGTGCCGCAGCGGCGTTATCGAATCGTCAGCTGAGATGGCTCTGTTCGAAGCCATGCGCGATGCGAAGCACGATAAATTCAAGGAAATTCAGGCATTGATCAAATAACCCCCGCAGGGCTAATGTTCGCGAAAATCTGTCGCAATGGGTTGTTAAAAACTAAATGGATCTACTTTCATCTCTAAATCCCCAACAGGTCGAGGCGGTCAAAACGACCGAAGGACCACTATTGATCCTGGCCGGTGCGGGTTCTGGTAAGACTCGTGTTATCACTGTCCGAATGGCTTACCTGATCTCTGAGAAGCATGTTGAGCCGCGAAGTATTTTGGCGGTAACGTTTACAAATAAAGCGGCGGGCGAGATGCGTTCGCGTGTCCAGGAGTTGCTGAAAGGTGAACGTTTACAGTCGGCTCCGCTGATCGCTACGTTTCATAGTCTATGCGTGCGCATTCTGCGTCAGGACATCGACAAACTTGACGAGGGCTATCTTAAATCCTTCACCATCTATGATACCGACGACACACAAAAGGTAGTTAAATCGTGTATAAAAGACCTCGGCTTCGACGAAAAGCAGATGGCTCCTCGTATGGTTAGGAATGCTATCAGTTCCGCAAAGAATCGGGGCGAAGATCACGAGATGTTCGCGTCGAAGATCGAATACGGCGACGAGAAAAAAGCTGCTATGGCTAAGGTTTTCCGTATGTACGAAGATCGTCTGCGGACCGCGAACGCCCTCGACTTCGACGATCTGCTTATAAAGACCGTCAAACTCCTCAGAAAATCGCACGAGACGCGGGATAAATATAACGATCGCTACAAATACATCCTTGTTGATGAATATCAGGATACGAATGCACTGCAATTCGCACTTATCAGCTTTTTGACGGAAAAACAGCAGAATATCTGTGTGGTAGGCGACGACGCTCAGAGCATATATGGGTTTCGGCAGGCTGATATTCGCAATATTCTTGGTTTTGAGAAGCATTTTCCGAGTGCCAAGGTCATATTGCTCGAACAGAATTATCGCTCGACCCAAACCATTCTTGATGTCGCTCATGCGATCATCGAAAACAATCAGAATCAAAAGAAAAAGAAGCTTTGGACTGCAAATGCGGGCGGAGAGCGGATCTACTATTATCAGGCTTATGACGCTGATGGCGAAGCAAGGTTTGTTGCAGCGAAGATCGAGGAACATCAACGCCGAAGCTTGAGCGACCGCATAGCGATACTCTATCGAACGAACGCTCAATCTCGACTTTTTGAGGAAGCTCTCCGCCGAATGCGGATCGAATATAACATCGTCGGGGGTTTTTCTTTTTACGAGCGAGCTGAGGTAAAGGACGTGATCGCATACCTCAAGCTTTCTATGAATCCCTTCGACGATATCGCCCTCATGCGTGTGATCAACACTCCGGCCCGAGGGCTCGGTAAAACAAGCCTCGATGAATTGCAGCGTATCGCGAAATCAAATGGCTCATCGCTGTGGATGACGATCGCTTCGGTCACCGCTGTCGATCATCCGCAGGAATCGGGACTTACACCGCGGGCGAAGGAAGCGTTACGCGCTTTCAGAAAAGTTATCGAGAATTTGATATCGAAGATCTCGGAGTATTCCGAATCAGGCAGAGCAGTTTCTGAAGTCGTGATCGGAGCGATCGAAGATACGGGCTACGCGAATTCGCTCCGCGCTGAAAATACCGATGAATCAGCCGCTCGTCTGGAGAATCTCGAAGAACTTGTCAACGCAGCAGTCGATTACGACAAGCAGGAAGAAAATGGCCTGCGTGACTTTATCGATCACGCGGCATTAACGTCCGACACCGACAAATACGATGGCACGGCTCCGGTCACGTTGATGACGGTTCACATGGCAAAAGGGCTGGAGTTTCCGATCGTATTTCTTGTCGGGCTGGAGGACGGTATTTTCCCGCATTCACGATCGCTGAATGATTCTAAAGAATTAGAAGAAGAGCGCCGTCTAGCCTACGTCGCGATCACGCGTGCGGAAAAACTTCTTTACGTCACGCATTCGATGCGCCGTAGGGTGTATGGTGAGGAGATCGCTGCCGAACCTTCGCAGTTCCTGAACGAGATGCCGCTCGAGCTGATCGATGATCTTTCGCAAGGTGCTTCGTGGCTATCGTACGCCCGCAGCACGACTTCGATGAGTGCCAAGGCCACGATCAGTGCCCTGAGAGGTGAGAGCCCGCCGCCAAAGCCAAAGAGCGTCTACGCCGGCAAGACCTACAATAGCAGCGATGCGGTAGCTGAGTTCTTTAAGAAGAAGAACATCGAGATTCCAGCACGTCCGAGCGATAGGCCGACCGAGCGACCGGCTTCGGGTTACGATAAATTAAAAGCCATTGCTACCCCGCCGGCGGCACGCCCGGATCCGAATGTCCTGGTCGCCGGTTCGCACGTCCGCCACGAAAAATATGGCCGAGGCCTTGTTCTTCGTCGCGAAGGCTCTGGTGATAATGTGAAATTAACGGTGAGCTTTGCAGGATTTGGACAGAAGAAGCTGATCGAGAAATTTGCAAATCTGCAGAAAGACTGAACGCAATAGTTTGTTTTTGCGTAAAGTGGCGTGACACAGGAAACGACTATGAAAAACAAATTTGCTTTATTTTCGGTATTACTTGTAACGACTGTAGCGGTTCTTGGCTGCAGTTCGATAAATCCGTTTGCTGAGAAAAAAAACGCAGGCAATCAGCCCGGATCGAACAAATCGCTGACCGATAAGGCCGTCGACACCGCCGTTGGGGAGCAAAAGATCGGCGTTCCCGAATGTGACGAGGTGATCGATCTGTTGACTTCCTACGCGAACAATCCGGATGACGGTTTTGTGGTCAAAGCAGGAAAAGCCTTAGTCGTAAATAAGATCAAAGAATCTATCAAGAAAGCTGCCGAGGACTACAAAACCGACAAGGTCGAGATGGCAAAAACGTGCAAAGAGGCTAAGGTCGAACTCGACAAATACAAAGCCGAAGAAGACAAAAAAGCATCGAAAAAGTAATTATCTGTCGGCTTCGTCCTTACCGAGTTGTTGGGCCCACTCAGTGCCGGGAAACTTTGTCTTTAGGAGCCTGGCAAGCTCATCGCGAAGCTCTTCGTTATTTCCGCAACCATATTTGTTCCAAGCGTTCGCAACGATCATGATGTAGATCGCTTCTGGAACCCGCTTGTCCGCGGGGGACCGTTTCGCCCAGGCCAGCACCTTGCCCGCCAGATATTTAGGGGAATCGCCGATGGCTTTCAATTTTTTTCGCTCATTCTGAGATGTCTGGCTCTGAGCTGCGGTCAAGAATGCGGGACGCGGCGGCAATTTCTTCGGAACTTCGGAGTTCGTTTCGTCGCTGTATTCCGAATCGTAAGGCTCGCACCACCAGTCGTCAGAATCCCATTCTTCGGTCGTATTGTCGGTTTTTCCCATTCCGTCCTCAATGTACGGACTAAGAATGGGATTTTTCAGAACGAAATAGAGCAGGGCATTGTTTCGAGCCGCCGGGTTTTTTGCCGCTGCGATCTTGTCGAGCATAGGTTGAAATTCTGGATTATAGGTGCCAAGATCCGCCAGGAACTTATCGACCGTCACCGCATCATTCAGCAAATAAGCACGTGTCCATATAGCCAAGGCAAGCCTGGGCCGCATGTAGTCGGGCAGAGCAGGGGACTTAAAGACCTCGATCAGCGACGCCGTGGAGAAATGCTGATTCAGCACCTCAACGATGTCCGAATCAAACATCGCCCGTCTCTGCCAGAGCTTTTCTTCCTTATAGTTTTCTTCGATCTCCGCCTCGTAAGCTTCACGCCCCTCTTTATTGTATTCCGGGTCGAAATAGCTTTTCTGCTCAGCAATGATGGATTCTATTGATCCAACATCTCCGTTGAAATCAAATGCGTAAGGTTTTTTGAGCGAATATTTGAGAAAATCCCCTAGGGTCTCTGCAAGTTTTAGGCGCAAGTCGGTAAACGAATTGCGCGCCGAAAGCGGAAGCGTGTCGCCAAGCTCGAGCATCTCATCGATCAGTTTTCGCGCTTCAGCCTGTTTATTCTGAGCGACCAGGATCCGGGCTGTATGATATGCGATCGTGGTATAAGCGGGCGACGAGCGATCAATTCTGTTTGAAGCCTCTATCAGGAGCGGAAGTTCCGTCGAGCTTTTACTGGCTTGCGAAAGAGCCGTCATTAACCATAGATCTGTTTTTCGCTCGTTGTATTTTTTTAGTGAATAGAGATATGCCTCAGCCCCTTTCATCTGATAGCAATAGAGCCAGTCAGTGATCTCGTCCTGACGCAGAAAGGCTGGAAGAAGTGTAGGCGTGAGCTGTTCTTCGCCCCAATAGCCGCCTTCGTAGCTTGATTTGTTTCCGTCGGTAAAACGGCTTGAGTACGCTCGCTGTCGGCCGTCACGGACCTGCGTTTTCATCTCGGCGGTCATCGGTTCATCGACAGCCTTTTCGGCCTCTGCTAAGGCTTCGGCGTCCGTTGCATCTGATTTGACGAATATCCTCCAGCTTTTCGACGTGGTAGGGGAATAAACATATATCTCGAGGTCATCGTCATGCTTTTTCTCACCTGTGCCGCTGATGTTCGACGGTTTCGTCGCATTGAAATCGACCGAATCAGGGGGCGGAGCGTTGGAATCCTTCGGTTTTGCGGCTTCTTTACGTTTTTCTTCGGCAGTCAAGACATCGTTTTCGAACTTATCGAGCAGCCATGTATAGTCGATCACGTCCTGCCGAAAATTATTGTTCCCTAGGTAGACAGTGATGTTTTTGGCGAGTTCAGAAGTACGTTCCTTAGGGCGAAGGCGATATTTGATCAGGCCTAAGAGGCGTTCGGCAGAGTCTGAGAATTTGCCGCTGCCGGAAATGAACCTCTGAAGATGGGCTTCCGCTTCTTCGTAGAACGGAGCCGCAGCGGTTGCTGTCTTGGACAAACTCGCCTGACGTATCAGGGTGCGGGCCACCAAATAATCTGCCGTTTCTTTCCACGGGGACTCGGTATCCTGGGCGATATCGGCAAACCGCTTTTTTGCTTCGCTGTAATCAAGCGAGTAAAATGCGGCTGCCGCGATCTGGTAATCGCGGTCTTTTTGCACCCAGACAGGCGCCCCGACGGGAACAGGGTCAGGAGAACGCTTGCCGCTCGCACAATTTTGAAAGACCTGATCTTGAGCCGCTATCCAATTGAGAACGTAGGGATCGGTAGCACCATAAGAACTTGTTCGGTCGGCCAAGGTCTGCGCGGCTGTTTCGAAAGCGTTCTTGGTACAATTCGGAAAAAAATCATAGCCGCCCCATGATCTCTCAGCATATATCTCAGGCGTTTTCTCGTCTTTTCCTGTAACTTCCTGGCGTCTTTTGACCCAGGCTTTTACGGCCTCATCTACGGTATCATCGCGAAAATCCTTGTTATCGATCTCCGCCCTCCATATCTCGACAAGCGCCTGCTGCTCAGGCGTGCTCAGACCGTTACCTGCGATATGGCGATATGCGGCGATCAGGACCGAGCGATGGAATGTCGATTTCACGATACCTAGTCGTCCAGCGGCAAAGTCGGAGTATGGGATCTCCGGCGCGGACGTTGTATCGAAAAGCGGCGAAATATAGCCCGGGCCGCAAGGCATCGCACTCGAAAGGAAAGCAAATACTAGGAACAATGAGATTAGAAGGCGAGGAATTAGGTTCTTCATTGCGTTGACCAAAACTCAGTCAAATATACTCCAAGTCTGGAACGATAGAAAGATGAATTTATGCAAAAAAAATAACGCCGGATCATCTCGATCGGCGTTACTAGAAGGATTATTTGCTGGTACAAAGCTACACGCTCATTATCTCGTGTTCCTTGTTTTTGACAAGTTCATCGATCTTGGCGATGTAAGTATTCGTCGATTTCTGGACCTCGTCCAGACCGCCGCGTTCGTCATCCTCAGATATTTCTTTATCCTTGAGCATCTTCTTCAGGAGGTCGTTCGAGTGATGCCGTACGTTACGGACAGCAATGCGGTGTTCCTCGGCGATCTCGTGAGCTTGTTTGGCAAACTGGCGACGGCGTTCCTCGTTAAGAGCGGGAACCGAAAGCCGAATGATCTTTCCATCATTCGACGGGGTCAGGCCAAGGTTGGCGGCAAGGATAGCCTTCTCAATGGCATTGAGCTGAGTCTGATCCCAAGGCTGCACCGTGATCATCTGCGGCTCGGGAACAGCAACGGACGCCATTTGGCTGAGCGGTGTTGGGGTACCATAATAGTCAACAGTAACCACATCAAGCAATCCGATTGTCGCTCGTCCCGTGCGGATATTTGAGAGTTTGCGTTTGAAATCTTCAACGACCGCCGCCATTTTTGGGCCTGTTTCTTTTACTATATCCTGTACGCTCATATCTAATTGGTGACCAATGTGCCGATCGAAAGGTCGCCGCACACGGCCTTAATTATATTTTCAGATTTCTTCATGTTAAACACCATGATCGGCAAGTCGTTATCCATACAAAGCGAGATAGCCGATGCGTCCATGACCTTTAACTGCTTTTCAAGAACTTCCTGGTATGTGATCCTGTCAAACTTGGTCGCCGTCGGATCTTTCATCGGGTCGGCGGAGTAAATACCGTCGACCTTCGTTCCCTTCAGGATAACCTCTGCTTCGATTTCAAGAGCACGTAGCGAAGCAGCGGAATCAGTCGTAAAATAGGGGTTTCCTGTACCTGCCGCGAAGATCACGACCCGTTTTTTCTCAAGATGCCGAACCGCACGCCGCCGGATAAACGGCTCTGCGAGCTGCGGTATATCGATCGCAGACATTACCCGGGTATAAACACCAGCTTGCTCAAGCGCATCCTGTAATACGACCGCGTTCATAACCGTGGCCAGCATCCCTATATAATCGGCTGCCGCCCGGTCCATGTTCCCGGCGGATTCGGAAACGCCCCGGAAAATATTGCCCCCACCGACAACGATCGCTATCTCAATGCCCAGATCATGAACTGTTTTAAGCTCTAGAGCTGCCGCCTCGGCGACTTTTGTGTCGATGCCGTAATTCTGAGAACCCATTAGGGCTTCGCCCGACAACTTCAGCAGAATACGTTTAAATGCTGGCTTATTCATAAGTAGTTGGCAGTAATTAAAGGCAGTTGGCGGCAAATACTAATGCGCCAACCGCCCCTTTTAACTGCCCACCGATCTATCCCACCATCGACGCCACTTCTGAGGCAAAATCGTCAGCTTTTTTCTCAATGCCTTCGCCCATCTTGAATCGCGTGAAACGGCGGATCGAAATATTCTCCTTGATCGAGGCGATCTTTTCGGAAACTAACTCTCCCACAGTCTTGGCCGGATCCTTAACGAATGGCTGATCGACCAGAACATTGTCCTCGTAGAACTTGTTCAAACGGCCTTCGATGATCTTATTAAGAACCTCCTCAGGTTTGCCCGCGTTTTTGGGATCGTTCTTGAGCTGTTCCATAAGGATCATCCGCTCCTTCTCCAGATCTTCGGCAGGAACTTCGTCGCGGTTCGTGTAACGCGGATCCGTCGCTGCGATATGCATAGCAACGTCCTTAACGAGTTGCTGAAACTCATCGCCACGCGAAACAAAATCGCTCTCGCAGTTGATCTCAACCAGAACACCAACCTTTCCGCCCATGTGGATGTACGAACCGACTGCACCCTCTGCGGTTACACGGCCAGCTTTCTTGCCCGCCTGGGCCATACCTTTTTTGCGAAGAATATCCATTGCGGCATTCTCGTCGCCATTTGCCTCGACTAGTGCATTTTTACAATCGACCATTCCCGCACCCGATTTTTCACGAAGTGACTTTACGCCTGCTGCTGTAATTTCTGCCATAACTTATTGCTCCGTACAGAGGTCAAGCCCGTGCTTGTCTCCTAAATGATGAATTTCTAGACGCTAATTGCGCGTTTAGCTGAATTTGTTGTAAAAAAGCGTAGCCCGTCACCGAGAAACGGAAATGAGCTACGCTTTCAAGAATAAAATTGTTGAACTAGCTCGCTTTCGCTTCGCTGCTTTCTTCTGTTGTGACTTCGGTCGTTGCCGTCGGTTCCTCTGCCGGAGTTTCCGTAGCGGCTTCCTCGGTTACGATCTCATCGTCCTCTATAACTTCGTCGGGAACGTCAGCAGATTCGATCTCCGCTACATCGTCAGCCGTAAGAAACTCTTTTGGGATCGAGATACGTGATTCAACGATAGGGGCGTTCGCACCTTCTTCACCATTGTCTTCGACCTCGACATCAGCCGTACGGCCTTCGGTTCCGACCTGTTTGCCTTCGATGATCGCATCGGCAATACGCGAAGCAAAAAGACGGATAGCACGCAGAGCGTCGTCGTTGCCTGGAATGACGTGATCGATCCCTTCCGGCGAGCAGTTTGTATCAACTACTGCGACGATAGGAATATCGAGTCGATTCGCTTCCTTGATGGCGATATCTTCTTTACGCACGTCAATTACGAACATCATGTCTGGCATGCCGTTCATCTCTTTGATGCCCGCAAGGTTCTTCATGAGTTTCTCATGCTCGCGATCTAATTGTAGGCGCTCCTTCTTCGTTAACATCTCGAATCTACCGTCTTCACGCATTGTTTCGATCTCTTTTAGTTTGTTGATCGATTTTTTGACGGTTTCGTAGTTCGTTAAGAGGCCGCCGAGCCAGCGGTTGTTGATGTAGAACTGCCCGCAGCGTTCGGCTTCTTCTTTAATGGCATCCTGGGCTTGACGCTTGGTGCCGACGAAGAGGACCTTCTGATTTGGACGCTCGGTGAGCGATTCGGTGACGTAATTTAGGGCGTCGCGGAAGAGTTTCTGCGTTTTTTGCAGATCAATGATGTAAATCCCGTTGCGTTCGCCGAAGATGTATTCTTTCATCTTCGGATTCCAACGGCGGACCTGGTGACCAAAATGAACTCCTGCTTCGAGGAGCTCTTTCATCGTAACTGTAGCCAAAGCTTTATTCTCCTGGTTTATGTACTCGGCGAGGCGGTTAACAACCAAAATGCCTCGCCGATGGCGTTGGGCCAAAGGATTTGGGTCTTAGCAGAAGCCAAAACCCTCGAACCAAAGGCCGATAAAAAAATTATCTCTTCGAGAACTGGAATCTCGCACGGGCGCCTTTCTGCCCGTATTTCTTACGTTCTTTCTGACGCGGGTCGCGGGTTACGAGGCCTGCTTTTTTCAGGGTGGGACGTAGATCGCTGTTGAATTCCATCAACGCACGCGTGATGCCGTGGCGAACTGCACCGGCCTGGCCGGCTGTTCCGCCGCCGTCAACGGTGACGAGGATGTCGAATTTTTCGACCGATTCCGTCAAATTCAGCGGTTGGCGAATGATCATACGCAACGCTTCGTTCGGGAAGTACGAGTCAAATTCACGTTTGTTGACCGTGATCGTACCGGTGCCCGGACGAAGGTAAACACGTGCTGTCGAAGTTTTTCTGCGGCCTGTGCCGTAATACTGGATGTCTGCCATATCTTTGTAGTTGTCAGTGGTCAGTTGTCAGTGGACAGTTGCAAAGCCGCAAACCGCCTACTGTCAACAGCCTACAATTCCCGAACTTCCGGCTGCTGAGCGATGTGTTTGTGCTCGCCGTCGGCGTAAACTTTCAATTTCTTTGCCATTGCTTTGCCGAGCTTTGTCTTCGGCAGCATGCCGCGAACTGCGAGTTCGATGACCTTTTCAGGCTTCTTTTCGAACATCTCTTTAACGGTTGTTTCTCTCAAGCCGCCCGGATAAAGCGTGTGGCGGTAATAGATCTTCTGATCGTCCTTCGAGCCCGTAAATACTGCGTGGCGGGCATTTATGACGACACAGTGATCGCCCATGTCGAGAAAAAGGCGTCCACGCCGGGTTGTTTTTGCCCGACAAAATTCTTGCAACCTCGGTGGCGAGACGGCCGACCGTTTTGCCCTTGGCATCAACGACCAACCACTTACGATTCTCAGCCAAACCCTTTCCGCTTGGAAAATAAGTACTCATAATCACACACTAATAACCTTATCCGCAAAAATGCGAACGAGTAGGATATCGAAATCCCGCTACCGGGTCAAGCGTAGAAGCGACAAACGTAAACGCCCAACATTGGTCACAGGGATTTTCACGCTGTCCGCGATCAAACCCTTAGTTTGGTAGAGGTATTTCCGAGATTGGTCGAAGGTGTTTCTGGGTCGACTCTATTCGTTGTTCGCGTAAGACCTATTATTGTTTTTGCGTCCTCAATGTCGCCGTTCTCGATCATTTCCATGGCCTTACTTAGAGGTAGGCGGACTATTTCTACGTGTTCGTCTTCGTCGAGGTTTTGTTGGGTTTCGGTTAGGTCGGTGGCCAGGTAGACGAACATTTTTTCGGAGAGGAAGCCGGGGGAGACGTAGAATTCGGCTATCAATTCCATTTTGGCGGCTCGGACGCCGATCTCTTCTTCGAGTTCGCGATGGGCGCCGTGTTCGGGGACTTCGTCTGGGGTGTCGAGGGAGCCGGCGGGCAATTCTAAAAGATACTTTCCGGCGGCGTGGCGGTATTGTTTGACGAGGGCGACGGTGCCATCGGCAAAGAGCGGGACGATGACGGCGCTGCCGTTGTGGGTGATGACCTCGCGGTCGTATTCGGATGTGCCGTCGGGCGTGGCCTCGGCGATGCGGTCTTTGAGGATGTCGAAAACGCGGCCGTGATAAACGACCTCGGACGAGAGAGTCTTTGTCATTCGACTAGTTTATCAGTGCTTACGCTCTGCGACGTAATCGACTAGCTGGACGAGACGCGTTCGGGCTGCGGACGGCGGGAAATTGTCGGTGAGAACTCTTTTTGATTCGGCGACCTTTTTCGCCAGTGTTTCGGCGGCCCGGGCTGCGTCGGTTGGGTTCAGGTTTCCGAGGATAGCCGCATCCTGCTGCATATCTATGATGTCATCACTGATCTGATATGCGTGGCCGAGGGCTTCGGCAAAATCGGAGAGAGCGTCGATCTGGTCGCCGCGGCCGCCTGAGAGTATCGCTCCTAAATTCAACGCGAGCCGTATGAGCGACGATGTTTTCAGGTTAAGCACGCCGCCATAGAGTGAGCGGGCGCAGACCTTGCACTCGTTGCAGGTCGCGATCTTGAGATCGACAGATTGGCCGCCGACCATTCCGCCCGGACCGACGCACTGAACGGTCTCGAGAATGGCATCAACCGTGCGTTCGCGATCGCCGCGGCCGTCGAGCGTGACCAATTGGTAAGATTGATTCAGGAATCCGATCGCCACCAGCGTCGAAAGCCCTTCGCCAAACTTTTCGTGCAGAGCGAGCTTCCCACGCCGATGCGGCGAATTGTCCATACAGGGCAGATCGTCAAAGATCAGGGAGCTTGTATGAATGTATTCTACCGCCGACGCTGCGTTCAGAACGTCCTCAGGCTGGCCGCCAAAAAGCTCGGCTCCGAGCAGCGTCAATACCGGACGCAGGCGCTTGCCGCCCGGGAAAACGGCGTAGCGGACGGCGGCGTTGAACTCGGTTTCGACAGTGCTCGGTGCGAACGGCAGATTATGCTCGAGCGCCCGCTCGATCTGCGGCTTGCTCGCAGCGACAAATTGCCAGAGGTCATTTATCTTGGTGGTGAATTTAACCGTCATCTGTAGATTCTTAAAAATATGCCTAAAAATCCGTTTCGAGTACAGTTCCGAATTGGATGCGCGGCCAAGCAATTATTTGAATCTAAGATATAATATAGCGCGAAAACATAAAATTCGCGGCAGTTGCTTACCTCGGCGTCCTACTTTGCGAACTCTTCGAGGATAGTGACTGAGGTAACTTGAGGTATATTCCTCGCAGAGGCTGCTGAGGTAAGACGCAGAGATCGCAGAGCGAGGTCAAACTTCGTTAGAACAGGATCTCAAAATGAACCGCTGCTAAATGGATTCTGATCTAGACAAAAGAGAATTTCTCGCCAAGGGCCTCGTCGAATGTCAGGCGATCACTAAAAAATACGGTACGAGCTATTATTTCGCGACGCAGTTCTTCCCGCGTGAGGTTCGCGAGGGGATTTACGCAATTTATGCGTTCGCGCGGATCCCGGATGAGATCGTTGATGGTAAGGCGAAGGTCGGTAAGGATGAGACGATCGCTCAGCTAAACGATTGGCGTGAACGCTGGCGCTCCGCCATGAAAGCAGGCGGCAGCGACGACAGCGTGATGAACGCGATCGTCCATTATTTTAAGAAGTTCGACATTCCTGAGGAACACGGCGAAGCGTTTCTGCGGTCGATGTTCATGGACGAGGAACGCGACACGTATGCCAACTACGCCGAACTCGAGGAATACATGTACGGTTCGGCCGGAGTGATCGGGCTGATGGTGACTAAGATCGTCGGGTATTCGACCGACAAGGCTTTTGAGCATGCGTTGAAACTCGGGTACGCATTTCAGCTCACGAATTTTCTGCGGGACATTCGCGAAGACTACGAAGAACTCGGGCGGGTCTACATGCCGCAGGACGAGCTGCGGCGGTTCGGTTTGTCGAACGCCGACATCTCGGAACGCGTTTGGGACGAGCGTTTTGTCGAGTTTATGAAGTTCCAGATCGAGCGAAATCGTGAGGTCTATCGCGAAGCCCTGCCCGGTATCCCGATGCTCGCCTTCCGCGGGCGGTTGGCCGTCAGGATCTCGTATGTGCTTTATAAAGCCATCTTAGCCGAAGTCGAGCGCGTTAATTACAATGTATATCTGGGACGCGTGAGAACCAATTTCCGGCAAAAGCTATGGCTCTCGGCGAAGGCTTTGGTCGGGGTTTATGAATAAGCCGGGAACGCAGGCGCCCTCGCCTGCAAGCGTTCCGCCTCGGGACGCTGACGAACGCGCTGATTGGCCAGGGTAAATAATATTAAGCTGCGTTACGCCGGAGGAACCGGCGTTGCAGGCGAGGGCGCCTGCGTTCCCGGCATGCATTATGAAAAAATTAGTCATTATCGGAGCCGGGATCGGCGGGCTTGGGGCCGCAGGGCTGTTTGCGCGTAAGGGGTATGACGTCACTGTCGTCGAAAAAAACGCGAATCTGGGCGGGCGGGCGAATATTTTTTCGGAGCAAGGCTTCAAATTCGACATGGGGCCGTCGTGGTATTTGGCTCCGGATATTTTCGAGCATTATTTCAACCTCGTTGGGGAAAAGGTCGAGGATCATCTCGATCTCGTAAAACTTGGCCCGTCGTACCGCATTTTTTTTCGCAACAATGGCGATCCGCTCGATATCAATTCGAACATCGACATCGACACCGCAACGTTCGACGCTATCGAGCCCGGAGCGGGCGACAAGCTGCGGGCGTATTTGAAACAATCCGAATATCAATATGAGGTCGCGACGCAGCACTTCATGTTTAAGAACTACGACACGATCTTTGATTTCTTCAACAAACGTGTGATGACCGAGGGGCAAAAGCTTTCGGTTTTCTCGACGATGCATAAGTTCGTGTCGAAATTTTTCACCTCGAAAAAGCTGCAGCAGGTGATGGAATACACGATGGTCTTTCTCGGCACCTCGCCGTACGAGGCCCCGGCCCTGTACAACCTGATGTCGCACATGGATTTTAACCAGGGCGTATTCTATCCGCAGGGCGGTTTTACGAGCTGATACGGGCTTTGTCGAATATCGCGGAGAAGAACGGTGCGACGCTGCGGAGGAATTCGCCGGTCGAGAAGATCCTGGTTCGCGACGGAAAGGCAGTTGGTGTACGTTTAGAAGGCGGTGAAGTGATCGACGCCGACCTCGTCATATCGAACGCCGATATGTGGTTCACCGAGACTAAACTGCTCGACATTCCGCAGCAGACACACAAAGAAAAATACTGGCAAAAACGCACGATGGCTCCATCGGCGTTCATTATGTACCTCGGCGTCAGCGAAAAACTGCCTTCGCTGACACATCATAATCTGCTGTTCTCGGAAGATTGGCGCAAAAATTTTGACGACATATATAAGGACCCGCGACTGCCGGACGAGCCATCGCTATATGTATGCGCTCCGAGCGTGACCGACCCGTCGGTTGCACCTGAAGGGAAAGAGAATTTGTTTGTGCTGGTTCCTATCGCTTCGGGATTGGAGATATCGGAAGCGGAAAAGGAAGCGTATGCGGAACGCGTTCTAGCGTTGATGGAGACCGAGATGAACCTGCCGGGGCTTCGGGAAAAGATCGAGTACAAGAGAATTTACACGGTCGCGGATTTTGGCGTTGATTACAATGCGTTCAAAGGCACGGCTCTTGGTCTAGCCCACACGCTGCGGCAGACGGCAATATTCCGGCCGAAGAATAAATCGAAAAAGGTCGAGAATCTATTTTATGTCGGAGCGGGAACAAATCCGGGAATCGGAACGCAGATATGTCTGATCTCGGCGGAACTCGCGTATAAGCGCGTGCATGGGATAAAAACGGCGGAGCCAATGGAGTCGCTTTAGTTCTACATCAATTGCCTCCAGCTTTAGCTGGAGGTTCAATGTGAAAATCAAACTGGCTTTAGCCGAATCGGCGGTTTGGCTAAAGCCCCTATTAAAAATTGGCAATTAACCTCCAGCTGAAGCTGGAGGCAATTTAAAGGAGTTTTTGTAAGGCGACTTCCCAAAAAAGTATGAAACCGGCCAGGATGTTTATTAGCGGAAATGCCTTGTAAAGCTTGAAAAGCCTGCCCGTTCGATAAGACCGAACCGATGCGAGCATCAAAAAAACGTACGCAAAGCCGAGCGAAACGCTCACCATACCGAGGTATTCGAATGAGATGATTGCGGCGGCGAGATACAAGGCCGCGCAGATCGCGAGCGTCAGATAAGGGCCGCAGACGGTGGCGATGGTTTGTAGGTTTGCCTTTTTATCAGCCTCGATGTCGGGAATTGCGGAATAAGCATGCATCGCGGCTGTCCAGCATCCGGCGGCGATCATAAGGGTGATCGGCGGGAACGAGCCGGACAGCATTTGATAAGCGAAAGCTCCCGGAAAGACGTACAGTATATTGAACGCCGAATCGAGAAACGGCTTCGCCTTTGCCCTGATCGGCGGTGCTGAGTAGAAGATCGAGAAGAACAGAAACCCCGCGAGCGAGGGCAACGCAACGGGTGCGAAAATGATCGCGGCGATGATGAACGGTAGATTTGTCGCGAGTATGGCGATCGTTAAAAGTTTTCGGCGATCAGGAGCGACGAGGGCTTCATATTCAGTCTTTTTTTCGTTTAGCTTGTCGGTTTCGTAATCGAAAATGTCGTTGACGCCGTAGATCAGCAGGTTTGCTGGAAATAGAAAAAACAATGCGAAAACCGCCGGCCGCCAAGTCAGTAGTTCGCTGCGTTCGGAAATAGCGGCCACTAGGCCGACGATGTACGGACCGAAAATATAGAACCAAAACCGCGGGCGGCTGACTTTTAGTAAAAAACGGAGATCGGGCATTCGAGATATATCTTAGGCTTTCGGGCTGTGCCCGTCTATTTGCGGAGAAGCTTGCTTCTCCGGGATGCAAAAGATTCCCCTTGCAGCTTGCTGCCGCTGAGGTTGAGGGGATCTCAACTTTGGGCGACGGCAAGCCGCGAGAAATTACAGTCGATCAATCGGCGAAGCAAGCTTCGCCGCAAATAGAGCGGCAAGCCGCAAAATCAGATTTTGGCTTGATGGTGATCAGTTCAAAACAACTTTGGTTAGTCGTGGGCGTATTGGCTATATTGGCGACGAGCGCTTTCTTCATGTCGAATGTCGTGATCCCGGCTGAGGCGGCGTTTGTTTCGGGCATCAACATCATTCTTTTCGCCGCTCCCGCGTTTTGGGCGGTGAAGATGTGGCTCGGCGTTCGCGATGCTGTTTTGTTATTCGTCGTGCTGGGCGTTTTGGCTTTGGTCATTGAGACGAGTGCGATCATTACGGGCTTTCCGTACGGGCATTTTGGATATTCGGATCTGTTGGGATATCGATTGCTTGGATATACACCGTGGACGGTTTTTCTGGCGTGGACGCCTTTGGTTTTGGCGGCGTTTGCTATCAGCAAACGGCTAGCGGTGAGCGGTAAGCTGTGGGCGGTGAGGATCGTGTTGGTTGCGGTTATTTTGGTTGTTTTCGATCTCGTGCTCGATCCGGGAGCGGTGAAGATCGGGTTCTGGCGGTACGAGGGCGGCGGTGTATTTTATGGCGTGCCGGTTTCGAATTTTCTAGGCTGGCTGTTTTCGGGGGCAATTGCCGGGGCCGTGCTTGAGATCTTTACCCTGATCAAAAAACCTTTGCTGCCCGCCCCGGCGCAAATGATCTCGAGTGCGTTTTTTATTGTCTCGTTTTGGACTTTCATCGCGTTTTTCTCGGGGATGTATTGGCCCTTAGCGATAGGGGTCGTCGCTGTTGCCTTGCTCGCAGGGTTTTACGCCAAATACCACTACGCCTTTGACGACATGATCGTGTATGTTGACGAATACAACAACCCGATAGGCACTTCGCGAAAGCTGCCCGCTCATGACGGCGAGACCCGGCGCCATCGAGCCTTCTCGGTCTTCCTCTTCAACGACAAAGGCGAATTGCTGCTCCAGCAGCGTGCCCTCACCAAAAAAACCTGGCCCGGCGTCTGGTCAAACTCGTGCTGCGGCCACGTCATGCTTCACGAATCCACCGAGCGTGCCGCCCGCCGCCGTCTGAAATACGAACTCGGGATGCAAGTCAACAAACTCCACCTCATCCTCCCCGATTTCCGCTACCGCGCCGAAAAAGATGGTGTAGTCGAGAACGAGATATGTCCGGTTTTTGTTGGTTTTGCATCCGCTTTGCCGCGTCCAAATCCGCTAGAAGTGAATGATGTGAAATGGGTCGATTGGGAACGGTTCGTCGTCGAGGTTGCCGATCCGGCGAACGGATATTCGCCGTGGGCGAGGGAAGAGGTTGAGTTGTTAGTTAATTCGAAGGATTTTTCGACTTTTCAGGAAGCACTTCCAGCAGTTTATTAGTGATAAGTTCGGTTTCAAGGAAAAAGTTATCATCGACGGTTGTTAAAAGACGTCCAAGTTTTCTCCAACGAGCTTTCGCCTCTGTGATGGGAAGAGTATCGGGAAACGATCGAGTATTCTGGATGGTAAAGTATGGGTGTTCGGGCATCGCAAATTCGAGATCTGGTTCCCACTTTTTGTCACTCGGCCGTGTCTCGACTCGAAATCCACTAGATATCGGTATTCTCGTGCGATATTCGAAACAAGTTCCTGGTTCGATCGATGCGAAGTAAAAAGCTGAAGGTTCAGGCTTTTCAAGTTCCTTAAGCAGCATTTCCGTGTCGTCATATGACGATTTCTTACCGGTTGCCGACGCAGCAACCTTGCTATCGGAGGCAGGGAAGTCGCGAAACAGGATCTTTTGACGGTCGTCGGAATAGAATCTCCCATACGGTACAATCAGTCTCGCTTCATCCTGATTGCAGAGTTGAATTTGAACGCTAAGGCTGAAATAGATGTCTTTTCGTTCCCATCGTCTACCTGCAAATTCGTTTTTCGGGTCAAGAAGGAACGACTCAAGTCTACCCTCGACCCGAACGTCTGTGACTGAGCCACGGACCACGAGCGAAGTGCTCTTTTGTGCAAAAAGATATGCCGCCGATGTGATGATCAGGCCGATCGTGAGTAAAGCTGGTCTAACACTAGCGATCATGTCGGTAACTACGCGCATTCTATCATCAGAGATGGTTGTGGTGTAAGATAATCCTTCGAATATGACGAAATTTCGCATAGGTTTAGGCGTTTCGGGCGGTATTGCGGCTTATAAGGCGGTCGAGGTTTTGCGGCTGTTGCAGAAGGCCGGGTGCGATGTTCAGGTTGCGATGACGCGGCATGCGACGGAGTTTGTGCAGCCGTTGACGTTTAGGGCTTTGACGGAACGGCATGTCATCGTTGACGACTACGATCCGGCGAATCCTGATCCGATCGCGCACATCAATTTTTCGCAAAACATCGACCTGCTGCTGATCGTCCCGGCGACGGCGAATGTCATTGCCAAATTCGCGAACGGCGTGGCGGATGATTTTCTTTCTTCGACCTATCTCGCGACGACCGCACCCGTGATGATCGCCCCGGCGATGAATACGACGATGTGGGAACAGCCCGCCACGCGGCGGAATGTGGCGCAGCTACGGGCCGACGGAGTGCATTTTGTCGAGCCGGTCGCGGGGGAACTCGCGTGTAAGACGGTCGGGACGGGGAAGTTGGAGGATGTGGAGAATATTGTCGAGCAGGCTCTTTCCTTGTTGAAGACGGGAGACGGGAGACAGGAGACGGGAGATAAGAGACAAGAGCCCGAAGACATTTCAGGCTCTCTGGCTCCTGTCTCAAGTCTCCTGTCTCATGTCTCAGACTTGGCGGGCGAAAACTTTCTCATTACAGTTGGTGGCACGCGTGAGGCGATCGATCCGGTTCGGTTCATTTCTAATCATTCGTCGGGGAAGATGGGGTTTGCGGTGGCTCAGGCGGCGGCCGCGAGGGGGGCGACAGTTACGGTTGTGGCTGGTGTGACGACGGTACCGCCGCCGGATGGCGTGCATTTGATCCATGCCGTGTCAGCTGACGAGATGCACGCTGTGGTGATGAACGAGTTGAAAGCGGCAACGGTCTTCGTCGGTGCTGCGGCTGTCGCGGATTACGCACCGGCAAATCCCGCAGATTCGAAGATCAAGAAGGACGGCCGCGATTTAATGACGCTTGAGCTTAGAAAGACCCTCGATATACTGAACGACGTTTCACTTCACCGTCACGAAGGGCTGCTCGTCGTCGGATTTGCGGCGGAGACGAATGATGTTGTGGGCTACGCCCGGTCAAAAATGGAAAAGAAAGGCCTTGATCTAGTGGTAGCGAACGATATTACTAAGGCTGGAGCGGGATTTAATACGGATACCAACATCGCGACGATCCTGACGCGTTCGGGCGACGAGATCGAGCTGCCGTTGATGTCGAAACGGGAAATGGCCGATCGCATTCTGGACGAGGTTCTCCGATTACGGCAGTCGTAAGTTGTTAATTGCCGGATCGTTAATTGGTAACCAATTAACAATGTACCACTTATCAATTAACAATTCTGATCCAAACACGATGACCAACGAGATCAACGAACTCATTTCTGACGTACGCGAGCAAGTGCTGTATTTGCAGGAGCTTGGCGTTGAGTCGTTTGACGTGAGCTTGTCGGAGCATTTGCTGAAATTCGCGGGGCACAGTCATATCTCAAATTTGAGATCTCAAATTTCGGAGCCGAGGGCAGAGAGAATCGTAAACGCGGAGAGCCATGAGATCCCGCAAATGCCGCGGCCGGAAATAAAAACAACGGAGCGACCGCCTGCCGGTTCGCGATTGTCCTCGCTGCCGACTCTTTCTACAAGGAAAAAAACTGTGCCATTTTTTGATAAATACAACCCTGAAGAGAGGCCGGAGACTGGAGACAAGAGACAGGAGACGCAAACGAGCGTTCCGGCTTTTGATACGTTGCTAGGCTTGCCTGAGGCGACGGAAACTATCGAGCAGATCAGGGCTGAGATCGGGAAGGATTGCCGGCGTTGCAAGCTTTGTGATCTTGGGCGGACGCAGGTTGTGAACAGTGTTGGTAATTTTAATGCTGACCTGATGTTTGTCGGCGAGGCTCCGGGAGCGGATGAGGATGCGCAGGGCGAGCCGTTTGTCGGGAAGGCCGGGCAATTGCTGACCGATATTATTGAGAAAGGCTTGCAGATACCTCGCAAAGACGTTTTTATCGGCAGCATAACTCGCTGCCGCCCGCCGGGGAATCGAGCACCCGAACCGGATGAATCCGTGGTGTGCAAACCATTTCTGCAACGCGAGATCGCGGTGGTTCGTCCAAAGGTGATTGTGGTGTTGGGAGCGACGGCGGCGCAGAATTTGCTCGAGACGAAGGTGCCGATATCGAAGCTGCGTGGCCGGTTTCATGATTATTTGGGTACGAAAGTCATGCCGACGTTTCATCCCGCGTATCTTCTTCGTGACCCGCACAAGAAGCGCGAGGTTTGGGAAGATATGAAGATGGTCAAAAGTTATCTGACCGCGACTGGAGGGTGAGCATTCTGCTTGCCCATCCTGATTTTGGTTTAGGTTTTTATTGAGAATACATGGGCGAGCAGGATGCTCGCCGTCCAGTCATTATGCGAATTTTAGTTTTGTTTTTGGTTATCGCGAGTTTTGTCACGCCTGATGTAACATTTGGTCAGAAACCGACTTTCACTGAATTAAAGCAGCTTCAAGGCCCGCAGAATCCGCGGCTTGGGTTTATGATCCATGGCGGTGCCGGCGTTTTGGCTAAGTCGTCGATGACCCCGGAGAAGGAAAAGGCTTTTCGGGCTGATCTGGAACGGGCGGTTTTGGCCGGCTATAAGGTATTGCAGGAAGGGAATACGAGCGTTGACGCGGTCGTCGCGGCGATCAAGATCCTCGAAGATTCGCCGTTGTTCAATGCCGGCAAAGGTGCGGTCTTTACGCATGACGGTACGAACGAACTAGATGCGTCGATCATGGACGGCAAAACGCAGGGTGCGGGAGCGGTCGCTGGGCTGCGGCATATCAAAAATCCGATAACTCTCGCGCGTGCCGTGATGGAAAAGTCGGAGCACGTGATGATGATCGGCGAAGGTGCCGAAAAATTTGCGAAGACGCAGAAGATCGATTTTGTTGACGAAAAGTATTTCTGGACGCAGCACCGTTGGGATGCTTTGCAGCAAGTCTTAAAGGAAGAAGAGGAGAAGAAGAGAAAGGCGGAAGGTGAGAAGAAGCCGGGCGTTTCCGGGTCTATTCCCGCTTCTTCGCTTGGTATCAACCGGTTTGGGACTGTTGGCGCGGTTGCTCTCGATAAAGACGGGAACTTGGCGGCGGGTACTTCGACGGGCGGGATGACGAATAAGAAATTCGGGCGGGTTGGCGATGCTCCGATCATTGGGGCCGGGACCTATGCGAACAATAATTCGTGTGCGGTCTCGGCTACCGGTTGGGGCGAGTATTTTATACGGCTCGGTGTGGCTCGCGATATCTGTTCGTTGGTGGAATACCGCCAGATGCCGATCCAGAATGCGGCCGATACGGTCATCAAGAAAAAGCTCCAATCAATGGGCGGCGACGGCGGCGTTATCGCGATGGACCGGTTTGGTTTTATGGCGATATCCTTCAATTCTGAAGGAATGTATCGGGCGTATATCGGAGCTGATGGGAAGCCTGTTGTCGAGATCTACTAGTTTTGAGGCACAAGCCCGCGCGTAAGCAAGGGCGAATCGCTCAACGTTGAATGTTCCGCCCTTGCTTACGCGCGGGCTTGTGCAATATGGACATATGCTAAGTGCAGAAATTATTGCTATTGGATCTGAGCTTTTGACGCCGGATAAGACCGATACGAACAGTCTTTGGCTAACGGAAAAGCTTAACGACATCGGTATCGACGTCAAACTGAAGACCATCGTCGGCGATGACGGCGATCGGTTGGAGGAAACGGTGCGGGATGCGATGCGGCGATCGGATATTGTGATCACGACCGGCGGGCTTGGGCCGACTGAGGACGATATTACGCGGCAGTTTACGGCGAGTGCGGTCGGACGAGAGCTGGTTTATCACGACGATATCGAGCAGCATTTGCGCGAACGCTTTCGAGCGTGGGGCCGTGAAATGCCGGAGATCAATAAGCGGCAGGCATTTGTGATGGACGGCTCGGAGATATTGCCGAATCCTAACGGCTCAGCGGTCGGGATGTACCTTGAGATCGACGGAAAAATGCTCGCGATCCTCCCCGGGCCGCCGCGTGAGAATCAGCCGATGTTTCTGGAGCACGTTTTCCCTAAATTTCAGGCGGTCTCGGGCGATGTATTTGTGCGGCGGCGTCTGCTGAAGGTTTCCGGAAAGGGCGAATCGGCGGTTGATGAGATCGCAGCTCCTATATATACCGCTTATCCTGACGTTCAAACTTCAATTCTATTTAATAAGAGCGAGGTCGAGATCCACGTTGCCGCACAGGCAAGCGATCCTGAGACATCTCAGGCGACGGCGGATAAACTGGCAGAGGAACTCGCCGCTGCGCTGGGAAATGCGGTTTTTTCCACCCACGGTGAAAGCATGGAAGAGGTCGTCGGTAAGCGTCTGGCGAAACTTGGCCAAACTGTCGCGGTCGCTGAAAGCTGTACCGGCGGGCTGATCGGTCAGCGATTAACGGAAGTTCCCGGCTCGTCTGCGTATTTTATGGAAGGTGCGATCACGTATTCCAACGCGGCGAAGATGCGGACACTTGGCGTTCCTGCCGAGATACTCGAAACGCACGGAGCGGTCAGTGCCGAGTGTGCTGAAGCGATGGCTGTTGGCATGCGGGAATACGCTTCGACAGATCACGCGATATCGGTAACGGGAATTGCCGGGCCCGACGGCGGCAGCGAGGAAAAACCGGTTGGAACTGTCTTTATCGGCTACGCAGGGCCGAAGGGCGTGAAATCTGTGAGGCTCGTGCTGCCGGGAGACCGATATTTGATCCGGTGGCGTTCGAGCCAGGCAGCGTTGGATTATTTGCGGCGGCAGTTGTCAGAACCGCCTGCGTAAGCGGACGGAACGACGATCGGGTAAGATCAAAGCCGAGATAGGTTTACACGTGGAGTAGAATTCGAGCGTTGGCGTTAGAATTTTATTCAGATCGTTCCGCCCGCTCACTCAGGCGGTTCTAACGCGGAGTAAAGGCGGAACCGTCATAAAGGTTGCATTTTCCTGCCGATAATCCGAAAATTAGACCGTTATTTTTCTAGAAAGCTGCATCAAACCTTTTGAAACTTTGCGGTGAGACTCGCGTGTATATCGTTTGGCTGCAATAAATTTGTCGGTCCGACCACAAGACCAGTTTTATACGTTATGAAAAGATCTATCCACCTTCGTTTTGTCGTTAGCCTGTTTATTCTGATGTCGCTGCTTTCGCCGATCGTGACCCTAGCGGCCATGGACAATGGAAAAAAATACTTTTCTCAAGGCGTTAAGCATGAGGCGGCAGAGGAATGGGACAAAGCAGTCGAGCAATTTGCTCTCGCGGTGGCAGACAGCCCGAAGAATCCTGAATACCGCCTGCACCTGACGCGTTCGCTCTTTAATGCGTCGCAGCAGTATATGAAGAAGGGGACTTCTGCGGCTAAAGAAAAAGATTATGAGGCAGCTTATGTAGCTTTCCGACGGGCTTATGCGTTTGACCCGACGAACGAACTGGCAAAATCGGAAATGGACCGTATGGTCAGGCTGCAGCAGGAAATAAACGAAGGTTCCGGAGATCCGAAGAATCCAAAGAAAGACGATCCGGGTAAGGTCAAGATGGTAATGACCGGCGGTTCAGCGGCTGTTGTTCCCGCCGCTGTGCAGATGCCGCAGAAGCTCGAGAAGCTTCGCGATCTGCCGTTCCCGTCGGGCGTTGATACGCAGTTCATTATCAAAGAACTCGCGAAAGACCTGGATCTCAACGTGCTCTTTGATAAGGAATCATTTCGTGTGTCCGGGGCCAAGACGAATATCGATCTAAAGAATGTTTCGGCCGCCCGTGCACTCGATTACATTTTCATGCAGGAAGGGCTTTTCTTTCAGAAAGTTGGCCCGCGGACGATCATAGTTGCGAACCAAAATCAGCGGCAGAAATTTCAGCAATTGGTCTTAAGAACATTTTATCTTGCCAACGCTGCTCCTAAAGATATTGTTAAGGTCGTGCAGACGGCGATCCCCGCACAGCCGGGACGCAGCCAGACCATCGTTCTGCAGGATGAGGCAACGAACAGCGTAACCATCCGTGATACGTCAGAGAACATTCGCCTGATCGGACAGCTAATCAAATCGCTCGATAAAGATCGTGCCGAGGTCGTTATGGATGTGGCGATCTACGAGGTGAACAAGAACGACCTTCTGCAGTTTGGTAATCAGGTCGGTACCCAGTCACAGTTGACGAATCTCGGCGGTTCACAAACTGGCCAGGTCCGTCTGGGCGGACAGGGGCTTTTCAATGCAGCCGTGGGAACTGCCGCCGCAACCGTCTTGAGTTCGGTTATTCCGACCGGCATCATTCTGCCGTCCGCGAATTTAACGGCATTTCAGAGTAAGAACGATACGAAATTACTTGCTTTCTCGCAGATCCATGCTTTTAACAACGAAGATTCGTCAGCCCGTATCGGACAGCGTGTTCCGGTAAAGTCGGCGTCATTCAATACTGGTGTCGTTAATACAGGCGGTATTAACGGCGGTGTTACTTCGGACGTTATCAATTATGAGCAGGTAGGTCTGACGCTGAAATTCAAACCGATCGTTTTTCCGAATCAGGATGTTCAGGTCGCTATGGAGATCGAGTCGAAAGACGTTTCAGGTGCCCAGACGCTGACGCCGACGTTCACAGAAAGAACGATCAAGGGCACGGCGAGGATCCAGAACAACAAAACATTACTTCTAGCAAGCGTCGCACAAGGCGTCGAGAGTCGTGGAAAGCAGGGATTACCTATCCTCGGGCTTATTCCGATCATTGGCCGTTTGTTCACGGCTCCGACACGAGACAATCGCCAGGTTGATATCGTCATAGCCGTTACACCGCGTGTGATACGTGCTCCGGCCATTTTGCCCGAGGATGAGATCGAGCGTGAAACGGGAAGCCAGGGTGTGCCGACGACCGGCACGCTTCAGGAACTGATCGTTCAGGAAGAGCGGGACGAGCTACTCGCAGCTGCACGCCGAATTCCGAATGTATCAGATGTTCAGCTTCCCGATCAGCCGGTTGAGTACGTCAAGTCAGACGTTGCCGCGGTCGATGTCAGCAAGACAAAGATCAACGACACGGAAATGACAACTCCGGAGGCGCTTGCAGCGGCGATACCGGGCCTAAAGGCTATCGACAATAGCGCGAGCACGATACAGCTAAATAAGACCTCTAATTTGGTGAACCCTACGGTCCCGGAAATTGTTAATACGCAAACTGCCGCTCCGCTCAAAACGCTTGAAATAAAAGAAAAACCAGAGAATGACAATCCCGCTGTCCCTGCTGAATCGAAGCCTGTATCAGAGAATCAAGAGGCCGCGGCAGCCGTTGAGCTTCGGCTCGGTACGGAGCTGACCGAGATGAAGGCCGGCGACAATGTCAAGGTTCCGGTACTTATGCAGGGAAGCGGGGCGTTTCGAACGGCGACGATGGGATTGAAATACGATCCGACAAAGCTTGCGGTGCGTTCGGTCAGCTACGGGGACGTTTTCGGTGCTATGGCAAAAACCCCGGCGAACCCTTTCCTAAATGAACGCGGCAAACTGTACGTTACCTTTACCTCGTTCGATGAGAAAGGCCTGATCCCGGCCGGTACGCTCGCATTTCTCGAGATCGAAGCTCTCGTCCCCGGCAAGCCGCTGATCGAATTCGATCGGGATATGTTCAATTTTCAGACGGCTCAGGGCCGCAATCTGATGCTGAAGTTTCAGGAATAAATGAGCAAACTTGTTCGACAACTTAAAGGGCAGTCGGGTTACAGCATGCTCGAGTTGATTGCTACGCTTGGGGTTCTCGCCGTGCTCGTTATGGGCACGATCCCGATGGCTCAGAACGCCCTCAAACGCCAGAAGGAACAGCGTTTACGCGAAGCTCTGGCAACGATGCGGCGGGCGATCGATGAATTTAAACGCGACACGTATGGAGCGTGTCCGCAAGGAGCGGTGAACTCCGTGAACCCGACGATCCCGGGCGGCGGCGGTATAGTTCCGACCGATCCTCGAAGCCGCGTCGTGATCGACGACTGCAAGATCTTTGAATCAGACAATCTCGACCGCTATCCCCCATCGCTTGAAATGCTCGCTGATGGCGTAAAAGTTAAGTCACGGCAGCCCAATCTAACCAGTGGCAGCGGGATCCGTGATGGTTCATTGCAGGCGACCGAGATCAACGAAGAGAAAGAGATCATTAAGGTTTACCTTCGCGAGATCCCGGTCGATCCGATGACCGGCGAAAAAGAATGGAAGCTTCGTTCCTCTTATCAGGACGTTGACTCGGAAAACTGGGACGACATAAATGTCTTCGACGTGCGTTCATCCTCGGAAGAGGAGGCTATGAATGGAGAGAAGTATAGTGATTGGTAAGAAACGGAGCTTCGATTTTCGATTTTCGATTTTTGATTTCTCGTCGCATTTAGCGCGGCGGGCAGTTTCGTATCCGCCAAAGATCCAGGATCCAAAATCTAAAATCCAAAAACAGAAAGGATTTTCTTTGCTTGAGCTGATGATCGCGATGTTTATCATGATCATCCTGCTCTCGATCGCGGTGCCGACGTATGAGCGGAGCGTGCGGAATGCTCGCGAGATCGTTTTGAAAGAGAACCTTTTCCAGCTGCGGCGTGCGATCGACCAGTATGCGGGTGATAAGGGCAAGCTTCCCTCGTCGGTTGACGATCTGGTCGAGTCGAAATACCTGCGCGAAAAGCCATACGACCCGATCTCAGAAAAACAGGAATGGGATGAGATACAGGGTGAGGACCCGAATTCTGCCGATGGTGAGCAGGGCCTGGTAAACGTTAAGACACTCGCTCCAGGTGAGGATGTGAACGGCGTTCCCTACAGCGATTATTGATCTCCGGCTAAACTTTATGTTTTCTTCTATTACTCAGCCCAACTATCCAAATGCGGCATTGGGAATTGAGAGCAATTTTATTTCTGCCGTAGCGCTTTCAGGCGGGCGGCGAGGCTATACGGTAAAGCAGGCCGGTTCGGTCGAATTACCGGCGGGGCTTGTCACGCCCAGTTTTCTTGACGTCAACATTCACGATCAGTTGGAATTCTCATCCTGTTTGCGAGAGGTAGCTGAGATCTCGGGCCTTCTGAAGCAAAAGCGCTGGTCCGTGGCCCTGCCGAGCAGCACGGCCCGAACCGCAATTCTGACACTCGACAGCGTACCCGCGAACAGCAAGGAAGCTGAAGAGGTGCTCGATTGGAAATCCGAGCAAAACTTTGGTGCTCCGGCCGCGGAATTACGGATCGCAAAGGAAAAGATCTCGCCTGACAAAGAAGGCCGTGTGCGATATTTTGCTACGGCGGTTCGGCTCGCCGTGATCGACGAATACGAATCCCACTTTGAATCGCTCGGCTGGAAGGCCGGGCTTATCCTTCCGCGAGCGGTAGGTGAGGCGAATTGGCTGATGGACAGGCAGAATAAGGCTGATTCGCTGTTGATCAGTGGTAACAACGAAGGGTTTACGGCATTGCTGCTTAGGGGGTCGGAGCCGACCGTTGTTCGTTCCGTTACCTGTCTGCAGTCGGAGGTTGATGACGAGATCTATCGGCTCGTTATGTTCTATAACGACCGGTTCGGTGGAGCGGACGGGAATGGGCTTCTGGAAAGATTGCTGGTTGTCGGGCGAACTCTTGTCGCGGCAAAAGTGCAGGCGATAGCCTCGGAAGCGCTCGGGCGCAACCTGCGTGTTTTGACCAGTGATGAGGTTGGGTTGAGTCTCCCGGGCGGCGGCTTGAGCTTTGACGATCTCGCTGCACCGGCTGGGCTTGCGGCTCTTGGAACTTAGGAAGTGCAGCCACGAAAGATCACGATAATTCACGAAATAACATTCATTTTGTGGATTTTCGTGTTTTTTCGTGGTTGAAATCCTTTGGGCGGCCTTGCTCTCTGAAACAATTCGGATAGAATTACCGTAATAAACGAGCAAGCGATGACTGCACAAGCGATACCAATTGAAGGGATTCGAACTCTGACCGATGGCGAGTTGATCGTCAATGCGGTCAACGGCCGTACCGACGGTTTTGAGGAGCTTGTCAGGCGTTACCAGCGTCCGATCACCAGCTATGTTTTCCGGATGTTGGGCGACTATGACCTGTCGCTCGACGTCACTCAGGAAGTCTTCATTAAGGTTTACAACTCGCTCACCAAATACAGCCCTGAATACAAGTTCTCGACGTGGCTTTACCGCATTGCTCATAACGCTGCGGTAGATCATATGCGCCGCAATTCGGTAACGCCGCAGAGCCTGGAGACCGAAAATGCTGACGGTTCGTATCAGATCCAGTTGGAAAGCCGCGGCTCTTCGCCCGAGCAGGACCGCGAACGCAGTGAATGGCGGACAGAGATCGATTCCGTCGTTAAATGCCTTCCGTCCGCATACCGCGATCTGATCATACTTCGACACTCACGTGATCTCAGCTACGACGAGATCGCCGATATTACCGGTTTGCCGCTCGGCACTGTTAAGAATCGTCTTTTTCGTGCACGTGAAATGATGCGTGAAATGTTCATCGAACGAGGATTTACGGGAGTTTAGACCTATGAGCTATCAAATGCAGCCAATGGGCCCGATGTCTCTGCAAACGGCCGAAGAAAAACAGATGGGGATGTTCCTGCATCTCTCGGGACTTGCTTTCGCACTGGTGTTTCCGCTCGGGATCGTTTTGCCGATCATACTTTGGCAGACCCAGAAGGATAAGATGCCGGCACTCGATGCCCACGGCAAAATGGTCACCAACTGGATGATCTCGGCAACGATCTACTTTTTCGTTAGCTTTATCCTGATGTTCGTCCTGATCGGATTTCTGACTACTCTTGCTGTCTTTCTTCTGGCGATCATCTTCCCGATCGTCGGCGGCATTAAGGCAAATAACGGCGAATCGTGGAATTACCCGCTAACCATCAAGTTTCTAAAGTAACGGATGACGCAAGCAACTCAACATGCGGCATTTGAATGCCCATCAGACGAGATCTCTGCCTATATTGATGGCGAGCTAGATCTCGTTCGCGAGTTGGAAATGGAATCTCATCTTGCGGTTTGCGAATCATGTTCGATCGAACTGACGCTGCAGAAGCAATTCCTCTGCAGCCTCAATTCGAGCTTGATGGAAGAGAAGGAGATAGAGCTGCCGGCAGACTTTGCAAAGCACATAGTTGCGAATGCAGAGAGTACGGTCAGCGGTCTTCGACGCCCGCGGGAGAGATACAACGCGGTATTTATCTGCGCCGCATTGGCTCTCTTCGTAATGTTTGCGATGGGAGCCGAAGCCCGGACACTTCTTGGCAGCCTCTACGGTTTTTTTGAGCAGGCAGCTGTCGTGGCTGGCTTTCTTGGCCATTTGGTTTATTCGGTTTTTATCGGCCTGGTGATCGTTTTGCGTTCCTTTGCCAGCCAGTTCCGCCTTGATGTGATCGTGGGGTTGGCTATCGCTGCGTGTTTTGGCGTGGCATTGATGTTGATTTCGCGAAAGGTCCTGAACATACGCAGGGCATGAGTTTTCTCTGCATTCAAGGTGAATAATTTATTAGAGACAAGGTTCGGAGTATGTGCTTTTGCGGTTGATTACCGCGTGCCCGCCATGCTCCGAACCTTTCTTGTTCTCGTATTATTCATTCCCATTCTTTGCCTCACCGCATTCGCTAATCCTGAGATCACAACTTCCGAGGACCAAACTACGGTTATCGTGAATGATGCTCCTGAACAGGACGTTATCAGCTTTGGAAAGTCGGTCATCGTGATCAAACGAGCGAAAGGCGTTCTGGTGGTCGGCGGCGACATTACGGTCGAAGGCCGCGTTGAGGGCGATGTGGCCACCATCGGCGGAAATATCGTGCAGAAAGAGAACGCCTATATCGGCGGCGAGGTCATCGCGATCGGCGGTTCGTACAAGCCGGAAAGCACTTCGCCGCTCCGAGAAGCGGGAAACAGACGATCGTCCTGGGTGTTTTCGAAGAAGAACTACGCAGTTTCGGACAGGATCCGAGCCGTGTTTTTGCCCCGAGTTTTTCGCTCGGGTTTCTGGCACAGCGGCTCTTTATCGCCCTCGTGTGGTTTGTAATTTCGCTCGTTTTCACGACGCTTGCTCCGGGAGCGGTCAGCCGGGCCGTTGCCCGTGTGCAGCTATCGTCGCTCAAGATCTTTGCGATAGGAGCGTTTTCGTTCGTGCTTATTGCCACGGCTGTCGTCGGCGGAAGCATAACGCTGCCGAATTATTTGAGTGCAACGATAGCGTTCCTCGGTGCGGTCGTCGTGCTGCTCGGTTTTGTTTTCGGCCGTGTCGTCCTTCAGGTCAGTGCCGGAAAGCTGATCCAAAAGCACTTTCTGGCGGGCAATAATCGCTCAGAAACGCTCGCCCTACTCATTGGTGTTTTAGCCTGGACGCTGGTCCTCTCGCTGCCGTATGTCTGGCTGATCGCCCTTTTTGTGATCTTCGCCGCCGGCGTCGGCCTTGTACTCACAGGCAAAACCTCACCAAAATGGCAGAATCCTTAAGCGTAATGCTTGCAGATTTTTACATTTCTTTACAAATAGCCTCGAACCTTACTGCTACTATTAACGTCATACTCCTTGAGAAGCGCATCTATTTGCGTTTTTGACGCGTATAAGGTTCAAGGATAAAAGTACGAAATTATGGCCCAGGTTATTATATCGATCATTATTTTTCTGTTCTCAGGTGCCTTTGCTCTTGTAATGGGGCAAACGCCGACGGCTGGCGTCAAACCGACGGTTGTCGCCGGCGATGTTGTCACGGTCGGGGATAAGAAGTTTGTCGTTAATTTCAAAAACGGTCCGGTCGACATTACCACGAGCGACAAAACTGTTTTCAAAAAGGTTGCGGCTGAAAATCCAAACTTCGCTACCGCAACGCCGGGAGCTTTTTCGGATGTTGGTGTCGGCGACAAACTTACGGTGAGCGGTATTATGTCGGAGGACGGTAAAACGCTTCCAGCACGTACTGTTTATTTCATCACGAAGGCAGACATCGCTGCGAAGAACGCAAAAGAAAGCGGCGAATGGCAGCGTCGCGGAGTCTGGGGGAAAGTAACAGCGGTTAACGCTCAGACGAATCAGTTAACGCTGGAGACTCGCACTTTAACGGGAGCGAGCAATGTCGTCGTTACACCTAAAGAAGGTGTGAAGTTCTTTCGCTACGCTCCGGACTCGATCAAGTTTGACGAAGCCGTGACGAGCTCGCTCGCGGACACGAAGATCGGAGATATGGTTCGTGCACTTGGCGACAAGAGTTCGGACGGATTGAGCTTTTCGGCTGAGCAGATTGTCGCCGGAGCCTTCCAGACGATCGCCGGAACCGTTAAATCGATCGACGCGGCGAAGAACGAAGTCGTTATCAAAAATCTTCAGACGAATAAAGACGTAACTATCGTTATTAGTGAGACGTCTGTATTAAAGCGTTTTCCGGCCGAACAGGCAGAGATGCTCGCTCGCTTCCAGATGATGGGAGCCGGCGGCGGAGCTCGGCCGGTTGGCCAACCCGGACAGGGTGGCCAGGGCGGTGCAGCCCGCGGCACCCAACCGCCAGCAGGAAATCCGGGTACAAATCCGGGTGGAGCACCGGGAGGACAGGGCCGTCCAGGAATGGGCGGCGGGCGAGGAGCGGGTGGTGTCGAAGACATGCTCGAACGCTCGCCAAATATTTCTGCAGCCGATCTGAAGGTTGGCGACATTATTGCTCTTTCGAGCACGAAAACATCTGACACGGCACGAATCAAAGCCATCAAGCTATTTGCCGGAGTTGAACCTTTCTTGCGGTCGGCTCAGGCGACCGGTGGGCGAGGCGGACGCGGCGGCCAGGGCGGAGTCGACGGCGGATTTAGTATCCCCGGCCTCGATGGCATCGGTTTCCCCTAAATCCAGATCTCGGGCGGTGAGTATTTTCAGGACCCGCCCTTAATTTTTTATTTAACCAAACTATTATCATGAAATTCATCAGACCCCTGTTTTTATTAGGAATTATATCCATGCTGGCCGTCAGCTCTGCGTTTGCGCAGGCAAACGGCAGTCTCGCCGGTACCGTCACTGACGCGAACGGCGCAATCATCGTGGGTGCTACGGTTTCGGCTCTCTCTGCGACCGGGGCAAAGAAAGACTACATCTCAAATTCGAAAGGCGAGTACACGATCAACAGCCTCGCACCGGGCAAATACACGGTCAAAGCGATCGCTCCGAAATTCGGCTTGTATGAAAACACCGAGGTTGTGATCACTGCCGGCGAGAAGAACGAGATGTTCATCGTTCTCACGGTTGCGGGAATCGAAGAGAATGTCGATGTTTCGGTCAATGAAGGCGTCAACAACGAGCCTGAGAACAACAAAGACGCCACCGTCCTGAAAGACAAGGATATCGAAGCCCTGCCCGACGATCCTGATGAAATGCAGGCAGCTCTGCAGGCACTTGCTGGTGCGGCGGCTGGCCCGAACGGCGGTCAGATCTACATTGATGGTTTCACCGGCGGCCAGATGCCGACCAAAGACCAGATCCGCGAGATCCGTATCAACAGCAATCCGTTTTCAGCAGAATACGATCGTATAGGCTTTGGCCGTGTTGAGATCCTCACGCGTCCTGGTTCGGATAAATTCCGCGGTTCACTGAACGGCAGCTTTAATGACGAAAGTCTGAACTCACGTAATCCGTTCGCACTAAATCGTGCTCCAACGCAGTCGCGTAACTTTGGCGGCAACTATTCCGGACCACTGAAGAAAGGTAAAGCGTCGTTCAATGTCGAGATAAACAACCGTCAGAATGACGATAGCTCGATCATTAACGCCCAGATCCTGGACGCTTCGCTGAACATTATTCCTTTCCGCCAGGACGTGACCCGTCCGACACGTCGTTTCTCGTTCAGCCCACGTATCGATTTCGCGATCAATGACAAGAACACGATGGTCGTCCGTTACAACTTTGGTAACGGAACCTCGAAGAATCAGGGAATTGGCGACACGTCGCTTCTGTCGCGTGCATATAGTTCTACGAATAAAGAGAACGAACTACGATTGACGGAGACGATGATCATCAACGCGAAAACGGTTAACGAAACGCGTTTCGAATATTCGGATAACGAAAGTAAGCAGACGGGCGATAACTCGATTCCGACGATCAACGTTTCATCGTCGTTTACCGGAGGCGGCCCGTCGATCGGCAACAGCTTTAACCGGAACAAAACTGTCGAGATCAATAATTTTACCAGCACATCATTAGGTGCTAAGAACTCATTCAAGTTTGGCGGAAAACTTCGCTATGTCGACGTTATTAACCGTTCGGAGAATAACTACGCTGGAACCTACACGTTCCCGGGCGTTTGTACGAGCGCTGCCGGATGTACGGTATCGTCGATCGAACAGTATCGCCAGAAACTCCTTGGTAATTCAAACGTGATCTATAACCCGACGCAGTTTTCGATCGCGACGGGTACCCCGGAAATATCCATAAAACAGACGGAAATTGGACTATTCGCAACTGATGACTGGAAGATCTCGCCTGCATTGCTCTTGAGTTTTGGTCTGCGTTATGAGAACCAGACGAACATCAGCAGCAAATTCAATTTTGCTCCGCGATTCGGGTTCGCATGGTCGCCGGGAGCCGGTGGTGCGAGGACGCCGAAAATGGTATTCCGCGGCGGTGCGGGTGTCTTTTATGAACGCTTCGGGCAGAACAACACGCTCCAGGCTCTTCGCAATAATGGTGTGAATCAGCTCAGCCTGCTTGTTAGTGCGAATGATACTGATCCGGCTCGCCGTGCGATCGCTCTTGCGTTGCTTGCTCAGCCGGTCTTTACGACCAGCGGCGTGACGAATTCACTTACTGCCGCACAGATCCTGGCTGTATTGCCACAGACCGCAAGTTCGATCCGTGATGTCGCGGACGATCTGCAGGCACCTTACACGATGCAGGGTGCGTTCTCTATGGAACGCAGCTTCGCGACAAACCGGTTTAATCTTGCCACGACCTTTGTCACTTCCAGGACGATCCACTCGATTCGAACCCGTAACTACAACGCACCTGTATGTGCCACGCCGACCAACTGTGTGGGTGCCGTTCGTCCTATCCCGACGAAGGGAAACATCAACGTATTTGAATCGAGCGGTGTTATTAATTCGAACCGACTAAACGTAAATTTCCGTGCAAACATCAGCGCTAAGTATTCGATCAATGTAAACTACGGACTTGGTTTCTCGAATGGCGATGATGACACGCCTGCTTACATGTACGATTTCACCGGTGAATATGGTAGGGCTCGCGGCGACGTGCGTCACAATGTCTCGATCTTCGGCAATGTTACGCTTCCATGGGGCATCAGCATGAATCCTTTCGTGACGATGCGTTCGGGCAATCCGTTCAACATTACGAGGGGAACCGATTCGAACGGTGACGGGTTCTTTACCGAACGTCCAACTTTTGGCGAGCTGCAGGCACGATGCCAGCAGTTAGCCCTGACAACGTCATTCTGCGACGTCGGCGGCAACAGCCTTACAGATATCGTGCCCCGCAACTACGGCGAAGGTCCAAAGAGCATTACGATCAATTTGAACATGCGTAAAAATTTTGGGTTCGGTAAAACTGCGGCTCAGAGAGCAGGTAATGCCGGCGGCGGTGCTCCTGGTGCAGGCGGCGGCATGTCTATCCCCGCTATGGTGATGGCAAGCGGCGGTGGCGGCGGCGGAATGCGAGGCGGCATGGGCGGCGGCGGATTCGGTGGCGGCGGCGATGCTCGCAAGCCCTACAATCTGAGCGTTGGTATCAACGTCCAGAACCTATTCAACATCGTAAACCTTAACACTCCATCCGGAAGCCTTAGCTCGAGCCGTTTTGGCCAATCCACCTCGACCGGCGGCGGATTCGGTGGTTTTGGAGGATTCGGCGGCGGCGGAGCGAGTGCGAATCGTAGGATCGAACTAAATATGCGATTTAACTGGTAAACCAAAAACCGTTTAATTTAATCAAACTAAAGAGAGTCTGAAACGTAATAGTTTCTGACTCTCTTTTTGATTTAGCACTCGATTTTTGCGAACCTCAACATTATGAAACTTACGCTAGCATCTCTTACCGCCATTGTTGTCCTTGGATCCATTTGTTATGCCCAGCCTGGAGCTACGGGCAAACCGGCGGAGAAGCCATCTGCAGCCTTGACCGCTAGTGCTGGAGCCACTGCTCCGCTCGATATTGCGAAGGCCGCTCTCGCGGCACACGGCGGCGACAAGCTAAAAAAACTCCAGAGCTTTTTCGTTAAAGGATCGGTCGATGTTAGTTTTCAAGGACAGAGCCTGCCGGGAGCTTTCTCGACAGCCTTTAGCGGCGAAAAATACTATTTTGAGATAGTCACCCCGGTCCAGCAGCTAAAGCAGGTGTTTGACGGCAAGCAAACGAGCAATTCCATCCAGGGCTTCTCACTTCCGCCGGTTACGAGCCTCGGTTTTCCATTGCTGCCGAAGATCGGTGACGCGGGCTTCGTAGTTACGGCTTTGCCGGACTCCGCCAAGAAGCGAAAAGGTTTTAGGATGACCACGCCTGAAGGATTTTTCACAGATTTTGTTGTGGATGAGAAAACCGGCCAGATAAAGGGCTACGAGGCAAAATGGATGAGCGGCCAGCAGACTATAACAACCTCGGTCGAGATCGATGAATTTATGACAGTAGACGGAATCGCCGTTCCGAAAAAATACTCGCAGCGTTTCGACCTCGGCCCGCTGACGGCTTACGCCAATTTCAAAGCGAAGGACGTTAAGGTCAACTCAACCATCGAAGACAGTGCGTTCACAATAGCGAACTAGTTTTGTACCAGGTTGTCAGACCAGGTGGGTCTGAGAAATCTGGTACTCACTTCGCGAATCTACTTGCTTTCCACCAATCGATCGTATTTCTGAGCCCTTCTTCCAGGCCAACGAGTTGTTCGTAGCCGAAACACTCCACGGCACGGCGGTTGTCTGCCTGGGAATCCTTTACATCGCCATTTCGAGCCGGTTGAAAATCCGCAACGGCATCAGTTTTGCCGGTGATCTTTTTTAATACTTCGAGTAATTCGTTGAGCGTTATCCGGTCGCCGTTCGCGGCGTTCATGGTTTCGCCGAGGCCTTTCGTGGTTTGTGCGGCTTTGATGTTCGCGTCGACGACGTTGGCAATGTAGGTGAAATCGCGTGACTGCTCGCCGTCGCCGAAGATAACAGGCGCAGTGTCGGTCATCAGAGCGTCGATGAACCGCGAGATAACGCCGGAATACATAGACGCCGGATTCTGACGCGGGCCAAATACGTTAAAGTAACGCAGCGATACCGTCTCCAGGCCGTAGACGTTGTTAAATGCCCGGCAATAGAGCTCTCCGGTCAGCTTTGCGGCGGCGTAGGGAGAAAGCGGGTCAGGCCGCATTGTTTCAACTTTTGGCAGCACCGGCTGGTCGCCATAGGCGGAACTCGAAGCCGCATAAACAAATCTCTTAACTCCGGCATCGCGTGATTTGATGAGCATATTGACCGTGCCGTTCACGCAGACACGATGGGTTTCGAGAGGATCCTCGACAGAACGCGGAACACTCGGCAGAGCTGCCTCGTGAAAAACGACCTCAACGCCCTCAATGGCTCTGGCAACTGAGGCATCGTCGTTTATGTCACCCTCGATGAACTCAAAATCACCCTTTATCTCTTCAAGATTTTCGCGAAAGCCGGTCGTGAAATTATCAATGATATTAACTCGGGCACCCTGCCGGATAAGTTCGTCGGCAAGGTTAGAGCCAATGAATCCAGCTCCGCCAGTTACGAGGACTTTTGTTGTGATTGCCATAGAAATATAGTTGTTGAGTACCAGAATACAGAGTACCAGAGTTTTTGTAGTCGCAAAGTACCGGGTTTTCAGAGTGCCGGGTTTGAAAAATAATCGAACCCCATAAAATCGCCCGTGCCGTCCGAATTCTGGTACTCAATGAACCCAGTTAACTATCGTCCGACTCCGACGTATTCAAATCCCATCTCGCGCATGTCTGAAGGTTCGTAAATGTTACGGAGATCAGCAACCTTTGGGGAAGCGAGGAGGGACTTTACCTTTTCCATGTCAAGAGCCCGAAATTGGTTCCATTCGGTGATGATCACAAGAGCATCGGCTCCTTTGATCGCATCATATTCGTCCACCGCGTATTCGATGTCCGGCAGATAGTGCTTTGCCTCGGCCATAGCGACCGGGTCAAACGCTCTGACAGCGGCACCGCGGGCCACCATTGCGTTGATAATATCGGTTGCCGGTGATTCCCGCATGTCGTCAGTTTCCGGTTTGAATGAAAGGCCGAGGACGCCGATCTTCTTTCCACTGAGATCACCAACGAGCTTTTCGATCTTCGGGATCATCGCGTCCCGCTGGCGCTCGTTAGCCTCGACCACGGCATCGACGATGCGGGTCTCGACGCCGAATTTATCGGCAACAGTGGTAAGTGCCCTGGTATCCTTTGGAAAACAGGAACCGCCATATCCCGGGCCGGGATGGAGGAATTTTCGTCCGATTCGGTTGTCCATTCCCATGCCCCGGGCGACATCGTGCACGTCGCAGCCGATGGCGTCGCAGAGGTTTGCGATCTCGTTTATGAACGTGATCTTGGTAGCGAGAAAGGCATTGGCAGCGTACTTGATAAGCTCGGCTGCCTCGAGGGAAGTGATGACGACAGGGGTCTCGATCAGATAGAGCGGTCGATAAAGCTCCTTCATGACCTCGATCGCTCGGGCCTCGTTGCTGCCAACGACGACGCGGTCGGGCCGCATGAAATCTTCGATAGCTGCTCCTTCGCGAAGGAACTCCGGATTTGATGCTACGCCGAAGTCCGTTTCAACTCGAAGATTTTCGCTGACAAAGTTCCTGAGCCATTCGCCGGTGCCGACCGGTACAGTCGATTTTGTAACGAGTACCTTATAGCCGTTTATAGCCTCGGCCACATCTTTAGCCGCCTGGCGGTAATAGCTCATATCCGGCGATCCATCAGCCTGCGGGGGCGTGCCGACCGCCAGAAACACCACGAGAGCCTGCTCAACCGCAGACTTGATGTCGGTTGTGAAATGGAGTCGGCCGGCGGCAACATTCTTTTCGACGATCTTATCGAGTCCGGGCTCGTATATCGGGATAATTCCGTTGTTTAGGTTTTCGACCTTAACCGTGTCCACATCGACGCATGTAACGTCTATACCGAATTCCGCGAAACAGGCTCCCGAGACCAATCCAACATATCCCGTGCCGATAACTGCTATATGCATATAAAAATCTATAAGACGATGAAATAAGTCACTAATACTGTCTAAATCAAAACAAAAGTATGCGGGTCACGTAAGTTCTACATGACCCGCACAAATACAAACTAGAGGTTTAGATTAACGAACCGGGCTAACTACGATACCTGGGCCACCGAAATTCGAATCGTCGCTTTTCGTACCGAAGTAGATACCCGCACCGGCAGCACCAGCCGCGAGGAGCAAGAGCCAAGGCCAGTTGCCAACTGATGGACCCGGAGCTGAATCAGGGCGGAGGCAAGGTTTGCATCCTGTCTGGACAAGGTTTCCGGCGGTTGCGGATGTGCCGGCAACGACCTGCTTGTCTGCCGAACCTTCACGCATCGTTACGATACCAGCACTGGTGTCAACGTGTGAGTGTGAACATTCCGCTTCTACAGTGAAGTTGTCAGCCTGACCCGCATCGGCGATGAACGTAGCGTTCTTCGTAGTAACGGTCGTGGCAACACCAGCTGCATTTGCAACACGAGCCTTACCATCCGTAAGAATAGCAACGATGCTTGTCTCGGTGAAGCGAAGGGTTACATTTGAATTCGCGAGGATCTCAACACGGCCGGTTTTACCAAGGCTGATCTCAGCACTAGAGTTATCACCTGTCGTGATCACGGCACCTGACATAACAGTCGAGTTCGATACAGCGGCCGATCCATTGACCATAACCTGGCCCGAGACCTTGATCTCACCCGCAAAATCCTTCGGCAGAGCGAAGGCAACCATTGAGTAAACACACCAGACCGCCACTAGGGTCGCTGATGTAACAGACTTTCGTAAAATATTCTTGCCGTGCATTTAGTTAATCTCCTCCAGAAATCAATTCTTTCAAATCTAAATAATAATACCTTATAGGGTAACAAAAAAACAACTATCTAACAGGACTGGTCGTATTGTTATCGTCGCGAGTAGCGAAAATGATAACCGCCGCGGTTGCTCCGCCTATAATAGCGGCCCAAACCCACCAATCCAATCCGCCCGGTCCCGGCTTAGCTTTCTTTGAGGAAGACCCCGAAGATGCAGAAGCGGTTTCGCCGGAGGAAAGCGTTACGACATCGCCGGTCAGCGTTTTAACGCCAACAGGCTGAGCCGAGTTAAGTACTGTCAAACTTCCCGCAGTGAGGTTGCCCTTAACCGCGTTGTCCTCAACGTTGATAACGAAGGTCGAACCAGGAGCTAATTGGATCCTTCCGGCCTTGCCCAAATTGATCAAGGCACTTGTGCCTTCAGGTGTCGAGATCGTGCTCGAAGAGAAGATAGTGCGTCCCGTGTCCGCAGGTTCGCCATTTACCGTAACCGAAGCTCCGTCAACCTTAGCACCCGTGACCATTATCTCCCCAACGGGTTTCGTCGACGCTGCCAATGTAACCAACGAACCAGAAACAATGAAAGCGAAAATAACGCCGACAGTCGCGGCTTTGAATGCTAACCGCTCAATAAATAAGGATTTCATCTTTTATTGCTCCAATTCATTCGGTCCGAGACAACAGACCAGACAAAGTTTTACACGATTTCGGCGATATGTCAATAAATTGCCCGCTAAAGCGGCGGATTCCAAGAATTTAGTCAGTCAGGAGCCTCGTTAGACTGTGGACCTAATATTTAGTCTCCATTTATAACATGTTTTTCGCGTTTTTCAAATCCGCGATAGCTAATAATCTCTTTAAATGCGGAATCAATTTGGGATTAGTCATTTAGCCGAATGCTTATCCATAGGGTCAGGCCGAACGGATCCAAAACAGAAACATCATTTCAATGATTCCGTCGTCTCGCACCTTTGCCCTGAGCCTTGTTTTCTGATTTAATTCTCGGAGTCCGCAACAAATTTTCTAATGGGAGTGAGTTTCAATGAAGTTCAAAATTCTGTTCATTCTATTTGCCATTGCTTTGATCAGCGCCTGTTCCGGTGGCCCGCCGAAGGAAAAGCGTATGAAGATCGGGTTCGCGATGGATACGCTCAAGGAAGAGCGATGGCAAAGGGATCATGACGCATTTAAGGAACATTGCGAAAAAATGAATGTCGAGTGTGTCATTACTATCGCTGACAACAAGGCTGACAAGCAGGCGAACGATGTTGACAATCTTTTAACCCAGAAGGTGGATGCCCTTGTGATCGCTCCGCACGATTCGACGCAAGCGGCCTCGATGGTTGAAAAGGCGAAGGCGCAGGGCGTTCCCGTTATCAGCTACGACCGTCTTATCAATTCGGACAAGATCGATGCATACATTTCGCATCAGGTGCCGGTCATTGGGCGAAAGATTGCGGAATACGCTTTGCAGAAAGCTCCTAAAGGTAACTATGTGATGGTTTACGGCGCGTCGACCGACAACAATGCCGTCATAATGAAGAAGGAGCAATTGGCTGTATTGCAGGGTGCGATCGACAAGAAGGACATAACGATCGTAGCCGACAACTTCATGACCGACTGGCGTCCGGATGAGGCTCTAAAAATGACGGAGAATGCGTTGACCCAGAATAACGACAACATTCAGGCGTTCGTGGTCTCAAATGACGGTATGGCCGGCGGTGTGGTATCGGCGCTTGAAAAGAAAGGGCTCGCCGGAAAGATCCTTGTAACCGGGCAAGACGCTCAGCTTGACGCTCTGCAGCGGATCGCCGAGGGCAAGCAGTCGATGACCGTTTACAAACCGATCGCTCCGCTTGCGAATGCTGCCGTTGAAGCTGCAATTAAACTCGCGAAAAAGGAAAAGCTCGACACAAAGCCTTTCATGAACGACGCACTCAAGAAAGAGATTCCGGCCATTCTGCTCGAAGTTACAACGGTCGATAAAGCGAATTTGATGGACACAGTTATCAAGGATGGCTGGGCTAAATTCGAAGACGTCTATAAAAATGTTCCCGAGGCTGATCGCCCCAAAAAAGCCGCAAACTAGACTCCTGAAATGAAAACAGTCGTACTTGCCGCCGACCTCGGCGGCACAAATTTACGCCTAGCGGCTGTCGACAGCGACGGAGAACTGCTTCATCTTGTAAAACGTCCCGTTCCCCGGGACGTGAAGCCGACGGCGCTTATTGACCAGATCCGTGAAATGGCCGATGAGTGCCGCGGTCGATTTGAGGGCGAAAGTCGCGACAAGTTGTTTTCTGGCGTTGCGTTTACAGCACCGGCACCGGTCGCCAAAGATTTCGATGGAGTGCTGACAAAGCTGCCGAACCTTCCCAGCCTGGTCGGAATGAACCTTAGATCCGAATTGGAGAAGATGTTCAATCTTCCGGTCATCGTCGAAAACGACGCGACCGCTGCCGGGATCGGCGAGCACTGGATCGGAGCTTCGCGAGGGCTTGATAACGCCATCTGCGTGACGCTTGGCACGGGGATCGGCGGCGGGATCATCGTCAACGGCGAGCCGATCCGGGGAAAGGATGGTATCGGCGGCGAGATCGGACATATCTGCGTTGAGCCCGAGGGGCATCCGTGCGGATGTGGAAGTCATGGGTGCATCGAACAATATGCTTCAGCGACGGCCATCGTTCGACTTGCACGAGATAGTGGGATGAACGTTCAGACCTCCAAAGATGTTTACGACGCGTATAAGGCCGGGGATGGCATGGCCGACGCTGTGTTTCGTTCGATGGGCCGCTATCTCGGTATAACCCTCGCCGGGCTCGCGAATGTTCTAAACCCCGAAATGCTGGTTATTTGCGGTGGAGTGACGGAAGGATGGGATGCCTTCGCCGGTCATGTCGAATCTGAGATACGACTGCGTGCTTACGCTGCTGCGGCCGACCGAGCTACGCTCGTCAAGGGGGAGCTCGGCGATAATGCAGGTATCATCGGGGCAGCTCGTTCGGCGTTTCTTGCTCTGGCCAACGATCAGATTCGCTGATGCTTTTACCGGTCGCACATTGTGTTTTCTAATGGAACTCCAACCCTAAGTTGATGTATGATGTTGTCAAAACATTCTATCAGCAGCGTTAAGGAGGGTCTTGTTAGTGAATCACCTGTCAAAAAAGCTCGGCATTCCGGCCGCCATTTTCCTTGTTCTACTTGCTGTTAGCTATTTCTCCGCCGCAGTCGAGGCGAGTGAATCCCTTTTCTCGTTCTCAGGCCTGGCTGCGTCAGTACCAACACAATCCGGCTCGATCAATATCACCGTCCGCGACAGCGTAACCGGGAAGCGAGTGGCCGCGAAGATGCGGACGATCTCAAGCGACGGTGCCGAATCTCGAACTGATGCGGACGAAATTGGAAAAGGAAGCGTTTCGGCCTTAGGTCGGACCGACATTGAAATCCACGCCGATGGATACTCTCCGATCAAAACATACTTTATTGTTAACGGAAGTGCCTTAAATGTAACAGTTTATCTCGATCCGACCCTGATCCCGACCGAGATGCGTGATGAATCGATCGCGGGAGCTCTCCGCGAAGGGACGACGCTGATCCACGGCCATATTTATGACGAAAATGGTAAGCCGGTCACTGACGCACGCGTGACTTTCGAAGCTTTGCGGGAATCTGCAAGATCGGATAGTTCCGGTTACTTTCGGCTTTTTGTTCCGACGTTGCCAGTCGATCCCGTCGGGGATCTTCCCGGTTCGGCAGATCTGATCGTTGAGACGGAAGGGAAGGTCATTTATCGTCGCCCAAACACGATGATCCCGGAAGGAGCGGTTCACCTTATTATCGACACAAACAGCGATGGAGCGTTTGCAGATGGTACCCACAAGCTTCGCCTAAGCGCCGACGAACTTAAAAATACGCAAAATTACGAACCGCCGACTTTTGAGGGATCATCCGCTCCGGCTCAGCCGAGTTTAGTTACGGTTCCTGCAAGCATTCGTGTGGGATCGAATTGCCCGAGCGGGCGCACGTCGTGCACCGTTTTCACGGTTTACACGCTCGACGCGTACGTTCGCTTCGGTCTAGATGACGAATGGATCTCGTCGTGGAATGCGAACTCTTTGAAGGCTGGGGCGATAGCATTTCGGAGTTATGGTGCATATCATGTGAATCATCCGATCAACGCGGCAAATTACGATATTTGCAATACGACGTCGTGCCAGGTGTGCGATCCGGCGGATTCGGCGACAAGCACAAATAATGCCACCAACCAAACTACCGGCTCGATCGTAGTGAATTCGACGTCGACCGACGTTCTTTTCTCGGAGTATTCCGCCGAAAACAACCTCGGCGGTTGTCCTGACGGTTTTACCGGAAATAACGGAACCTGGCCGTGCTTAAGCGATCCGGTTGATGCAGGACAGGCATTTTTTGGACACGGAAGAGGTATGTGCCAATGGGGATCTCAACGTTGGTCAATAAATCAGGGTAAGGATTTTGTCTGGATCGTCAACCACTACTACAACGCCAACGGCAATCCGAGCGGCCTAAGAAATGGAATATTCCAGATGGGCCCTGACACGATCCCGCCGCCCCCTAACCTCACGGAACCCGGTAATCAAACCGCTCCCGGAACTGTTGTTTCGACGCTCACGCCGACTTTTCAATGGGAACCTATGGACGGAGCGGACGGCTATTCGCTCTATGTGAGTAAGTTCAATGGATCGACCTACGATATCGTCTACAATTCGGAAACTGCCTTAACACAGCCGATCACGGGCACCAAGTTTACGCTGCCGGCCGGAATCTTGGTCGCTGACGGGCAATACCGCTGGAATATGAGTTCGCATATTGGGGTTGGGTATGGGACGGCAAATACGTTTCGCAACTACTTTACCGTCAACCCGAACGCAGCCGTAACTATCTCGGGCCGCGTGGCGTCGCCAGGCGGCACGGCCATTCGCAATGCGATTGTAGCCCTTACCGACCCGCAGGGGATCAGGCGGACGGCGACCACAAGTTCGTTCGGAATATATTCATTTTCCGGGGTTAATGTCGGACTCACGCATTCCGTTTCGGTCGCAAATAAACGCTACCGGTTTACGCCGCAGGTCATACAGATAAACGGCAGCCTGACAAATGTTGATTTCACGGGGCTTGAGCAGGCCTAGTTAACAGCTGCAAAACAAAGGAACGGGGCCGGAAATATCCGGGCCCCGTTTTTACTTATTCGTAGGTTTCGGATCATTCTAGTCCGATCATATCCACATCGTTGAGATTGGACAGTACTACTATTGGGCGGGCGGCAAAACGATATCTCCGCGATGAGACGCTGATCGTGTAGGTCTCGCCGCCGCGGACGTTTGCAAAGACGTAAGCACCGAATGAACTGCTGGTTGTCATCTGCCTGACACCTCGCGAATCTGTGATCGAAACAACTGCATTTCTAAGTCCCTGACCATTCGGCGTGAGGACTCTTCCTGAGACCATAAATGTCGGCCCGTAGGCCAAATAGAAGTCGCCTGGAAGATCAACGCGTGAGCAAACTTGCCGCGTCGCAAAAAGAGGTGCTGGAGCATCCGGAAAAAGGATGGTTCGGTCGATCAACTGTGAGCCTTCACGGTGAAGTATTCTCAAACGGGCAAAATCCTCGGGGTCGTCAATGCCAAATGCGACGATGCAAACCGTGTGCGATCCACCGAAAATTGCACTCGTCATCACGTTAAAATGTAATCCTTCATTTGCCAATGTATAGCCGTTTGGCGGGAAGCCCGCTGACGATCCCGGGATCTGCGTGAAAGTCGTGTTGCCGGTCTGGAAAACGGTTCCAAACGTAATATTCGCTCTGCTGTCTGGAGCCTGAACAAACACATTCGTTCCCGGAGGTGTATTTGGCGTCGGACTTGGAGTTGGCGTCGGTGTCGGCGTCGGATTTGGAGTCGGGGTTGGAGTCGGATTTGGGGTCGGCGTCGGAGTTGGATTCGGCGTCGGGGTTGGAGTTGGATTTGGGGTCGGCGTCGGAGTTGGATTCGGCGTAGGCGTTGGGGTTGGATTTGGCGTAGGCGTTGGGGTTGGATTTGGGGTCGGCGTCGGAGTTGGATTCGGCGTCGGGGTTGGGGTTGGATTCGGCGTCGGCGTCGGAGTTGGATTCGGCGTCGGGGTTGGGGTTGGATTTGGGGTCGGCGTCGGAGTTGGGGTTGGATTTGGGGTCGGCGTCGGGGTTGACGTTGGGGTTGGCGTTGGTGTCGGGCCGCCTGTGCCGATCGTTACGGTTCCAGACTGATATGTCGTTGTCAGCAATGCTCCCGAAGCACTCGAGACGCTCTGAAATGTTGGAGTACTGCCAAAGCTCACGGTCGAGCCGCCTGACGGAGCACCTGCCGCCACGTTGAAGCGGATCGTCATCATCTGCCGCGTCCCGGCTGCATATGTATTTGTTGAGTCGATCAGTATTCCAAGACGTCCGCTGCCGACCTGATTCTGGTTCGTCCCAAGAGCCGATCCGGCAGGAACACCGTTTCCGATGGTTGCGAGCGGGCTGGACAACTTTGTCGGATCAAAATTCACAGTAAAACTCGCTGACGATTCATTGCCCTGAGAGTCGATCTGGATCTCGACGATGACCTGCTGACCCTGCTGGGTACTGACATTCACGCACCTGATCACTCGTCCGCCCTGGGCATTAACGGTCCAAGCTCCAAAACTTGCCGCTCCAATCGCAAGGATGAGAGTTAAGGCTAGTAGTGACCGACTACTCGACGCGAAAAACGATATAACGGAATTTCTCATGGTTCTCCGATCCTCTTGTGGAAGGTTCTTTAAGGGTGTAAGTTCCGGAAATGGAACAGCGTCTTTGGAGTATTTTAGTTAAGGGTTACCCGCGGACAAAAAACAGAATGTTAAACGCAGTCAAAAAATGACCAACCGACACTAGCGTAACGCTTGGATCCAAGGGATGTCAATGTTTTTCTCATTTCGGTCCGCCGTGACGCTATCAGTCAAAATCCCCTGAATAGATACACATATTCGGTTCGAGCCAGGTGCCCCTGTTTTTGGCCTTGCAAAATGGGTGAAGTTTCTATAGACTTCTCGTTTGCTACGAAGCGCGGATTACGTGTCGAGTGGGTTTCGCGACCCACTTTTTATTTTGCTCGGGTGACGATGGATAAGGTTTCGATAACTCAGTACGTTAGCGGGGTTGCCAAAAAGGTTGCCGATGCGAATGCTGTCGAGCTTGTTAACGTCGAAACTGCGGGCACTAAAAAGGATCTGGTTGTCAGGATCTTCATTGACAAAGAAGGCGGGGTAACGCTGGAAGATTGCACGATCGTATCGCGCGGGATCGAGGAATTTCTTGATAGCGAAGATGTGATCCCGACACGGTACGTTTTAGAAGTATCGTCGCCGGGAATCGAACGGGAACTTTATTCGCTGGCGGATTTCGTCAAGTTTACGGGACAACTCGTAAAGGTAAAGTTAAAGACGGAGATCGACGGGCAAAAGACCTTCATTGGCGAGATCGCCGGTGTCGAAGGCGAGAAGATAACTATCGGTGACCGCACGAAGGGAAATGTGAGCTTTGATTACCCTGAGGTCACGAAGGCAAATTTGAAGATCGATCTCTCTAAAGAGTTTGGCCATAAGTAAATGGCCTCGATATATATTTATGTATAAACGGTTGAGCGTGAGTAAGTTATGACATCATCCATCGGACAAAGTATAGAGATACTGTGCAACGAGCAGGGTCTGGATCGCGATATGATCATCGAGGCCATGAAGGACGCTGTTCGTGCGGCAGCCCGCAAGCAGTTCAAGGACAAAACGGGTGATAGCGTCGTTGTGGAATGGAACAACGAGGAAGGTGCGATCGAGATCTCGGCTCAGAAGACGGTAGTCGAGGTTGTTGAAGATCCGCTTGCCGAACTTTCGCTTGAGGAAGCGGTCGAACTTGCCGGCGACGAGATCGAGATCGGCGACATGCTGCTCTTGCCGCTTCCGACTGAGGAATTGGGCCGTATCGCTGCTCAGACCGCAAAACAGATATTGGTTCAAAAGGTCCGCGAAGCGATCCGCGAAAAGGTTTACGACGAATATATCGACCGCAAGGGTGAGTTGATCAACGGTTCGGTCAAGCGCTTCGAACGCGGCGACATGATCGTCGATCTGGGAAATAATCTCGAAGCTATCGTTCCACGTCGCGAGCAGTCACGCGGCGAAATGTGGAATCAGGGCGAACGTATCCGCGTTGTCATTGTTGATGTTTCGAAGGAACAGAAAGGCCAGCAGATCATTTGTTCGCGAGCTTCGTCGGAATTGCTCAAGCGTTTGTTTGAGATGGAAGTACCTGAAATTTACGACGAGACGGTTGTGATCAAATCGGCAGTTCGCGAACCTGGCGACCGCGCAAAGATCGCTGTTACTTCTAATGAAAAAGACGTCGATCCGGTTGGAGCCTGCGTTGGTATGAAGGGGTCGCGTGTTCAGGCGATCATCAAAGAACTTCGCGGAGAGAAGATCGACATTATCGAATGGTCCGATGAGCCCTCGGTGTTTGCGGCGAATGCATTGTCGCCGGCAAAGGTTTCGCAGGTTCGCATTACCAATATCGAAAGCCGCTTGATGGAAGTTATCGTCGGCGAAGATCAGCTGAGCCTCGCTATCGGTAAGAAAGGACAGAACGTCCGTCTTGCAACGCGATTGGTTGGCTGGGAGATAAAGATCGTTAGTGAAGAGCTGCTGAAGAAAGAGATCGCTCAGAAAATGGGCAAAATGATGGCTTCGGGCCAGGCAGTTCCGATCACGGCCCTGGAAGGTGTTACGACATCTCAGGCAGAAACTTTGGCATCGAAGGGTATCGCGGACGTCGAGGCGCTAGCCGCGGCATCGGTTGATGATCTGGTCGATTATCTCGATATCAGTCTCGATGCCGCTGAAGCGATCAAGGCGGCTGCAAATTCGATCGTCAGTGCCAAAAACGCTGCGATCGGCGGTGGAGAAGAGGGTGAAGCTGCTGAGGAAACTGCTGAAACTGAAGCGGTGGCAGGCGGCGATGAACAGGCAGAAGTGGAAGAAGCAGCAGCCGATGAGACGGATACGGAAGCCGTCGCGGAAGAAACGGAAACTGCTTCGGATGAAACCGAGAAATAGATCGGACGCGGATTAGGGTGAAACTTAAATTATGAATTAAGACCACACACAAAACGCGTCGAGACGTTGAGATTAAATTGAATATGGCGATTGGAAAGAGCATTAGAATCTACGATCTTGCACGCGAAGTGAAACAGGACACGAAGCGCGTCATGGAAGATCTGCGACGTGAGGGCGCGGACGTGAGCGTCGCGTCAAATTCCGTTCCGTTTGAGATCGCCGAAAAGGTCCGAAGCAAGTATTTCCCCAAAACAGAGACCGCGCCTAAGCGAGCGATCAAGGTCATCAAGGCCGCCGCAAAGCCTGTTGAGGCTCCGGTTGAAATGGCTGAAACCGAGGCTCAGGCCGAGGCAACGCCAGTTGAGACTCCGCGAGAAGTACCTGCGGTTGAGGCTGCTCCTGCCAAAGCGGAACCGGTAACGGCTCCGACCGCACCTCCGTCGGTCAAGAAACTCTCTAAAAAGATCGTCGCGGAACCTGAACCGGAGGTTGAGGTTCCCGCAGGTGTTGAGGAAGCCCCGGCTCCCCCAACAACGGTAGTCCGCCGGGTCGTTAAGCCCAAAGCTGTGGAGCCAGCGATCGAAACCTCGGTCAGCGAGGAATCTACGGAGTCGGTGGATACTGCCCCGGAGGCCGAAGAAGCTCCGGCGGTAGTTGAAGCACCGGCAGAACCAGTCGCCGGCCCAAGCGGAACGACCGTAAAGAGGCTGACCCTCAGCCCTGATGCTCTTAAGAAGGGAATCAAACCTGGCGATCGGCTTGTAAGCACTGCACCGACCAAGACCGGCAGCCTGGTTACGCCGGCTCGCGGTCCTGACGGTCGTCCGATCCAGTTCCGCGGAACGCCCGGAGAGAATGCAGCCCCGCAGATGACGTATACGCCGCCAGCGGACAACCGGCGCCGTCCGGGTCGCGGTGGTGGTCGCAAAAACGACAAAACAGGTAGGTTTGCCGAGCGTGATGTCGATGCTCCGCAGAAGCGGTCGATCGAAGAACGCGTGATGGATCAGGTCGGTGCGGTCGAGGGCGGAAATCTGCGATCCGTTCGTTTGACCGAAGGAGCTACAATTCGCGAGTTTGCAGAGGCACTTGGAATTACTCCCCGCGACATCGTGCAGCTTCTTATCAAAAAAGGTGTATTTGCGACCCTGAATCAGCCCATCGGTGAGAAGATGGCGAAAGAACTGGCTCTCGGATTCGGATTCGATGTCAGCTTCGTTCCATTTGAAGAAATGGTCATCGAACAGGAATTCGAAGAACTGATCGCAGCCGATGCTGACGATACCGAATTTACGCGGGCTCCGGTCATTACCGTCATGGGCCACGTCGATCACGGTAAGACATCACTCCTCGACGCGATCCGCTCGGCCAATGTAGCTGAGGGCGAAGCCGGCGGCATCACACAGCACATTGGTGCCTACAGCGTAATGGTCCCGAATTCGGATAATCCGGACGTACCCCGTCGCGTTGTGTTCCTTGATACTCCGGGCCACGAAGCATTTACCATGATGCGTGCCCGCGGTGCCAAGGCAACCGACATAGTAATTCTCGTTGTTGCGGCGGACGATGGCGTCATGCCGCAGACTATCGAAGCTGTTGAACATTCGAAAGCCGCCGGAGTTCCGATCATCGTTGCTATCAATAAGATCGACAAACCCGGTGCGAATGTCGATAACGTTAAGAACGGTTTGGCCGGACTTGGCCTGCAGCCGACAGAATGGGGCGGCGAAACGGAAATGGTCGAGGTTTCTGCTAAGCAGCGGAAGAACCTTGATACGTTACTTGAGACGGTTCTGCTCCAGGCAGATATTCTTGATCTCAAGGCCAGTCCGACGCGTCGTGCGTCCGGCGTTGTTCTTGAAGCCAAATTGGATAAAGGACGCGGTGCGGTTGCTACCGCGCTTGTTCAGCAGGGAACCCTGCGAGTTGGCGATCCGTTCATTGTCGGCCAATTTTCAGGTAAGATCCGTGCGATGTTCTCAGATCGAGGTACTGCGGTGACTGAGGCTGAACCCTCTACACCGGTCGAGATCCTTGGCTTGCAGGGCGTACCGCAGGCGGGTGATACCTTCCAGGTAGTTGCCGACGTAGAGCGAGCTCAGGACATTGCCCAGCAGCGTCAGATGCACGCTCGCCAGGCAGCAATGCTCAAGACGACCAAACGCGGCATCGAATCGCTCGGCATGGCCGAGATCAAGGAACTCCTTGTCATTCTCAAGGCCGACGTGCAAGGTTCGGTCGAGGTGCTTAAGGGAACGCTCGAAAAACTTTCGACTGAAAAGGTCAAGGTTCGCGTTATTCGTGCGGGAGTTGGTGCGATCGCGGAATCCGACGTACTGCTGGCTTCGGCTACGCAGGCTGACGATGCTTCGACGGCGGTCGTGATCGTTGGATTTAACGTTCGCCCTGAGGCTCGCGTTGCTGACATCGCCAAGAAAGAAGACGTCGATATCCGGCTTCACTCCATCATTTACAAGGTTGAAGAGGAGATCACCGCGGCCATGATCGGCATGCTCGATGCGATCGAGAAAGAGACGATCCTGGGCAAGGCTCTCGTACTCGAAACGTTCAAGGTTTCGAAGATCGGTACAATTGCCGGTTGCCGTGTCACGGAAGGCCTTATTCGCCGTCAGGCAAAGGCACGACTTATCCGCGACGGCGTGGTCATGTGGGATGGCGATATTGCCGCACTCAAACGATTCAAAGACGACACGAACGAGGTCAAGCAGGGCTTTGAGTGTGGTATTAGCCTCGTTAATTTCAACGATATTAAGATCGACGACGAGATCGAGGCATTTGTGATCGAGAAGATAGCGGCGACGGAGTTGTAATAGAGTGATGCGTCGGCCTGAGCGCCTCGGCGAGGCGTTAAAAATTGAGATCGCAGAGGTCGTTGGCTTTGAGCTCAACGATCCCCGGCTTGAAATGGTGACCGTGACTGACGTTGAGGTTTCACCAGATCTTCGGGATGCGAAGGTCTATGCTTTGATCCGCGGAAGCGAAGAAGAGATAGAAAAAGCTTTGAAATCGTTGCGAAACGCGGCGACCTTTGTTCGTCAGCAGGTTGCGATGAACCTTGACCTCAGGCATGCCCCGCACGTTCATTTTGTACGTGACACTGCGGAAGAAAATGCCTCGAGAGTCAGTGAGATCCTGGAAGATCTCACTAGAAAAGGGGAAATAAAGAAGGATGAGAGTGAAGGTGAGAGTTAAAAGTTAGGAGTTAAGGTTAAAAGTGAAGAAACGATCTTATTACTTTTAGCCTCATACTTTTAACTTTTAACTTTTAACTTTTCGCTTCTAACGAAGTGCTAAGTCAAGTAGTTGAGTTAATTGAAAATAAGAACGTATTCGCGATCACGACACACATCAAACCGGATGGTGACGGCGTGGGGTCGTCTCTCGGATTATGTTGGTTACTCCGGTCTCTGGGAAAGGAGGCCGAGGTTATTGTGCACGGCGAAGTGCCGCCGGCCTACCGCAGCCTACCTGGAGCGGATGAGATTCGCGATGTAAGGTACGTCAACGGAAAATATGATGCTGTTTTCGTGATCGAATGCAGCGACCTTAGCCGTCCGGGTATTGACGGCCTTGAAAGCCAATTCACTGTCAACATTGATCACCACGCGACCAGTGAGCATTTTGGCACAATAAACTGGATTGATTCCACGGCTTCGGCCGTGGGAGAAATGATCTACAATCTCTGCAAAGCGATCGGCGGCCGCATCACAAAAGAGATCGCTGAATGTGTTTACATGGCTCTCGTGACCGATACCGGCTCATTTCACTTTCCAAATACATCCGACCGCACATTAAAAGTAGCCTCCGAACTTATCAAGGCCGGTGCTAAGCCTGAGAAGATAGGTGAGGCCGTTTACAATAATTACCCATGGTCGCGTATCGAACTTATGCGACAGGTGCTGGCTACCGTCAAACGTAACGAGACTGGCCAGGTCGCATGCATGCGGCAGACATTGGAAATGCAGAAGCAAGCCGGAGCTATCGACGGTGATAACAACGGATTTGTGAATATTCCCCTAGCTGCCCGTGATGTCAAAGCTGTCGTCTATATGCGGGAGGTCGGGCCAAATAGGTTCAGAGCGAGCCTCCGTTCTAAAGGTGATATTAATGTCGCCCGAATTGCCGAACGCTTCGGCGGCGGCGGCCATAAGAATGCTTCCGGTTTAAGCATCGAAGGTGACTGGGACGAAAAGGAACGCGAGATAGTGGCGGCACTTGCCGCTGCGGTTGAGAAGGCCGGATCGTGATATTAGCCGCACATCTGTTCCCACGCAGCGACCCCGGTCCAGTTTAAGATCCAAGATATGGCAGAAAAGCGCTATAAATGGCGACGCAACGATTACCGCGAAAACACGAAAGGGCTGCTCATGCTCAATACCGGTGACGGTAAGGGCAAAACGACAGCTGCGATCGGTGTAATGGTGCGTGCCGCTGGACGTGAAATGGAATGCTGTATGATCCAATTCATGAAGTCGCGAAGCGACCGCTACGGTGAACACGAGTCATTTGAAAAACTAGGTATCGAGGTCCATACAATGGGCGACGGCTTTACCTGGGATACTAACGACAAATCACAGGACATTAAAACATCTGAGGAAACCTGGGCACTGTGTGTTCAGAAGATGCGTGACGGGGATTACGATCTGCTAGTTTTCGATGAGCTGCTATACGTTCTGAGCTACGGTTTCTTGGATATTGACGCAATTCTTGATGAGATTCGCAGCGTCCGGCTGGAAAAACCGCATCTTCACATTATTTTAACAGGCCGAAATGTCGACAACGCTCTCGAAAAAGTCATCGCGGCGGCCGATCTCGTTACAGAAATGAAAGAGATCAAGCATCCCTTCCACGCCGGGATATTTGCTCAGCAGGGAATCGAGTTTTAGTCCTTAACTTATGAAACAGGCGGTCGAGAAACGAAGCCCGTCGGGGTTGGTAGATTATTTTGCACTCGCGTTCACGACCTGGGGAGTTGGTTATCTTCCGGTTGCTCCGGGAACATTCGGGTCGATGGTCGCTGTTGCCTTTTACGTCGGACTCGAACGGTCACTCAAGTTCTTAGAGCAATCCGTTTTTCACTTATCAGGCCATACGGCTTCTTCCGATGCGTGGACGCATTCCGGAATCGCAGTTTCGCTGGCTGTCTTTGTTCTCATCGGTATCTGGGCGTCGGGACGCTCGATCCCGCTTCTCGGAAATCTTGATCCCTCGCAAGCGGTTGTTGATGAATTGATGGGGCAGTTTATAACCTTTCTTTTCGTTCCATTCGGCCTTGCGTGGCCTCTGATCCTGGCCGGCTTTCTCCTCTTTAGGCTTTTTGATATTTGGAAGCCATATCCTATAGATGATCTGCAGATCCTGCCGGGCGGCATTGGCGTCTGTGCAGATGACATTGTTGCCGGCGTTTACGCCGGGATTTGTCTTGCGATTATTCACGCTGTTACGCTCATCGTATGAAGTTCCACGTTCTGCCCGGCGATTCGCTGGTTGAAGAATTTAAAAAGACCGGTATTGATGGCGAAGTCATCGTTTTTCGTGACGCGTTGATCGTCGGACCGGTCGAGGCGAAAACACCTGATGAATTCTGGGACGAACGGGCACGATTTATTCTTACCGAATACGCTGAAGACGAGATCGTTTTCCACGAACGCGTTGCCGATGAGCTAGAGAAATTAGCTGAGATAGCGGAGGATGACCAGGTAAATCTCTGGTTCGAGTATGAATTGTTTTGCGGTGTGAACATGTGGTTTTGTCTCGCAAAACTAGCCGATTCAGGAGCAAATATTTACAGGGTCGAACCAGCGGTTCTGAGTGAAGACGACCGTTGGTCAGGTTTTGGCAGCCTTGGGGCCGACGAACTGCAGAGATGCTTCGATGCGAGGCAGTTATTCACGAGCGGAGACATTAAACTCGGGGCCGAGCTTTGGAACGCGTTTAGCCGTCGCGACTTTGATCGATTGCGGGAGCTTTTGAATTCGGACTCAACCCGTTTCCCATATCTTGCCGAAGTCGTCGAGGCTGCAGTCGATATAGATACTAGGCCGCATGAGATCCTAACCGAAATTCGATCAGAGGGAATCTCTGATCTTAACGCGATCTTTCCGGAATTTACGAAACGTGCTGGAGTTTATGGCTTTGGCGATCTTCAGGTTCAGCGTTTACTGGAAAAGAGCTTCTAGAGTTACTCGCCTTCTTCAAAATCTTTTGCCTCGCGAGGTTTGACGATAACCTCATCGTCTTTTTGAAAGATCCAGCCCCGCCGCCAGAAATACACTAGCAGCAGAACAGTAATAACCAGCATCGTGCCAAGCGTAAGGAAATAACCGTGTTCGGATCTTAGCTCCGGCATATTCTCGAAATTCATCCCATAGATCCCGGCGATCAGGCTGAGCGGGAGAATGATCGAGGAGAGGACGGCGAGCGTTTTCATTACGTCGTTCGTCCGATTTCCAACGACTGCAAAATGGATATCAAATAATCCGGAAACGAGGTCTCTGTAGCCTTCGGAAAGATCCGAGATCCTCAGCAGATGATCGTGAACATCTCTGAAAAAAGGAAGGACATTTGTCGGAATGACCGGGAATTCACCGTGTGACATCCGGTAGAGAACTTCAAGTTGGCGTGACGAGATACGTCTTAGCCGGGCAACGCTGCGACGGATGTCCATTACCTCGCCGAGTATCGAATTGTTAGTGTGCCGCATATCAAGTACGCGGTCCTCAAGCTGATTGATCGCTTCGTCAAATTCATCAACTATCGGCATATACAGGTCGACAAGTTCATCGAGAATGTGATGAAGCAAATATGCCGCTCCGCGTTTGCAGACAAATGTGCTGTTGCGGATCTTTTGCTTGACCGCCTTAATGCTTCGAAATCTGAGGACGTGAAACGTGACCACGAAATTCTCGCCAAGATAGCCGTCAAGTTCTTTAGTTACAAAATTTGAGGGATTCGTTTCGTTGGGCTTGATGCCGTGAACGATAAAGTACAGGTAATTCTCGAACGCTTCGACCTTCGGCTGATTGCGTGTCTCGACACAGTCTTCGACAGTTAGATGGTGGAACTTAAAAACGTTCAGCAGAACATCCTTGGCCTCGGCAAGGTGTTCTGCTGTTTCACCTTGCAGATCGACCCAAACGACATTGGTCTTATCCGCGATCAAAGCCGGGAGTTCATCTCGAGTGAATCCTTCCTCAACTTTCTCAGCGTCCTTACGGTAAACAAAAATCTCCATTTGGTTAGTGATCGGCTAAAACATTCTGCCACTACTCGCGATCAACTAACAACCCCTATACTCGATTCGAGCTTTTGTGTGGTTCCTTACAGACATTTTAGCCACAATTCGGGTATTCTTTAAATAGCCTACACCTGTGGGTGCCGAATGCCTTGCTACGGTTTCCGGTATCGAAGGGTGAAAAGGTGTCGGGATTCGAATCGCCCGAAACAGAAGGATGGATCGTTGTAATCGACGTCCATCCTTTTTTCGCGCGCTATCCGCTTAGGTTCACGGCGTGATAATCTTGTTCTCGAATATGAGCGACGATACAGTAACTCTGAGAGTTGATAACGTAACGAAACGGTTCGGCGACTACACCGCTGTCGAGGGGCTTAGTTTTGACGTGCGTGCGGGGCGGGTTTTTGGATTTCTAGGCCCCAATGGAGCCGGGAAAACGACAACGATCCGAATGATCGTCGGGATCACCGCGCCTGATGAAGGAAAGATCGAGCTTTTTGGCGAGCATATGTCTCCAAACCTTCAGGATCGGATCGGATACCTGCCAGAGGAACGGGGCCTCTACAAAAAGATGAAGATCGTCGATCAACTTCGCTATTTTGCGGCGTTGAAAGATATTCCCTCGGCGGTCGCTGACAAACGGATCGATCAGTGGCTCGAGCGGATGGGATTGAGTGAATGGAAGAATAAAAAGACAACGGATCTTTCGAAAGGGATGCAGCAAAAGGTCCAGTTCATTTCGACCGTGCTTCATGATCCGGACCTGCTGATCCTCGATGAACCATTCTCCGGCCTCGATCCGGTCAATGTCGAATTTATGATCGAGGTCCTTTCGGAATTCCGGCAAAAGGAAAAGACAATAATTTTCTCAACACACCTGATGGAGACGGCCGAGCGGCTTTGCCATGACATTATTCTGATCAACAGGTCCCGCAAGGTCATAGGCGGCAGTCTGCGAGAGGTCAAGGCCGGATACGGAAAAGACCTGATTGCATTACGAGCGACAGGTGGAGAAGCGGTGCTTGCGGACAGTGCACTGGTTGCGAGTATCGCTGAGCATTCGGATGAGTTGAGGATCGAACTCGCAAAGGGGGCCGATGCGCAGGATCTGCTCAGGAAATTGATAGCTTCCGAAGCGGTCGTCACTAAGTTCGAGAGGATCGAACCAAGCCTCAATGACATTTTTATAGATCAGGTTGGCGGACAGAAAGCCGCCGGAGCGAGCGTATAGTAACGGTTTTTGTCTCGCGTTAACTATTTCCCGATATGCGAAAATTCCTCGCGGTTGTAAAACACGAATACCGAAAGATAGTTCTTAAGTGGACGTTCCTTCTTGGCACACTTCTCTTTCCGCTCCTTGGCGCGGGCTTTGCGGTGGTTCCCGCGATAATCTTTTCTCTTAAGGGGGAACCGACACGTGTGGTCATTGTCGATGCGTCGAATAAGATAGCCCCAAGATTAAAAGGGAACCTCTCGGCAGAGAGGATAACCGAGAAGGCACGAAAGGCGGCTAAAGACTCTTTGGGCGACCTGAATGCAACTCAAGAAGAAAAGATGAAAAGCGGAGCGAACCAACTTGCTGCGGGTTTTGTCTTTATCGATTTCGACAATAACAACAAGTCGCCAGAGCAGATAAGGCAGGAATTGAATGCAAAAGCAGCTGCTGACGAGATCGATGCATATCTTTTGATCCCGGCAAATATCGAAAAAACAGACGCCAAATACGAATTTCGATCCAGAAAGGCAGGCGACTTTGTGGCGAACGATACCCTGAAGGATGCCCTGAATGAGGCCGTAAGATCCGAGCGTCTCGCGGCGGCGAATATCGACGAAAAAATGCTTCAGGCGTTGAGCCAGAACGTTGATTTCGAGTCAAAATCGATCAATGAGAAAGGCGAAGAGAAAGACGGAGATGTCCTATTTATTGCTTCTCTGATCATCGGGATGATGATCTACATCAGCCTGACGATCTATGGTCAGATAATCATGGGAGCGGTGGTCGAGGAAAAGGAGACGCGAATCGCTGAGATCCTATTTTCATCTGCAAGGCCCTTTGAACTGATGCTTGGAAAACTCGTCGGGGTTGGCCTCGCCGGCCTGACGCAGCTCGGAATTTGGGTAGGGTCGCTGGTCGCCCTCGGAGTATTTTTATCGACTCAAGCCGATATGAGCCCGATACTGGGTTCACTTCCTCGGATCACGCCGGTTATGGTCGGGTATTTCTTCGCGTACTTTATCGTCGGCTACTTTACCTACGCGGCGATCTTTGCCCTAATTGGCTCAATGGTCACCACCGTGCAGGAAGGCGGACAATTTGCATTTCCTCCGATCATGATAATGCTGATCGGATTTTATTTCGGCTTTGCTGTGATCCGCGACCCAAATTCAAGCCTTTCGTTCTGGGTCTCGATCGCACCATTTTTTGCTCCTTTGACGATGCCGATCAGGATATTGGCAGAAACTCCGCCTTTGTGGCAGATCGGACTGTCGTTATTCATCAACTGTCTCACAATAGCTGGGCTTGTTTGGCTTGCGGCTCGAGTATATCGCGTAGGAATGCTAATGTACGGCAAACGGGCTACCATTCCCGAAGTGTGGAAGTGGATAAGGCAGGCCTAGTCTAAATGCGAGAACATCGAACATTTTTGGGTATTTTTCTATTTATATTCGCACTAGGCATACTTGCGTGTCTCGGCTGCGGAACTACGCCGCCGCCGAAAAAGACATCCGTACCACCGCCCTCAGTGCCAATTCCGCCTGAGGCGGTTAAGGTGGATAAGCCAGTCAACGTGAGTTTCTCGACATATTCAACCGAATGGCCTGTGGGATGGCAATGGATCGATCCAGCTGAAGGCGAAAAGCCGACACCCAAGGACGTTAAGAAAGGCGTGCTGCGGGTGAAGATCCCGAGCGGAAAAGACCTCTACGGGGACAATATTTCCGCGCCGCGATATATGAAACCCATTACAGGTGATTTTCAGATCGAAACGCGGGTCAGATTTCTGCCGAAGGAGAACTATCAGGGCGCCGGTTTGCTTATATTTGTGGATGAAAGCCGATACCTCCGCTTCGAACGTGCCTACGGTGGAGTCAGCGGCGGCGGCGAGGGACTTCGAATTGATGTCCGAAGCCGGGAAAAGTACGTTCCGCTGGCAACTCCTGACGATCTTCAGACTCAGCTCGAGGAAGTCGACCTCAGGATAGTTCGGGAGGGCAAGGTTTTCACGGCCTACTGGCGTGAGAATGAGGATTCATCGTGGCGAGAAGCCGGCCAATACGAATCTGATTTTCCTGAGACGGTGCTTGCCGGGCTTGTTGCATGTAATACTGCGCGTGAGATAACCGCAGAATTCGCGTATATTAGGCTTTCACCGCAAGGCAAGCCGTAGGGTTTGTCCGAACTTCGCATTGATCCATAGCGTATGTTTCAGTAGACGATGCAACTGAGATTTAAGTCTAAAAACCAAGGAGCAAAGATATGTCTATCATTTGGCAGCTTTTCGTAGGATTGATAATTGGGGTATTAGCTAGATTGCTATTGCCTGGAAAAGAAGCGATATCGAGCGGTGTTATCGGCTGGCTGGTGACTGCCGGTATCGGAATGGGTGGTTCGTTTATCGGAACGATGGTCGGCAGAGCGATCTGGAAGGACGATAAATACAACGCCGGATGGATCCTCTCGATCCTTGGAGCGATGGGACTTCTGGTCCTGTTCCGCTATATATTTTGAGCGTGATCCAATATAGATCTGACGCCGCCCGATCCCGATGGCGGCTATTCATCACTTTATCTTCTTCTCTATACGGCGGTCTGGTATGAACCAGATCGCCGCCACTAATACATACAAGGCACCCGAAATACCCTGGTGGACGAACGCCAGCGGTATCGCCAGAATATAGCAGACCATCGATATCTTGCCCTTAAGATCCTTCCCGACTGCTGCTGCTAAAAGTTCATTGTCACCGCCCTCGTGCCTGACGATCTTTGCCTGCAGCATGGTGTAGGAAACGGCGCATAGGAGCAATATGAGCCCGTAAATCGCAGTCGGGAGCGGGGCGAAATGATTCTCGCCCATCCAGCCGGTCGCAAACGGGACCAGCGACAGCCAGAACAACAAGTGCATATTTGCCCACAGGATCTTGCCATTGACCTTTCGCGTCGCCTGGAGCATGTGGTGATGATTGTTCCAATAAATGCCGAGGTAAATGAAGCTCAGCACATAGGCCAGGAAGATCGGAAGCAATGGCTTCAGAGCTTCGAGGTCAGTCCCGTGCGGAACCTTAAGCTCAAGCACCATTATCGTCATGAGAATTGCAATGACGGCATCTGAAAATGCCTCGAGGCGGGTTTTATTCATACGCCTTTCTATCCGTTCGCTTCTGACATCGTCTCGGGCAAAGCCATTTGTACAAGTCCGTCGAACGCAACATGATAGGCGACCCCTTTTACTGGAATGGCCATCTCTTCTTCAGTCGCACCTTCCGAATTCGCTATGCTAACGCTTGCGAAATAGCACGAAGCCCCATGCGCGGCGGCGTGTTTGACGAGTGTCTGAAACACCTCCTCACCCTCGATCCGGCCGCGTTTCGGGTACATGTCGGTTCGCACGACAAAAAATCCGGTCTCGCCGTCTTTGTTGCCGACTATTTGCGGATGAGTTTCGCGGTCGGCAAAAACATCGGCTGACTCTAGAGTCCAGCCTGCCTCTTCCAATTGCTTAAAAACGATCTCAACTCCAAAGGCGTGGATATCAGCCTCGGTCATCAATTCTCTTTCTTCCATTTACTCTATTTTACTTGTCGGACACGGAAAATCCCAACACAATTGTAAGTTTCAAAAGGCTAAGTTATTTCTACGACATTTTACGATGTTATAGTATTGCCGATGAACATAACTGCAATCAATGATGCTCAAAATCTGATCGCCCCGTACGTCAAACGAACGCCGCTCGAATACAGCACCTCGCTGAGCCGCCGAACGGGGTTGAATATCTACGTAAAATACGAGCTGTTCCAGAAAACCGGTGCGTTCAAGGCTCGCGGGGCTTTTAATAAGCTGCTAAACATGTCCGAGGCCGAGCGTGCAAAAGGCGTCGTGGCCGTTAGCGGTGGAAATCATGCCCAGGCAGTGGCGTATGCATCGACCGCCCTCGGCGTAGACGCAGTCATCCTGATGGCTGAAAATACGCCGAGAGGATACGTCGAGGCGACACGTGGTTATGGCGCTACTGTCGAATTGCTGCCCACGATCGCCGATGCCTTTCGCCGCGTCAAGGACTACGAGGCCGAGGGCCGAGTTTTTGTTCATCCGTTTGACGACCCGCAGATAATGACGGGAGCGGGAACTGTAGGGCTCGAGATCCTCGAAGATCTGCCCAGTACGACGGATATCGTCCTGAGTATAGGAGGCGGCGGTTTAGCCGGAGGCGTCGCGACCGCAGTCAAAGGCATGGATCCGAAGATCAGGCTTTGGGGGGTTGAAACTGTCGGAGCCGATGCGATGTCTCAGGCTCTCGCCGCAGGAAAGCCGCTGGAACTGCCGGGCATAACATCGATCGCGAAAACCCTGGGTGCTCCATACGTATCAGATACCTCGTTGGCACTCGTTCAAGAGCATCTTGAAAGAGTAACCGTCGTGACCGACGATGAGGCCGTTGAGGCAATGGTTTTCATTGCCGAACGGCTCAAAGTTATAACCGAGCCCGCCGCAGCATGTACTTTGGCTGCCGTTGAGAAACTGCGAAACAAGTTCACGCCAGAAAGCAGGGTCGTTCTTATTTTCTGCGGCGGTAATACCGGCGTCAACGATCTCTGCGGCTATCTAAAAACGCACGGTTCGCTGCTGCCGAAATATAACCCGTAACTCGCCTTAGAATCGCCTCACCGATAAATGGCGTCGTACTCATTTCAAATAAACTAAGACCTGTTAGCCGCAGTTCAAGCAGCCGCAATCGCATTTTATCTCGGTGATGTCCTGCGTGACGGCTTCGCGGCAGTGATCGCTGCAATATTCATTTCCGCCGCTGACGATACAGGTGCAGATGTCGTGGTTACATTTGTGATCGGTCATGTTTAAGACTCCTATCTCGCCGGGGCACTTGGAACGGTGACGTTGATGTCGATGTCCTTCTTTTGCGTTCCGCCTTTTAGTATTCCGCTGTAGTAAACTAGGCCGGCAATGATCGCGACAATAATTACGAGGGCGATGGCCCAAACGGCGTTGCTGCCAGTGCTGTTTTCTTCCGTCATATGTAGAAAAATATCCTCCGAACTAATTAGAACAGCCGTCGGGGGAAACTGACTGTGCGGTGGCATACATTAAAGGCTGAGGCCTTGCGCGAACAGTGCGACAGTGTATATATTCGTATTGAAAATATGAAAAAACATTTCCTTTTGGTGTTGTTCGTCGCACTCCTATCGGTAAACGCGCTCGCTCAGTCGGCGGACTATGATGCCCTGGTCAATAAGGTCAAGGGCGGTGATATGACCGTGGATTTCAAGGCCCTTCGCTTTGCTTTTGCAGAGAAAACGCCGATCGAAGCACGTACCGCAGATCCTAAACTGCAGGCTCAGATGCTTTCCCTGCTAAACGAGAAGAAGTTCAAGGACGTGGTCAAGATCGCCGATGGAATTCACAAAACTACATTCGTCGATATGAATTCCCATATTATGGCGGCAATGGCGTATCAGGGCCTTGCGGATCCCAAAAAGGCAAAGTATCACGAAGCTGTATACCTCGGCCTCGTTAATTCCATCCTGAAGGACGCCGACGGCAACACGGCGAAGACTGCATACCACGTGATCTCGATCGCCGAGGAATTTGTCCTGCTCAACGCTCTCGAACTCAAGCACGGCGCGCAGACGGTTGAGACGATAGACGGACATAACTACCACGTTCAGGAAGCGACCGACAAAGCTACGAACCAGGTGGTAAAGGTTTACTTCAATATCGACAAGGTCGGTATGAAACTTGCCGCAGTTCCGACAAAATGAATATTCGACGAAACCTTCTCCCGATCGCCATGATCGTTTTACTTGCCGTCGGGGTTCTTTTTATTGCCGGCGATAGGCCGCTCGCTCAGCGTATGCCTAAGCCGGCAGATCAGCCGCAGAAGACGATGCCCGAGGTGATCATTTTTGCCAAAGGTTCGAAGGTCGGGCAGGTTACTTTCAATCACACAAAACACAATGGCGGCGAATACAGCTCTGGTGGCCCGATAGCCTGTATCGAATGCCACCACACCGCACAGCCCGCCGAGCAACTCGCCAAATCTCCGCCGCTAAAGACCGCGTGGCCCGCGGGCCGGAAGACTACGCTCACGACCGAATTATTCGCTGCCGATCCAACTGCCGCGGGCGTTGCATCCTGCCGCGACTGTCACGCACAGGCGGGAAAGAAGCCGAAACTTATGCCAAAGATCCCGAGCTTAAAGGATCCCGAAACAGGGAAGACCACAAAGCTGACGAGCGAACTCGCCTTTCATCAACGGTGTGATACCTGCCATTACCAGATCCTCTTCCAGACACCGGGAGCAAAGGCACCGGACGTGACGAACTGCTCGACATGCCATAAGAAGTAGGCATTTTCTCGATGATTCCTGCTTATTCGCCGGTGAGAAGCCTTTTCGTGCCATGTTTTGTCCACTGTTTGTCCACTGGCTGTCCGCGGCCTGTCCGCGATGTGCTGCGGACAAGTAAATCCTTTGTTATCAGAGATATACAGGTATTTCCAGCTCAAATTTCACCGTTTTCCGCAAAAACTTTTCTTTCAGTTATCAAATATCCATCTCAGGCGTGCTATCAAGATGCAACATCGTTGCAAGGATAATACAAATACGGCGGAAAGTCAAGGATTATCTTGCTTAGGTAGTGGGTCCGATCGAAAAGATACGGCCGTGGAGCGGCCACAGAAAATAGCCAGATGCGAAGCTTCTGGTTAGGTGATCAATGACCTCGCCGCGTCGGAGATGCGGCAAGATAAGCCTGGTGCGGCTTCACCGCGCGAAGATTCATAGGCTGCCGACAACCAGAAGCTCCGCATCTGGCTATTTTCTTACGCCGTTTCACGGCGAAGACTTTCAAAATGACCCACTACCCTTGCTCATTGTAGTGAGTGTCAGCCTGCAATTTATTCAAGATGGATGCTCATCTCGGCGTTTAACCGCGATGCTTTGAATGCCAGAACCAAAAGGAAAATGCCCGCTTGAGTTTTACGTCAAGCGAGCATTTCCATGTTCCGGTTGAAAACTAACCAACTAACTAACTATTTAACTAACTAACTAACCAGGTAACTACCGAAGTAATCACCGAACTAACTACTTAACTAACTATTCAACTAACTAACTAACGTTCAACCAAGAACAGCCTAAGATTATCAGAGCTCCGATCTGGAGTCAAATGAACCCGCGGTTCTTGCTGAAAAGTTTACAAATTTTGCGGCATTTCGGGTCGTCGGGTTCGACTTAAAATTCATGGGTTCGGCGACTATCGAAGCAGTGTGATCAGTTCGTCGAGGAAGGCGATCTGGGCAGGGTTTATTTTTTCCCGGGCGGTGGGGATGTTGAACCATTCGGCCTGGTCAACCTCGGGATGATCTTCGAATTTGCCGGAGTGCGGCGGCCATTCGAGTTCGAAAAGGTTACTGTGAAAGAAATCCGTGTCCAGCTCGCCCTCAACGGCGTAGGCGTGAACGATCTTGCCGCCTTTTTGACGGATGGGCTCGAGTTGGACGAATTCGCCCGAAACATGCGAGCCGAGTTCTTCATGGAATTCGCGGGTCGCGGTTTGAAAGATATCTTCGCCGGGCTCGAATTCGCCTTTTGGTATCGACCAGGCTCCCAGATCTTTATTTCTATTGTACGGCCCGCCGGGGTGGATCAGCAGAACTTCCAGGATCTCGTCTTCGAGACGGTACATTAAAATTCCGGCGCTTTGTTTCGGCATTAAAGGTTTCGGGCTCGGTCAGTTCTTGAAAACAAACGACGATAACACGAAAACGCCCGACGTGACAATTTTTGACGTCAGTAGCTCTAGCCGGCTTGGTTATTTGCTTGAACGGCCTTTACTCGGTTTCACGACGCAAAGATGGAGATCCTGAAACGTTCTCAGGGGCTTACGGCCGGCGGGCAGGAGCGGGAGGATATTATTCTCAAAAAATGTATTTGCCGTTTCATTTGTCTCCCAAACCTCAACGTGCCGCCAGCCATCGGCCAGCCGGTGGGAATAATGTACCAGAAAGCCCGGAGCTCGTTTTAGTTCGGCCTCGATCTTCGCAAACAGCGCATCGTATCCGATCTGCGTTTGTCGCAGGATCTCAGTCGTAACCATCACAGCCATCGTTTTCTGTCTCCAGTAGAATAGGCGACTTAAGTTTAAGCAAGGCATCAGGATGGACACAAACCAAAACGGGCTAGATTTAACGAAGATTTATTATCGCGAAACACAGATCTAATGTTAGGTGGAGTTCGGACTCCTGTTTTGTCTGCCCTGCTGATCTGTGTTCAAATTGAGGTACTTTGAACGACGCACTTTTTCAATTTTTGATGGACGACGCACAGCCCGAGCCGTGGAGCGTGACCGAGCTGAACGCCGAAGTCCGCGGAGCGCTTGAGCGGCAGTTTGCGAATGTTTGGGTCGAGGGCGAGGTGGTTAATTTTATCCACGCGGCGTCGGGGCATTGGTATTTTAACCTGAACGATGGAACTTCGCAGGTGAAATGCGTTTGTTGGAAGGGTACGAATTTTCGCATCAGATTTAAGCCGCAGAATGGCATTGTCGTGCGTGTTCGCGGTCGGATGGCGGTTTATGAGGCCCGCGGTGAACTGCAGCTCTCGGTCGATTCGCTCGAACCGGCAGGCGAAGGAGCTTTGGCGGCAGCGTATGAGCAGATTCGGGCGAAACTCGAAAGGGAAGGGCTGTTTGCGAAGGAAATTAAGCGTGAGATCCCGTTTTTCCCGCGGCGTGTCGCGGTCGTAACGTCGCGAACCGGAGCGGCCTATCACGATATTCTAACGGTCTTAACACGCCGGGCACGTTCGGTAAGCATTTTGCTTGCTCCGGCTTTGGTTCAGGGTGAAGGTGCGGCGGACAGCATTCGGCGGGCGGTCGCCGCTGTTAACGAGTATGATCGCGGACTCGACGAAAAAGAAAAGATCGACGTTATTATAGTCGGCCGTGGCGGCGGTTCGGCTGAGGATCTTTGGGCATTTAACGATGAGGCTCTGGCACGGGCTTTGAGAGCGAGTGAAATTCCGGTGATCTCGGCGGTGGGCCACGAGATCGACTGGACGATCTCAGACCTGGTATCCGACCTGCGTGCCGCGACGCCCTCGGCAGCGGCCGAGATCGTTGCGGGTCGTGAGGAAGATATTCTATTCGACCTCCAATCCGTCGAGGCGACACTTGCGTCGATGATGGATTACAAGCTGCTCATGGCGAAGTCTTCACTAAACGAATCGGCGCAGGGCCTGCAATTTGGTTTTTCCAACTCGATCCAGCGAGTGAGGTCGCGTTTTACGGATATAGCTTCACGGCTAACGCCGGCGACGCTTCGGGCGAAGACGGCGATGCACGTGAACGAACTCGCACGCCTTGAACAAAGAAAAAGTACCGCGATCGAGGGAATTCTTGCATCGAAGAACGAGGAAATGCGTGTGAATATTGCAAAACTCGACGCACTTTCGCCGCTCGCGGTACTGACGCGAGGCTATTCGATCACGCAGGGTGGGGATGGCAAGGTTTTGCGTGATGCCGCCGAGGTAAAGCCCGGCGATAAATTGAAGATCCGCCTCGAGCGTGGGAAACTGAATGCCGAGGTTTTATCGGTTGAATAGGTAATGTCGAAACGTCCGTTTGCGATCGCCGGTTTTGTTTTTTTGGGACTCGTGCTGGTTGCGGGTGTCGGCGCTTGGGTTTATTATCAGAGCCTGAAATCGACGCCGCAATATTCGCTGGCGTTGCTGGTCGATGCCGCCAAACGGGATGACAAGGCAGAGATCGCCAAGCTTGTAGACATCGACGGTGTGGTCGACGATTTTGTCCCGCAGATCACAAACAAAGCGGTCGAGCTGTATGGCCGCGGCCAACCGCCTGAGGTTCTAAAAAAGGTCGCGAGACTCGCTTTGCCCCTGTTGCCTGCGGTCAAAGAACGAGCCAGGGCTGAACTGCCGCGGGTGATTCGAGATCGGACGGCGAGATTTGGTTCCGTTCCGTTCTTTGCGATGGTGCTGGGAGCCGAGAAATATTTGGATATCTCGGTGAACGGTGATACGGCGATCGTCAAGAGCAAGATCCCTGAACATCCGCTCGAGATGAAGATGAAATGGAACGGCGACCGCTGGCAGATCGTCGGCGTTCGGGACGAACAGCTCGCGACTGCTATCGCGAGGAAGATCGGACAGGAAATAATGGCGGTCGCGGTCGGCGGCGGAAAGAAGGCCGCGGACGAATTCGGTATCGGCAACCTGACGCAATTGCTCAAACAAGCCGAGGAACTGGTGAAGTAGTTATGGAAAAATCTTTCGAAACATCTCTCGCAGAGCTTGAAGGCATCGTGGGCCGCCTCGAAAGCGGCGATTTGCCGCTCGAAGAAAGCCTCGAACTATTCGAAAAGGGCATCAAGCTTTCACGCGAATGCCGTACGCGTCTAGCGAACGCCGAACGCAAGATCGAGGTGCTGATGAAGGGAGCGGACGGGGAACTAGTCGCGAACGATATCGATCCCGACGGTCTTCGGGGGTAGGTTTGAAGGGTTCTAAACGCAAAGACGCTAAGGAGAGAAGACACAAAGTTCCAGGAAAGCTGGAACATTCCTAACCTTTAAGTCTTTTCTACTTAGCGTCGTTCGCGTTAACAAAGATCACATAGGCTTCTTCGCTGCGTCGGCCTTTCGTTTATCGAGCAGGTTGCACGTTTCCAGTGCTCCGGTCGGGTCGACGGCCGTATTTCCAACCTCAACACTCGCGATCTTACCTTCCTTGTCGACCACAAATGTGCCTCGACGTCCGTAGCTGGTCGCTTCGTTGTAAAGGCCGTATTCTTTTGTGGTTACGCGCTTCCAGTCACTTAGGAGGGGAATTGTGACTCCGATCTTTTCGCCAAAAGCCTTGTTGGACGGCGAACTGTCCATCGAAATGCCAAGTACCTGAGTTTCTTTTGCTTCGAATTTTGCGATATCAGCCTGATACGCTTGGAGTTCTTTCGTTCAGCCACCGGTAAAGGCGAGTACGTAGAATGCGAGAACCACGTTCTTCTTACCGCGAAAATCACTCAGTTTTACCTGTTTCCCGGTCGTATCCGGGAGCGTGAAGTCGGGAGCCATGTCTCCGACCTTCAGATTTGTCGTCGGTGCCGCCGGCGTCGTCTGCCCAAGGGCAGAAGCGGCGAGGGCCAATCCGAGTACAAAAACCAACGATAGTTTTTTCATCTGCAATTTACCTCTTGAAAATAGTGATGCCGCCGCGAATGCAAAAAGCATCGACGACGGCATCAAGCATAGCGCATAATTAGCGTCTGGAGCTAAAGATGTTCAGGATGTACCAGAAAAGCAGGGCGACGCTTGCGAATAAAGCAAGAGAAGCAGCGACGTGCTGTTTGGTATTGTACTGGTGAAGGATGTTCGACGTTTGATACAAGATCGCTGAACCAGCGAACGCCACCATTACGAACGCAAACACGCTGCCGAGCGAGAAGCCGAAGATGGCACTGGATATGATAAACCCGAGAGCAACAAATCCGCCGATCGCGAGGATCGGACCCAGAAAGCTGAAATCCGTTCGCGTTATAAACACCGTCAGCGTCAGACCCAGAAACAAACCAAGCGTAACGATGCCCGATTTGACCAAGACCGTTGAGTCACCGGTATAATACACGGCGATCGCGATCATCGGGACGAAAATTACTGCTTCTGCGACCACATAGAGTAGTAGCCCGAGATACTGGGTCGTGCTCGACGCATCCGACATCGCCCAGCGATTCGCCAGATACGAGACGCCCATAAAGCCGCCAAGCACGAGCAGCCAGCCCATTTGTCCAGCCGCGGACACGACGGTCAGGATGCCTGCGGCTGCTCCTGAAAGGAACAAAAACGCTTCGATCGCGACAAAACCAAGGATGGCGATGGCGAGCAGCAAATAAGTTTTGCGAATGAACGAAGCTCGATCAGCCGGTGCTGCCACGGCCGCTGAATTTCCAAATGTTGTTGTGAAATCTTCCATAAATTCCTCGAATGGTTAGATGTGGATTTCGGACTTTAGTTTGCACATTTTCACTTATTCTCGACGATGGCTGAGCGGCTGCCTTTGAAGATCGATTCGACACTCCAAACGCCGGAACCACGCGAGGCTATATACAAGAAAAGAAAACAGTAAAGGACGGCGAGTTCACCTTTATTAACGACCGGCAAGATCGCATCAAAGCTGAAGTGCCACCCAAAGTAGGCAAAGGCCATGGTACCGCTCGCAAGGAACGCAGCAAAACCCGTAAATAGACCTATCATTATCAGAAAGCCGCCGATCAGCTCAATGCCGCCGCCAACTGCCATGATCGTCGAGAGAGAACCGGTTGGGGCAGGCGTTTGAGGCGGGTAGCCTAACAGTTTTTGCGTTCCGTGCCACATGAACAGGAACCCTGAAACGATCCGCAGCACCGCGTATATATAGGTCGAGTATCTTCCAAGAAAACTTTCCATTCGACAAACTCCAAAACGATCTGATTTCTCAGAATTATAGAGCAATAAATGCAGGCTCATTTTTTTTGGGACGAATTCGCGGTTATTTGAAAAACCAAACAGTCGCACCGCCTCCAACAAAGATCAGAATTCCAAGGCCGACAACGATCCACGACAGCGTTTTATTTCGCCGCCCGAACGCCGCCTGCCAGGCCCCTGTAATAAAGGAACCGAGGCCGAAGACGATGATGCCGGCGAACAGGGCAAAGATCCCGAGCTTTTCTTCCTGCGTGCCCGTGAATTGTGCTTTTGATGGCCCCGGGTTGTAGATCACGTCGAGCATCCAGATCGAGATATAGCCGATGATCGCCATCAAAAACACGCCGCACAGCATCATCAACAAGCCGCGGATCCGCGTGGCGATCACGGTATGAAGAATCCGGCCGCATTGCGGACATTTAGCCTCAGCGGTGTCAGCAAAATAACCGCATTTGTAGCAGGAACGAGGTTTGGTCGTGGTCACTTGTCCGTTCATATTGGGCTAAGTTTACGATAGGTATGTAGAGAAACAAAAAAATGACGGCCGATCGGACGGCCGTCATTTTATTCCGATAGATATTGCCGTCGCGGCTATTCAGCCTTACCGACCGCCTTGACCGGTTCCGGTTCATGCCGTGGAGGAGCAAGGCCGAGTTCCGGAGCTCGCCAGAGATTCGATACGAGGAGCTCGCGGATGAACGTCATTTCCTTGGGAAGGCGGTCGTAAAGCTGGAAGAATAGCTCATCATGCATTGCGATCTCCTTGAGCCACATGTCGCGGTCGAGGTGCATCACTTTCTCAAACTGCTCGCGGCTGAAATCGAGCCCTCGCCAATCCATATCTTCATATCGCGGCATCCAACCGAGGGGCGTTTCGTAGCCTTTCGAAACGCCACGCGAACGTTCCACGATCCATTTCAGGACCCGCATATTCTCGCCGTAGCCGGGCCACGCGAATTTACCGTCTTCATCCTTAAGGAACCAGTTGACCGAGAAAATGCGTGGCGGCTCCGGGATCTGGCGACCGAAATTCAGCCAATGCGAGAAGTAATCGCCCATGTGATAGCCGGCAAAAGGCAGCATCGCGAATGGGTCGCGGCGGACCTCGCCTATGTTTCCGAAGGCGGCAGCTGTCTGCTCACTTCCCATTGTTGCGGCTTGGTATACGCCAAAAGCCCAGTTAAATGATTGTAAAATAAGGGGTACAACACTGTTGCGCCTTCCGCCGAAGATGAATGCTGAGATCGGGACGCCTTTCGGGTCGTCGAAGCTTTCGTCTGCCACGGGGCATTGCTCGATCGGGGCGGTGAAGCGCGAATTTGGATGAGCAGCCTTCGTTCCGATCGAAGGCGTCCAAACGTTGCCTTGCCAGTCGATGGCGTGTGCTGGTGGTTCGCCGTCCATGCCTTCCCACCAGACGTCGCCTTCGTCGGTCAGGGCCACGTTGGTGAAGATGGTGTTCTCCTTGATCGACTCCATTGCGTTCGGGTTGGTCTGGTAGTTCGTGCCCGGAGCAACGCCGAAGAAGCCGGCTTCTGGGTTGATCGCGTGGAGTTTGCCATGTTCGTCGGGCTTGATCCAGGCGATGTCGTCGCCGACGGTCGTGATCTTCCAACCCTCTTCCTGAAAGGCCTTGGGCGGAATTAGCATCGCGAAGTTCGTCTTACCGCAGGCCGACGGAAAGGCCGCGCAGACATAATCCTTTTTGCCGTCCGGTGACTGCACGCCGACGATGAGCATGTGTTCGGCGAGCCAGCCCTGGGCGCGGCCGAGATTCGAGGCGATACGGAGGGCGAGGCATTTCTTGCCTAAAAGGGCGTTGCCGCCGTAGCCTGAGCCGTAACTGACGATCGAATTTTCCTCCGGGAAATGAACAATATACTTGTCTTTCGGGTCCGGTGAGCAAGGCCACGGCACGTCCTGCTGGCCTTCGTGCAGGGGCATGCCGACCGAGTGGAGGCAGCGGGTAAATTCACCGTCGCCGAGAGCCTCGATGGCCCGCGTGCCCATTCGGGTCATTATCTTCATATTGACCGCAACGTACGGCGAATCGGTGATCTCGATGCCGAATTGCGAGATGGGCGAACCGATCGGGCCCATGCAAAATGGCACGACGTACATCGTCCGGCCGGTCATACAGCGGTCAAATTTCTTCTTCAGAATGGCCTTCATTTCGAGCGGAGCCATCCAGTTGTTGGTCGGCCCGGCATCGCCCTTGGCACGCGAGCAGATGTAGGTGCGGTCCTCGACGCGGGCCACATCCGACGGGTGCGAGCGAGCCAGGAAGCTGTTCGGACGCTTTTCCTCGTTCAGCTTGATAAAGGTTCCGGCCTCGACCATTTCGGCGCAAAGGCGGTCATATTCTTCGGGTGAGCCGTCGCACCAGTAGACGTTTTCGGGTTTACAAAGTTCGACCGCGTCGGTGACCCAGCGGATGAGTTCCTCGTTGGTGACGGTCGATGGAATGTTAAGTTCGATCATAAAAAATAGATCCTCCGATCTAAAAAATTGTAAAAACTGCTTATGTTATTTGGAATAAACGAGCAATAAGCCTCGTTTTTTGATGATATTTGCGTAGCTTATCACGGTATAACGTGTTTGTTAACGGAGGTAGGCAGGTTAACCGATTACCTCAGAAAATTATGTTAGTTTCTGTTAAAGGTCAGACCACTTTCTCCCTGCGCAAAGTTTTATGGCACTTTGGTAGAGCGCTTTCGGCCCGTCGGTAGACGAGTTCACCGGGTTTGGTAAAGGTATATGCGAGATTGGTAGAGGTGTTTTTTAGCGACACATCGAAGGTTTCTTCCAAAAGCCCCTATTTTCTCGTTCCCATCTACAACCCCATCTCTCGGCCCATCTTTCGGTCGTAGGAGAGGTTCGAAACGGGAAATTACGCAAAGTACGCAAAACATATCAATTTGAGAAAAGTACGCATTCTGTGCATAACGTGTCGATCTGTGCAAAATGGCATTTCAAATGTTAGGGAGTTGTGCGACGGTGAGCAGTGAGCAGTGCAGTGAGAAGTGAGAAGTGAGAAGTGAGAAGTGAGAAGGAGGCAGGTAGCGGGATGCGAAAGCCCGCGCGTAAGCAAGCGCGATTCACGCAACTGAATCAGTAGGCGGTAGCCAGTAGCCAGTAGCTAGTAGTTGGAAGGTAATAACAACGAACAACGAACAACGATCTACGATCAACGATCAACGATCCACGAACAACCATCAAACACTATGAACAGAAAATGGAAACAAATTAGTCCTATCGAACGTCTCGGCCGGTGGCGTGTGCCGCAGGCGACGATGAACCGGCGGGGCGATATCAAGTTGAGCCGAGTAGCGTGGGAGATGCTCGAGCAGGCGCGTTATTGTTTTGTGCTGTACGAGTCCGCAACGCGAACGATCGGCTTGCGGCCGAGCAGAGCCCATATCCGAGACACCTTCGAACTCAAACCCGATGGCAAGCACGGAGCCCACATCGTCAACGTTGCCTGTCTCCGCGTCGATCACAAAGTCATCGCCGAGCACGCGATCCGCTTTCAGGACGTCCGCCTCGACGAAGAAGGCACGCTCATCCTCGAGCTAGCCCGAGCCACCCCAGCCTACCACGGCCGCCGCGTCGGTGCGTTCCACAACGAAAGAAAAGTCCCCCAGCAACGCCACCGCCAACCCCGCCCGAACTGGCTGGCCGAAACGACTGGCGAGCAGGCGGACGGGAACGCAAGCGTCCCGCTTGCCACCCGTTGATATTGAGAGCGATGAACCCAACCGAAGTGCGAGCGAAACGCCGCCCGCCAGCGAGACGCTCGTGCTCCAGTCATGACCGTCCTCGGGGCTTTGCCCGTCTATTTGCGGTGAAGCTCTGCTTCACCGTTACGTTGGGTAAAGGTTCCGCGGCTCCGCCGCCGCTGTTGGGCGATCAACCGATCGGGATTCGACAGTCTCGGGCGGCGGCGTAGCCGCAAAGTGATTGGGGACTCTTCGGAAAAGCGCAGCTTTTCCGCAAATAGAGCGGCACAGCCGCAGAAATTTAAGTCGCGTAGCGATGCCGTGATTGTAGCCGTGGGTGACAACCCACGGAACGGAATCGCCACAACCCCGGCGTCGCGTTAGCGACCGTATGAAATTACCGCGTGAGATGATTCAACCGTCGCGAAGCGACGCATTCGTGTGCCCGATCTAACCGTGGGTTTTCACCAACGGCTACAATCAAACCATCGCGATGCGATGAAGAGAATTGTCGCGGGATCGGTGAGCCGGCAGCCGAAAGGCTTATCGGTAGTGGAGCGAGTTTGTAAAATAGAAATATCCCAATAAAATAGAGGTATGGATGTCCATACAAATGAGCAACGCTCACGCAACATGAGGGCGATACGCAGTAGCAATACTAAAATGGAGGTTGCCCTGGCGAAAGCTCTTTGGAAGCGGGGATATCGCTGCAGGAAGAACGTCAAAAGTATTTTTGGAAAGCCAGACTTAACATTTAGACGCTTTCGTCTTGCCGTCTTTGTAGACGGCGAATTTTTTCATGGCAAAGATTGGGAAACCAGCAAATTCATAATCAAAACGCGCCGGGAGTTTTGGTGGAAGAAGATTGAAGGTAATATATAGAGCGAGACCGAATTGTTAACGAAACTCTTACAGAGCGAGGCTGTGCTTCGAGTCTTTTTCGCCGACATTAGGCCAAATTATGATCGACTACTCGCAGATATATATTCTTTCTGATCAGCCTGCTTCGTGTTATAAGTGCGGCGTTCGAACCGAAATACTTTTTGATCATCCGCATACTATAGAAAAAATTCAAATTCATCGATGTCCAAATCCGACGTGCAAATTCGAATTTGTAATGCAATACGACCCTGATTTCGATGACGGTTCTTTGCTATGAAAGAAGGACAGAAATTGTGGACCAGAGACGAATTGATCTTAGCAAAAAACCTCTATTGCAAACTTCCGTTTGGTAGGTTGCACAACCGTAACCCAGAAGTTGTTAATCTCGCCAACCTTATTGGCCGTACTCCCAGTTCGGTCGCATACAAACTTGTTAACTTTGCAAGTCTTGATCCAAGTCTAAAGGCAAGGGGCATAAAAGGAGCATCAAACGCGAGCAATCTGGATAGAGAGATATGGAAAGAGTTTTTCAATCACTGGGATGTCTTGCCGTTTGAAAGTGAGAAGCTGTTGGCGAAAATTGAAAATACGACAGTAGAAGTTCTAAATCATATTCCCGAGAATGAGTTGCCGAAAGACGGTAAGACGAGAGAGCAAATAGTAAGAGTTCGCGTTAATCAGTCGTTCTTCAGAAGTTCTATTTTGGCTTCTTACAACAGCACTTGCTGCATAACTGGGCTTCAGCAACCGGAGCTTCTCATCGCTGGACATATTAAACCTTGGAGTATCGATGAAAAAAACAGATTGAATCCACAAAATGGAATTGCGATAAACGCTCTTCACGACAAAGCGTTTGACTCAGGGCTAATAACAATTACCACGGATTTTAGAATCATGGTTTGTTCCGAACTATTGAAGCAAAAAAAATCGCTGACGATTGAGAATTACTTTATCCGACATCACGAGCAAAACATGATTTTACCGTCACGATTTCTTCCAGACCTAGAAGTTCTTGATTATCACAATCGGGTCACCTTTAGAGGCTGACACTCGAACTGCTTAACTGAAAGTCGACTATTTTGAGCCCGCGTAGCGGGTGACCAGCATAAAGCCACGGGTGTAAGCCCGTGGAACGATAACAAAACGAATCAAAGCCCGCGTAGCGGGCGACAGCGCATATGCCCAGATCCTACACAAATCTGATATATCACATTGTCTTTTCAACAAAGGATCGAAAGCCGTTGATCAAGAATGAAAATGAGGAGCGTTTGTACGAATACATCGGCGGCATTCTTCGGGGACTTGGTGGTATTTTACTCATGATCAACGGGGTTGAAGACCACGTTCACATTCTGGCTAAATTGAGGCCTGACAAAGCTCTCTCCGATGTTTTACGCGATCTGAAATCCAATGCCTCCGGATGGATGCACGACGTCTTTCCAGATGCAAAAGACTTTGCATGGCAGAATGGCTATGCTGCATTCTCAGTTGGCCCGACGGAGATCGAACGCATAAAAAGATACATTTCGAACCAGAAGTTGCACCACGGCAGACAATCATTTGAAGACGAATTTGTTGAGTTGTTAGAGTTTCATGAGATCGAAGTTGATCGACGGTATTTGTGGACGTAACCGCTGCCGCCCGCTACGCGGGCTCCATTCATTCTTGCAACCTTTCCACGGGCTTACGCCGCGTGGCTTTATGCTGAAACCCGCTACGCGGGCCTAAACCCCAAACCGGCGTTAGAAACGGTCGCATTGCTTTATTGAACGACGCTGGAGTTGAGGCCGCGTCCTGGAGTTTTTCGTCCATGCTTTTACACTGGAACCGAAAACACAATCAGGCCTGCTACGTTCCTTCGCTGTCAGAGACGCAGCCAGAACGACGATATAGATACGGCAAAAACTTAATCCTTGGAACAGGCACAGACTTTCAACATTTCTTAGCCCAAATGGCTAAGGGAAATATTTACTACGATCCCGGCATTAAAATGGAGAGTATGGATTCGCGACCAAGGATTAAGAAAAGAAGTCAGTTTCGCATTAAGTCTCAGTTCCTGCCAAGCCTCTATAAGGTAAATGAAATTGTCGATGTTTCTCTTTAGTCGAGGCCGCGAAAAATGCCTTAGTGATTTTCATCTCAATTCAACTTTTCCAGCGAACCAAAGCCGTCTGCTGTTCAGCCTTTGATGCCGCTCCTACGGAGCTTTTCGTTTCCTGATCGATCTTTTTCTACAAACATTTAGCCTCTCCGAGGCTTCTGGGCTAAGCCCGTTGAAACGGGCTGGGCGATCTCGTCTCAGTCGGAACCACGCTCTGAAGGGCGTGGCTATTTGCCCTTTTGCGGGAACGGCGTTGAAACGCCGTGGGCTTATGCCGCGACTGGTTTATTCTTGTACTGAACCAGGGTGTGCAGGCAGACGGTGGCGACTATTATGATGCCGCCGAGGATGGCCCAGTTTGAGGGGCGTTCGCCGACGAAGAGGAAGACCCAGACGGGGTTGAGGAGCGGTTCGATGAAGCCGATGATGCTGGCGTCGAGCGGGCGTGTGCCGCCTCTTACACCTTTTATAAATAGGATATAAGAGATCCCGATCTGAAATACGCCCAGGAATCCGACGGCGGCGTAATCCCGCCAGGTGGCGGTCGGGAATGCGGCGATACCGCTGGGCAGCGTGAGCAGGGCGAGCAGGAAATTGCCGTAGATGACGGTGATCGTGCCGCTCATTCCCATGGCCTTGGGGTGGCGAAGCAGCATGATGTAGAGGCCGAGAAAGATGCCGGAGCCGAGAGCCGCGATGTTGCCCTGGTAATCGCCGATCGAGAGGTCGCCGACGAAGAACAGGCTCATTCCGGCAAGACAAAAGATGACGGTGATGAGATCACGGATGTGGAATTTTTCGCCGATAACGAACGGTGCGAGGATCAATATATATATTGGTGCGGTGTACTGGAGAAAGATGGCGTTCGCGGCGGTTGTGTGTTTGGTTGCCCAGACGAACAGAAATAGCAGCGTCGCGTAGATCACCGAGCACATCCCTCCGAAGGCGTTTATCCGCAGCCCGTCACGCCACGTGATGATCAGCACCGTGATCCCGGCGAGCAGGGAACGAAAGAACGTGACCTGATAGGCGTCGAGATTTGTCGCGAGCTTGATGAACATGCCGCCGGTACTCCAGAGGAGTACCGCGATCAAAACCAGAGCGACCGGGGGAAAGGGTTTTTTGTCTTCGGACACGTCGGTATTTTACCGCAAAGCCTGCGAGACGCAGAGTTGGTACGAAGATTTTTAACGCAAAGACGCTAAGGGGAAAAGTAGCAAAGACGCAAAGGAAATTAGATCTTCCTTTGCGTCTTTGCCGTTTTAACGACTTTGCGTTGAATAACTTATTCGGCTGAAACTGCCGCCGCGAGAGTTTCGCGAAGCTTTTTCGCTGAGGTCGTATTCGGTTCGAGCTCGACATCCTCGACATTGCCGCGGACCTTCTTGCCGAAGACGGCGTTCCATGCCGGAATGACGATCGTGGCGTTGCCTGAGGCCTTTGCCTGGCAGGCGAGGCGGAGGAATGGGTGGTCGCCTTCGGGTTGGTTATAGCCGAAGACCTTCATCGCACGGCGTTCGCGGCGGCTGACCTCGGTGAGCTTTTCGGCTCCGCCGAGGACGCCGACCCAGCAGGTTCCGCAGCTTGCCGCGACGCATTCGACCGGGACGACGCCTTCCCAGCAGCGTTCGTCTTGTTTCTGCCAATTCCGCGAGCGATCGTTCGACGAGGCGGACGATATCTCCTGCTCGTTGACGATCGTAAATTTCCCGTGTGACTTAGCATTCTCCCAAGCGACCGAATACTTTTTGTTGACCGTCTTGAGGAATCCAAACAGCCCCTGCGAATCGTCCTTGGCACGTTCGGCGATGACGGCGTTCGGTGATTTTGCCATGATGCCTTTCGGCTGTTCAACCTCGCCGGGAGCTGCCTTGAAAGCCTCGACGCCGACTTGATTTAAGGTGGCAAGGCCGATGATGACCATGGCGTTGATCATCTGGCGTTCGACGTGGAGCTTTTCCGCGACGGCCATTCCGATGGCTTTGATCTCTTCGATGAGGGTCGGCGTGCTTTCCTTGAATACAACGGTTTCCGCCTCGATCGCTGCCTTTACGGTTTTCCAGTAGCGGTGTCCGTATAGGAAATGGTGTGACGAATCTATCTTGTCCTCGAGCCCGAATTTGCCTTGCAGGGCGACGCCCAGCTCGGCGGCCGCACGGTCTTCGGCGGCGTCGAGATAGCGTTTCAGGTCGAGCGGATAAAAGCGGAACCAGATCTGCAGAGCGTCCTTGTCCACATCGTGAACACAAGGCAAAAGCTCGTCCACCGCTGCCAGCCAGTCGGCCTCAGTGAACTTCGAAAGGTAATCGGTTAATGCGTTACTCATAATCTTATAAAAGCAAAACAAGAAGTAAATCAAAAAAACGAGTGAGTATCAACCGTGCAGCCCGATACATCGTGTCTATCGGCTCCAGTGACGGCGATCATTTGTTGAAAAGCCCGGATATTCCGTGCTAATCTCGAGCATCACTTTCCCCTAAGTCATTGAATTCCGGAGTTATCCCACGATGAATAAGTGTATCCGCAAGAAAAGTTGGCTGTTTGCAGCGTTTCTGGTGCTGTTTGCGGCGGGGCTTGTGTATTCGCAGGACGACGAGGTTATCAGGATCAATGCGGATAACGTCACCGTGCCCGTTTCCGTTCTCGATCGCAGTGGCAAGTACATTTCGACGCTCAAGCAGTCGGATTTTAAGATATTTGAGGACGGCGTTGAGCAGGAGATCACTTCGTTCGAGACGACGGACGGATCGGTGACGGTTTTTATGCTGCTGGAGCGGAATGGGGCGATCAGGTTTCAGCTGCCGAGGCTGGTTGCGGCGGCGAATGCTTTTGTCAGGCAGATGAGAGACGAGGATCAGTTTACCGCTCTGACATTCGGGTCAAGCCTGGATACCTTGATAAAGGCGACGAAGATCAAAGACGTTCCAAAGGGGAACCGAATAGAAAAGCTGCCGGGTGACAACGGCATCTTCTTATATGACGCTGTGGACAAGGTAGTCGACCGGATTCAAAAAGTGCCGGGCCGCAAAGCTATTGTTTTGTTTTCCGAAGGCCTCGACGCCGAGTTCTACGCAAACCCGAACGCGAAAGGCACGCTCAAAGACGCCGAGGAAAGCGGAGCGACGATCTACACCGTCAAATTCAATTCCCAGTCGCTGCTGATCGTCCCTGATCGCATCAAGCAAAGCAAAACGTATCAGGACAGTATCGCGAAAGCCCAAAAATACATGACCGACCTCGCTGCCCGAACCGGAGGCCGCACATTCGACGTCGAAAAGATCGAAGACCTAGACGCAACCTTTGCCGAAGTCGCCAGCGAACTAGTCCGCCAATACACCCTCGGCTACGCCCCCGCAAAAGCCGGAACCAACGGCGAACGCCGCAAGATCACCGTCAAAGTAACCACCCCCGACGCCGTCGTCCGTGCGAGAAAAGAGGTCGTTTACAAAAAAGTGAAATAGGCATATCATTCCCACCATTATGCTGACGAAACTCTCTCATTTTCGCTACGTCGCGGCCATTCTCTCGATACTCGCCATCGCACAGATAGTCGCCGCCCAGAAACCGATTCCGACACCCGAACGCAACCGCGATATCGTTGCTCTGCTTAATGACGCCCGGCTCGCAGCCCCGGAATTGGCGGTAGATACTTTTCTTAAGGTTGTCGAATCAAAAAAGGTCACCGATCCGGTTTGGCGGAAGGAGATCATTGACGAGGCGTTGAGGACGATCGATGAGGTGCAGTATGCGATGCCGATGCAGCCGGCATATGGAGGTACTGTCGAGCGGGGTAATCTGCTGCAATCTACCGAAGAATACGTTCGAGCGGCTGGCTTTTCGAGGAACCTGGATCGGCTGTCATTTCGCGGGAGGGTCATTACGCTTCTGCTCGAAACCGACAAGGAGCGGGCGAAGAACATGATATTTCAGATGGGAGGCGATCTTGGTCTGAAGCCACGCACATGTGAAGATGCTCTCACATATTCGCCAATTAGCATCTACCCGGTCGTGATCAACGTTGCTAAAGCTGTTTTCAGCGATAAGCAGGTTGCCGAAGGGCAGAGGGCACTTTTCGTCGCCCCGTGGATAGAAAACATCGAATCACCACGCCAAATATCTCCGGCACTCGATATCGTAAAGCAATTTCAGTCCTCACCAAGCGAGCGGCAATTACTCTATAACGCTGCATCCAGGGCGATCGACCGAAATTTTAAGGACGACCGGTCATTTACCTACAGGTGGGAATCGATCGCTGCCCGCGTAGGGAAATTGAGCGAAGGCGAGGCAGATCCGCATAAAAGCGATCTAATGAATGCCTTTCGGGGAATGCTGCTTAAGAATCTTCGCGGTACTCGCTGCAAAGATAACGAGATCAAAAAAGATGAGCCGCTTCCGGATTATATCGAAGCGGTGAATAAGATCCTGAGCGAAAAGCCCATCACGTTAGAAGACATAAGCACTGCTGAATATAAGGGCACGCCCAATCTCGTCAACATAATAAAGAAGTCGACTGGAGCCAGTAAGTTTCGCGACGAGCTGCTAACGGTCCGCGACCAGCAGATCGTGGATAACAAGATCGTTAATCACGACGTAAACGATATCGCTTGGGCGGGCCGCGTCGTCGAGTTAATTGACAGAGTCCTTTCTTTCGAAGGAGGAGATAGCGAGACTGAGCGGGAATTGCTCTTTATTAAAGCAGGTTTTGTGGGAGGCATGATGTCAGGCATCGGCCCTGGCGATCTGCGGAAAGCAGTGGCTCGCAAATACATAAGACTACTTACCGGATCGAAGCTGCAAAAGGAAAGCTTCATTGAATGGCGATTCTGGATCGCCGATGCTGAACGGATGGCGTCCGATTCATTTGACGAGATCGCTGGTGAGTTTCCTAATTCGAATCTTAAAGTTATAGTAGGTATCAATAGGTTACTGAAAGAGCCGGAAAAGGATAAGAAGCCTGTTTCGGTTCCAACTTCTAAGCCGCCGAGTGTCCCGGTGAAACCTTGATCGAAAATATTCCCACATCCGCTTGACACGGCTTTACTTAAATCATAATATCTAAAGTTTCGGACTTGACCGTCTGGTTTTACCTTGCAGTTTCTTAGGAAATAGCAGCGTAGATATTTGAGAATTGAAACACGGATTGTTGCGTAAAAGCGTCTATCTCTTGACGTTGGCGAATAACGCCCCACCCGCTACCGCAGGTGGTACCGACCTTTATGCCACGCTACAGCAAAGTTTCTTTTCTCTGAGAGTTAGTACATTTTATTTAATTCTTGTCAGCGAGAGCTGCTTGAACTAACTGCCGGATTTATTTCGGCAAGAGTCAGGTAAGACGTTAGTTTTGCCTTTTAAACACGAACGATCTTAGATCTTAGGTCTTTGATCTTGGAAATTGAGGACAGCGAAGCGGTCTAAGGTAAGGCCGAAGATCAAAGTTCAAAGATCAGGTTTTTGAGTATGCCGACAATTAACCAATTAGTACGCAAGGGACGACAGGCTGTTAAGTATAAGACGGCGAGTCCGGCTTTGCAGGCCAATCCGCAGAAGCGTGGCGTCTGCACACGTGTTTACACCTCGACCCCAAAGAAGCCTAACTCGGCTCTTCGTAAGGTCGCCCGTGTGCGTTTGACCAACCAGATCGAAGTTACTACATATATCCCGGGTATCGGGCATAACTTGCAGGAACACTCGATCGTGCTCATCCGCGGCGGCCGTGTTAAGGATCTTCCGGGTGTGCGTTACCACGTCATCCGCGGAACGCTGGATGCCTCTGGAGTTGCGAACCGCAACCAGTCGCGTTCGAAGTATGGTGCGAAACGTCCGAAGGGAGCGAAATAGTAATGGCAAGACGTAGAACAGCAGGAAGAAGAGAAGTTTTACCGGATCCGATCTACAACAGCATCGGCGTCACCAAGTTCATCAATGGCTTGATGTGGGAAGGTAAAAAGACCGTTGCCGAAGAGATCTTTTACGGTGCAATGACCAAGCTGGCTGAAAAGACCGGCGAAGACGCTCTTAAGATGTTTAAGAAAGCTCTTGATTCGGTCGCACCTACACTGGAAGTCAAATCACGCCGTATTGGCGGTGCAACTTACCAGGTGCCGCTCGAAGTCACCCGCGACCGCCGCAATACGCTGGCAATTCGCTGGATCGTGACGAACGCTCGCAACCGCAGCGAAAAAACGATGGAAGATCGTTTGGTCGGCGAACTGATGGACACCATCAACGGACGCGGCGGAGCGATGAAGAAGAAGGACGACGTCCACCGTATGGCAGAGGCGAACAAGGCGTTCGCTCACTATAGATTTTAAGAGATTTTTGATCGCTGATCTTTGACCTTTGAAAGAAGGCGAGATCAAAGGTCAAAAGTCGAAGATCCAAGGTCAGAGATTTTATGGCTAACATTAGCTTAGACAAATTTAGAAACATCGGCATCATGGCCCATATCGACGCGGGTAAGACCACGGCGACTGAGCGTATTTTGTATTACACCGGCGTTTCGCACAAGATCGGCGAAGTTCATGAGGGAACGGCGACGATGGACTGGATGGAGCAGGAGCAGGAGCGTGGTATTACTATTACCTCCGCTGCAACTACCTGTTTCTGGACGCGTAACAACGTCGAGCATCGCATTAATATTATCGATACACCGGGACACGTTGACTTCACGATGGAAGTTGAGCGGTCTCTTCGTGTTTTGGACGGTGCGGTTTGTGTTTTTGACGGTGTCGCTGGTGTGGAACCTCAGTCGGAAACGGTTTGGCGTCAGGCTGATAAATACGGCGTGCCGCGTATCTGCTTTATCAATAAGCTTGATCGTGCGGGTGCTTCGTTCGAACGCTCGTTCCAGTCGATCCTTGATCGTCTCGGAGCTAACGCGGTTGCGATGCAGATCCCGATCGGTATTGAGGAGCACTTCGTCGGCGTTGTCGATCTGATCACGATGAAGGCTTTCGTGTGGAGCAACGAGGCAAAAGGTGCAAATTACGACATCACGGATATCCCGGCTGATCTCGTTGACCTTGCTAAAGAGACCCGCGAAAAATTGGTTGAAGCCGTATCGGCGATCGATGACGATCTGATGATGAAATACCTCGAAGGCGAGGAAATTTCTGAAGCGGAGATCCGCAAAGCACTTCGTGCGGGAACGCTCGCTATGAAGATCGTGCCGGTTTTCACCGGTTCGGCATTCAAGAATAAAGGTGTTCAGACGCTGCTTGACGCAGTAGTCGATTTCCTCCCGAGCCCGCTCGATATTCCTGCCATCGAAGGCACAAATCCTAAATCAGGCGAAATTGAAAGCCGTCCGCCGGATGCGAAAGCTCCGTTCTCGGGACTGGTCTTTAAGTTGATGGCAGATAAGCACTTAGGTCAGTTGGCATTCGTGCGTATCTATTCGGGTACAGTTACCTCGGGTTCGTATGTGACGAACACGATCAAAGATTCAAAAGAACGTGTCGGACGTTTGATGCTCATGCACGCTAACAAGCGTGAAGACGTCGAAACGGCTTCGGCGGGCGAGATCGTTGCTATCGGCGGTATGAAAAATACCACGACCGGCGACACTGTCGCTGATGAGTCGAAACCGATCATTCTTGAGTCGATGGACTTTCCGGAACCGGTCGTTCGCGTCGCGGTTGAACCGAAAACGCGTGCTGACCAAGACAAAATGGGCACGGCTCTTAACCGCCTTGCTCAGGAAGATCCCAGCTTCCGTGTCACCAGCGACCACGAAACGGGCCAGACGATCATCGCCGGAATGGGCGAGCTTCATCTTGAGATCATTGTCGATCGTATGAAGCGTGAGTTCGGCGTCGAAGCAAACGTTGGTAAACCGCAGGTTGCGTACCGCGAAACCATCACCGCATCGGCACCTGGTAAAGAGATCTACAAGAAACAGTCGGGTGGCCGTGGTAAATTCGGCCACGTCGAGCTCGAGATCGAGCCGGCTCCGGGCGAAGGATTTGTCTTCGAGGACAAGATCACCGGTGGTTCGATCCCGAGACAGTTCATCAAGCCGACGATGGAAGGCATCCGCGATGCGATGGGCCGAGGATATTTGGCCGGATACGAACTCGTCGATATCAAGGTTCGTCTACTTTTCGGTTCCTACCACGAAGTGGACTCGGACGAAATTTCGTTCAAATTAGCCGGATCATTCGCATTCCAGGATGCAGTGAAGAAAGCCAAGCCGGTCCTTCTCGAACCGATCATGCGTATCGAAGTCGTTACGCCTGAAGAATACATGGGGGCTGTCAACGGCGATCTTAACCGTCGTCGCGGACAGATCGATTCGATGGCACCGCGTCCGGGTAATGTTTCGGTTGTTACGGCATTTGTTCCGCTTTCGGAAATGTTCGGATACACGACCGATCTTAGAAGTTCGACACAGGGACGTGCAACTTCGAGTATGCATTTTGAGCGATATGCAGAGGCTCCGCGTAACGTCGCTGAGGAAGTTATCGCAAAGATCAAGGGAACGGGTGTAAGCACCTAAGAAATTAGAAATTTTGGCGGCAACGCTCGCCAGTGTTTTGGTAGACCCGAAACCGCTAGATTTGAGATCTGAAATTTAGGAGAAGTCATGAGTAAAGAGAAATTCGACCGAAGTAAGCCGCACGTGAATATTGGGACGATCGGGCACGTAGACCACGGCAAGACGACATTGACGGCGGCTATCACGAAAGTGATGTCGAAGCATAACGCGAAGATGACGTTTAGATCGTTTGATTCGATCGACAACGCTCCTGAGGAAAAGGCTCGTGGTATTACAATTGCGACCTCACACGTTGAGTATGAGACGGCAAACCGTCACTATGCCCACGTTGATTGTCCGGGCCACGCTGACTATGTCAAGAACATGATCACGGGAGCTGCCCAGATGGACGGAGCGATCCTCGTCGTAGCAGCAACGGACGGCCCAATGCCGCAGACCCGTGAGCACATCCTGCTTGCACGTCAGGTTGGCGTGCCTTCGATGGTTGTCTTTATGAACAAGGCAGACATGGTCGATGACGCCGAACTGCTGGAACTGGTCGACATGGAGATCCGCGAACTTCTCAGCTCATACGAATTCCCGGGCGACGATACACCGATCACCCAGGGCTCAGCACTGAGAGCACTCGAAGGCGACCCGGCATGGGAAGTAAAGATCGACGAGCTGATGCAGACGGTGGATGATTTCATCCCGACCCCTGCTCGTGAGACTGACAAGCCGTTCCTGATGCCTGTTGAAGATATCTTCACGATCCAGGGCCGCGGGACAGTGGCAACCGGAAGAATCGAACGCGGCGTTATCAACGTCAACGAGCCGGTCGAGATCGTCGGTATCAAAGACACAAGAAACTCGGTCGTAACGGGCGTCGAAATGTTCAAGAAGCTTCTCGATTCAGGCATGGCAGGCGACAACGTCGGCCTTCTGCTGAGAGGCGTCGAGCGTAAAGAGATCGAACGCGGACAGGTTATTGCCAAACCGGGCTCGATCACACCGCACACGAAGTTCAAGGCTGAGGCATACGTCCTCACGAAAGAAGAAGGCGGCCGCCACACCCCGTTCTTTACGGGATATCGCCCGCAGTTCTACTTCAGAACAACGGACGTGACGGGCGTCGCACACTTGCCGGCAGGCGTTGAAATGGTCATGCCGGGCGACAACATCCAGATGGAGATCGAGCTTATCGCTCCGATCGCCATGGAAAAGGGACTCCGCTTCGCTATCCGCGAAGGCGGCAGAACGGTTGGAGCCGGAACGGTTTCAGAAGTAGTTTTGTAAGTTGGAACGCCGGCATCTTGCCGGCAACACACGCCTGCAAGATGCCAGCGTTCCAGTGAGAATATGTTAAACGAAAAGATTCGCATCAAGTTGAAAGCCTACGATCACCGCGTGCTGGACCAGTCCACCGCTGAGATCGTCGAGACGGCAAAGAGAACGGGAGCAAGGATCGCAGGTCCGATCCCCCTACCGACCATCAAGAATAAATGGACGGTTCTCAGATCGCCCCACGTGGATAAAAAGTCGCGTGAGCAGTTTGAGATCAGAACGCACAAGCGTTTGATGGACATTCTCGATCCAACGGCCGAAACGGTCGATGCATTGATGAAATTGGATCTGCCGGCCGGTGTTGATGTAGAGATCAAGGCATTCGGTAAAAACTAGTTCGTGGATCGTTGATCGGGGTTCGTTGTTAAAAATGAACCTGCAACGAACAGCCAGCAACGAACGACGGACATTAAGATTATGATTAGCGGAATCATTGGTAGAAAATTGGGCATGACGCAGCTGTTTGCGGAAGATGGAACGGTAACTCCGGTTACGGTCATCAAAGCGGGGCCGTGCGTTGTCGTCCAGACAAAGAGTGCGGCGGGCAATGACGGATACAATGCCGTGCAGCTCGGATTCGTCGAGGAAAAGGCGGTCCGCCTTAAGAATGTGACGAAGCCGCTTCGCGGACATTTTGAAAAGACGGGCGGCGGTCTTCCTCCGACACGTGTGCTCAGAGAGCTTCGTTTGACGAATGAGCCTGAAGCATCGGTTGGCGATCAGATCAAAGTTGACGTCTTTGCTGACGGCGACAAGATCGACGTTGTCGGGAAGTCGAAAGGCCGCGGTTTTGCCGGTACGATCAAGCGTCACAAGTTCTCGCGCGGCCCTGAGTCGCATGGTTCGATGAACGTTCGTGCCCCTGGTTCGATCGGACAGTCAGCGTATCCTTCGCGTGTTATTAAAGGAACGCGTTCGTCAGGCCACATGGGCGATGCCCGTGTAACGGTTCAGAATCTGACCGTTGCCAAGGTCGATGTCGAAAACAACATATTGATGGTTCGCGGTGCTGTACCGGGACCGAATGGTGGACTTGTAATAGTTAAAAAAGCGTAGTTGGCAGCAGCAGTTGGCCGTCGTCGGTTTCAAGGAACTGACCACTGACCACTGACCACTGACCACTCGAACGGAGTGAGAATTATGCCTACCGTAAAGGTTCGCAATTTGAAGAATAAAGAAGTCGGAGATGTGGAGCTTCTCGATACCGTGTTCGGTGTCGAATTGAACGAAGCCCTTATTCACTCGGCTGTGATGAACTACCAGGCCAACGGCCGTCAGGGAACTTCAGCGACGAAAACTCGCGGTAACGTTTCCGGATCGGGCAAGAAGCTCTGGAAGCAGAAGGGAACCGGTCGTGCGCGTATCGCGTCGCTGCGTTCGCCGCTGTGGAAGGGCGGCGGTAACGTTCACGGGCCTCAGCCACGCGACTGGTCTTACCAGATGCCGAAGAAAATGCGCCGCGGTGCATTGCGTTCGGCCCTCTCGGAAAGATTGCGTGAAGGCAACCTGATCGTCATTGACGGCTTTGAATTCAAGAATCCTAAGACGAGCGAGTTTCTCGGTGCGATCAAAGGCCTCGGTCTTTCGGATTCGAAAAAGCCGACGAAAACCTTGATCATCGATTCACTGGACAACCAGAACCTGATCCTTTCGTCGCGTAACGTTGAAAAGACCAAAGTCACTAACAGCTTTGGGCTCAATATTTACGATATCATCTATCACGAAAAGCTTTTGATCTCGAAAGCAGCGGTTGAAGAGTTGACAAGTCTGCTCGACCCGAAGCGTGAAGGAAAAGCTGAGGAACCTGAGGTGGTCGTAGAGGCACCGAAGGCGAAGAAAGAAGCTAAGCCAAAAGCGGAAACGGCTCCTAAAAAGGAAGCTGCCGTCGAGGAAGCACCAGCAGTAGAAGCGGCAGAGGAAACTCCGGCGGCTGAAACAACTGAGGAGGCGACAAGCAATGAGTAAAATTGGAGTTTGGGACATTTTGAAGTCGCCGGTCGTTACCGAAAAAAGCGTCATTCTTAAAGAAGAGTCGACGGATGAGGATAGCAACCGAAAACAAGGTCAGGTTTTGACCTTTAAGGTTGATAAGAAAGCGACCAAGATCGATATAAAAGGTGCGGTCGAGGAGATCTTTAATGTTAAGGTCGCTTCCGTTCGAACGATCCAGTACGACGGTAAAATGAAACGCCGCGGCCGCATCGAAGGACGCCGTGCAGCATGGAAAAAGGCGTACGTTACCTTGAGAAAGGGCGAGCCGATGGTTGATTACGCAGAAGCTATCTAGTGGAACGCCGCCATCTTGGCGGCCAGGACCTGCCGGCTGGAAGCCGGCGATCCAAAGATTATGGGAATCAAGAGATTAAAACCAACATCACCGGCAAGGCGTTATCAAACGTACTTGACCCGCGATGAGTTGACGAAAGGGGCAGTACCCGAGAAATCACTGCTCGAGCCGAAGAAGAAAATTTCCGGGCACAACAACGACGGTCGTATCACGATCCGTCGCCGTGGCGGAGGCCATAAGCGCCATTATCGTATCATCGATTTCAAACGCGATAAGACAGGCATTCCGGGACGCGTTGCACAGCTCGAATACGATCCGAACCGTTCGGCTCACATCGCTCTGATCAACTATCTCGATGGCGAAAAGCGATACATCATCGCACCTGTTGGCCTGAAGGTTGACACGATGGTCGTAAGCGGCGAAGACGCTGATATCTTGCCGGGAAATGCTTTGCCGATCAAAAACATCCCGCTCGGTACTGAGGTTCACAACATTGAGCTTCGTCCGGGTAAGGGCGGCCAGATGGTTCGATCGGCGGGTGGTTTTGCACAGATCGTTGCTAAAGACGGCGACTATGCTCAGCTCAGAATGCCTTCGGGTGAGGTTCGCAAGGTGCCTGTTGTTTGTATGGCAACTGTCGGACAGGTCGGCAACACCGAGCATGAGAACGTTTCGCTTGGTAAGGCTGGCCGTTCACGCTGGATGGGCAGACGTCCTAAGGTTCGCGGCGTAGCCATGAACCCGGTCGATCACCCGCACGGTGGTGGTGAAGGCAAAACGTCAGGCGGACGTAACCCGGTAACCCCTTGGGGACAGCCGACACGCGGTTACAAAACGCGTCGCAACAAACGCACGAGCAATATGATCGTGAAGGACAGAAGAAGGAAATAAAACGATTTTAGATTTTAGATTTTGGATTTTGGATTGCAAGAATATGCAGTCCGCCAATCCAAAATCCAAAATCGGAAATCCAAAATTGAATTATGCCACGTTCATTAAAGAAAGGACCGTTTATCGACCTTAGCGTTCAGAAGACGCTTAGAAGAATTCTGGAAGGCGGACCAAAACCGCAAGCGATCAAGACATGGTCGCGTCGCTCGACGATCACGCCGGACATGGTCGGTTTGACCTTCGGCGTACACAACGGCAAACGTCATATTCCGGTTTTCGTTACTGAGAATATGGTCGGACACAAGTTGGGTGAATTCTCGCCGACACGTATGTTTAAGGGGCACCCCGGAACGAAAGCGGAGAAAATGGCGAAGAGAAAGTAAGCAGTCAGCAGTTAGCAGTCAGCAGTTAGATTCTGCTTACCGCTTACGGCTCACCGCTCACCATTAAGAATATGGAAGCTGTAGCAAAAACAAAATATCTAAAGGGTTCACCGCGTAAAGCCAGGCTTGTGATCGATCTGATCCGCGGCGTGAATGTATCGCGTGCCTTGTCGATCTTAAAATTTACCGATAAGCGAGCGGCTGACCCGATCCAGAAATGCCTGAGTTCGGCGATCGCGAATGCGACATACAAGGCCGAGCAGCAGAATATCGCCATCGACCCGGATGATCTCTGGATCAACCTGTGCTATATCGACATGGGCCCGACCAAGGGCCGTCGCCGTATGCGTCCGGCGCCTCAGGGGCGTGCATATCGCGAGCAGCGTCACTATTGCCACATCACGATCCAGGTAACGAGCGAAGAGAAGGCAAAGTCGGAAGAGCAGATGAGGCTCGACGCTCTGCGTGACGAACGCATCGCCGCCCGAAAAGCTGCAAGAGCGGCAGACAAGGCGAAGGCTCCGGTAAAGAAGGAAACCAAGGCCGCTAAGGTCGAGGAGAAACCGGCAGAGCCAGTGGTTGAGGAAGTCGTTGAGACTCCGGTTGAGATGGTTGACGAAACGCCGGTTGAGACGGTTACTGAAGAGGTTGTCGAAACTGAAACTCACGCTGAAGAAGTCGAGGAGAACAAAGCTCAGATCGACGCTGAAGTTTCAGCTGCTCACGAAACATCGAGTCACACGACGGCCGAAGAACATGCCGAAAAGCCGGTAGATGAGGTCATGGAAAGAACGAACAAAGACCTCGAGAGACAATAGGTTTAATTATGGGACAGAAGGTACATCCATACGGCTTTAGGGTCGGATACAACAAAGATTGGCACTCGCACTGGTTTGCGAAACAGGATTTTGCAAAGTTTCTTGCCGAAGATCTCAAGCTCAAGCGTGATCTTAAGAAGAAATTCAGCGGCGGCGGCGTTTCGCACATCGATATCGAGCGTGCAGCGACCCGTTTGAAGATCATCATCTACACTTCGCGTCCGGGCATCATCATCGGCCGCAAAGGTTCAGAGATCGAATCGCTTCGCGAAGAGCTATCGAGAAAGACCGGCCGGGAAGTGCTGGTTTCGATCCAGGAGATCCGACACCCGGAACTCAACGCTCAGCTCCAGGCGGAAAAGATCGCTCAGCAGCTTGAGAAACGCATCATGTTTCGCCGTGCGATGAAAAAGACGATCGAAGAATCACTTCGTTTCGGTGCACAGGGCATCAAGGTCATGATCGCCGGCCGTTTGAACGGTGCTGAAATTGCCCGTACGGAATGGTCGCTGCAGGGACGGCTTCCGCTGCACACGCTGAGAGCGGATATCGATTTTGGATTTGCCGAAGCTTTGACGACATTCGGCATCATCGGTATCAAAGTATGGATCTATCGCGGTGAGATCCTCGACCCGAACGCCTCGATGGCACGCGGAACGACGACGGACCCGATGAACGAAGTTAAGGTCGAACGTGGAGCACGCCGCAATGATCGCGGCCCGCGAAGAGACGACCGCGGCGGCCGGTAGGCAGTTGGCAGTAAGCGGTAGGCAGGTAAAAGAGGAAATTTAGAGTTATGTTACAGCCAAAAAAGGTCAAGCGCCGAAGAGTAATGAAAGGCCGCATGCGCGGGAAAGCGACACGCGGCGAGAAGCTCAGCTTTGGTGATTTTGGTCTCAAAACACTAGAGGCAGCGTGGATCACGGATAGACAGATCGAAGCGGCTCGTATCGCGATGACACGTCACGTAAAACGTGGCGGTAAGATTTGGATCCGCATTTTCCCTGATAAGCCGATCACCAAAAAACCGGCTGAAACCCGAATGGGTTCGGGTAAAGGTGCTCCGGATCACTGGGTTGCAGTTGTCAAACCGGGTCGCGTGTTGTACGAGATCCAGGGTGTTGAGGAAGGGTTGGCACGCGAAGCTATGATGCTCGCGGCTCAGAAACTGCCTATCAAGGTTAAATTTGTAACCAGGGCAGACCTCGAGGGAGGCGTAGTTTAGACATGAAAAGGAAAGAACAGCTCGAACAACTCGGGGAAATGACCGCCGAAGAATTGAAAGATCAGGCTGACGCTCTTAAGGAATCGCTGTTTCGCTTGAAATTCCGTAAGACGCTCGGCATGGGTGAGGTTCTCAAGGACGTTCGCCGTGAGAAAAAGACGTTGGCAAGAGTTTACACTTTGCTGAACAAGAAGGGATCGGAGGCCAAGTCGGCCTGACTGGGTCGCCGGCCTTTGTCGGTACTCTAAACGAAAAGAAATGGTAAAGAAGAAGAAGGACGAAGAAGTCGAAGGAACAGTCGAAGCCGCAGCAGAAGAAACTGTGGTGGAAGCAGCTGCTGTGGAAGAAGTCGCAGCCGCTGAGGCTGAAGCTGTCGAAGCTGCTCCGGAAGCTGAGGTCGAGGCCGCTCCGGCGGAAGAGCCTGCTGCTGAAGTTGAAGTTGCCCCGGCTGAAGAGGCTGCTGTTGAGGCCGCACCTGTGGTCGAAGCGAAGCCGAAGAAAGCCGCAGCCAAGGCTCCGAAGGCCGCTAAGGTCGCCAAGACCCCGACAGCGGCAGAGGTTGACGGAGAGAAGAAGGTTCACAAGCGTGCTGAGAGAGTCGGCATCGTTTCTTCGGACAAAATGACCAAAACGGTAACTGTTCGAGTTGATCGTCTTGTCAAACATCCGGTGTACCGCAAATACGTCAAGAAGCGTAAGAAATTCATGGCTCACGACGAACTTGGGGCCAAGATCGGTGACAAGGTACGTATCATGGAGACTCGCCCTCTATCGGCAAGAAAGAGATGGCGTGTGGTTGAGATCCTGCAGAAAGCAGAGCTTTAAAGCGGTAGGCAGCAGCAGTCGCAGAATGCCGAATCGGCAAATGTTCACTGGTTGCTTGCCACTGATAACTGGAGAGAGATTATGATTCAGATGCAGACCTCGTTAGCGGTCGCAGACAATTCAGGAGCAAAGCGGGTCGAGATGATCATGCCGGTCGGTGGTTCGACGGCGAAGATCGCACGGCTCGGTGATACGATCAAAGTTACGGTCAAAGAAGCCGCTCCGGATGGTACCGCAAAGAAAGGTAAGGTTTACAACGCCGTTATCGTGAGAACCCGCAAGGAAGTTCGTCGTAAAGACGGAACGTACATCCGGTTCGACGACAACGCAGCGGTTCTCATCAAGGACGACGGCTCTCCGATCGGAACACGTGTGTTCGGCCCAGTAGCCCGCGAACTTCGCGAAAAGAACTTTATGAAGATCGTGTCGTTGGCACCGGAAGTTATTTAGGACATATAGGACGTATAGGACGCATAGGTCCTATGTCTTGAGCAAAGAAAATGAAGACTCCAAAGACAGGAACAGTAAAGAGCAAGATCAAACGCGGCGATCAGGTCGTGTTCATTGCCGGAAAAGAATATAACCGCTACGACAGCGCAGGTAAGCGTCAGCCGTATCGCGGCAAAGTGATCGCGGTCGATGCTCGCAATGAGAAGGTCAAGGTCGAGGGAGCGATGATCGTTAAGCGTCACCGTAAACCGGTCCCGCAGATGAACCGCGAAGGCGGCATCATCGAGCAGGAAGCGTGGGTCAGCGTTTCGAACGTAGCTCTTATCGATCCGGAAACCGGAAAGCCGACACGTGTTAAGTACGAAGTTCGCGATGGTAAGAAGGTCAGAGTCGCCAAGAGCGGTAAAGTTCTTGTCGAGACCGGAAGCTACAAACGCGAAGCCAAGAAGATCGATGAAGAAGCGGCTCCGGAGGCCAATTAAGATTTTAGTCTGGAAACGGAGCGATCAGATCTGAAGTTTAGATCGGAGGTCTGAAATTATTATCGGAACCCAGACGCTAATAGGAGAAGCCAAAGAAAATGGCCAGGTTAAAAGAAAAATATAAAAGTGAGATCGCTCCGGCATTAGCTAAGGAGTTTGATATCAAGAACCCGATGGCGATCCCGAGGATCGAAAAGGTCGTGGTCAACATGGGACTGGGCGAAGCAAGTTCGAACGCCAAGATCCTGGACGTTGCCGCCGAAGAGCTCAAATCGGTAACAGGCCAAAAGCCCGTCATCACGAAGGCAAAGAAATCAATTGCTGCCTTCAAGCTCCGCCAGGGAATGGCGATCGGCACCATGGTGACGCTTCGGGGCGATAGAATGTTCGAGTTTCTCGATCGTCTTATCTCGGTTGCTCTGCCTCGAGTACGCGATTTTCGCGGTATATCGGGCAAGGCGTTCGACGGACGCGGAAACTACACGCTCGGTATTCGCGAGCAGCTCATTTTCCCGGAGATCGATTTCAACAAAGTCGATAAGACCCGCGGAATGAATATTTCGATAGTAACGACAGCAAAAAACGATGAGCAGGCCCGCTCGCTTCTGAAAGCAATGGGAATGCCGTTCAGACAATAGAAACATGGCAAAGATCAGCAAAGTAGTAAAAAACGAGATGCGTCGCGAGACGGTGAAGCTTTATGCAGAACGCCGTGCAGCCGCAAAGAAGATCATCAACAACCCTAAATCGACGGTTGAAGAAGTCGATGCAGCGGTGATCAAACTTCAGAAGATGCCGCGTAATGCGAGCCCTTCGCGCGTCCGCAACCGCTGTTCACAGTCGGGCCGTTCGCGCGGATACCTTAGAAAGTTTGGCATCTCGCGTATCGCCCTTCGTTCGCTTGCACTGGAAGGCCAGATCCCGGGTGTCGTTAAGTCGAGCTGGTAGATAGTTTTGGAAACCGCTTTTGGAGCGGCAACTGCTTAAGTAGAGTTCCCGCAAACGGAACTCTAAACTGAGCAATTATACGGAGTAAATAGAGCAATGACAGATCCAATAGCCGACATGTTAACGCGAATTCGCAACGCTATCCGTGCGAATCACACCCGCGTCGATATTCCTGGCTCAAAGCTGAAGATGGAAGTAGCACGCATTCTCAAGGAAGAAGGCTACATCAACAACTATTCGACCAAGGGTGAAGGCGTTAAATACGTCATCCGTATTTTCCTTCGCTACGATGCGAAGGGAACGCCGTCGATCACGCATTTGTCGCGAGTATCGACACCGGGGCGCCGCGTATACGTCGGATCCGCGGATATACCAAAGGTTCTCGGCGGATATGGTGTAAACATCGTCTCGACGTCGAAGGGCCTGATGAGCGGAAAACGAGCTCGTGCCGAAAAGGTTGGCGGCGAGATCTTAGCAACGATTTATTAATTGAACTTTGATTTTCGATTTTTGATCTTTGACCGGATTTGCCGCGTCGATCAAGAATCTGAGGTCCAAGATCCAAGATCAAAAGATTATGTCTAGAGTAGGAAAAAAACCGATATCGATCCCGTCCGGCGTGACCGTGACGATCAAAGACTCGGAAATGGAAGTTAAGGGGCCGAAGGGCACGCTGAAAACTCCGATCCCGGCTGGTGTAACATTCAAGCAGGAGGACGGAACGCTTACGGCGGAACGTGCAAGTGACGATGTTTCGGCGTTCCATGGCCTGGCGAGGGCTTTGGCGAATAATGCGGTCGTCGGAGTAACTGAAGGCTTTAAGCGAGAGATGGATATCGTGGGCGTGGGTTACAAGGCCGATGTTCAGGGCCAGAACATAAACTTCTCGCTCGGATATTCGCACCCGATCGTTTACTCACTGCCTGCCGGTATTGAGGCGAAAGCGGAACGTGTGAACACGAAAGCGTCGATCACGCAGTACCAGACGACGATAACCCTGAGCGGCATTGATAAACAGCTGCTCGGACAGGTCGCCGCCGAGCTTAACCGCCTCCGTAAACCGGATGCATACAAAGGAAAAGGCGTTCGGTACGCTGAGAAATCGTACAAGTTGAAACCAGGCAAAACTGGTAAATAGTTGGTGGATCATTGTTCGTGGATCGTTGCAGAAGCAGCTTTTATACGACGAGCAACGATCAATGAGCAACGAGCAATAAAGTTATGTCACAGAAAAGTAGAGCAGAAATTCGACACGGTGTTCACAGCCGCATTCGTAAGAAAGTCAACGGCACGGCTGAACGTCCAAGATTGGCGGTGTTCCGCAGCGTAAGTCATATTTACGCTCAGATCATTGACGATAAAACGGGGACCACGCTTGCGACCGCATCGACGACTGAGAAAGCACTCGGCCTCAAAACAGGCGGAAACATTGATGCCGCGAAGACGGTCGGTAAAGCTATCGCCGAGCGTGCTGTGAAAGCGGGCATTTCGACTGTCGTTTACGATCGCGGAGGATATGTCTATCACGGCCGTGTCAAAGCCTTGATCGACGCTTCGCGTGAAGCCGGATTGAACAAGCACGAAGTTAAAGAGGCCGAAGCAGCGGCATAGTGAGATCGCGCGGGCGGCTATGTCCGTGCTCCAATTTTTATGATTAAGTCTAAACAGAAAATTGCTCAGAGCGGCTTGCTGCTCAAGGATCAGTTGATCTCGATCAACCGCGTTACCAAGGTCGTTAAAGGCGGTAAGAACATGTCGTTCGCTGCTCTCGTTGTCGTCGGCGACGAAGCTGGCCACGTTGGATTTGGAACGGGTAAAGCGAAGGAAGTTCCGAACGCGATCAAGAAAGCGGTCGAGGCGGCGAAAAACAACCTCATCCGCGTCCCGCTCATTGACGGCACGCTGCCGCATGAGATGATCGGCGAATACGGAGCAGGACGCGTCCTGCTCAAGCCGGCGGCCGAAGGTACTGGAGTTATCGCCGGCGGAGCCGTGCGTGCTATTCTTCAGTCACTTGGCGTGCACAACGTGCGTACGAAGATCCTCGGGTCGAACAACGCCCATAATGTTATCCGTGCGACGTTTAACGGATTGCTCCGCATGAAGGACCCGATCGAGGTCGCTCGTTTGCGTGGAAAGCAGGTTGAAGACTTTAACTAGTTTATAGAGTTGCGAAGTTACAGAGTTTCGAAGTTGTAAGACGGCTTCGACAAACTTCGCAAACTTTGTAAACTTTGTAACTTAAAATCATGGCAAAGAAAGCAGAAATTAAAGAAGGCGGGCAGATCAAGATCCAGTATTACCGGAGCATGATCGGCTATTCGAAAAAACAGAAGGAGATCGTCAAAGCATTGGGTATAACCAAGCTCAATCAGACGGTTACTCTATTAGATTCGGCAGGCTCACGAGGTATCGTGGCTAAGGTTCCGCACTTACTCAGGATCGTTGACTAGATCGTCGATGGTTGATCGGCGATGGTTGCTTCGATAAGCAGCGATCAATGATCAACGGACAACGGTCAAATAACTAAAGTTATGGCTTTATCATTAAACAATTTACATCCGGCTCCGGGATCTACGCATAAAAAGAAGCGTATCGGCCGCGGCCGGGTTCGGGCACGGGTAAGACTGCGGGTAAGGGACACAAGGGCCAGAAGTCACGTTCGGGCTACAGCAGCAAGCGTGGATTCGAGGGCGGTCAGATGCCTTTGCAGCGTCGTTTGCCTAAGCGTGGATTTACGAATATCTTCAAGAAAGAGTGGATCGAGATCAGTCTCGCGAAGATCGAAGAGAGTTTCCAGGCGGGTGATGCTGTCACGCCGGAGGTTCTTCACGAACGCGGCCTGATCAAGAAGGCGAAGCACGATCTGGTGATCCTCGGAACCGGTGAGGTTTCGTAATCGTTAAATATTTCAGCGCATCGCTTTACCAAGACTGCTAAGGAAAAGATCGAGAAGGCCGGCGGCACTGCCACGGTAATTGAAAAGGCGAAAGTTGCTGAAGCGGCTTAAGCAGTCGTCAGTGGTCGGTGGTCCTTAGTCAGATAAAGACACGGATCGCGGACAAATTATAGATCTGACCACTGGCCACTAAATGCTGGCCACTTATAAGAATATGGAGAAGTTTTTCGGCGCCATACAAAACATGTTCAAGGTTCCTGAGCTCAGGAAGAGGATTCTCTTCACTCTCGGGTTGTTGGCCGTGTATCGCTTAGGTGCCCACGTTCAGGCACCGGGTATCAATAGCGCTCAGCTCGAAAGGGTCTGGGCAGACGTCGCGGGCACGCTCCTCGGAGTTCTCGATCTGTTCTCGGGCGGCAACTTTCGTACCATCTCGGTCTTTGCTCTCGGCGTCACGCCGTATATTACGGCATCGATCATCATGCAGCTCCTCCCGGTTCTTTCTCCGGCAATGAAGAAAATCCAGGAAGAAGGTGAGGTCGGCCGACAGAAGATGAACCAATGGACGCGGTACTCGACCGTTGCCCTTTGTGCGGTTCAGACCTTCTTCGTTGCTACCTGGCTTTCGCGTAATCAGATCATTCCGGAAACGTGGCCTGCTACGCTGATGATCGTTGTTACGCTCACTACCGGAACCATTTTTGTCATGTGGCTGGGTGAACAGATCACTGAACGTGGTGTTGGTAACGGAATATCGCTCTTGATCTTCGCAGGTATTGTCATTGGCTTGCCGCGTGGAATCCAGCAGATCGCCGGACGCGTCAGTGCCGGTGACCCGATGCAGACGCTTGGCGTCGTTTTCCTGGTCGTAGTTCTCGTAGCTCTGATCGCGTTGATCGTCTATGTCGAATCTGCCCGCCGTAATATTGCGATCAGCTATGCCAGCCGAAGAGTTGGTTCGCAGACCTTCCGCGGACAGGAGACAAGCCTTCCGCTCAAGATCAACATGGGCGGAGTTATTCCGGTCATTTTTGCTTCCTCGGTCCTGGCGATGCCGCAGACACTGTTCTCGGCGTTCCCGGCAGATCCGAATGAGCCGAATTCGACGTGGTCTAAGGTCTATGCGTTCTTCCAGCAGTTCCACGGCGGCGATCCTTACTACGAAGTGGTCTTTATTTCGTTGATCGTGATCTTCACGTTCTTCTATATTACGATCATTTTTAATACGGATGAGGTCTCGGACAACCTGCGGAAGCACGGTGGATTTATCGCCGGTATTCGTCCGGGTGCCCCGACGGCAGAATACCTTAATGCTATCCTGACACGCTTAACGACTGTTGGTGCTATCTATCTCGCGTTCATCGCATTCCTGCCGCAGCTTCTGCTCAGCGGGTTTAAGGTAGCTCGTCTCCCTTTCGTTGGAACGTCGATCGATAACTTCTTTACAAGTACTCCGGGGCTCAGCTGGATCCCGACCGGACTTGGTTATCAGTTCTTCTTTGGCGGTACGTCACTGCTTATTCTCGTCGGTGTTGCGATGGATACTATCTCGCAGATCGAGGCTCAACTCGTGATGCGCAACTACGAAGGTTTTCTCGGCTCTGGGTCGAGACTTCGCGGTCGACGCTCATAGCGATTTTTCGCCACAGAGGGCACGGAGGGCGGGAGAATATGATTCTCTTTTTACTCTGTGTCCTCTGTGGCTATAAGTTCTTTAATGGATAAGATAATTGTACTGATCGGTGCTCCGGGGGCAGGGAAGGGAACACAGGCGAGGCTTTTGGACGAGCGTCGCGGAATCCCGCAGATCTCGACGGGAGATATGTTTCGCGAGATGAAAACGCTCGATACGCCGCTTGCGAAAGAGGTGCAGGAGATAATGGCATCGGGCAAGCTGATATCGGACGATCTTACTTTCAAGATCGTTCGCGAACGAACGGCTAAGCCTGATACAGCCGGAACCTACGTGCTCGATGGTTATCCGCGGACTGCGGTCCAGGCCGGGCAACTCGAGGAACTGGCGAAAGAGCAGGGAAAAGAGATCCTTGCGATCGAGGTCGATGTCTCACGCGACGAGTTGATGAAGCGGCTAACCGGCCGGCGAAGCTGCCCGGTATGTGGTGAGATCTACAACATTTATTCGAAGCCGCCGAGGAATGACGGTTTCTGCGACGACCATCCGGATACGCCGCTCGCTCATCGGGCTGACGATTCGGAAGAGAAAGTTAAAGTGCGTCTCGAAACATACGACGAACTTACCAAGCCGCTGCTCGACTATTATGAAAAGTCGGGACGCTTGAGGAAGATAGACGGGACGGGAGAGATCGAGGACATTTACGGCGAATTGAATGAGCTTTTATAGAGCCATCCGCAATTTGTTCAGCAAAGACATGATCATCGCGAAATCAGCAAAGGATCTTGATAAAATGCGTGCCGTCGGCGAGCTCATCGCCGAGGTTCGCGAAGCTTTGCGTGGAATGGTTGCTCCCGGTATCTCGACGATGGAACTGAACAACGCCGCCGAAAAGATGATCCGCGACGCCGGGGCGATACCGACGTTCATCGGCTATCACGGGTTTCCGTACGCGATATGTGCATCAGTCAATGACGAGATCGTTCACGGTTTTTCGAAAACGACACCGCTGGTCGAGGGCGATATTGTCTCGCTGGACATGGCCGCAACCTTTAATGGGTTCGTTGGTGATTGTGCGATGACCTGTCCGGTAGGTGAGATCACTGAAGAGTTAAAGCAGCTTATCCGTGTGACCGAGGAATGCTTGGAATTCGGCATTCAGGCTGCTCGTGTTAACAATCGCGTTGGCGACATCGGCTGGGCGGTTCAGCAGCACGCTGAGAAATACGGTTACGGCATTGTTCGCGATTACACGGGACACGGTATCGGCCGTGCGATGCATGAGGCACCGCAGATCGCGAATTACGGCCGGCAGGGAACTAAAGAGAGAATTCGTGCAGGATATTGCTTTGCGATCGAGCCGATGCTCAATCTGGGAACGCACGAAACAAAGACATTGGCCGATAAGTGGACGGTCGTTACTTTGGACGGGAAGCCTTCCGCTCACGCCGAGCATACGCTCGCAGTAACGCCGGACGGGCCTGAGATATTGACGCTCACGAAGGAGCAGAAAAAGCTTCGTGAAAATGCGAATGCTGAAAGAGCCGCTGCCTGACTTGATAACACAGCAGAAAAAGGCTAACATTATTGGTTTGCTCAACTAATCAGCCGGTTGACTCGAGATGTATGTCTAAAGAAGAAGCGATAGAGGTCACAGCGACGGTGCTGGAAACATTGCCAAACGCAATGTTCAAGGTTGCTGTTGACGATAATCAGCATGAGGTTTTAGCTCATATTTCAGGCAAAATGCGAAAGAATTTCATTCGCATCCTGCCCGGCGACAAGGTCCTGGTGGAGCTTTCGCCATACGATCTGAAACGCGGTCGGATAACGTACCGATATAAGTAGTTGAGAGTTGAGAGTTCGGAGGGGTGAGTAAGAGAGTTTTTCAAACTCCCGACATTCGACCTTAGACCGACAAGAGGTAAAAACGATGAAAGTCAGACCTTCAGTAAAGAAAATGTGCGACAAGTGCAAGGTTATTCACCGCAAAGGCATTGTGCGCGTAATTTGCGAAAACCCGAAGCACAAGCAGAGGCAGGGATAACATATTTCAGATTTGAAATTTGAGATTTCAAATTAGGGAAAATCGGAGAACATATGGCTCGTATAGCAGGAGTTGATTTACCGCCCAATAAAAGGGCACAGATTGGGATGACCTACATCTATGGTGTGGGCAAATCGCGTGCGACCGATATCCTTGGCAAAGCCGGGATCGGTATCGATACCAAAATCAAGGATATGAGCGAGGATGAGTTAAATCAGATCCGCACGATCCTCGATACTGAAGGCGACGTCGAGGGCGATCTCAGAAAGCGCGTCCAGATGGACATCAAGCGTTTGATGGACATCGGCTGCTACCGCGGCCTGCGTCATCGCCGCAGTCTCCCGGTTCGCGGACAGCGTACAAGTACGAACGCACGTACCAGAAAAGGTCCGCGTAAAGCGGCCGTGGCTAAGAAGAAGGCACCAGGTAAGAAATAGTTAAGAAGTGAGCAGTGAGCAGTGAGCAGTAAATTCTGCTTACTGCCATCTGCTCACCGCTCACTAAAGATATGGCAAAACCAGCAGCAAATAAGAAAAAGACTTTTAAGAAGAAAGAGCGGAAAAATATTCCGGTCGGTATCGTGCACATTTCGGCGTCGTTCAACAATACGCTGATCTCGATCACCGATACGATGGGTAATCTCGTCGCTCAGTCCTCGTCGGGGGCACGCGGTTTCCGCGGTTCGCGTAAAGGAACACCGTTCGCCGCTCAGCAGGCAGCTTCAGAAGCAGCCCGCAAGGCTTTGGATGCGGGAATGCGTGAAGTGGAAGTTCGGGTCAAAGGCCCGGGCGGCGGTCGTGAGTCGGCAATTCGTGCGATCAATCAGGCCGGGATCCGCGTAAACTCAATTCGCGATACCACCCCGATCCCACACAACGGATGCCGTCCGCCAAAGCGCAGACGCGTTTGACGATTTTGGATTTTAGATTTTGGATTGCTAAGGCAGTCTTGTTTGGTTTTATCGAAAGGACGAAGGTCAGCGAATAGCTTTCCGTAAACTTTTCCGACAATCGGAGTCGGTTTAAGATTTTGATCGTGGTTTTTGGAGGTGAATCCAAAATCCAAAATCCAAAATCCAAAATCGCCCCCCCGGAGGCAAATTATGGCTAGATATAGAGATGCGGTGTGCAGGCTTTGCCGCCGCGAAGGTGCAAAATTATTTCTCAAGGGCGATCGCTGCTTTAAACCCTCATGCGCGATCGAAAAACGCGGTACCAATCCGCCAGGACAGCACGGTGCTGCTAGACGCAAAATGCTCCAGGGCTATGGTGAGCAGCTTCGTGAAAAGCAGAAAGTAAAGCGTATTTACTTCATTCTCGAAAAGCAGTTTCGGAATTACTTCGAAAAAGCCCGTCAGCAGAAGGGCGTTACGGGTGAGATCCTGTTGTCGATGCTGGAGAGACGTCTTGATAACGTCGTATATCGCTCGGGTTTCTCGACCTCACGCCGTCAATCACGCCAACTCGTAAACCACGGCCACGTGACCGTCAATGGAAAGAAGGTGAATATTCCATCGTTCCAGGTCAAGGCGGGTGATGTGGTCGCGATAAAAGAAAATACTCACAAGAACGTCCACGTCGACGCGGCCTGGCAGACAGCCGGCGGCCGCGGGCGTCCGCAGTGGCTCAGCATTGACGGCAAAGATCTGAGCGTTGTCGTTTCAGGTTTGCCAACACGTCAGGATATCGACGCGAATATTAACGAGCAGTTGATCGTTGAGCTTTATAGTAAGTAGTTAAATGAGTTTGCTGGGTTGACCGGGTTGGTGAGTCGTTTTGGGCTCGCAGCCGGTCAACTTGGTGAACTCAAAGGACTTTTAAAAAAAATATATGACACAGAGCAACCATTGGACAGACTTCCAGATGCCAAGCCGTCTTAATGTCGACACCGAAACCTTGACGGAACGGTACGGCAAGTTTCATGCGGCTCCATTCGAACGCGGATTTGGCACGACCGTCGGTAACTCTATCCGTCGTGCATTGCTATCGTCAATCGAAGGAGCGGCCATCACGGCGATCAAGATCGAAGGCGTAGAGCACGAATTTTCATCGATCAAGGGGGTTGTAGAGGATGCGACCGACGTCATCTTGAACCTCAAACAGGTTCCTTTTAATCTGCATGGTGCAGGTCCTAAAACGCTGTCGATCAGCAAGAAGGGTGCGGGCATCGTCACCAGTGGCGACATTGAGACCGACGGCGACGTTGAAGTGCTCGACAAAGAAATTCACATAGCTACTATCAGTGCAGGCGGTTCGCTCAACATTGAAATGAGACTGAAGCAGGGCCGTGGCTACGTTTCGGCTGAATTTAATAACGACGAAGATCTTTCGGTCGGATATATTCCCATCGATTCGGTTCATACGCCGATCAAGAAGGTTAACTACAACGTCGAGCAGACCCGTCAGGGATCGAACACGGAATTCGACAAACTTACGCTCGAAGTCTGGACCGACGGCAGCGTAAAACCAGAAGATTCGATCGGCCTGGCAGCGAAACTGGTGAAAGATCACATGTCGATCTTCGTCAATTTCGAAGAGGAAGAAGAAGAATATAAATACGAGGACATCGCCCGTCCGCCGCTTATGCGGAACGATCTGCTGGACAAATCGGTCGACGAACTTGAGCTTTCGGTACGTTCATATAATTGCCTGAAGAACGCCGACATTCGCTCGATCCGCGATCTGATCCGCCGCAGCGAAAAGGACATGCTGCATACCAAGAATTTCGGCAAGAAATCACTCACCGAGATCAAGGATATGCTTCACGGAATGGGCCTCGATTTTGGTATGGATTTTGACGAGCACGGCAATCCGATCCCGGGATCGGGCGGCCGCGATCTGGACTAGGGTCCGGTAGGCAGTCGGCAGCGGCAGAAAGCACTATAAAGCAACTGACCACCGACAACTGACCACTGACAACAAAAGAAATGAGACACTTAAAAGCACATCGTAAATTAGGCCGTACCACTGAGCATCGCATGTCTTTGCTTAGGAATCTGGCGACCTCGCTGATCAATGCTGAGAAGGAACACATCGTCACGACCGTTCCTAAGGCTAAAGAACTGCGTCCGTTCATTGAAAAAGCGATCACTCTCGCTCGCAAGGCTGAGAATCTGACCGGCGACGACAAGGTCCTTCGCGGCGTTCACCTCCGCCGGCAGGCGGCAGCATTCTTCCACGCTGGTAACAGCACTTTCAAAGCGGAACAAAGCCGTTTTCGTGGCAAGAAAGGGGAAGAAAAGGCTCCGATCGAACGTACGGCCGGTGTAAAGGCAGTCCAACGCCTTTTCAATGAGCTCGGAGCGCGCTATAAAGATCGTAACGGCGGTTACACTCGTATCATCAAACTCGGCCGCCGCCAGGGTGACAATGCCGAGATGGCGGTCATCGAATTAGTTGACAACCCACGTGAGTTAGCCGCTAAGGGCTAACATTTCATTGGTCGGAGGCTTAGCCAAATGAGCGATACAAACGCTTCGGCACGGGCAAAGGAAGGCGAAACAGTGGTTGAACAAAAAAGCGGTGACGACAAGAAGAAACTAGCGGTGACGGATCCATCGTTCAATATGGACGAGCTTCAGGCTTTGGCCGCGCTTGTTAATGAGCACGGATTCACTGATTTTGAATTCGAGAACGAAAACATTCGCGTACGGTTGAGTAAGGCAGTTACAGTTCAGGCGGCAGCCCCGGCAGCGGCACCCGTAGCCGCAGTTGCTCCGGTCGCGGCGGCTCCTGAGTCTGCACCTGCGGAGCCTGTAGATCCCGATGCCGGTTTGTTTAAAATAACATCGCCGATCGTTGGCACATTTTATCGCTCTCCCGGCCCGGACAAGGCAGCCTATGTCAGCGAGGGCAGCAAGGTGTCGCCCGAGACGACGGTTTGCATTGTTGAGGCGATGAAACTGATGAACGAGATCCAGGCAGAAACCTCGGGTGAGGTCGTCAGGATCTACGTCGAGAACGGTCAGCCGGTTGAATACGGACAGCCGCTTTTTGGAATTAAGAAATAAGGATCAGCCACAGAGCACACAGAGAAAGTCAGATAAGTTCTTATTGAATTTCTGCTCTGTGTGCTCTGTGGCTAAATTTGTTTATGCGTGAAATACGCAAAATTTTGATCGCTAATCGTGGGGAGATCGCCAACCGCATTATCTGGACGTGCAAGGAGATGGGAATCAAGACCGTCGCCGTGCATTCCGAGGCTGATCGTGATGCTCTGCACGTTCGTTATGCGGATGAAGCTCTCTGCATCGGCCCTGCCTCGTCGGCGGAAAGCTACCTTAATATTCCGGCGATCATCAGTGCGGCTGAGATAACCAATGTCGATGCAATTCATCCCGGCTATGGATTTTTAGCAGAGTCGGCGACGTTCGCTACGATCTGCGAAGACTGCAATATCAAATTCATCGGGCCGCGTCCCGAAGTGATCGCCATGATGGGCGACAAGGTCGAAGCACGTCGAACGATGACGGCCGCGGGCGTTCCGATATTACCGGGCAGCCCGGACCCGATCGAATCTACTGAAGAAGCAAAAAAGATAGCGCTCGAGATCGGTTTTCCTCTCATTATTAAGGCAGCTGCCGGCGGCGGCGGACGGGGTATGCGTATCGTTCGCGAAGAGAGCGAACTTCATGGCAGCCTGGAGCTCGCCCAGACCGAAGCTTTGAATGCGTTCAAAAACGGTGCCGTCTATATCGAGCGTTACATTGAACGTCCTCGCCACATTGAGATCCAGGTTCTTGCGGACGAGCACGGGAACGTGATCCATCTTGGCGAGCGTGAATGCACCATCCAGCGGCGCCACCAAAAGCTTCTTGAGGAAGCTCCGTCGCCCGCGATCTCGAAAGAGCTGCGCGAGCAAATGGGAGCGGTTGCGGTCAAGGCATGTCAGGAAATTGGATATTCGAGCGCGGGCACATTCGAATTCCTTCTCGATGAAGACGACAGTTATTACTTCATGGAGATGAACACCCGAATTCAGGTTGAGCATCCCGTGACGGAGATGGTAACGCTTGCGGACATTGTCCGAAATCAGGTAAGGATCGCGACGGGTGAGGATATCGGGTATACGCAGGACGAAGTCCAGATCGTGGGGCATTCGATCGAATGCCGTATTAATGCTGAGGATCCGGTGAAATTCACGCCGAGCCCGGGTAGGATCACGGCGTTCAATATTCCGGGCGGTCCCGGCGTACGCGTCGATACAGCTGTTTATCCGGGATATGTTGTGCCGCCCTATTACGATTCGATGATCGCAAAACTCATCGTCCACGCCCGCACACGCGAGCTGGCAATAGCCAGGATGCAGCGAGCTTTGGATATGATGGTCGTTGAGGGAATTAAGACGACGATACCGCTTCATCAGCGGATCATGGCAGACGAGAATTTCCGGAAGGGAAATTTCTCGACGAAGTTCATGGAAGAGTTCAAATACGAGATCTGAGCAGGTAGTAGCTAGAAGTTAAAAACTAAAAGCTGTTAAGGTCTTAAGTCGCAGAGTTGATTGTATTTACCGAATAGTTAATAATAAGAAAGAATAATTTTTCATATTTGTTAATAATTATTCTCTACACCCGTGGTTACCGCACAAGTTTGCGGAGTTACTGCGAACAATAGGAGAGGCTGATCAAAGCAAGAAAAAATGTCAACAGTTAAAGAAGTAAAAGAACAGATCGTTACAGATTACAAAACACACGGATCGGACACGGGTTCGTCGCAGGTGCAGATCGCTCTGCTCACGCAGCGCATTACCGAGCTGACCGCTCATTTCAAGATCCACAAGAAAGATAACAACTCACGCAGGGGCTTGCTTCAATTGGTCTCGCGTCGCAGAAAACTGCTTGATTATCTCAAGCGCCGTGATATTAATGAATATCACGAGATCATTAAGAAGTTAGGATTGAGAAGGTAGTTGAATTAATAGGTCGCATAGCTCCTATAGGACTTATGCGACCTATAAAAATTGGCCACTTCGGGCCTTAAACATACAAGATCTTCGCGAAGAATTTGCCGGTGGTTGCTGAACGTGACAGCATATTACGCCTCCGGACAAAGGAAGATCATCGTCACAATTAGTAATTGATTCCGAAGACGAAAGGGCGCTATCACGGCACAGCTCCTTTCGTCTTTGCTGTTTTAGAGGATAAGAAATGCCAAAAAAATATTTGAGTGAATCGATCAAGCTTGGATCGCAGGATTTGATCGTTGAAACAGGCAAGGTTGCAAAGCAGGCCGATGGTTCGGTCGTGATACGTTATGGCGATACGATGCTGCTGGTGGCAGCTGTTTCCGCCCGCACAGCCCGCGAAGGGATGGACTTTTTCCCGCTCACGGTCGAATACCGTGAAAACTCGTTTGCCGCCGGTCGCATTCCCGGAAACTATTTCCGCCGCGAAGGCCGCCCGTCGGAGAAAGAGATCCTTACCTGCCGGATGATCGACCGCCCGGTGCGTCCGCTGTTCGCCGATGGTTATAGATTTGAAACCCAGATCGTCGCGTCGGTCATTTCGGCTGACGATGATAACGATCCGGACGTGATCGCGATCACGGGTGCATCGTGTGCACTTTATTTATCGGATATCCCTTTCAATGACCCGATCGCAGGCGTCCGGATCGGTCTGATCGATGGCAAGTACATCGTCAACCCGAGCTATGACGAACGCCGCGACTCCGACCTTAGCCTGATCGTCGCCGGCACCGAAGAAGCGATCTGCATGGTCGAGTGCGAAGCTAATGAGGTTAACGAGACCATCATGGTCGAGGCTCTCATGCTCGGCCATCGCGAAGTAAAACGCCTTTGCCTGTGGCAGAAGGAACTCGGTAAGGCCCTGAACATTACGAAGCGTGAGTTCCACGTTCCCGAACTCGACGAACACATTGTTGCAGACGTCGAAAAGACGTGGACCGACAAGCTGCGTGCCGCTCTCGATTCGACCGGACGCGAGAAGATCGAAGTTTACGCAGGCCTCGACGCTCTGAAAAAAGAAGTTGTCGAAAGCTATCCTGAGGACGATCCCGGTGCACGTGCGACTGCCGGCAAGGCATTCAACAAGCTCAAGGAAAAGATCTTCCGCGAGGACATGCTGCTGAACAAACGTCGTCCCGATGGCCGCAAATTCTCGGAGATCCGCCCGATCAATTGCGAAGTCGGTTGGCTTCCGCGTGTTCACGGTTCGGCCTTGTTCACCCGCGGTGAAACGCAGGCGATCGTCACTACCACGCTCGGAACGAAAATGGACGGACAGTTCATGGACGATCTCGAGAAGGGAACGATCGACCGCAAGTTCATGCTGCATTACAATTTCCCGCCCTATTCGGTCGGTGAAACCGGCAGATTCGGCAGCACTTCGCGCCGCGAGACGGGCCACGGCAACCTCGCACGCCGTGCGATCATGTCGGTCTTGCCTGATGAGGCAGATTTTCCGTACACGATCCGCATCGTTTCGGATATCACGGAATCGAATGGTTCATCATCGATGGCGTCGGTCTGCGGCGGCATCCTGAGCCTGATGGACGCCGGTGTACCGATCAAGAAGCCGGTCGCGGGTGTTGCGATGGGCCTTGTAATGGAAGGCAACCGCTACGCGATCCTTTCGGACATCGCCGGTGCCGAAGATCATTACGGCGACATGGATTTCAAGGTGACGGGAACTGCCGACGGCATTACCGCTCTCCAGATGGACATCAAGGTCGGCGGTATCAACGCAATGATCCTGCAGGAAGCTCTGGAGCAAGCTAGAAAGGGCCGTCTCCACATCCTGGACGTCATGACGAAATCGATCGCCGAGCCGCGAGAGGAGCTCTCTGAGTTCGCACCGCGTATCATCACGATCCACATCAGCCCTGACAAGATCCGCGACGTTATTGGTAAGGGCGGTTCGGTCATTCGCTCGATCACCGAGGAGACCGGAGCCAAGATCGATATCGATGATGACGGCACGATCCTGATCGCAACGCCGGATGGCGAAGCTGCTCAGGCGGCGATCGCACGCATCAGGGCCCTCACGGCTGAGGCTGAGATCGGCGAGACGTATATGGGAACGGTTTCCCGCATCGTCGATTTCGGAGCGTTCGTTGAGATCCTGCCGGGCCTCGACGGTTTGCTGCACATCTCTGAGATCTCAGACCGCCGCGTACGCGACGTTCGTGACGAACTCAAAGAAGGCCAGCAGATCCTCGTCAAGTGCATCGGCAAGGAAGGCAACAAGGTCAAGCTTTCCAGAAAGGCCATCCTCGCCGAAGAGAAAGGCTCAGAAGGCAAGGGCAACGACGAAGAGCCGGAAGGCGAATAATTCAGACTGGAGGGCGAGCAGACTGCTCGCCCTTTTAGTTTTGGATGCAGTTTTCTTCGTCTCGACCGCCAGGGGCGGGCAAGATGCTCGCACGCCAGTCATTTTTCAGGAATTACATACCGGTTATCACTATCTTGTGGTAGCCGGTTTTATTTTTTCCGGTGAATTGAAAATAAATGGTACAAAATGCCGAAATTTCTGGAGAGTTCGAGGTATTAGGCATATTTTCCCCTTGAATTAGTTAATTCAGCCGAATTTGGGGAGCAAGATCCCCCGAAATGGGTCGCAGAAGCTGGCATTTTTATGTTGTTTTTGCTATATTCTCGGGACTGCCCCAAAACCCCAGATTCGACAGCGAGTGCCAACCAGCTGTGAAAGCGTGATCGTTTTCGCTGAAAATACCGTTTAATCAGGTAATAGACATGAAAAAATTTTACTTTAGAGGGTTGCTCTCGGCTATCTGTATCGCTTCAATACTTGCGTGCTTTACGCGTATCGATGCGGCTCCGGTTCGGTTCGATCAGGTAGTGCAGATCGTCAACGCCAGACCGGGCAGCGCGGACGCTAGCTCAATTGCCAGACTGCGTCTCGCGGACGACTTCTCTTTCGTGATCAAAGACGATAGTGACGACGACAAAAAGGTGAAGGCTCCGGCTCCGCAGGACGGCCGTGTGATCACTACGACCAAAACCGAGATCATGACCGACGATGTTTGTGATTGCGAGGAAGAGGTCGTTACGAAACGCGGATTTCCGAAATGGGCTCTGCTTGGGCTTGCAGCGATACCTATCGCTTTCATCCTGATCAAACGTAAGAAGGATACGCCGACGCCAACGCCGCCGACGACTCCAACGCCGCCGCCGCCAACGACGCCGACGCCAACGCCGACGCCGGGTATGACACCGACACCGACACCGCCGCCGGTCACGCCGACGCCTCCGCCGCCGGAGCCGGTTCCTGAGCCGATGACGATCCTGCTCTTTGGCACGGGCCTCGCATCGATCGGACTCGCTGCTCGCCGCAAATTTGGCAAGAAGGGCGAAAAGGGTGAAGAAAAGGAAGCAGAGTAGAGTTATGATGTTGATGGATACTGACCGCGAAAATGCGGTCGGTATCCGCACCATAATTCGCAAACGAACGTTCAGCGGATGACGCTGTAACAAGAGGATTTAACAATGCGAGTAAACAGATACAACTTTCTATTTGTGATCGGCCTGGTGGTGACGCTGGGCTTCACGACCGCTTTTGCGAACAGCGTTGATAACAAAACGAAAAAGCCGAAAAATACAGGCACGCTGAGCGTGAAAACGACCGAAACGTCTTACCCCGTCAAGATCGACGGTCAATATGTTGGCGAAAGCGGCGTGGGAACGGGAGCCGAGTTTTACCTAGCTCCCGGCATTCACACTGTCGAGATCACCGGCCCTGAGGGTAAGGTCTGGCGAGACCAGATCGAGATAAAGAAAGACCAGAAGCACTGCGTCTGTCTGAAGATAGTTCGCGAGACCATTACAACGCCGTGCCCGTACAGATTCACGCTCGACGGCCCTGAGAGGATCACAGAGGGCGATGCGGTGACCTTTGCTGCGATCAACGCCGGAACTGCGCCGATCCCGCTCCGCTATGCGTGGAAGGTGTCGAACGGCAGAGTTACCCGCGGACTTGGAACACCTTCGATCACGGTGGACTCAACCGGCATTGGCGGCAAGACCATTATGGCCGAACTAGACGTGAACGACGATGTCTATGACGGAAAGTGCCGCCAGGTCATCTCAGTTCCGACCGAGGTATCGATCATTCCGCCAATCGAACAGCCGAAACCTTTCCGTTGTGATGAGTTTGAAGCTAAAGCTGCTGATGATGACAAAGCCCGCTTTGACAACTGCGTAATCCAGGCTCAGAACACGCCGGATGCCCAGCTTTACATCATCATCTACCCAGGAACGGATCGTCTGAGCGTAACCCGCAACACCTATGACAAACTGTCCAAACGGGCACTCGACTACATGGTCAAAACCCGAGGCTTTGACCCGAGGCGAATACAGATCGTCAAAGGAAGCACACGAATCAAGACAACCTACGAAGTCTGGATCGTCCCACCGGGAGCAACACCACCGGTCGTGCAGTAGAAGTTGATAATTAGAAACGAAAAGAGGCTGACCGAAAGGGCGGCCTCTTTTTTTGTTGCACAAGTCCGCGTGTCAGCAAGGGTGAAACATTCAACTGAAGTGGAAATAAAGTGATCGAGAATTGGGCGAGCGTTTTTGGTCGCTTTCACCTTTGACCAATCTCGGATACACCTCTACCAATGGCACAGCTTCTTCAAAGACAGGATCTGTCTGCCTTTGAACAATCTGGCACATTGGTTGATCCTTCTCTCGTAAAAATAAGGGTTTTAAGAAAAGTGTGAAACGATTCACACTTTAAAATGGCAAAGATAGCCGACAGGTAGAATTACACATTTTGACCGCCCGAAAAAATTTCGTGGAGCGGCAAAAGTCGCGCGTTTGCTTTTTGGTTTTCGGAGAGTGAATCGGAAATCGTAAATTGGTAGAATCTAGTCTTTCTTGTGGGAAAGTAATTATGGCAGCACCAAATATCGAAACTATCGTCTCTCTCGCAAAACGCCGAGGATTTGTTTTTCCTGCTTCGGACATCTACGGCGGGCTCGGATCGTCGTGGGATTACGGCCAGCTCGGCGTTGAGTTGGCGAACAACATCAAGCAAAGCTGGTGGCGTTGGGTCGTTTACGAACGCGACGATATCGAGGGGCTTGATTCGTCGATCATCCAGAATCGGATGGTTTGGAAATATTCGGGGCACGAAGACACATTCAGTGATCCGCTCGTCGATTGCCGCGACTGCAACTCAAGGCTGCGGCTCGACAAACTCGATGTCGATCCTGCGGATGGCAAGGCGATGTGCTCGAGCTGTGGATCAAAGAATCTGACAGATCCGAAGGATTTCAACCTGATGTTTCGCACGACGGTCGGAGCGGCTTCATCAGACGATGATCCCACGGCCCTTGCTTACTTACGGCCCGAGACGGCGCAGGGAATTTTCATCAATTTTAAGAACGTTCTGGACACGTCTCGCCGCAAGCTGCCGTTCGGTATCGCTCAGGTTGGCAAGGCATTTCGAAATGAGGTTACGCCGGGGAATTTTATCTTCCGAACGCGCGAATTCGAGCAGATGGAGGTTGAGTATTTTTGCCGTCCGGACGATGCTCCGAGGGTCCATCAGGAATGGATCGATGCGTACGACGCATGGCTCGGAACGCTAGGTATTTCCGGCGAAAACGTAAGACATTACGAACAGACGAAACAGGAACTCGCCCACTATTCCGATCGAACCGTAGATTTTCTGTATCGATTTTTCCCCGAACGCGAGGAGGAGGATAAGCAGTTTGATGAGTTGCTTGGTATCGCCAACCGAACGGATTACGACCTTCGGGTTCACTCGAAAAAGCCGGAAAATGCAGAAGGAAAACGCATCAATCCGGATTCGACCGAGGACCTGTCGTACTTCGATCCGCAGACTAACGAGCGATTTTATCCGTACTGCATCGAACCGTCCATCGGCGTAAACCGCACACTACTCGCGGTTTTGATGGACGCCTATACGGAGAAAACAAACGACAAGGGCGAAGTTCGCGTCATTCTGAAACTAAAACCTGAACTCGCTCCGATCAAGGTCGCCGTGCTGCCGCTTGCTAAGAATAATGACGGAATCGTCACGTTAGCCAAAAAGCTCAAACGCGACCTGCAGCCATCGATGCGTGCCGTTTACGACGACACTGGCGGCATTGGTAAGCTCTACGCCAGACAAGACGAGATCGGTACGCCGTTCTGCGTGACGGTCGATCACGAATCGCTCGAGGACAATGCCGTAACTGTTCGTGACCGTGACACGTGGGAGCAGGAACGCGTTAGCATTGAAGGCCTGAAAGAGTATTTGCAGAAAAGGCTTTCTTAGTTCATCCGTATGAAAAAGCTGATCGAATGTGTTCCCAATTTTAGCGAAGGCCGCGATATGGCGGTGATCAAACAGATCACCGACGAGGTCGAAAAGATTGACGGCGTGAAGCTGCTCGATGTCGATCCAGGTTTTTCGACCAACCGCACGGTAGTGACCTTCGTAGGAACGCCGGATGAGGTAATTGAGGCGGCATTCCAGGCGGTCAAGAAAGCGCAGGAACTGATCGACATGCGGCGGCACAAGGGCGACCATCCGCGTTTTGGGGCGACGGATGTCTGTCCGCTTGTTCCGATAGCGGGCGTGACGATGGAAGAAACTGCGGAATACGCCCGTAAATTGGGTGAGCGGATCGGCAGTGAACTCGCAATTTCAGTCTACCTCTACGAAAACGCAGCGACCGAGGGGAAACGCCGCAATTTGGCTAATTGCCGCGAAGGCGAGTACGAAGGACTGAAAGACCGGATTTCTTCGGCGGAATGGAAACCTGATTTCGGGCCTGCGGAATTCGACGTAAGCGTTGCCCGTTCTGGTGCTGTGGCCGTAGGAGCCAGGGATTTCCTGATCGCGGTCAATTTTAATCTGAATACGACCTCGACACGGCGGGCGAACGCGATCGCATTTGACGTTCGCGAAAAGGGCCGGACAAAGCGCGAAGGCAATCCGATCACGGGCAAGAGCGTCAAAGACGAATCCGGTGATCCGGTAATGATCCCGGGAACTCTGAAAGGAACCAAAGCGATCGGCTGGTTCATCGCCGAATATGGTATTGCTCAGGTCTCGATGAACATTACGAACCTGTCGCAAACGCCGCTGCACGCTGCCTTTGACGAGGTAAGCGAAAAAGCTCACAAACGCGGGCTGCGGGTCACTGGCCTCGAGATCGTCGGCCTCGTGCCGAAAAAAGCTATCATCGATGCGGGCGACTATTATTTGACAAAACAGACCCGTTCACTCGGCGTGACCGAGGCTGAGAAGGTCAAGATCGCGATCAAATCGATGGGGCTTGACGACCTCAAGCCGTTCGATCCCAATGAAAAGATCATTGAATACGTACTAGCTGGGGATTCAAAGACGGCGAGCCTCGTCGACTTGACCTGTCGGGGATTTGCCGACGAAACAGCGTCGGAATCGCCCGCACCAGGCGGCGGTTCGATCTCGGCGTATCTTGGAGCCCTCGGTGCGGCCCTCGCGACGATGGTTGCGAATCTCTCGTCGCACAAAGCCGGATGGGACGACCGCTGGGAAGAATTCTCTGATTGGGCGGTAAAGGGCCAGAAGATAAAGGACGAGCTTCTGTTCCTTGTGGATGAGGACACGAGTTCATTCAACAAGGTCATGGATGCGTTCGGCCTGCCAAAAACGACTGAAGAGGAAAAAGAAGCTCGGACCGCGGCGATACAGGAAGCCACCAAATACGCTACGGAGATCCCGTTCCGCACGATGCAGCGGGCGTTTGACGCTTTTGAAATAATCAGGGCAATGGCGGAACAAGGTAACCCGAACTCGGTCTCAGACGCTGGCGTCGGGGCTCTGTGTGCTCGCTCGGCAGTAATGGGAGCGTACCTAAACGTTAAGATCAACGCCGCTGGCCTGAAGGATCGTGAGTTTGCCGAGAATTTGCTTTTGCAAGGTGCCGAGATCGAGGGCAAGGCTATCGCGGCGGAGGCCGAGATCATGGCTATTGTTAACGGCAAGATCGATCAATAGCAACCCTGCTATCCGGTTCATTAAGATGAAACCGCAAGGCGTACTAAATTCCATTCTTCTTAGATTTGGCCTCTCTGTCGCGGCAGTATTGTTGGTTGCGATCGCTCTGATCGAAGTTCGTGAGCGGGTCAATTCGACGACGGTCGCATTGGCATTCCTACTCGTTGTTTTGTCCGTAGCGACGTTTTTCGGCAGAAATCCGGCATTGCTCGCATCGTTTGCGGCGATGCTTTGTTTTAATTACTTCTTCCTACCACCCTATTATACCTGGACGATCGCGGAGCCCCAGAATCTCGTTGCTTGGGCTGCATTTACATTGACGGCACTCATCGCGGGAGAGCTATCGGCCTATGCGAGCCGTCGTGCAAGAGAAGCAGAGCGGCTCTACGAAGAACTGCAGACAGCATTCAAAACAGCTACTGAAGCCGAAGCACTAAAGCAAAGCGAAAAGCTTAAATCAGCTTTGCTAGACGCAGTTACACACGACCTGCGAACACCACTGACATCGATCAAAGCTTCGGTAACCACCCTGCTCGACAGCGAAGGCGGACATCGCACTATTGAACTCGACAGCGAGGGAAGGGCTGACTTTCTCGATATCATCAACGAAGAGACCGACCGGCTCAATGGCTTTATAGAAAGCATGGTCCAGCTCGCAAAGGTAGAGTCGGGGCCGGCAAAAGGCACGGCCGTGTTTTCCAATGTCGAGGAGATCATCTCGACCGCGCTCGACCGGGCGGAAAAGCTCATTTCCGGCCATCATCTCGTCGTCAATCTTGAAAAGGAGATGCCGCTCATTCGCGTTGATGCGCGTGCGATCGCGGAAGTAGTTTACAATCTCGTCGAGAACGCGGCAAAATATTCCAAAAATGAGACGACGATCACGATCACGGCATATTCACGTGGTGATCGCGTTTTTATCTCAGTTGCAGATGAAGGCAAGGGAATTCCAGAGGAAATGCGCGAACGTGTGTTTGAGAAATTCGTACGCCTCGAGGGCTCTGTCGCGGATGGCCTTGGCCTTGGCCTTGCTATCGCTCGCGGAATCGTTGAGTCTCAGGGTGGCACGATCGAGATCAGATCCGGTCCTGAAGGGAAAGGAACGGAGGTCGTGCTGGTGCTGCCGATCGGAGAAGAATGAGCGAACATCAGAAAGTTTTAATCGTTGACGACGAGCCGCAGATCACACGCGTCTTGCGCCACAGCCTGACCGCCCATCGGTATGATGTGCGAACGGCCGCGGACGGCATTTCAGGGCTTGATACATTTCGCGATTGGCATCCGGACCTTATAATCACTGACCTGCAAATGCCTGAAATGAGCGGGATCGAGTTCTGTTGCGAGATCAGAAAGACATCGTTAGTACCGATCATTATTCTCTCGGTAAAAGGTGATGAACGCACGAAGGTTGAAGCTTTAGATGCGGGAGCCGATGATTACGTGACAAAGCCTTTCGGTATCGACGAACTGCTAGCTCGAGTACGTGCCGCCCTCCGCAGAAAGGCCACTACACCGGACGAAGAAGAAGATTGTCTGGCTGATGGCGAATTCTTGATCGACCTCGCAACCCGCGAGATCAAGGTCGCCGGCGAGGCGGTTCACCTAACCCCTAAAGAATTTGATCTGCTTGTTTTCCTTTTTCGAAATCGCGGCAAGGTCATAACGCACCGTGCGATCCTGACCGCGATCTGGGGCGGGAATTTTACGCAGCAGACCGAGTATCTGCGAGTATTTGTGGGCCAACTGCGTAAAAAACTCGAGAAAGATCCTTCACAGCCTCGATACATCCGAACCGAACCTTGGGTCGGTTACCGGTTCAACCCTCACGGTTAACCGCCAACGTGGACGCTCGGTCGGAACTCTGCATCAGGCTCTGCCTGCCGCAATATCTCACGCGTTACGGGAGCTGTGTCACCTTCACCAAACAAAATATACCGAATCAGGTAGTGAATCGGATTGCCCTCGCTCCATCCAAAGTAAACATGGGGTATCTTTTTGGTCTTGTCCCGCAAATTGAGCAATAGCGCAGCGATCGCATTTGGTACGGCGGGAGCCTTTGTCCTGAGAATCTTGTAGCCGCCAATGTCCACACCGGTTATCAAAAGCTTCCCGGTAAATTCGGACGCATCTCCGATCTCGATCTCATAGAAAAGTATCGGATCGCTAGACGGAATATGATTGTCCATCCGCTTCTCTAGCTCTTTGTATCGATATTCCGTCAGATCGCCGGTTTCGCGACGGTTGGTAACAATGCGGATCTCGCCGTCGTCGAGGTCGTCAATAAATTTCTGAGCTGTCTCATCGAATTCGATCTTCTGAATGCGCAGCTCCGTAGTACGCATTGCTCTAGAAACGAAAGACGCAACAACGATCGCAAGGATGAACAGGGACGCGATTTTGATACCGTCAGGACGTTCGACGATGTTCGTGATCGTCGTATACGAGAAGACGACTGCTATCACGAGGAATATCCACTTGACTCCCTGTTTCTTTGCCCATGCCGAGATGGTAACAGCGATAGACGCCGACGTCATCAACACCAAAACGCCGGTTGCGTAAGCTCCACCCTGGGCCTCAACATTCGCCTCGAAAATATAAGTGATCGTGAAGCAGATAAAAGCAAAAATTAACACAAGGGGCCGCGACGCCCGAGCCCAATTTGGAGCCATTCCGTATCGCGGCAAGTAGCGCGGAACGATATTTAGCAATCCCGCCATCGCCGACGCACCCGCAAACCAAAGAATAAAGATCGTACTGAGATCGTACGCCGTACCAAATGCCTCACCGAGGTACTCGTGGGCAAGGTATGCAAGAGCACGTCCCGACGCTTTGCCTCCGTGACCGAATTGTTCCGCAGGAATTAGTACGCTTGTAATAAAGCTGCTGCAGATCAGGAAGAAGCTCATCAATAATGCGGAGCTTCTAAGCAGCTTCTTGGTCTTCTCGATCCGGTGGGGATTCTTGATCAGCGGCATTACTGCGACACCCGTTTCAAAACCTGAAAGCCCTAGAGCGAGTTTTGGAAAAACGATCAGCGACAGGCCGAGGATCATGAAGACGCTGCGGGTGTCGCCGCTTGGAGCTGTGAAAAGGGCGTCCTGCCATCTGCTCAGAAGCGATGGATCATGAATGATCGCATTGATCCCAACCACGATAACCACGAGATTTAGCAAAAGATACGCGATCACGAGAACCACCGCAATGCCGATCGCCTCTTTGAAACCTTTCAAAAATACCGCAGCCAGAACCGCGATAAGCAGAAATGTAACAAGGATCGGATGATTCAATCCGGCAAAGTGTTCTTCTACGAATGGGTTATGAATAATATGTTCCGAAGCATCTGCCGCAGACAACGTGATCGTGATGACAAAATCTGTGGCTACGAATCCCAGCAAGATCAGGACGAAAAGCTTGCTTTTCCAACGGGAAAGCAGCGATTCAAGCATCGAGATCGATCCTTGTCCGTGAGGGCTTTCGGTCGCCACTCGATTGTAGATCGGAAGGGCTCCAAAGAGTGTCAATAGGACGAGAAGGAGTGTTGCTATCGGAGAAAGAACACCTGCGGCTGCAAACGCGATTCCCGGTTGATACCCCAGTGTCGAGAAATAGTCGACGCCCGTCAGGCACATTACCTGCCACCAGGAATGCTTATGTTGCGGATCATGGCTGTTTTGCTCATTGTTCGACAGACCGTCCGGCGGCCTAATGCCCTGCATGAACCACTTGCTTAGACTAAAACTACCAGTTTGGTTGGTACTCATATGCTCACGCCACAAAGCAAGTATTTTACGACTTAACCCTCAAAAAGCATAAGGAAGTCATAAGGATAATTGCGGAAATACCACTATACAAGGCTGATCGTATTTACGAACTTTTTATCTGTCCATTATCAAATACTTACCGCTCGCATTCTAATCTTATAAATGTCCGGCGAAATAGCTGGGAGGCAATATGAGATACGGTTATCAATCGAGCAATGTGTTTCCGGTGCGGCGAAGCGGTGTGGCAAACGGTGCAAGAAGTGAGTGGCGAAAGAAGTTCCTAACTCCGCGTGTCTGCTCTGTAGCAGCCGGATTGGGAATTTTTGGCGGCATTTCTTTTCTTTTTGCAGGTCTCGTCTGCGTCATTCTTCACGAGATCATCCAGGGTGATGCTCTTTGCAATCAGATCGGTACAGGCCTGCTCATCTCGGCAATACCGATGATTCTTTTAGGGTCGGTATTTCTGGATGAGATAAAGGTCAGATGAAGGTGATGATTCTGAGGAAACCGCGTCTTTCTTCATAACGGCGCGTACATTTTTGATATGACAGGCGGTTCATACCAACTTCAATATCGATAAACACGCTGTGTTAATGGCGTTTTTCAGGAATGTCGAGCAGGAATCAAAGTTGCGCCTCGATAAGGTGTTGAAGGCAAGGTATAAAGAATTTGATCACCACCTAAGAATCGCGATCTTTGCGGAAAATTTATACATCTTGCCTGCTTAACGTGTTGGTGGACCCGAGCAGGATTGACAAGCAATAGGGTAATTGGCCCACCAAAGGATTTACGTTAATGAATGGGATCTACAAGTTCATAATTCTGTTTACATTAGTTTTTGCACTTAGCGTCGGAGCGAAAGCTCAGCAGACCATTTTTAATGTCCCTTCGTCGGACATTCTAGACAGAGGGAAGTTCTATTTTGAGTTTGATGCAGCGTTTAAGCCGACTAACGGCGACTCAGTCAGCAAATTCTCGAGTTTCGTTCCTCGAATCGTTGCCGGAACTGGGGGCAACGTTGAGGTCGGCCTGAACGTGACGGGAAATATTCAGCCGGGGGCTGATTCGACAACGCTCGTTCCGGCGATCAAGTACCGGCCATATAACAAGAACGGTTGGTCAGTAGTGGTTGGCGATCATGTGTATATTCCGGTTCGCAACAAGTCGTACGATGTAGGTAATTATGCCTACGCGCAGATCAGCAAGTCATTTAAGTCGGGCACACGAATAACAGCAGGCGGCTATCACTTTTCGAAGAACGTAGTTGCTGCGAATGCCAATCGTGCAGGAGGCCAGTTCGGTTTTGAACAGCCTATAAACAAGTACATTAACTTTAACGCTGACTGGTATACCGGAAAACACGCCGCGGGCTATTTTACGCCCGGATTTGCTTTCAAGCCCCATCCGAAGGTCACCGGATATATCGGTTATTCGATTGGGAACGCTAACTTAAGTCAGGGAAATCATTTTGTTTACGCCGCGATCGGCGTAAACCTGAACTAACGGAGAAAATATTCATGTTGGATCTACTTTTTTTAGCCATCATCATTGCATTCTTTTTACTTGCCCTTGCTTACATAGCGGGCTGTGACAAGCTGCGAAAAGGAGAGAAAAGCTAATGAGTTGGGAAACTATTTTGGCGGCTGTATGCTCGGTCTTGTTGTTGGTCTACTTGGTCTACGCGCTCTTGAGCCCTGAGAAATTTTAATGTCATGACTACTAACGGAATTTTACAGATACTGCTGTTTTTCTTCGTCCTTACGTTACTCGCAAAGCCTGTGGGCATTTATCTGCTCAAGGTCTATAACGGCGAGAGGACGATACTCAGCACCATTTTCGGCCCGGTAGAGCGCCTGTTTTATGCGATCACGCGGGTTGATCCGGCACGCGAGATGAACTGGAAGCAGTACGGCATCGCGATGCTGCTATTCAGCCTCGTATCATCGATCGCGCTGTATGCGGTCCAACGGCTGCAGTTCTATTTGCCGCTCAATACGCAGGAGTTTGCCGGTCCGACCGCCGATTCATCGTTTAACACGGCCGTTTCATTTGTAACTAACACCAATTGGCAGGGTTACGGCGGCGAGACGACGATGAGCTATTACACACAGATGACTGGACTCGCCCTGCAGAACTTTCTCTCGGCGGCGGTCGGCATGGCTTTAGCCATTGTGTTTATCCGCGGTATCGCTCGGTTTGAGACTGACAAACTCGGCAATTTCTGGGTCGATCTCGTCCGAGGGACGCTGTACGTCTTGCTGCCGCTGTCTTTTCTTGCCGCGATATTCTTTGTGTCGCAAGGCGTAGTCCAGAATTTTAAGGCGTATGATACTGCTCAGCTTACTCAGTCGTTCGTTGTACAGGTGGATAAGAAAGACGCCGATGGAAACGTGGTCAAGGATGAGGCGGGTGAAAACGTAAAAGAGGACAGCACGGTCAACACTCAGACTATCGCGCAGGGGCCAGTTGCATCGCAGCTAGCGATCAAAATGCTGGGTACGAACGGAGGCGGCTTTTTCAACGCCAACTCCGCCCATCCATTCGAGAATCCTACACCGTTCTCAAATCTTATCCAGATGCTGCTGATTTTCATCATTCCGGCCGGATTCACGTACACGCTCGGCCGAATGGTTAAGTCGCCGGGGCACGGATGGGCCGTTTATGCGGCGATGTCGATACTATTTCTCACCGGAGCGTTTATAACCTACGGAGCTGAGTCACAAGGTAACCCTCTTTACCCGGCTAATGTCGACCAAGTGGTGGTGGGCGGAAATTTTGAGGGTAAGGAAACCCGGTTTGGTGTTGCGAACTCAGCCTTGTTCGCAACAGTTACGACAGACGCCTCGTGCGGTGCCGTGAACTCGATGCATGACAGTTTTACGCCGATCGGCGGCATGGTTCCGCTTGTGAATATTATGCTCGGCGAGGTGGTGTTCGGCGGCGTCGGTGCGGGGATGTACGGGATCCTTGTGATGATCATCCTAACAGTTTTCTTGGCCGGTCTGATGGTGGGCAGGACCCCAGAATACCTCGGCAAGAAGATAGAGGCGTACGACGTTCAAATGGCGACGTTGTATATATTGATCTTCCCGTTGACCATCCTTGGCTTCACAGCGATATCGTCTGTGTCACCTGATTTCGGGCTAACGTCGTTAAATAATCAAGGGGCACACGGTTTATCGGAAATTCTTTACGCATTCACGTCGGGAACCGGAAACAACGGGTCAGCATTCGCCGGGATAAGCGCAAACACTCTGTGGTACAACACGACGATCGGCATCGCGATGCTGGTCGGCAGATTCTTCATGATCATTCCGATGCTTGCTATTGCGGGCAACTTGGCAGGCAAGAAAAAGATACCCGCGACGCTTGGAACGTTTCCAGTAAATACGCCGTTATTCGCGGTTCTACTCGTGAGTATCATCTTGATCGTCGGAGCTCTGACGTTCTTCCCGGTGCTCTCCTTTCACCGATCCTGGAGCATTTCCAGATGTATGCTGGACAGACATTCTAAAAATGGGGACTGGACGAGCTGTTCGCTCTCCAAATAAAGAACATGAAAAACGCAATTTCAATTTGGGATAAAGACATTATCATTCAGGCACTCGGTGGTTCTGTGAAAAAGCTCGATCCGCGCAAGATGCTGAAAAATCCGGTGATGTTCGTAGTTGAGGTCGGCGCAGCATTTCTGACCTTGCGTATGATCGCCGGTTTCGTCTCGCCCATGGCTGGAAGCAGCTTTGGTTTCGAACTGCAGATCACACTCTGGCTGTGGTTTACGGTTCTATTCGCAAACTTCGCCGAGGCTATGGCTGAAGGCCGGGGAAAGGCGCAGGCAGATACGCTTCGTAAATCCCGGACCGAGACGAGTGCGACGTTGATCGATACTGACGGCTCTAAGCGCGTCGTTCCGGCTCCGGATCTAAGAAAAGGCGACGTGGTATATGTCATCGCCGGTGAGTTCATCCCCGGCGACGGCGAGGTCGTGGAAGGCGTAGCTTCGGTCGATGAATCAGCAATAACCGGCGAATCTGCTCCAGTCATTCGCGAATCGGGCGGCGACCGTTCAGCGGTCACAGGCGGCACTCGAGTGCTTTCTGACTGGATAAAAGTCAAGATAACCTCAAATCCGGGCGAAACGTTCATAGATCGCATGATCGCGTTGGTTGAAGGAGCTTCTCGGCAAAAGACCCCGAATGAGATCGCATTGAACATACTTCTTTCAGGGCTGACGATCGTTTTTCTGCTCGCGGTGGTTACTTTGCAGCCGTTCGCGATCTATTCGAATGCCCGGCAGACTATTTTCGTGTTGATCTCGCTGCTAGTATGCCTCATCCCGACGACTATCGGTGGTTTGCTCTCTGCGATCGGTATTGCGGGAATGGATCGCTTGATCCAGCACAATGTACTTGCAATGTCAGGTCGTGCAGTCGAAGCTGCGGGTGATGTGAATACGCTTTTGCTCGATAAAACCGGGACGATCACGCTCGGAAATCGTCAGGCTAGCGAGTTCATCCCGATCGGCAACGTTACGGATGAAGAACTAGCGGACGCCGCCCAGCTTTCGTCACTGGCAGATGAAACGCCGGAAGGGCGATCGATCGTCGTGCTGGCGAAAGAGAAATATGGCCTTCGCGGTGTCGAAATCGCACAGCTTTCTACGGGCAAGGCCGAATTCATACCGTTTACTGCTCAAACACGTATGTCGGGAGTAAATTTCGATGGTCGCCAGATCCGCAAAGGTGCCGTAGATGCGATCGAAAAGTATGTGGCGAGTGGCGGCCAGCAATCCCCTGCGGAACTTCGGGAGGTTGTTGAAAGGATCGCGAAGGCAGGCGGAACGCCGCTTGTCGTCGCTGACAATTTCAGACCACTCGGCGTTATATACCTAAAAGATATCGTCAAGAGCGGGATGAAAGAACGTTTTAACCAGCTTCGGCAGATGGGTATCAGAACTGTTATGATCACGGGCGATAATCCGTTGACAGCCGCTTCGATCGCCAACGAAGCCGGGGTTGACGATTTTCTCGCGGAAGCGACGCCGGAAGACAAGATGGCGTTGATCAAACGTGAGCAAGCCGAAGGTAAGCTTGTGGCGATGACAGGCGATGGAACGAACGACGCCCCCGCTCTCGCCCAAGCTGATGTCGGTGTCGCGATGAACACCGGAACGCAGGCTGCAAAAGAGGCAGGGAACATGGTCGATCTCGATAGCAACCCGACGAAGCTGATCGAAGTTGTTGAGATCGGTAAGCAACTGCTAATGACACGCGGCGCATTAACGACGTTCTCGATCGCGAACGACGTTGCGAAGTACTTTGCAATTATCCCGGCGATGTTTGCCTCGACATTTCCGGTACTCAACGCGTTGAATATCATGGGTTTGAAAACATCTCAATCGGCGATACTCTCGGCCGTTATCTTTAACGCACTCGTGATCGTCGCCCTGATACCGCTCGCCCTAAGAGGCGTTAAATACAGGCCGATGTCCGCGTCCAGGCTGCTGCAGAGAAATCTGCTCGTTTATGGACTCGGCGGAATAATAGCACCGTTCGTCGGTATCAAAATTATTGATCTGATAATCACGGCACTAGGCTTGGCATAATTGGTGTTTTGATCTTTGACGCGCGCCACAAATAGGGCCAAAGCTCATAAAATAAGAACATGAAAGACATAATCACATCCGTTTTAATGCTGGTTGTTTTCACCATTTCGCTCGGAATACTATATCCACTCGCCGTTTGGGGCGTAGGCCAGGCGATCTTTCCATATCAGGCAAACGGCTCGCTGATAGTTAAGGACGGGAAAACTGTAGGCTCGGAGTTGATCGGACAGACATTCACCGCTCCCGGATATTTTCATTCGCGTCCGTCCGCTGCCGGAAATGGCTACGACGCAGGTGCGTCAAGTGGTTCAAATCTTGGCCCAACCAGCAAAAAGTTGATCGACCGGATCGAGACCGATTCGGAAACGATCAAGGCTGAGAACCCAAATGCAAAGATCCCGGTCGACCTGGTTACAACGAGTGCGTCTGGGCTCGACCCGCACATTTCACCGGCGGCAGCTGAGTTTCAGGTTCCGAGAGTTGCAAAGGAACGCGGGATCAGCGAGTCGCAAGTTCGCAACGCTATCAAGAAATACTCAAGCGGCCGCGATCTTGGATTTCTGGGTGAACCACGGGTAAATGTGCTGTTATTGAATTTGGCTTTGGATCGGAAGGAATATTGATCCGAGCCATCTAGAAGAGTTTATGTTCGTTGACACGGAGATCACAGAAATGCCGAACCGCGATGCCGGCGTCCGGCCTTCGCCCGAATCACTATTGCGTAAATTGCATGATAATGAACGGGCAAAACTTCGTGTTTACATAGGTGCCGCAGCCGGTGTCGGCAAAACCTACAAAATGCTCGAAGATGCTCACCAGCTTAAAGAGCAGGGCATCGACGTTGTTATCGCCGTTGTCGAAACTCATGGCAGAGCTGAGACAGAAGAGCAGATCAAGGATCTTGAGGTAATTCCGGCAAAACAGATCGAGTATCGCGGCAATACCTTTGAAGAAATGGACCTGGCGGCTGTTATTGCCCGGCATCCGGCGGTCGCAATTGTCGACGAGCTCGCTCACTCCAACATCGAAGGTGCCAAGAACGAAAAGCGTTATCAGGACGTAAAAGAACTACTTGAGCATGGCATTTCCGTCATAACAGCGGTCAATATTCAACATATCGAGTCGTTGAATGATGTCGTGGTTCGCACGACCGGAGTTCAGGTGCGCGAAACGGTTCCTGACTGTTTTTTTAAGAAGGCGGACGAGGTGATCGACGTTGACATTTCGATCGATACGCTCCGAACGCGTTTGCGACAGGGCAAGATCTACTCGGTGGAAAAGATAGAGCAGGCTCTAACCAACTTTTTCCGCAAAGGAAATCTCGCCACCCTACGTGAACTCGCGCTCCGACAAGTAGCCCAGCAGCAAGCGGTAAAGGATACCGAATACCGCGAACGAGAAGGCCTCGACCATGCGATCATTCCGGAAAAGGTAATGGTTTGTATGGCATCGCGAGGAAGCGCGAAAAAGATCCTGCGAACGGGATCGCGGATCGCGGGAAGATTTGCAACTGAGGATTGGTTTGCGGTCTACGTCGAAACGCCAAAGGAAGAGCCTGGCCGGATCGATCCTAAGGCGTATGCTGCCCTACAAGAAAACATCAAATTTGCCGAGACTCTCGGCGCGAAGGTGATCAAGCTGAAATCCGCAAACGTCGCCGACGCCCTCCTGCAATATGCTCGCGAGGAAGGCATCACTCACGTCATATTTGGCCAGTCTGCCCGCACTCGCTGGGATATATTCTGGCGCGGTTCCGTAATTAATCGCTTCCTAGCCGAAGTGAAAGACGCCGCGGTTCATGTCATTCCTATCGAAAAAGACTGAAGCCGTGCCCTGTTACGCCACCTTTTGCTTACGCGCTTCTTATCGGGCAGAATTAGAGTTCGATCATGACTCGATTGCCCGAAAAACTCATGGAACTCGCATCCCGCATTAAAGCTAATGGCGGACGGGCGATGCTCGTTGGCGGCTGTGTTCGCGACGAATTAATGGGCATTTCGCATAAGGATTGGGATGTCGAGGTTTACGGAATCGAGCCAGCAAAGCTTCGTGAGATCCTCGATTCGGTGGGCGATGTTAACGTCGTCGGCGAGGCGTTCGCGGTTTATAAGATCGGGGATGATCTCGATGTTTCTATTCCTAGACGAGAAAGGAAAGTATCTGGCGGACATCGTGGATTCGTCGTCGAAGGCGACCCTGAAATGACGTTTGAAGAAGCGTGCTCGCGGCGGGATTTTACGATCAACGCGATCCTCGAGGATATCCTGACAGGTGAGATCCTCGACCCGTTTGATGGACGGCAGGACATTGATAAGAAGGTGCTCCGAATGGTTTCGGCGCAGACTTTTGCGGAAGATAGTCTGCGAGTTTTGCGTGCCTCCCAATTTGCGGCACGATTTGAGTTTGATATTGACAGTGAGACGGTTGACCTATGCAAACAGATCGATGTCACCGACTTACCAAAAGAGCGCATCTGGGGCGAACTCGAAAAACTTTTGCTTCTTCCGAAAAGGCCGTCGATCGGCCTGAAATGGCTGTATGAATTCGGCGTCGCCGAGCAGCTTTTTCCCGAGATGCAGGAGCTCGTCGGTGTTCCGCAGGAACCGGCGTGGCATCCTGAGGGTGATGTCGATGTGCACACTTTGATGGTGGTTGATGAGGCTCGAAAGTTGATCGACGAGCTCGACTATCCGCGTAAAGTTACGGTTATGCTCGGTGCTCTCGCTCATGATTTTGGTAAACCGCCAACGACTGAATTCATTGATGGCCGAACACGTTCGCTTGGCCACGATGAAGCGGGTGTCGAGCCGACATTGTCGTTTTTGGATACTCTTGGAATCCACACTCTTGACGGCTACGACGTGCGGAATCAGGTTGTTCAGCTTGTTCGATATCACCTCAAGCCGGGTGCCTATTACGGCTCGAAAACGCCGGTCGGCGACGGAGCCTTTCGCCGTCTCGCCCGCAAGGTCGAATCCGATCTGCTCTATCGGGTGGCAAAGGCCGACAGCCTTGGCCGCTATCCTGAGGGCGATCCGGGTAAGGCGATTTTCGGTTCGGAAGCTCAGGAATGGTTCATCGAGAAGGTGAGGGAACTGCAGGTAGAAAAGAAGGCCCCTGACGAGATATTGATGGGAAGGCACCTTATCGATCTAGGACTAACGCCCGGGCCGCAGTTCAAGCGGATCTTGGATGCCGTTTATGAACTTCAACTCGACGGAAAGGTCGTCGATCTCGACGGTGCGATCGCGGAAGCGAAAAAAATGATCTCGAGTTTTTAGGAAATGCCGACACTGACCCGCGATTCGTCCCGGCTAGAAAATGTCCCGTTCAGCCGGTGATTTTTTTTGTAAAAATCACTTTTTCCCAACTTTACCAAAAAATACCAACTAAAAAGTGTGAATCGATTCACACTTTTGCGCTAACGAGGGCTGGAATGCCGATAAATACGGGGTTCCACCCATTCATGCCGGGCCGATCCGGCCAAAAACCGCAGATCGATTGGTAGAGGAAAATGCACCGTTTCTGGGACGTTTGCCGAAGATTGGTAGAGGTATTCGCGAGATTGGTCAAACGTGTGAATGAAGCGCCTGCGATCCCGCGATCGAATACGCCGGAAATGAGGTAAGGCCTCGGCCGCTGCCCACGAAGACAAAGAATTTTAGAGCTTTGTCTTCACGAAGATGAACTCCGGCACACTGCGAACTACATACATTATCTGTCGCCAAATCGGCAAATAATACAGCGTGCTTTTGCCCGATCTATACGCCTTGAAGATTGCCTTCGCGATCTGTGCGGGTTTCGCCGTGAGCATTCCGGGCAAGTCCATCCCGTCCGTCATCTTAGTTTCGACAAAACCGGGTTTGACGGTGAGTACTTTAACCTTAGTCGTCGCGAGCCGATGCCGTAAACCTGCCATAAATGCCGTAAAACCGGCTTTTGCAGACCCGTATATGTAGTTACTCTGCCGTCCTCGCTCACCTGCCACAGACGAAATTCCAATGATCGTTCCGGCGTTTCCTGTTTCAAAATCGTTGGCGACGATCGATAAGATCGATACTCCGCCGGTGTAATTTGATGTGATGACCTTTTCGGCTTCTGTCCAGTCTTTCTCGGATATCTTTTGGTCTCCGAGTGTGCCGATCGCGTACAAGACAACGTCTGGCTTTATCGGCAGTTCGGCATAAAATGCCGCATGTGACGCAGGCTTTGCCGCGTCGAACTCTGCGGTATATACCTTCACGTTATGACGTATCTCGTGATCGGTGATCGCGTTCGCGAGGTCTGCGGAATTTCGGGCGGCGAGGATGAGATCGAATCCGTTGGCCGCAAATTCGTGGGCACATGCTTGTGCGATATCAGATCGCGCCCCGAGTACTAAGAGTGTCTTTGACATAAAAAACTAGAATTCCAGGCGTTCCGACTGCGTCGAGCTGAAATGCCCGAATGATACGATCTTTGAATACGACCTTCGAAAAGTTTCCGCCTTCATCCGCGCGTCTTTGGCAAGGTATATCCTGCCGCGATCTTCCAGAACTATCTCATCGAGTTCGTCCAAAAGCCGAAAAACGGACGGCTCAGCCTTAAAATCGAGTGCCAGCGTGTAGCCTTCCATAGGAAAACTCATCACGGCCTCAGGATCAGCTTTGCCGAATAGCTTGAGCACCGCAAGCGGTGAACCCTGGCCTGACCGACTCACTTTTTCCAGGATCCTCGTCAAACCGTCATAGCTCGTCTCAAGCGGCAGGACGAATTGGTACTGAACGAAACCATTCTTTCCATAAAGCCGATTCCAGTTTGTCATACCATCGAGCGGATAAAAATAGGGCTCGAAATGAACCGTCGATCTAACCTCCGACCGCATCTGGCGATGATAATAAAGCGTATTAAATGCCTTTAGGCTCAGATAGTTGAGTGCGAACGACGGCATGAATAATGGAACGTTCAGAGCAGAGCCTGTGGCTTTTCGAAGCGGTTCATTATTAAATATCTTCGGCAGATCGCTCAAATTACAATGTTCCCCGAGCATCAGGATCGAACGTCCAATATCCTTTTTTGACGCAAAACAATCGAGCCACGCAACTGAATATGTGGAACTGCCCGACTGTTCAAATAGCTTCATCGTGCTTTCGAGGTCGGCGGTTTTATACGAGATCTGGTCGATGTAGGCAGTTTCTATCGGTTTCAGCTTGAATTTGACAGCTAAAATTACGCCCGTCAGCCCCATTCCGCCGCAGGTTTGCCAGAACAGGTCGGCATTCTCGGCTCGCGAGCAACGAAGGGTGGTTCCATCGCCTGTCATCAGATCAAAATGAACGATGTGGTTCGCAAAGCTGCCGTCGCAGTGATGATTTTTGCCGTGAACGTCCGCCGCCACCGCACCGCCCACGGTTATGAATTTGGTGCCGGGCGTTACGGGTAAAAAGAATCCGCTGGGAACAATAACGTCGAGGATCTCGGAAAGCAGTACCCCGCTTTCGCATTCGATGATCCCGTTCTCGCGGTCGAATTCCAGGAATTTATTGAGCCTGAGAGTAGAAAAGATATTCTCACCGAGTGACGAATCGCCGTAGCAGCGTCCGTTGCCGCGAGCGATCAGGTGTTCCGATTTCGCGACCAACTTTCTGATCTCTGAGAGCTCCGCCGATTCGGTGACGTTGGCCTCAGCGGTTGGGTAGTTTCCCCAGTTTGTCACCATTTTACGAGGCATAAAGTATCACCAGGAACGCGACGAACCACAGGCCGATCATCGTCTGGATCATCGTATCCTTCAGCAGAATAAGCGTCGGCGAACCGCTTTTTTGCTCGACGATCGCGATCTGCAGGAACCGGAGAATGCCAATGATCACGAATACAGCCGTCAAATAAATATGGTCAGAATGCAGCCGCTTTACGACATCCTCAGACACCGTATACATGATGTAACAAACGATCGTCGTGCCGCCGAGCACGATCAGGCACGTGTCGATGAAGGGAAGCGTGTAGCCTTTCAGCGATGGCCGCAGGTCGTGTTTATCAACGTCAAGCAGCAGATCGTCACGCCGTTTGCCGAGAGCCAAACACGAAGCGAGCAGGAACGTCATTAATATTAGCCACTTGGACACCGGAACCTGAGCTGCAATTCCTCCAGCCAAAACGCGGAGCACAAACCCAACCGCGATCAACGAGATATCGATCAGTGAAACGTGCTTCAGTACGAGGCTGTAGACGAGATTCAAGGCAAAATAGCCAGCGATAACATAGAAGAAAGTGAGGCTTACAAGCAGAGATGATCCGACCGCGACCGCCGCCAGAATGAGCATCAGCACGATCGCAGTCTTGATCGAAACCGCACCGGTTGCGAGTGGACGGCTGCGTTTTAGCTCGTGCAGCTTATCTTTCTCTAGGTCGTAAATGTCGTTGAAGATATAAACCGAGCTTGCGATCGCACAAAAGGAAATAAACGCCACGGCGAGTTTATAGTCGCTCGCAAGGAGAGCGATCTTGCCCGCAAAAAATGCAGGAATCAGGACAAAAACATTCTTTATCCACTGATGCGGGCGTAATAATCGTAAGTGCTGCTTCAAATCGTTTCGTTTGAACTATCGTTATAAAGATACATCCAGAATGCCGTTGCCCCAAAGATCAGCGAGAACATTCCATAGCCCGACTGTTGTAGAAAAAAATCCACGTGCCCGAGTTTGATCGAGTAAACCGCCGACGTAAAAAAGAGGACGAATAACTGAACGAGGGCACAATTTCTAAGGAAACGTGCTGTGTCGGTCTTCATGTCCTGAAAGGAAAGACAGATCGCGATCAGACCGGTAATACCAGGGATTATTATGCCGGCGTAGGGAAGTACGTTCTCTATGCCTTTTAATTTTTCCGATTGAACTCGTAATGGAGCAAATCCCGCCGGATCGTAAAGCCAGAATGGCAACGTGACAGCCAGAAACGTTATGCCCGATATTCCGAGGTATTTGATAGCATCCTTCCATCCCGCTCTTTGGACCAAAACCGCAAGAAAAAGCGGCATCATCAGCATGAAAGTCGATCGCGATGAAAGTGCGACGCCTAGTAAGATCGCTGGAATGATGCGTTTCCAGGTCGCGGATCCAGCATCAGAAAGTGTCTGCATCAGTGCCCACATCAAGACCAAAATATAGATCGAATTCGACGCGTAATCAGCACCGGTGACGATGTTCTGAAGCAGCGTTGGGCTGAATGCGAGCATTGCCCAGACAAGCCCGAGAGCTGACGTACTGCTTTTCTCGAAGTACCGGAAAACCAGAAAGAAAACCGCGAGCCAGAAGATGTTTTGGAGGTGAATCGCCCCTATAACTACGAAGGGGATAGCCAAAAATACGGCACCGGGCATTGGAGAGATCGGATTGCCGAGATAAGTCGAGAGCGTATACGGATAATGCCCGCGCATCAGCTCGCTGACCGCAACGACCAGAGCATCATCCGCATCCGAACCGCCGCCAAACCTTCCAGCATTCGCCATCGGATAGACGACGAGCGTGAACGCTATTAGAACGGCAAAAGTGACGATCGCGAGAATATTTGCTGTCCGTTCTGAAACATTCTCTTTGAACCACGGCAGAGCAAGACGATCGGCGGCGAATAGGAGTAGCGTTCCGATCGCGAAATATCCGATCACGCCGACAACGCCTAAATATTTCAATGCTGTATCGAACGAAGGTGCAAGCAGAAAGACCGCCAAGCCGAATACAATTAGGAATCGGTTGGTGGTCTTTTCGGGTGCCATATATGTCAGAACCGCCTGCGTTAGCGGGCGGTCCATGTGTTTTAAGTTTGTAATGTTCCGCCCGCTGATGCAGGCAGAAACTGTTTATTTTCCTTCGAGGAAGGCCTTCAGCCTTCGCGACCGCGATGGGTGACGGAGCTTTCTCAGTGCCTTTGCTTCGATCTGGCGAATACGTTCGCGGGTGACGGCAAAGTGTTGGCCAACTTCTTCCAGCGTGTGTTCCGAGCCCGTATTTCCAAGGCCGAAACGCATCTTGATGACCTTTTCCTCACGCGGTGTAAGCGTTGCGAGGACTTCGTCGGTGATCTCACGTAGATTCGAGAAAGTAACTGACTCGGCCGGGTTTAATATCGATTTGTCCTCGATAAAATCTCCGAGATGCGAATCTTCCTCTTCTCCGATCGGAGTTTCGAGCGAAATTGGTTCCTGAGCGATCTTGAGCACTTTACGTACTTTCGATACCGGAATGTCCATCCGCTTTGCGATCTCCTCGCTCGTTGGTTCACGGCCGAGTTCCTGAACAAGCAAACGCGAGGTGCGGATGAGCTTGTTGATCGTCTCGATCATGTGAACCGGAATGCGGATCGTGCGTGCCTGATCGGCGATCGCACGCGTGATCGCCTGACGGATCCACCACGTTGCGTAGGTCGAAAACTTGTACCCGCGACGCCACTCGAATTTATCCACGGCTTTCATCAAACCGATGTTGCCTTCCTGAATGAGATCGAGGAACTGCAAACCACGGTTAGTGTATTTCTTGGCGATCGAAACCACGAGACGAAGGTTGGCTTCGACTAGTTCACGTTTCGCCTTGTTCGTGTCGAATTCGCCAACGCTGATCGTCTGGTACGAGCGTTTGATCTCAACGGCCGGGAGATGGTATTTCTCCTCGATCGCCGTGATCGCTTCCTTAGCTTCCGCGATCTTGGCGTTCAATTCTTTCTTTTCAGCAGGTGTCGGTTTGCCTTCGAGGCGTTCCTTATACTTGTTGATGTTGCGTTCATTCTTGCGAATGTCCTCGACGACCTTGCGGATAGCGGCGATCAAAACCTGACGCGAGCGTTCGGTCAGATTGAGATGCTTGATCTCGGTCGCGATGTCGAGACGCAGACGGGCGGTCTTCCGCTTAAGAGCCAGAAGCTTTTTCGATTTCTTGCCGTCAGATTTTGCCTGTTCGGCAACGAGCGAAACCCAGGATTTCAGAACCGGCTGGAAATTCTGCCGGATGCTATCGATACCCTCCAGCGTCCAACGCAGATATTCCTCTGCCTTGTCTTCTTCGATCGAGATCTCAGCTTGTTCCGAGAAAACTACCGTTTCGCGAATGCTCGCCTTGCCTGCCGCCAGATCGTCACCGATCTTCAGCAGACGTTCGATAGCGATCGGCGAACGCGAGATCGCTTTGTGTGTCTTGATCTGTCCACGTTCGATGCGTTTAGCGATGGTGACCTCGCCCTCACGGTTGAGAAGCGGGACGATACCCATTTCGCGAAGGTAAAGGCGGACGGGGTCATTCGATTTATCGAGCACACCGGCCGACAGATCGAGGTCGAGATCGTCTTCGTCGACCTCTTTTTCTTCTTCTTCGTCATCGAGAGCGAGGTTTGATGCACGCTCAAGCAATTGTGCATCGGTCTCGGCGACCGATATATTTGCGCCCTCAAGGCGCTCCAAAACATCCTCGATGTCGTCTGCAGACAACATGTTCTCCGGGAGTTCCCGGTGGAGTTGATCGAGGCTCAACCCCTTCTTTCGCCTGCCGAGGGCCATCAGGCGATCCATTAAGTCTTCTTTTTCGTCGTAATCAGCCATATCTTGAATAAATTCTATTTGATTAGATCCACGTGTAAACCGTTGTTCACTATATATTTACTACGCCGGAACCGACCAAATTGTTCTAGGTCCGGCGGGCGGATTTAAAAGCGTAATTGTATCACAGATCAGCGACCTTTCGCTGCAATTCGCGGCGTATTTTTTCAAGTTCGAGCTGTTCATAGGTGAGCTGATTGAAAAGTTCGCCATCGCCCGTTTGCTCGGCGATCGCCGCTTCGCGGCTTATCTCTATGATGCGATTAGCGATAGCCATATTTCGAAGCGAGAAGACGCAGTTCTCAGCTTCGTGAAGCACCGTGTCGAGAACATCGTCCTTCTCGCGGCGCGCCTTGCCCTGCAGCAGTTCGTGAGCCAGATCGAGGGAATTCTCGTCATCGCCGATGTGTTCGAGCAGACTCTCGGGTGTGATCTCTTTGCCGGAATTGTGGATCTCGATGAATGCATCAAAAAGCTCGCCGCTCGACAGGTTTTCGTAGTCGCTCGGTTCGAGCTGCGGCAGCACTATCTCGCGTAGTTCGTGGTCGAAAACGAGCAGCTCTAGCAGTTTTCTTTCCGCCAGAGTTATCTTTGCTCTCGCGGCACGCGAGATCCTCTGAGTGACGTATTCGGTATCGTTCGCCGATGCCGTTTTGAGCGTTGACCACAGCTCACGCCGCAATCCTACGTCCTCGATATGAAAGAACGTCATCGCTTGATCAAAGCTCTCGCGGCGCTGAATATTGTTCCGGATCGCCGAGATCACCGGCAGAAAATCCTCGATCGCCTCGGCCTTTTGCTTGGCGTTGTTGAGGTTGCGGCCGGTGGTTGAGGCTTCGAGAGCGAAAGGCAGGAACGGCGTCGCTTTGCCGCGGCTCTCGTTGTAGGCGGCAACGCCGTTCTCGCGGATGAAATCGTCCGGGTCTTTACCGTCTGGTAGAACTAGAACCTTGATGTCGAATTCCTGCGGCAGTAGATGCTCGATCGCCCGGCGCGCCGCTTTGATGCCGGCAGCGTCGCCGTCGTAATTTATCACAACGCTTTTCGCAAAGCGGCTTAGCAGCTTGGACTGCTGATCGGTAAACGCCGTACCGAGACTCGCGGCGACATTTTTAACTCCGAACTGAGCGAGAGCGATCAGATCCAAATATCCCTCGACGAGGATCGCGAATTTCTTTTTCCTGATCTCGTCCTTCGCCTGAAAAAGGCCGTAGAGGTGTTCGCTCTTTGTGTATGCGGCGGTCTCGGGGGAATTGAGATATTTTGGTTGATCATCAGGACTCAAAGCCCTTGCCCCGAACGCGACGGGTCGTCCGTTAACATCCAAAACAGGGAACATTATCCGCCCGCGAAATCGGTCGAAGACCCTTTCTTTCTCTTCGTTTACGGAGACGAGGCCGCTCTGCTCGATGAGTTTTTCGTCTATGTTTTTTTCCCGCAAAACCGTGAGCAAACCGTCCCAACTATCGGGTGAAAATCCGATATGAAACTGCTTTTGTATCTCGTCAGAGATGCCTCGTTTCGCCAGATACTCTCGAGCCTCTTTCGCCTTTTTACTTTTTCCTTGCAGCTCGGCTTCCCAGAATTCGACCGCCATCTGGTTCAGCTCAATGACCTGATCCGCGAGCTTTTTGGTTTCCTCGCGTTTCTTTTTAGTCCGCTCGTAGCTGACATCATCGACCGGCTCAGGTAGCATCACGCCGCTGATCTCAGCCACGCGCTTGATGGCCTCAGGAAAATTCAGCCCTTCCATCTCCATTATGAAATTGAACGCCGAACCACCTTTTCCACACCCAAAACACTTGTAAAACCCTTTAGCCGGATTTACCGAAAACGAAGGCGTCTTTTCCTGATGAAACGGACAACACGCCATCCAGTTCGCCCCTTTCTTCTTCAGATCCTGAGCATACGGCTGTATTATCCGCACAATGTCAGCACGGTTTTTCAGGTCGTCGATGAAATACTGGGGGAAATGGTTGTTACGCCGAGTGAAATTCTGGTTTTGCACGGTTTGTTTTATCGGTGGCGAAGGGGGAGTAGCTCTAATCGATTTGGAAGGACTTTCGGATGATATTGTCGACGTTTCCGTGACCTGAGCTATTGGGACAACATCGATGTCCGGCGGGGCGGAATTAGCATCGGTTCCTTTCGATGGAACGGCATCAACCTTCTTCGCCTCTAACTTTGAAATTTGTTTCGCAAGACTTGCGGTCACCCGAGTCGTAAGTCGATCTCCATTTTTCCAATAATTGCAATGCTTATTTGCCTCAATCTTCTTCCGAAATAGTTCTAGTTTTTTCTTACCTTCTTCTGTTGATTCTAGTTTTGAGCCCGGGAGTTGACTGATCTCCTTGTGCAAGAATGCTAGTACGGGAATACCTTTTGATACCGCATAGTCGTATTCCTTCTCAGTAAAGCCACGACCATTATCGTCAACCGAACCGTAACGACCTGCCACGATCACAATGTAAACATCACTTCGATTGATTTCTTTTTGGATTTCTTCCCATTGAGTATTATCTGAGGCAAGGAATAGCTCCATTCCAATTGGAAAGCAATCAAGATGAAGTATTGTTTCCTTTACCTTCTTTCGCTCTTTTATAAGATCCTTGTATGTCGAACTTACAAATACGTTGTGGCGAATTTCCATCCTTTGCTCTACTTTTGAATTGTTGGAGTTGAAGAGATTATTGTAGCGCGAATGGAATCAAATTGGCTGGTTTTTCAGTCTCCCTAATCTGCAAACTTTCAGCTTTTCAACTCCGCGATCGTTGTTCCATTTCTGCCCTGATCTTACGGGGCGAATTCGGAGCGTTCTATAAGTCTCTGGTTTTTAGAAAGTGGTGGACGTAGTTTTTTAGCACCGATGCACGGGTTGTGGATGATGAGTCTTGCTGTAAAGATAGGCTCATCTCAGCCTTGCGAGGTCGCGTTCAAGCTCTTCCACCGAATACTGAAAGATCGATACCCCATATTTGCCTACGGATTCGATGAAGTCGCGTCTTGTTATACCGGCCAACTTAGCGGCTTGGCCCGACGACAGTTCGCCAATATCAAACAAACGGGCCGCAACGATCATCTTTATTTCGTCGTTGGTTATACTAACGCTCTCCGGCAGTTGTAGCTCAACAGTCGCGGTCATAGTCAGATTTTCCGCCGAATGAGGCCGTATGTCAACAATCTCACTCGATGTCAGAAGCTTCTAATCGGGTCGAGATTTGGACGGGCGGCTGGGTTCGGTTTGCCTTTAGGTACTAGCCAGAATTCGATTTCCGCTTCTTTTCGAAGGCCGCCAAAGATCGCACGCACGCGGCTGCGGGAAACTTTATGGTTCTTGACCAGATCGTTGATAGCCCACGAAGCGAGTTTTAGTCCGTCTTTCCGGGTTTCGGCATCTGTGTAGACTATAAGAACTGCATTCACATTTCGGTTTGCATTTAAGATTTCGGCGAATACGTCTTTATTCGGGCTAAAATTGCATCCAAGGTCGTAGAACCCGTCGTCATAGATATCCAGAACGCCTTCCCAGCGATGAAAGCCAACAGGTGATCGATCGAAAAGAGACGTTTCAGTGTAAGCATTGGGGAGGTGGGGCCGATCAGGCTTCGGCTCCGGCGCACCTGCCGGAACAAGCCAAAACTGTATAAATTGTTTACTTCGATTCTCACCCCGGATAATCGGGAGCCTCGGCAGTTCGATACCCGGTCTTGTAGGACGTCGTGCTATGTAGTCGGCAAGTTTCTGGTTTCTACCTTCGGTATCCGTGCGGCCATGGAATATGACCACACCGCGAGCAGTTGGATTGTTGTTAATCTGATTCAGAAAATTGTCCATCCGCGCCATCAAATCCTCGCTACACACTTCGCCAAACTCATCTACTGGAATCGCCTCCAGCGATTTCTGCGGAAAAGCGTTGATTGCAAGGACAAGTAGGGCTACAAACGCTGTTTTCATAAATAAATGCACGTGGCGAGAGGGCTAGAACCTTGATCCAATTCTTCCGATTCGGCAATTTCGATCCGCGTTGCAACTGAAGATGAATGAGACCGCAGAACATCGGATAATGTGGATATCGTCATTGCTTCAATTCGGCAACCGTCGCTCCATTTCCGCCCTGATCTGATGGGGCGAAGCCGAACTTTTCGACGTGTTGATGGCCTTTTAGGAAATGATGGACGTAATTTTTTAACGCGCCGGTGCCGAAGCCATGGATGATGCGGACGCGGGGGAGGGAGGACATGTAGGCTTCGTCGAGGAAGCGGTCGATCTCGTATTCGGCGTCGGCGGTGGTCATGCCGATGAGGTTAAGTTCGGCTCCGACTTCGAGAGAATCACGGTCGACATCTGCGGTCGAAACGCCTCCGTCGCGGACTTTGGCCTTTGGGCTTGGGCCTTTGGACTCTTCCGTCTCGGCGAGTTGTAGGTCATGCAGCTTTTCGCGGAGTCGGAGACCGCCGACGAGGACTTCGGCGACCTCTTTGTCCATGCGTTCGATGACGCCGATGTTGCCAAAGGATGTGATGACCTTTGAGCCGATGGTCAAAGACTGGACCGCAAGCGTCCCGCTTGCCAGTGATTCGTTGGTATCAATTCGGGCCAAATGCTGTGCACGTGCAAGCGAGGACGCTTGCGGCCTAGTCGGTTTGACCTTTGCCACGATGGCTCGATTCAGCTCCGCCTTTCGTGTCTGCCGTTCTTTTTCGAGCTTGTTCTTGAGCGTCTTGTCTTCGATCGTTTTGATGAAGGCTTTTGACTGGCGGTCGAATTCGTCGATGGTTTGGGATAGTTCGCTTTCGAATTGTTTCTGCCGAGCCTTTTCTTTTTTGACGGCTTCGTTTTCGAGGCCGGCGTATTTCATGGCGACGGCTTCGCGTTCTTCTTCGAGGGCGATCCGAAGGTCGGTGGCGATCCTGGTCTCGGTTTGGAGTTTTTTCAGGTAATTTTCGGCTTCCTGGGCTGAAATGTCGAGGTTTTCGCGAGCGGCGTCGATCACGGTTTGGTCGATGCCGAAACGGCGAGCGATCTCGATGCCTGACGAGGCTCCGGCGAGGCCGAGGAGCAGTTTGTAGGTCGGCTGTAGCGTTCGCTCGTCGAATTCGACCGAGGCGTTGATGATGCTCTCGTCGTTCGCGGCGTACATTTTCAGGCCGCGATAGTGGGTCGAGGCGATGACCTGCGCACCTTTGGAACGGAAATTATCGACGATCGCCACACCGAGGGCCGAGCCTTCTTCGGGATCGGTGCCGGTTCCGGCTTCGTCGAGCAGGACGAGCGACGGCGGCACGCATTCGCGGATCATCTGAGCGATATTCGACATGTGCGACGAGAATGTCGAGAGATTGGCACTCAGGCTCTGATGGTCGCCGATGTCGGCGAGGACGGAGCGATAGAACGGGATCTTGGCCTTGCTCGCCGGAACTGGAAGCCCCGAGATCGCCATCAGGCTGAGCAATCCGGCTGTTTTGAGCACGACCGTCTTACCACCGGCGTTGGCACCGGAGATGATCATGATGGCGTTTTGTTGTGTTAGGGAGAAGGAACTTGGGACAATGTCGTTCGCAGTTTCAGGTTTAGTTGACTTTGTCCCCGCCGAGAGAACCACCCCGTCAGCCGAAGCGGCTGCCACCCCTCCTTTGTAAGGAGGGGAGTTTCGGAGATTTTCTTCAAGCAGCGGATGTCTTGCGTCTACCAGATCGAGGGTTTCGTTATCTGCGATAATTGGCACGACTGCTCGGAATCTTCGGGCAAATTCGACTTTGGCTTTGATGAAATCGAGTTCAGCGACAGCGTCAACGGCCATTTCGATGGCGGGTAGTTGTTCGCGGAGCGATTCGGTCAGGGCGAATAGGATCCGGGCGATCTCGCGTTCTTCTTTGCCTTTGAGATTTTGGAGTTCGTTGTTGGCTTCGATGGCTTCGAGAGGTTCGACGAAGACGGTTGAGCCGCTGGATGAGAAGCCGTGGGCTACGCCGCCGACTTTGCCGCGGAAATCGGTCTTGACGGGGATGACGTAGCGGTCGTTTCGCATCGTGACGATCTCGTCCTGGATCGCCGTCCCAGCGGCACGCATCGCGGCTTCGAGCGATTTGGTCAGGCGTGAACGCTGAGCGTTGATCTCGCGCCGAAGTTTTGCCAGCTCCGGCGAAGCCGAATCGTCGATCTCGCCGCCAGGAAGCAGCTTTTTGTTGACCTGATCTATCGCCCCAAGCAGCGACGGCGGGATATTCTCAACAAAACTCCACAACACCGGAGCCGTTTCCTTTTCAGGGCTGATCGACGAACGGGCAAACAGGGCCTGATTACAAACCCGCGAGACCTCGAGCATAAAATTCGGCTCAAGCGTCGCGTTCTGGATCTTGAGTATCGCGACCGCGTCAGATGGGTCTTCGAGCCCGCTGAACGACCATGTAACCTGTTTTTCTTCGTTAAGAGCGATGGTTTCCGAGATCGCATCGAGGGCGGCGTCGAGTTCCGTCCGAGTCGCGAGCGGACGCAGATCAGCAAACCGCTCCACGCCCATCGGTGTCTGGGCATGACGGCTGACAAGCTCGAGGAGCTTGGCGTATTCGAGTGTTTCAAGTGAGTAGCTCATTGAAGAAATTTATAACAACGGATTTACGCGGATTTACACGGATAAGACGCAAATAAAATGGTTCTGAGATCTGCGCAAATCCGTGTTAATCCGTTGTTACTACCACTCCCTTCCAAAACGCGACATATCCTTCGATGTTCTTGGCGTCGGGTTTGGTTTCCGGGTAATACCACGCGGCGTCTTTGTTAGTTTTGCCTTTTACGACGACGTTGTAATAGCTCGCGGTGCCTTTCCAACCGCAGACGGTGTGGGTTTCGGTCGGTGCGAAGTATTCTTTGTTGATCGAATCGGCAGGGAAATAGTGGTTTCCCTCGACTACGACCGTTTCATTGCTTTCTGCCAGAGTGGCTCCGTTCCATGTTGCTTTCATAATTTTATTGGCGGAGGCTCGGGTGCTTCCCGCTTTACATGCATTTGTGGGATTAGATCCGCGTCAGAATCACCATTTGGGGGTTGTAGTGATTTAATAGGTATTCCAAGATCCTGCTCGTCCAATTCATCCAGAGAATCTACGGAACTGAACTCGTCTTCTCCGAGCCAATCTGTTGCTTCAGTCCGCTGACTGAAATTTGTAAGGCGACCATCCATATCGAAAACATCAGCGGTACCATCAGAATATACCCGTAGTCGAGCCCAATTTAGATTTGGAAAATCGCCCCACATTAGCCACCAACTGATTTCAGTAATCTGCTTGGTATGAATAAACCGTTCCTTAAGGTCCGGCGTCGGCATCATGCACATATCTTTTTTGCCGAACAGGCGGTAGCGGTTCTTGGCAAATGTCTTGTAGAAAAAGTCTCGGATAAATGCCGGAATAATAATAAAGGCATACGCCAGCGAACATATCCCGCCGAGGTTTTTCGCAATCCGCAGAGCGGCGGTCGAGTGCATGAATGCCTGATCGTTCTCGATCAACACGACCGAATCGATATCGTCCGCGATACCGTATTTCTTCCTAGTTTCAATCCCAAAATCCGATTGGAGCGGTGCGAATTTGAATTTCTTGTCATGATCGCGGCGAATTATGAAATTCACCGAATCATTACAAAAATTGCACACGCCATCGAACAGCAGGATCGAACTCATATCTAAATTCTAACAGAAACAAAGAAAAATAATTGCACAACGGTTTTCGGATAGATGGGCTACAGCGGGCGATGTAAACTCGGAGACATGGTGAACGAAGCGACAGCAAAAACATCGGAAAAACTCGATTGGCAATGGCGGGCGGTCGAGGCTAAGGATCGGGAATTCGACGGGGTGTTTTATTTCGCGGTGCGGACGACAGGTATATTTTGTCGGCCGTCGTGCCCTTCGAAAACGGCAAAGCGGCAGAATGTCTCGTTTTTTGTGACGCCTGCCGAAGCGGAAAATGCGGGGTTTCGGGCTTGTTTGCGATGCAAACCGACCGAGGAGTATTTTCCCGGTCCCGCAGCGGAGTTGGTCGTGAAAGCCTTCGAGATTTTACGATCCGACGAGGCTGAGGTGCCGACGATCGAGGAATTGAGCCAGCGTTTGAACGTCACGAGCGGACATTTGCAGAAAACATTCAAAACAACACTGGGCCTTACGCCAAAGGAGATCGTGGACATGATGAGGATAGAGAATTTTAAGACGAATGTGAGGGAAAGCGACGTTACGAGCTCGCTCTATGACAGCGGTTTTGGCTCGAGCCGATCGCTTTACGAAAAAGCGGGCGAGCGGCTCGGGATGACACCGGCGACTTATAAAAAAGGTGGAAAGGATATGAAGATCAACTACACAATTGTCGATTCGCGGCTCGGAAAGCTGATGGTTGCGAGAACTGAAAAGGGAATTTGTTCGGTTAGCTTTGGTGACAGCGGAGACGAATTGACGAGGGAACTGGCTAGTGAATTCTTCGCGGCTGAGATCGAGCAAAACGATACGTTATTAAAAGAGGCCGTGAACGCGATCCTCAAAAGCCTCGACGGCGAGACCGCGATCCTCAATCTGCCACTCGATCTGCGGGCGAGCGCGTTTCAGATGCGTGTTTGGGCCGAGCTGCGAAAGATCCCATACGGCGAAACGCGTTCGTATGCTGATGTGGCGGCAAGTCTTGGCGAGCCGAAGTCGTTCCGTGCGGTTGCCCGGGCGTGTGCAACGAATCCGGTCGCTCTGGTCAACCCATGTCACCGCGTGATCTCGGCCGCCGGAAAACTGAGCGGCTACAAATGGGGAATCGAGCGAAAGGCGGAACTGCTCAAGCATGAAAAGGAGACCGTGAAGAAATGACCGTCGGAGCGAAACAAGCATCGGAAGTATTTTCAGCGATCGATTGGAAAGCCGCTGCGGATCAGATGAACGCGAAAGGTTATTCATTGGTCCCTCGAGTGTTGAGCCGCGAGATCTGCGACGCATTCATCGCGAACTACGCAAAACTTAACTACCGAAAGACCGTCGTCATGGAAAGGCATCGATTTGGGATCGGCGAGTACAAATATTTCGACTATCCGCTGCCGGATCTAGTTCAGACGGTTAGAGAAACGATGTATCCGCATCTCGCCTCGATCGCGAATCAGTGGGCTGAACTATTGAAGTTAGACATTCGATATCCGGCGAATTATGCGGAGTTTCAGGCTGAGTGCCATCAAAACGACCAGCTCAAACCGACGCCGTTGATCCTCAAATATGGAAAAGGCGGATTTAATACACTACATCAGGACCTTTACGGCGCTGTCTATTTTCCAATGCAAGCTGCGCTCTTTTTGAATGAGCCGGACGAAGATTACACCGGTGGTGAATTCGTGCTGACCGAGCAGGTTCCGCGGGCTCAGTCAAAAGCGATCGTTATGCGGCCAAAACGCGGCGATATGCTCATTCTTACGACCAATTTCCGGCCTGTGCTCGGCAGGAGAGGATTTTATCGTGCGAATGTGCGGCATGGTGTGAGCGAGGTGACAAGTGGTGAACGCCACACACTTGGCGTCATATTTCATGATGCAGTCAGCTAACCGAGGCCAGCCGGCAACTACTATTTCCTGCCGTAGTGTAATGTTTTGTAAAGATGCGAGTTTTTTCTAACTCAGGCTTTGCGATCCGTAACTTTTTTATTATTCTCTCGGTAATATAAAATTCAAAGCAGTAACAATTTGCCTTTTCTGAGAAAAGTTATGAGAACAAAGCTATTTTTGCTTGTCCTGACGGCTATTTGTTCGTTTTTCGCCTCGTCCGCAGAAGCGCAAACTTACGCGATCACCAATGCTAAGATCGTGACGGTTTCGGGTGCGACGATCGACAAAGGAACGATCGTCATTAGGAACGGGCTGATCGACGCGGTCGGTGTTAATTTACAGGCTCCGGCTGATGCACAGGTTTTTGACGCGACGGGGCTGACCGTTTATCCGGGATTCATCGATTCGTTCACGAATGTCGGAATGCCGGCTGCCGCGGCACGTCCGGGCGGACCGGGAGGCGGCGGTGGAGGCCAGGCAGCGGCGGCGGCGTCAGCAGCAGCGCAACCCACGTCAAACTCGAACTACCAAGCCGGTTTGCGGCCTGAGGACTCGGTCATTGACGAACTTCGAGCGGGCGAAAGCCAGTTCGATGCGGTTCGCAATTCCGGGATCACAACAGTTCTTACAACCGGCAGAACCGGCATTTTCAATGGTCAATCGGCTGTTATTAACCTGGCGGGCGACAGCGTCTCCGCGATGGTGGTGAAGGCTCCGTTTGCTCAGCACATTTCATTTGCAACCACGCCCGCACAATATCCAGGCTCTCTCTTGGGAACATTTGCGGCTCTTCGTCAGATCTTCCTTGATGCTCAGCGTCTACAGGAATTGCAAAAGCAATACGCAGCTAATCCGAAAGGAATGAAACGGCCCGGAGCTGACAGATCACTCGAAGCTCTTTATCCGGCGATCAATCGTCAGATGCCTGTAGTTTTCAACGCAAACACTGAAGTTCAGATCATTCGAGCTCTCGACCTGATCAAGGAACTCAATCTTGACGGCGTGATCGCCGGTGGACTCGAATCTTACAAGGTTGTGGACCGCTTGAAGGCCGGGAAGGTTCCTGTTTTGCTTTCGCTTAACCTTCCAAAACGCACGACCGCCTCTTCGCCGGAAGCTGATCCGGACACCATGGAGACGCTTCGCTATCGGGCAGAAGCTCCAAAATCGGCAGCAAAACTCGCGGCTGCGGGCGTTAAGTTCGCATTCCAGTCGGGCGGAGCCACCGCGATCGGCGATTTCTTTACTAACGCAGGCAAAGCGGTCGAGGGCGGTTTGAGCAAGGATGCTGCCATTCGAGCAATGACGCTCGGGGCGGCGGAATTACTCGGCGTTGACGATCGCCTTGGTTCGATCGAGGCAGGGAAGATCGCGAACGTTGTTGTTGTAAAGGGCGATGTCTTCGGACGCGACAAATTCGTTCCGACAATGTTCGTTGATGGAAAACTCTTTGAACAGAAGGAAGCTCCGAGAACGCCGGGCGGCGGACGCGGCCCTGGCGGCGGCGGTCCAGCGGGTGGTGGTGCGGCTCCGGCGGGTGCAGGGATCAGCGGCCGCTATTCGATCACCATCGAAATCCCGGGCCAGGTCATGACGTCGACCTTGAATCTCAATCAGCAGGGAAGTGCTCTTACGGGAACGATGGTTTCGCAGCTCGGAACGGCACAGATCAACAACGGTCGTGCAACGCCTGATGGATTTTCGTTCGGTGCCTCGGTACCCTACGGCGGTGCAAATGTCGATATTACGATGAACGGCAAAGTATCCGGCAATCAGATCAGCGGAACGCTCGATTCGGCCCTCGGCTCGATCCCGTTCTCAGGAACGAAGAACCCGCAAGGAGGCGAGCTTTAATTTCGCAACAATAACGCTATGAAAAAGTTTACGGCTATTTTTACACTCTTTCTGCTTCTGTTCAGCAGCGTGCCGATGGCAGTCTTTGGCCAGTCAAAAAGCGATGTGCTGATCAAGAATGCGACCGTTATGACGGCGGGAAAAGGAACGCTGCAGGGCACCGACATCCTGGTCCAGAACGGAAAGATCACCAAGATCGGCAAGGCTCTGGCGGCTCCGGCAGGTGTTCGAACGATCGACGCGACGGGTAAGTACGTGACGCCTGGAATTATCGACTGCCACTCGCATTCGATGCTTGATGCGATCAACGAGGGCTCGCTCGCGGTGACCTCGATGACTCGCACCCGCGATCTGCTAAACCCGGGCGATATCTCGATCTATCGTGCACTCGCCGGCGGCGTGACCGCGGCAAATCTGCTGCATGGATCGGCAAATCCGATCGGCGGGCAGAACACGACGGTAAAATTCAAATGGGGCCACGACGTCGAAGATTACCCGATAGCTGATGCTCCACCAGGGATCAAATTCGCGATGGGTGAGAATGTTAAGCAATCGAGCTTCGTCCAGGTCCCCGGCGGCCGGGCACCGCGTTACCCGCGAACTCGTATGGGCGTCGTCGAAACGATGCGTGATGCATTCATGCGTGCGAAAGATTATCGACAGGAATGGGTTGATTTTCGTGCGAAAAAGACGAAGGTGCAACCACGCCGCGATCTCGAACTCGAACCGCTGGTCGAGATCCTTGAAGGCAAACGCCTCGTTCACGCTCACGGTTATCGCTCCGACGAGCACTTGAACCTGCTGCTCTTGGCTGACGAAATGGGTTTTAAGGTCGCAACGCTCCAGCACGGTCTCGAAGCTTACAAGATAGCTCCGGAGATCGCGAAACGCGGAACAGGCGTCTCGATCTTCACAGATAGTTGGGGTTACAAGCTCGAAGCGTACGATGCGATCCCATACAACGCTTACATTCTCTGGAAGAATGGTGTGAACGTTTCGATCAACTCAGATTCAGATGAACGCATGCGCAGGCTTAACCTCGATGCCGCAAAAGTGATGAAATACGGCGGCGTTCCCGAGGAAGACGCTCTGAAGATGATCACTATCAACCCCGCCAAACAGCTCGGGATCGACAAGCGTACCGGTTCGATCGAAGTGGGGAAAGACGGGGATCTGGTCATCTGGACCGGACATCCGTTCAGCCCGTATTCGCGGGTCGAAACAACGATGATCGAAGGCGAGACCTATTTTGACCGTACGGCTGACGCGAAGATGCGTGTCGATGTCGCAAAAGAGCGTGAAACTCTCGAAAAGCTTGATGTTAACAAGGCTCCGGCCACCGGTGGTGCACCGCCAAGAGTTCCAGCCGATCGCCGACGCGGCGACCGTGACGAGGCAGAGACTTGGGACGGAGGTAATCAATAATGAGTTCAATGTTAAAAGTTACAGTTTCCAGGTTGATAAGACGCGGATTCGCGATGTGTGCGGGATTGGCTTTCGCAGCATCGGCCTCGATGGCGCAGAGTGATGGTTCGCAGCAGAATAAGACCGGCAAAGCGGGAACGTTCGCGATCGTCGGTGCCAGGATCGTCCCGGTTTCGGGGCCAACGATCGAGAGCGGTACCGTCGTTATCCAAAACGGCAAGATCGCCGCGGTTGGAGCCGGAGCAGCGGTTCCGTCGGGAGCGGAACGCATTGACGGTAAAGGGCTTACCGTCTTTCCCGGCATGATTGACGCCGGAACGAATCTCGGTCTCGTCGAGATCCCGCAGGGCCTTAATGCATCAGTTGACGTAGCCGAACTCGGAAATAACAATGCGAATGCAAAAGCTATTCGCGGCCTTCATCCTTATTCGGCTCACGTAAACGTCACGCGCGTAAACGGTATCACCAGCGTTCTCTCGTATCCGACGGGCGGCTTGATCTCAGGTCAGGCAGCAGTAATAAACCTGAACGGTTCGACGCAGGACGAAATGGCTGTCGTCGGTGAGTTTGGCTTGGTCATTAACTTCCCGAGGATCGCCGGTGGCGGTGGGTTCGGCGGCGGTGGCGGTGGATTTGGTGGTTTCGGCGGCGGACAGCAGGCTGATTTCAACGAACTTGTTCGACGCCGAGACACGCAGGTCGAAGAGCTGAAAAAGCTGTTTAAGAGTGCCGAAAGCTACTTAAAAGCTAAGGAGGCATATTCCAAGGACAAAACGCTTCCGTACGTCGAAATGGATCTTAAATACGAAGGAATGGCCCCGTATATTCGCGGCCAGAAGCCTATCATTTTCACCGCCGAGCGTGAGCGTGACATTCGCGGCGTAGCCAAATTCGTCGCCGATATGAAAGTAAAAGGTATCATCGTCGGCGGACAGGAAGCATGGAAGGCGGCAGACGATCTGAAAAAGAACAACATAGGCATCGTATATACGAACATTTACGGTCTCCCCGTCCGTGACGATGATCCTTACGATTACTTGTTCGAGGCCCCTTCAAGAATGCAGGCCGCTGGGATAAAATTTTGCATCTCGACGGGCGATCCCGGGGCTGAGGTTCGCGATCTGCCCTATCACGCAGGACTAGCGGCTTCGTTCGGGCTTTCGAAGGAAGATGCTCTGAAATCCGTTACTCTTTATGCGGCGGAAGTCCTGGGTGTAGCCGACAGGATGGGCTCGTTGGAGGTCGGTAAAATGGCAAACGTAGTGGTTGCTGACGGCGACATTCTGGATCCTCGAACGAACATCAAGTACATGTTCATCGGCGGCCGCCTGATCCCGCTAACCAGTCGGCACACGGAGCTGTTTGATAGCTTCAAAGATCGAAAGTAGACCGTCCTAGAACTAAAGGAAAAAGGCATCGCGGCGAACCGTGATGCCTTTTTTGTTTATGCGAAGCTCCTGATCTGAACGAGTGCTCGTTGGAAAACAGGATGCCAGTCCGACCCTGGTTGTCTATCGAGATCGAACCAAAAAAAACGATAGACGACGCCCCCGTCATCCAGCGTGAAAAAATCCCATTCGTCCTTCAATTCTTCTTCGGTCGTGCAAAGAAAGAAATGCCACAGTTGTTGAGATTCTTCAACTAGCCAGGTTCCTTTGGCCTCCATCTTGGTAATTGACGAAATACCGGATTCTTCGGCCAATTCACGAAGCCCGGCATCAGCAGGCAGCTCACCGGGCTCAAGGGTGCCCTTGACGATCTGAACGCCCGCCGACGCATGACGGAAAACCAAAATCTGTCTGACGCCGTCGGCCTCGCGGATAATGATAGGACAGACCTTTTCAACTGGCATAAAAGATCAGCTTTTCTGAGGTATCTCTTCGCCTTCCTCGAAGAACGCGAGTGAAGCGGAATTCAGGCAATAGCGTTGTCCCGTCGGCGGCGGGCCGTCGGGGAAGACGTGGCCTTGGTGGCCCCCACATCTGGCACAGCGGATCTCGATCCGGCGCATGCCATAACTGTTATCTTCGATATTGGTCAGGTGATCTTTGTCGAACGGACGATAGAACGATGGCCAGCCGGTTCCCGAATTGAACTTATGGCTCGAACTGAACAGCGGCAGACCGCACAATCTGCAGGCGTACGTGCCCTCCATTTTGTTATCGAGAAGTGTTCCGCAAAAAGCGGGTTCTGTCCCGTGATCGAGTAGAATTCGGTATTCTTCTTCGTTCAGGTCAGTTGCCAGGCGGTCGATCGCTTCAGGGGTTAGCGGTGTAATGTCGTAGCCGGAATCGGATAATTCACTCATAATTTAATTATACATTCCGAATTATGCAATACATATTCCAGTAAATCGCCTTATCCCCACCAGAAAGCTGACGCGATAATTGCATAAAGTCCGATCAGAGCAAGGCCTTCGAGCCAGATCGATTCGCCGTCGTAAATGATAAACGCACTAACGATGACGGCGAGCAGCAATACCGCGACGAGCATCGGTGAGAGAACGAACGTCAGTATCGCACCGCCTAAGACATAAGAGAGCAAAACAAGAACCGGAAACAGGCCGAGCGCGATCTGGAGCGAGCTGTTCTGAATTACGCTGATCGCGTAATCGGCCTGATTCCGCCATGCGAGCTGGATGCCGATGAGGTTTTCGATCGCGTTTCCGGCGACAGCAACGACGACGAGCCCCGCAAAAGCCTCGGATATCCCCAGCGACGCCATCGCTGGCTGCAGTGCTTCCACAAACCAATCGGAGACAAGCGCCGCGCCAACGCCGGCAAGGGCGAGAACAACGATCGTCAGCTTCATCGACCATTTTTCGTGCTCGGGTTCGGTCGATTGGATCGCCATCGCTGGGTCGCCCTTGACCGAAAAATAGATGTTCGCTCCGAGCAAAACTAGCAAAATGACCGCGAGAAAAATGTCGAGACTCAGAATGTGGCCTTCAGCAGGAGTGTGCAATTCCTTTGCAAGAGTCGGAATAACGAGGGCAGCTGATGCAAGGAGCATTAGAGCAACGATCATCTTGGGCGGCTCAGAATTAAAACGCTGAGTTCCGTTCTTCAACCCGCCGAAAAACAGTGCGAGGCCAAGCACGAGCACGGAATTGCCAAGTATCGAACCAATTAGTGCCGCTTGAACGACATGATCCAGACCCGCACGCAGAGCAAAAATACACACGAAAAGCTCAGGTAGATTGCCAAGGCCCGATTGCAGTACGCCGGTCGCGCCTGGTCCGAGGCGGGAGCCAAGCTGTTCGGTGGCATCGCCGACTATCATCGCAAGCAATGCGAGTGCCACGGCAGTCACGCCGAATGCAAGAACAGCGTTCGCATGTGCGTAATGCAGGGTCCCGGCCGCGATGGTCGTGATCAAGCATAAGCCAATGATTATTTTTTCCTTCTTTTGCATCTATTTATCGCCAAAGACCTGTTTTTCTAGTTTCCTTAGCCGTCCGGCAAACTCGCCGAGTTTGCGGAAGGCAGCGGTCGATCGCAGCCAGTCACGGTTTTCAAAGGCAGGTATTCCAGACATGATCTTGCCAGGCTCAACGTCGTGCGAAGTGGCGGATTTGGCGGTTAGAACCGCGTCGTCGCCGATCTTCAAATGTCCGGCGATGCCCACTTGCCCCGTAAGGATCACGCGTTTGCCGATAAAAGAGCTTCCCGCTAGTCCGGTTTGAGCGCAGATAAGAGCGTCTTCGTCGATCGTACAGGAATGGCCGATCTGGACGAGGTTGTCGATTTTTGCACCTCGTTTTAGCCGCGTTTCGCCGACCGACGCACAATCGATGGCCGTGTTCGCACCGATCTCGACATCGGCTTCGAGGACAACGCGGCCGGTTTGCGGGATCTTTAGCCAGTGTTTGTTCTCATCTTTTGCGTAGCCAAAACCGTCTGAGCCGATCGTCGTATTGTTGTGAATGATGCAGTTGCGACCGATCTTGCAGTTCTCGCGGATCGAAACTCCGGAATGGATCGTCGTATTTTCGCCAATCGAAACTCCATCATAGATCGTCGCATTCGGCATTATTCTAACGCCGCTCGCGATCCTGCAATTTGCTCCGATCACCGCATTTGCGTGGATCTCGACATTGTCCGAGACATCTGCGGATGGATCGATAACAGCGGATGCATGAACGAATTTACGCAGTTCCGGCTCGGGAAAAAACAGCCGCATCGCCCGTGTGTACGCCACGTACGAATCCTTTGCCCGCAGCACCGCGATATCCTCTCTATCTATCGCTATTCCTTCGTTTAGATAGGTGGCCGAGGCCTTCGTTCCGGCGATCTGCGGTGTATATTTTGGGTTCGCCAGGAATGTAATATCTCCTTCGCCGGCGAGGTCGAGGCCGGCGGTCGAGGTGATCTCCATGTCGGCAGAACCGCGTTCGATGGTAGCGTTGGTCAGTTCGGCTAGTGTTCCTAGTTTCATAAAAAATGCCTTGATAGTTCGTTGAGCTATGTGTCACACTATTTTTGCAGACAAATTTACCTACGCAAAGCCCTCAGTATTTTGAGCCCCCTTTTTCTGTTCGTTTTGCATTTTTTTAACAAGGAGTACCAACGCAATATGAACCAGACGGCAATTGACCTAGCCACCGCAACCGCGCCTAAAAACTATCAAACTGCAAATCGCGAAGCTCTGAAAAGCGAGTTTATCGACGGCAAGATCGTCTCGCGTCAGCCCGCGAACCGCTGGCACAATCTGATCGCGACGAATTTTACCATTGCCCTCGGCGGACGCGTTCAACGAGGCAACTGCGAGATCTATTCGAACGATATGCAGGTACGGATCGGAAAGAACTCGATCTGTTTTCCCGATGTTGTGATTGTAGCCGGTGAACCGGAATTTGCCGATGCTCGCGCTGAGGTTTTGCTGAACCCGACGGTTGTGATCGAGATCTTTTCTAGTGTTTCGAAAAACATCGACCGCACCGAGAAGCTCGAAGGATTTCTCGCGATCCCGAAGATAAAAGAGTGTCTTCTCGTAAATGAGACAGAAATGCGTGTCGAGCATTACGCTCGCCAAAATGCGAAACAATGGATCTATCGTATCTATAACGAACGCGAAGATGTCATCACCCTCGAATCCCTTAACTGCAAACTCTCGCTCTCAGAGGTTTACGCACAGGTCAAGCTTAAAGAATCCTCGCTTAGTTCGAAAGCTGTAAACTAGACGATCAGGATCCGTCGGATCATCCGGTCCTGGCGATCTAAACGTTTTAGCTTTGTACCTACTTGGATTGTGAACACTGTTTGATCTCCACAGTAATTTCTTTGTGATTTGGCATCACTTTATGTGTTATCATTCGCAAAAATCTTATTTGGAGCCAATTCTCAAGTGAAAATAATCGTAACGGTATTCGTTTTAGGCATTGTTTTTTCTACCGCCTTTGCTCAGGGCAATGTAAGTGTTGGTGACGAGGTCCGTTACCAGTGCTTTTGCCTCGGTGCCGAATGGGTTAGAGCCAAGGTTGAGCGCGTTGACGGCGGAAATGTGCGTGTGCGATTTGGCAACATGGACAATCAGGTGGTCACGCTGCCGCTAAATTCGCCAAAGCTGAAGATCGGTAATGCAGCCCGCAACCCGCTCGAAACGGTACCGATGAATCCGATGCAAAAGGCATTTAGTAACGAAAACGGAAAGTACCAAAATGCTGTTCAGGTATTTGCTCATTATTACGATCCGCAATTTATCGAGGGCGGCGGAAGCCTGCCTGGATCGGAGAGATGGAAAACGAACATGGCCGAGCTCGCTGAGCTTGATGCTCTCTGTCGTACGCGATATCGAGGGATCACCGATTGGCGATCTCCCGGTTACACCCGCGAAGGATATGTCGATTATCGGTTTGGCGTGTGGTGCGAGATCGCAGCAAACCGCGTCGCTATCGAGCAAAAAGCACGTATAGGAGCCGCAAATTCGGTCGTCGGCATGGGCTACACCACAGAGAATCTCAATTTTGGCTTTAACGAGCCTGACAATCCGCTGCGGATGGAAGTGCAGGATATGATCTGGAACCGGGAAAAATGGCGGGCCGCGAAGTATGCTTGGCTAAAGCCGAAATACGCGGCCTACGGAATCACGCAGGTTCCTGCAAACGCGACCGCAGAGGTCGAAAAACGCGCCGACGAACTCTGGAAGCTCGCTGAAAAAGGTGCTCCAAATCGATCCTTCAAACAGCCGCCGTGGCGCGATGCCTCGGTTGAATCATTTGTCAGATCCAAACTTGCTGCAAAGATCCCGGGAGTACAGGTTATAAAGATCGGACTAGATTACAAGACCTGGGTAAAACGAGCGAGCGAATCTCTGGTGGCGAGCGACGACTATTTCAACTATTACAAGGTCAGTTACAACTCATACAAACGCGGCAGCGTCCTGATCAAGATCCCTGGGCGTCCGTTTTGCCAAATGCAGGAATTCGTCGTCGGCCAAAGCGGCAAAGGAATGGTCGACGCTGGAATAGGCGGCAGCGGAACTTTTATGCGGTGCGAATAAAGCTTACTTACACGGAACGTCCATTTCAGGTCCGGTTATAGGTACAGCTGTAATATCCCAAGATTCTCCATTCGGGGTTGCCCGGGCCGCATACGTTCCAATTCTAAAAACCGGATTCGGGAGATCGTTGCGAGTCTCGACACCTACGCGAGCCCAGTAGAAGCTTTCGCATTGGTAAAATGCAATATCGGTCGAGTCGCGTTTCTCTTTGGTGAGGAAATGTTCTCTGAGAGCGGCTTCCAGGCCCCGCGGGGACGTGATCCGATCGCCTACGCCAGGCCGCATCAAGTATCCACCCCCGATCGCTGCAATTGTTACCAGGATCGAAAAGATCCCGATCGCGATAACATATCTGCGGCCGCTATTGCTTGTTTCCTTTACCGTCTCGAACAAGCGGTCCTTTTCCACCACTATGGACTGGTCTGCGGGCGGCTTGCCGATTGTATTTTGCGGAGCCGCTGGTTCTGATGGAACGACCGGCCTCGAGATTTCCGACTTCGACCCGTTTTCATTGTCACTCAATAGACCTTTTTGGAACTTCATAACCCTGAAAGAAGATATAGCACCAGACAGACCTCTGAGCAAATCCCACTGTCTGGATTACCGCCAATTAAGCCTCGAAAAACTACCTAAGATCGATCCGTTTAGCTCTAAAAGGAAATGCCCGGAAAATAGCGGAAGTTGAAAGATCTCATGCAGTTCACCTATTATCGGTAGAAATCAGAAATTCGAACGGAGGTACTGACCGACGATCTAACGGGTCAGGTTTTATTATGGACAATATCAGGAAGGCAATTTCACGGGCTACGGACACGTTTGCGGAGATCTTCGCATACTATATCGGGATCATTGCGGTTTCGGCCGTTCTATTTTCATATTTTGAAGAGAAACCGTTGTTCGATTCGTTTTGGTGGGCATGCGTAACGGGTCTGACGATCGGATACGGCGATCTCTATCCGCTGACGGTGGGCGGCAAGATCGTAGCGATCGTTTTGATGCACATCGTGCCGCTAGTCATCATCCCTCTGATCGTGGCCCGCTTGCTGAGCAACGTTATCGAGGACGCGAACCAATTCAGTCACGACGAGCAAGAGGCGATGAAAAACGATATCAAGGCGATAAAAGCCGCGTTAGGCGTCGGCAAGGACGACGCTTGAATATTTCAGGCGACGTTGATCGGAAACGGCTGGTCGATAAATTCGAGGTTGATGCGTGAGAGACCAGTTTGGCTTGTATGTATACCGCGAACGATCGAGATCAGCCGGATGTTGGTGTTCTGGCTGGAGACCCGGATCGTTGAGCCCATTACGGCCGGCAATTCACTATAGACCGCCGCACCGCTGCGGCTAATATTTACCGTTACCGTAGTTTCCGAAGCTAGCGCCCAGCCATTCGTGTCCATAAGTTCGAGCGTTACTTCTTCAGGGATCTCATAGCGAGTATGCTGCCTCTTCTTTGAGTAGTTAACCGATTTTCTGTTCGGACAGGGAACTTCGGAAAGTCGCCAGAAACCGTTGCGGGGTTCGCCGGGCTTTAGCTCATAGAGCCTTTCAGGATCCTCGAAGTGTTCAGATGGAGCTTCCTTCCCGACAAATGCAACGCCGATAGCATATCGGGTTTCGCCATTTGACCCGGCGACCGGGACGCATCTTCGTACGAGTCCCCAGACCTTGTAATCATTTTTGCCAAAGTCAAAACTGCGCAACTCGCGAGGCATCGGCATTCTTAAAGCTACCAAATGGCCCGGTTTAACCGCACGTTCAAGCGTGAAGGCTGCCCCCAAAGCCGAATAGTCGGATAACGTCGTCGGCTCGGTCCAGGTCATCATGCGGTCGATGCGGCCTTCGACCAGTGCGGTCATTTTGGCTGCACGCCGCCTATTTTTTCGTTGTTCATCGTCCAGGAGAAGCATTATTTTGTGATGTTCGACGGCCGAGAAGCAGTCGATCTTCCTCGAGATCGCAATATACAATCAATCGGTGTATCGTTCCAAAAAAAATAACAAAAGCAAAAAACGTTTAACGCCATCGGTCCCTCGTCATCCAAAGGGCTTAAACGAATACAAAAAACCGGAAAAGATCGAGTCTTTTCCGGTTTTTAGTTCGATGCACTACGATGAAATTCGATCGTCCTATTTCAGCCCATACAGTGTTACTGTCGAGCGTGCTCCGCGGCCCGGTGTAGCGGCCTCGTACCAAATATCGACCTTGCTGATGTACCTGTCGTTACCCTTGAGGTCGATCGCACGAGTTTCGCCGCCAGCCCGGATGAGGTTTCTGATCTCGATATTGTCCTTTTCACCGTTAGTGTAAGTCACTTCACAACGGTAAAATCTGACCTGTCTGCGTGAGACCGCGAACTTGATCTTCTTGAACTGTCCCTTGGCGGCCGTGATGTGCCAGGTATCTTGTTCGCTTCGATCCTTGACCTCTTTTGAACCAAGATTCTCCCAATTCTGTGCTGAAACCGCCGTCGCACCTGCTGCAAATAAGAAAATGGCGAATGCCATCAATACTGCTCGCTTCATAATTTTTCGCTCCTAAGTATTTGAGGTTTGAGTCTGGACTACAAAAACGACCCGCGGAATTTTAATCTCATATAGAGGCGATTGTAAAGCCGAATGCAACCGGCTGGCTCCATATTTGCCAGTGAGGCCGCCCGGTTTCTCTTTGTTGGCTCGGATAATAGATACTAGGTCAAGAGAGCAATGGATTTCCTAAAGGAGTGGGTAAAACCGCTTGTCATCATCTCGGCTACATTTTTGATCGCCTGGCTTTTGCCGGAAGGGCCGATCGATCCTTGGGGCATTGTTAGTCTGAGAAAAGCGGCGTACATGGTTTTTGCTCTGTGCTTTATTCAGGTATTCGGGTCGGCGATGATCCGGCTGATCGGCGGGCGGAAGGGATCTATCCTGACAGGATTCTTTGGCGGGTTGGTCTCCAGCACGGCAACCACGGTCTCGGTTGCCCGCGAAAGCAGCGAGGATGGCGATGAATTCGTCGGAAAAGAGCTGCTGATGTTTCTTTCGGCAACGGCAGGCATGCTCGTCGAAGGCATCGCATTTGTCCTGCTCAGTTCGGATGGGAACCATTACTGGCTCCTCTTTATCTTCATCGGGCCGCTTGTGACAACAGCGGGGATCATCATACTTCTGGTTAAAAAGATACCGCATCGAGCGATCAAGATCGAGGACGCTGAGATCAAGTTCTTACCGATACTTGGACTAGCCGCGCTGATCATAGGGGTCTTGGCGTTCTCAAAATTTCTTCAAAGTATCTTCGGTCAAAGCGGGTTGTTGTTACTAACGTTTCTCGTATCGCTATTTGAGATCCACGGTTCAGTTATCGCGAATCTTCAGCTGCGGGAATCGGGCGTGTTCGATTATAAATTTCTGGGTGGCCTTTTGGCGACGTCGGTGGCAGCATCGTATATTTCAAAACTCTTTCTGGTAAATACGATCGGAAGCTCGGCGTTTAAGAAGAGGGTGACCAAATATGTGATGCTAATTTTGCTGTCCCTTCTGCTTAGTTGGATGCTATTTTATCTGCTCGCCTGATCACTGCGATCTCGTAGGTTTCGAGAGAGCAATGTAGGCGATAAAAAGTATGATCATGATCGCGTCTGCGACAACCGCCGTTCCGGCGCCGAAGCTGAGATAGTGTTTTCCGGATGTAAGAACGAGTGTAATAAACACCGCCTTTCCGCAGCCGGTGATAACGAGAGCGAATTTCCTTACCGACTCTACAAATGCTCCGTAAATAAGCATCACGCCCGTCAGCCCGATGAGGGCACTCCAATTGCGAACGATTATCTCGCTCACCGGGCCGCTCATTGTCTCGCCGAAGTTCGATTGCAGTGAGGACTGAGGTGCAAAGAGCCCGAGAAACATCGTGCACGTTAAAAGCCCGCAAACGAGCATTATCCACTTAAACTTTGAAACAAAAAGCTGCATAGTTGTTCTCCTGCAAGGAAATTCGGAGCCGCGCTACAATTTACCGATGACCGAAGAATTTGAAATGCTTTTGAACGATCCTGATCTGGAATCGCAACGAGGCCCCGGGGGTACTTTGATCTTTATCGACGGCGGACAGTATTGCGTGATCGGACCTGAGTTCGTAAGTATGGAAGAAAGCGACTGTTACGCCTTCGGAGAAACCCGCGAGCAGGCAATCGCGAATTATGCCCTCAAGACTCGGAAAGCTCAGTGATCATTTCAACAAAGTCTGCTGCTCGCTCTTGAGGAGCCATTTCCCATCTTGTTTAACATAGGTGTCGGTCGTCGCGGCTCGTGCCGAACGGCCGTTCTTTGCGGTTACCTTGAGCGTATATGCCAGAACGCCGGTCGAATCGTCGAGGCTGACGAGGTTTTCGTTCGAGATCTCAAAGGTTTTGATAGCCCTTTCTTCCTTTACCTCAGCGAGCGCCTTGTTTTTCGTCTTGACGGAGCCATCAACGTCAGTAAATACAAAATCGTCGGTCGTCGCTTTCGCCAGGAAGTTCACGTCGCCGTCTTTGGCAGCCGTGGTGATCTCATTTGCGAGGCTGACGAGTTGACGTTTGACCGCGTCGCGATCCTGAGCAGGTTTTGCGACGACATTTGCCGGCGGCGGTTCGCTGGTCGTTTTCTGTTCCTTTTCCCCAAGCCCGCAAACCGAAACGGCTGCCAGAAACGCAAATGGAAGCAGTATTTTCATCTTTATGTCACCCGAATTGTAGATCTTTTAACCGCGAACAGTGTAGGTGAAGTCCCGAGAGAAAGTCAAAATACTTCAACTGACGCGTGCGTGCGATACCGCACAGACAGGTAAGCTCTTTATTGCTTAGATCATCGTATGCATATTTTCTATTAATTGAACCTACGGACTACGCTTGGATCTGCTGAGGCTTGGGCGAAGGTTCAGGGAGGAGCATACGATGATTTCTTTACTTATTTGGTTGATCTTAGGCTTTTTAGCGGGTTATTTGGCTAAATTCATTTTGCCGGGCCGTGATGGAGGCGGTTTTATTTTGACAACGGTCCTGGGAATTCTCGGAGCGGTCGTCGGCGGGTTTATGGGCAGGTATTTCCTTGGTTATCCGATGATCAGTTCGTTTGATAACATCGGAGATAACCTTCCAAGCTTTGCTTCATCGATAATTGGAGCGATCGTCGTACTCGCGATCTTTCGTTTGGCGAACGGTCGGAGTTTGACGAGGTAGTTTTGAAGATAGTTATGGATGGCAAGGTCTCGCCCCAGTGGCGAGGCCTTTTTTTATTCCGACCGCCATTTGGTTGAAGACCTATCAGACCTCGCGTATAATTTCCTAAAAATAAGGAGAACAAAATGGAACGCAAAACCGCAGACGAATATCCGCAGGAGTTATTGGATCTTTTTCACGAATATCAGCACGGCGATATGGACCGGCGATCGTTTCTCGGCAGCATCGGGAAGTTCGCCGTCGGCGGACTGACGGTCGCGGCGATTTTCGAAAGCCTGACGCCGAACTACGCATGGGCCCAGACCATCAATCCCGATGACAAGGACATAAAAGTCGGCTACGAGGTCGTGCAGTCGCCGGCTGGAAACGGCACCATCAAAGGCTATCTTGCAAAACCCGCAAAAGGGAAGAAATTCGGCACGGTGCTCGTCATTCACGAAAATCGCGGTTTGAATCCATATATTGAAGACGTCGCACGCCGTCTCGCAAAAGCTGGCTACATGGCTTTCGCTCCGGATGGTTTGACGTCGGTCGGCGGTTATCCGGGCGATGATACAAAAGGCGCGGCGGCTTTTCGTACCGTTGACGGTAAAAAGATGACTGAGGATTTTGTCGCGGCAGCTTTGTGGCTAACGAAAAGGCCGGACAGCAACGGCAAACTCGGAGCCGTCGGCTTCTGCTTCGGCGGCGGGATCGTTAATCAACTCGCCGTCCGTCTCGGGAAAGACCTGAATGCCGGTTCAGCATATTACGGTCGACAGGCAGGTGCTGCGGATGTTCCTAAGATCTTCGCTCAACTCCAGCTCCATTACGCCGGTGCCGATACGGGAATAAACGGAGGCATCGCGGCGTACGAAGCGGCTCTTAAAGAGAACAAGAAGAAGTACGAGGTTTTCATGTACGACGGCAAACAGCACGGTTTTCACAACGACACGACGCCACGCTACGACGCCGAATCCGCGAAGCTTTCATGGGAAAGAACGCTGGATCTGTTTAAGAAGAATCTGAAGTGATCTGAGCTTACCGGAGACAAAAAGGGATGAAATCGATTTTCTGTGCCGTCATTTTGATCCTAGGAATATTCACGTTTGCTTCCGCTCAGTACAAAAAGGGAAGCGTTGAGGACAAGTTGATCCAACTGGACAAAGCATGGACGTTTGCCGAGTTAAAAGGAGACAAAAAAGGGGCAGGCTCGATGGTCGCGGAGGATTATTCAGGCACAACCCAGCGTGGGGAAGTCGAAAATAAGGCTCAATACCTCGCCCAGATCGCTCCAAATGCCGATTTCGTTCGTTCTGATGATTACAAGGTGCGGATCTTCGGCAACACAGCGATAATGACTCACCGCGGAACTGTTGAAGGCGTGAGAAATATGCAATTCCGCAGCACCCATATCTGGATGAAACGCGGCGGCAAATGGCTCGTTGTAGCCCATCACGGCGGACAGATCCTTCCGCCAGTCGAGTGATCCCTCTTCCCAAAATTAACTGAATCCGCAATAGTGTCGATCCGTTCCGGAAAGGTTTGAATCGACACTATTGCTTTTTTCTATTTGCGTGCCGCCGTTCTGGCCGGTCCTACGAAAATGCACGATGCCGGTGCCATTACCGCTGTCGGCGTGAGCTTGAGCGGCGTCAGGTTATTCTTTGAAAGCAGGCTGTTAAATGCCACGAGGTCTGCTCCAAGCATCGTTTTCCACGCAGTCGCGGTGGCGCTGAGCTCCTTACAGCCTGATTCCCAGGTGTGGATCATCGCGGGTGTTGGCGGCATGTCGATGCCGTTCTGCGAGAGCGGGCCGAGGACCGTGTAGAACGTCGTATTGATCGCCCGGAACGCCAGAAGGCTACCCGGTGCTCGCGGTGCTCCGCCGAATCCACCGCCGCGACCGCCCTGGACGACGGCTCCGCCGAAAGTTGTCATCTTGGTATCGAGATCCTTCGCCGCCGCTGCGACATCCGCTGGGAGTGTGCCCTTTGTGATCGCGGCGAGTTGTGTGCGAACTGCAGTAACCTCATCGTTACCTGTAGAAGTATCCGTCATACCGTTCCACGCGGCCATTGCAAGCTTATTCTGAGCCCGCAAAGCCGCCATCATCGAAGCACTTTCACCTACACGAGGATCATTGTGGACGACAACGTCCTGTGTATAAGTCTGGCCGTCAACCATCAGTTTAAGCGTGTAGGTTCCCGGCAAAACCAGCGGCCCGTGCGGCCCCGGCGTGACGGAGTCGGGAGTGGCGTTCATCTGATTGTTGATGTCGGGGTTGAATCCCGGCGGGTCGTCGTATCGCAGATTCCAATTGATGCGGTTTGTGCCGATGTTGGTTGAGAGTGCACGCGATTCCGGCGATTTGAGCCAGTAATCAGGGTACGGCGGACGCTCGACTTTTGGCGGAATGACGCTCATGATCGTGCGAACCACCTTGCCGGTCGCGTCAGAGATCTGCAGCTTAATGTCGCCTGCCGGTTTCTTGCTGAGGTGGTAATAAATGAGGGCTCCAAATGGCGGATTTTGCGAATGCGGCAATTCGGGGTTCATCGGCTGGTCCCAATTTCCATTCTCACGCGACCGGATCGCGTCACCGGGCTTGAACAAGAACGCCGGGGCGGACGCGATCGCCTGTGCCTGTGACGCGACTTCGCGAAGCGGGCTCATATCGTCGAGTACCCAAAAGCCGCGGCCGTACGTGCAGATCACGAGATCGTTCATGTGATCATTGGTGTGAAACACCATGTCGCGGATCGACGTGCTCGGCAGATTGAGCCGCAGCGACTGCCATTGATCGCCGTCGTCAAATGAAACAAAGACGGTCGTTTCCGTGCCCGCAAACAGCAATCCTTTCTGCTTCGGGTCTTCGCGAATGACATGAAGCTGGCTGCCCGTGCGTTCATCAAGCGGCAGGCCGCCAACGATTCGTGTCCACGTCTTGCCCGCATCGTGCGTGCGATACATAAAGTGCTGCTCGGGTGTTCCAGGGACGGCACGAGCATTAGCTAGTACATAGGCCGTGTTGACATCGTTGTGTCCGGCTTCGACAGTGACGAGATTGGAGTTTGCGGGCAGATCGGTGAAATTTGTGACGTTGTTCCAAGTCTTGCCGCCATCGAACGTATTAAAAACCTGACCGTTCGTGCTGCCTGTCCAAACGACGCCGCGTTTTACGGTCGAGATCGAAAAGTCAGTAATAGAAGCCGTCGCTCCCCCTCTTCCGCCAAAAGGAGCTGGCGTTGGTGTCGGAGTCGCCTTTGTCGCGTCTTTGTCGCGATCTCCCGGTTTTTCTTTTGCAGCCTTTGCAGCGGCGGCGACGGCATCAGGCCCGCATGGTTTCATCGGCTGGCCTTTGGCGGTCGTGAGATCTGGGCTGAACGTTTTCCACGACTCGGCTCCATCACGCGTCACGAGAATGCAGTTGTACGCGACGTACATCGCCTTTGGCTCAAACGATGTGTCGAAACGCTTCCAAAAATCGCGGCCCTCAGCGTACAGATCTCTGTCTGTCCCGAAGTTAGGAGCGACATTACCCCATTGTCCGGTCTCGGTATCGATCTTCGTCATACCATTGCCCTGACCGAGGCCGTAACCGACGCCGTAGACGGTTGTTGGCTTGAGCGGGTCAGGAACCGCTGTTCCGAATTCCGACGACGCCAAAGGCCACCAATCCTGATTCGTAATCTGGCCAAGGTCGCCGCGGCTGCGTGTCATGACCGCTCCCGTGTCTTGTTGTGAACCGATCACCCAATATGGATATCGCGTGTCAGTAGTGACTTTATAAAGCTGGGCGATCGGTATCTGATAGTAGCCGCTCCAAGTGCGGCCGTTGTCGAGCGTGACTGCCGGACCCTGATCAAATCCGAAGAGCATTCGGTGGCCGTTCGTCGGGTCGATCCATATGTCATGCGGATCTTCACCGCCCGGAGCGCCTTTGTAGACGTTGAAGGTCTTACCGCCGTCGGTTGATTGAGAGACGTACGTGCTGACCGTGTAAAGAATGTCGGGATCTTGCGAATCGACCCAAACGCCCGAGCTGAACGCACCTTGTCCATTACCTACGCGGGAGTCGCCGATCGCCATATGCTGCCACGTCGCACCCTGGTCGTCTGAGCGATAGAGTCCCGATGGGCCAACGCCAGTGGGCGGATTCCCGATAACGTAGACGCGTTTGCCATCCGTATGCATCGCGACTGCGACGCTGATGCGGCCGGTGTAAGGCGGCAGGGAATCGACCTTAGACCAGGTCCTGCCTTCGTCGGTTGATTTGAATAGAGCTGTGCCGTTCGCTCCCGCAGGAGCAGCTCCCGGTGCACCGCCGCCAAATCCGCCGCCTGCCCCCTGTGAGGTCGCGAACATAACATTTGGCTTGTCGAAGGCAGCTTCCACGTCCCGTGTGCCATTGGCGTTCTCAGGCTTTAATACGTTCGTCCAGGTTTTGCCGCCGTCGGTGGTCCGATAGATGCCCTGGCCGGTGTGTTTCGCGTCGCCCTGAGTTGAGACGATCACGATATTGGGATCTTTCGGATCGACGACCATTTTATTGATCTTAGTCGTTTCTTCGAGCCCGATATGCGTCCAGGTTTTGCCGGCGTCGATCGATTTGTACATGCCGTCGCCGCTCGATCCTTGAACCGAGTCGCCTGTTCCGACATAGACGATATTCGGGTCAGAAGGTGCAACCTGAATGGCTCCGATGCTGTCGACCTGCTGGAACTGATCGAAGATCGGGAACCAGGTAACGCCCGCGCTCGTTGTTTTCCAAACGCCGCCAGCCGGAGTTCCTACGTAATAAACGCCAGGCTGCCCGATCGGAGCTGTGACCGCAGAAATGCGGCCGCCGTGAAATGGCCCGATGTTTCGCCATTTCAAACCGGAAAAAAGATCCTCTGACACGACGCCGTCAGCCAAGGCGGCAGGACTGATCGGCCCCATTGCGCTGAGAGCAGCACTGAAAAGCGGTCATGAAGATAGCAACGATAAACGAAGCACGGTAGTTGGTTTTCATCTAAGAATGTCCTCGAGGTTACGAATAGAATCTATCTGCAAATTGTATTCCTAATAATTGTGGAACACGAACTTATCTGCACTGTGAATACGTAAGATGGAACGAAAAAGTTAATGCAAGAATATCCGACCTTTTTACCGCGACCGTTTCGAAACTCCGTAGCCCAACTACCGCCAAAAACGTTCAGCTCTTGTCGTCGAATTAGCAATTTGTTACTTTTACATCAGGGAGATTCAACCGTAATGTCAAAAATGGCTGGAATGATTGGTTCGTTGCTATGCGCAGTTGGCGTAATAGGATTTTTTATTGGTATTTTCGGAGGGCCTCGATCGTTCGCTATCGGCGGCGTCCTGTTGATGGTCGTGTCCTTAGTTGGCTTTTTTATTGAAGAGCAAGGTGACCGAAAGGCCGCCTAAGGAGTTATATGAAAAAACTAATTTGCATGTCGGTCCTCGCGATAGGGCTGCTTTTTGTCTTTACGAGCCAGATGTCCGCTCAAAGCTCGGTCGCGGGAGAATGGGATGCTTCGATGAACACGCCCGGCGGCCCGAGGCCTTTCAAGCTTGTCTTCAAGGTCGAAGGCGAAAAGATCACAGGCACCGCCAAGCGGCCTAATGGCGACGTTCCGGTCGCGGGTACAATAAAGGGTGACGAGGTCAGCTTTAACTACACCATCGACTACAACGGCAATGCCGTTACCGTCAGCTTTACGGGTAAAGTCAAAGGCGATGCGATGGGCGGCACTGTTTACTTCAACGAGAATGCAAGCGACGAATGGAGTGCCAAACGCACGCCCCCGCCGGCAAAGACGAAGCCCTAGTTCATAGTTCGGGTAGTGAGAGAGCCTTACTGAGATCGCAAACCGTCAGTTCTTAGGCCGCCATTTGAGCGGGCTTGAGAAAAGCTGGTTATCGGCGAGCTCAGTTAGGTTCTTTCCGTCTATATCGGCCGACCAAAGCGTTCGGTCGATGTTGTTTTCCCCGTTAAAATTGGATCGCATCCATAACGCCCGCCTGCCGTCGGCGGAGAACACAGCATTCGCGAGGCTTCCATTCCAATTGCTTGGTTTCTTATCCGGCATCTCTCTCACCGTCCTCGATGTGAGATCCAGCAAAGTAAGTCTTATGTCTTTTATGAAAAGGATCTGATTTCCGTCAGGAGACACATCCGGACTGCCGTACTCGATCGCATATCTCTCGCCCTCTTTTGATTCTTTCAACTCCGATGGCATGAACGTGGCTGGATTCTTATCGCTGCCGTCTGCTTTTATTTCTAGTATCTTACTTGTCAGCAACATGCTGTTCCCGGTGAAATAAGTCGCGTTATATATCAGATCAACCCCATCCGCCGAAAATCGGCCGTCGAGGTCACGTTGGTGAAGAGCGTTCGTGATCTGCTTAAGGTCCGAGCCGTCTGAATTCATGACGTAAAGGTCGTAATCGTTCCAGAGGTCGCGAACGTACGGGTCGCCGTTGTTTCGCGAGGCCCTCGCAAAAACGATCCGTGCGCCGTCGCGGGAATAGTGCGGGTTGCTATCGCATATCCCGCTGTCTTTTGTGAGCTGCATGATCTCACGGGAATCTATCTGCATACGAAACACGCGGCTGCTGAATCTATCACCCGTGGGCTCGGATACAAATACTAATGATCTGCCATCGGGGGAGAATGATGGTTTCTTCTCGTAAGCCGGCGTTTCGGTAAGCCGCGTGACTTTTTTGCCGTCGAGATCTATCAGGTAAAGGTCGCCGTCGTTTGCCGAAAGAGCCATCTGCTTGCCATCCGGTGAGAGAGCGAACGAAGGCTCGTGTTTTCCCCGGTCACCGATAAAGGACGGCAGCCAGCTGCAGCCGAGGCAGATGGTCGCAAGAATAGATATCACCAACAGGATCGAAATTTTGTTTTTCACATTAACCGTCCTTTTCAAGATCTAAATCGATGGATCGCGAGATCCTTTTGGGGCTGCTACTTTCTTCGTGATAAAGACCGTTGGCGTCGGCTTTGGCATCTCCGCTTCCGGCGGAACATCCCAAAGTTCGACGAACGCCTTTTCCCTTGGCCCGCCCTCGAGGAATGTCAGGCGATCGGTATTGAATCGCCGTATTACGAGCAGGTAGTTCTTCATTCGCTTAATGATGGCTTTTGCTTCACCCGAACGCCCTTTTCGCCCGGGATAAACGATTATGACGCCCGCATCATTAGGCATATTCTGCAATTGGACTTGAAACATGTCCATGTTCCGGAGTTCGACTTCGGTGTTGACCGGCTTGTATTCAACGACCTCAGTCGCCATCGGGCTGATAACCGGCTCCTGTCCAAGCGTACCAATAGCAAACAAGGCTAAACAGACTAAAGCTAAAATAAATTCCTTCATTTTGTTTTATAAACCTACGTTAAATTCGATGTTTGTCAAGGTGTTTACCGGCTGTCCGCTGCGAGTCCATGGCGAACCGCAGGTTCCGCTTGGTTAAATGCAGATTTTGGACTGAACACGCGGGCTAACCCAGATTATGCTCCGACGGTTTTCTGGGAAAACCTACTGAATAGCTATCTATAAGCGCATGCTAACAATTCCTAATGGTCACGTTAATGGATCGAGGTTGCCGGGCAGCCTGAAGGTCGCCCTTGTGCGGGCTCCGCTTATTTCGCGCGAAGGAGCTCTGAATAACGAGGCTTCGCCAGCGATCGGTCTCGCCTACATTGCCGGGTATCTTCTCAAAAAAGGCCACAAGGTCGAGATCGTGGACGGCACGGCTGCCGATCTTGGCATTGTTCGTCCGTTGAAGGAATACCCAGGGTTTCAGATCCAGGGCATCGAGCTCGACGAGTTGGTGGAAAGCATTCCGGCCGACGCCGACGTGATCGGCTTTAGCAGCATGTTCTCGTGCGAGTGGGTTCTGCTGAAAGACCTGATCACACGGGTTCGCGAGCGTTTCCCTCTACAGCTGCTCGTGGGCGGCGGAGAGCATTTTACAGCTCTCTCGGAATACAGCCTTCGCGATTGCCCTGCCCTCGACGTTATTGTAAAGGGCGAGGGTGAATACACGATGCTCGAGCTGATCGAGGCATGGTCCCGAGGCGATTACAGCGAGGTCGACGGCATATGCTACCTTGACGCTGACGGCAGCTTACGCGACAACGGCGGGCTGCCGCGCATCAGCGACATCGATTCGATCCCGTGGCCATATTGGCCGGAAGGCTATCTCGAACGTTTCTGGGAAGCGGGCAAATCCTACGGCATTTCATCCGAACGCGACATGCCGATGCTCGGTTCGCGCGGATGCCCGTACAAGTGCAAGTTCTGCTCGAGCCCACAGATGTGGATGACGCGCTACGTTCTGCGTGACATCGATGACCTGATCGCTGAGATAAAGTACTGTAAGGAAAAGTATCAGATAACCTCTTTCCAGTTTTACGATCTCACGGTATTTACCAAGAAAAGCTGGACGCTGGAATTTTGCCGCCGCCTGAAAAAGGAGGATCTCGGCCTTTCGTGGTCTCTGCCGAGCGGTACCCGCAGCGAAGTGCTCGACGAAGAGATACTGACGCTGCTCCGCGACACCGGCTGCCGATACATGGCGTATGCACCCGAAAGCGGTTCGCCCAGGTCGCTCAAGATGATCGACAAAAAGGTCGATCTCGGCAAGATGGTCGCATCGCTCAAGACCGCCGTACGGCTTGGGCTGATCGTTCGTACGAATCTGATCATCGGCTTTCCGCACGAGACCCGCAGCGACGTCCTTCAAACGCTCTGGTTTGGCCTGAAGATGGCCGCTCTCGGTGTGGAAGAGGTTCCGTTCTTCATCTTTTCCTCGTATCCCGGCACCGCGATCTTCAAACAGCTTCAGAGCGAAGGTAAGGTCACGCTCAATGACGCCTATTTTATGTCGCTCGTTTCGTTTAACGGAAAGTTCAACTTCCTCAAGCCGCAGGGAACTTCGAACCCGAACATGACCAACTTCGAACTCGCTGCGGTCAGAGTGTCCTTTATGCTGCTCAACTACTTTGTCGGCTACGCGACGCATCCCAGCCGAGTGCTTCGCACGATCCGCAACCTGATAAACGGAGATCAGTCCTCAACGGTCCTAGAAAACCGCCTCCAGGACGCCCTCGGGCGGAAGCGTCAGCCAGCCTCTGCCGGATGATCGCCAGAAGGTTTTGTTTTTTCGTCATTTCTTCCTACGTCGTTTTTGGCCGCCGACTTGGATCGTTTTCGCGAGGTCTAGCTGCAGGTAACCCTCGGACGAGAGATCGACGCCGACGAACTTGTGCGTGCCGGTGAGAGAGATGCCGAAGTGGCGTACGAAAGTCGAGCAATGAGCGACGGCCGACCCGCTGTATTCGCGCACGCGAAAGCCCGTGGCGAGCCGCTCGTGTGCCGGGCTGATGCCGATCTTACCGCTGTCGGGCTTAAAGTAGAGCATGATACGCGGCGGGCTGCCGATCAGCTCGTATGCCCGGCGGTTCATCAATATCTTGCCCTTGTCGCTCATCGACACGTGCAGCCTCTCCTCATACGGCTCAAACGGCCCGCCTGTAAACTTGATCCACTCGTCTCTTCCTATGCTCATAATTCTCCTCCTGTTCTGGTGATGATGTAAAGTTGCATAGATGATACAAAAGAGAATGTGTGATGTCAGGCCCTTTTTTCAGGGCGATCGAACGCGGCGCTCTTTAAGTGCGTTCAAGCCACATTGGGTGCACTTCGGCGCGTTGAAAGCTTTCGTGTTTTGGACCCAAAAACCTACTCTACCAAACCGCCGTTTTACTCCACCCCACGCCCCGAAAACGCCGCCGACAGCACCAAAACACTCGACCAAAACCGCCACTTTCGCCGTTGTCGTTTAATATTCTCGCAGCGACTACGCAACCCATCTTGCCTCCCATGTTTACAGGAATTCGGTTTCGACCACGATCCCAGCCGCCGGGGACGGCGACAACAGAAAGCCACCGGGCTCAAGCCCGCAGTCAGAACCACCTGCGTCACCGGGTGGTCAAGGTGGACACAAGATCGTTCCCAGCTCGCGTGATCACAACGCCCAACCACGCGCTACCGCAGGTGGTGCTGACCCGGAGGTCGAGGTCATTTCGATCCTCGGCGAGCCCGCGATTGTCTCGACCGCGTAGCGGTCATGTGATTGTAGCCGTGGGTGACAACCCACGGGAAATGGCAACAAACGGTCGCTGTCGCGTCAGCGACAATTGAGGAATAGGCAGAGGCGTTCAATCGTCGCTACGCGACGGGGATCTTTTCCCGACATACCGTGGGTTGTCACCCACGGCTACAATCAGCCGTCGCGATGCGACGAAGAGTGCAGTGAGAACCACCTGAGGTAGCGGTTGGTTTAAGGTGGGGAGTTCAGCGCAAAAGGTGATCCGTGGCTTGCGCGATCACAACGTCCAACCACCCACTACCGCAGGTGGTTCTGACCCGGAGGCCCAAGTCATTTCGATCCTCGGCGAGCCCGCGAGCAGAGCCATGATCGATGCTCCCGGCCTTTACTGGTGCTACGGCAGCGATAGCTGGAAACAATGGGAACTAGGCGACTGTCTACTGCGGAAGTACGGCCCTCCAAATGAGCCACGACCGCCGTGCATTAATAGCAAAGCCGAAGATATCTCCGCGACCGCGTAGCGGTCACGTGCTTACTGCGCAAGAATTATTCCGCGAAGATGTGAGCAACATCACAGAATCCTCCCGGAGAACTGTGATATGCAAACCTCAGAAGGAGGTGATCCGAAATGAGAAGTTCTATCAGAACATTAACTATCGTGATCTCAGTGGTAGTAGCGTTTGCCGGATTTTATAGCATCCGGCAAGATGCTCAAATAGTGCGGAGGACGGCTGAGCCGCCGAAGCAAGGTGTTCCCGAGGTGATAATTCTAGCCAAAGAATCAAAGGTCGGGACCGTTACCTTTAATCATGTAAAGCACAACAGCGGTGAGTATACAGTTGACGGGCCGATACGCTGCATCGAATGCCACCATGCTTCGCAGCCGGCATCCGAAGCGGCCAAGCATCCGCCACTTAAGACAGTCTGGCCTGCCGACCGTACGACGACTCTTACAATGGATCTGTTCTCAAAGGATCCAAAGGAAGCCGCGGTTGCAAAGTGTCATGACTGTCACGCGCGAAAAGGCGAGACGCCAAAGCTATTGGCGGCTATCCCTGAGACAAAGGATGCGGGCAGCACAACCATAACGACCCTTACGAACCAGCTGGCGTTTCACCAGGCGTGCGACTCGTGCCATATCCAGATCAAGGCGAACCGACCCGATTCAAAGGTGCCGGATGCGGTCACGTGCGTGTCCTGCCATAAGAGGAGCTAAAGGAACTGAGGCTCAGGCCCCTGAATTGTGACCTTGATGGGATCCCTAAACGGTGTATTAGGAAGCTCAGGCATTAAGAGGAGTACAATTCGTCCGCGAACGTTTTCAGATCGTGGTCCCGAACGAACTGGTCGGAAATAGTCAGTATCGAAAACAGGTTTCGCTTCAACCCTTCCTCCGAGATCTCGCCCTCTTTGAGAGCTGTCTGCAGCAAATGCAGAGCCATGTCCGCAAGGAGAACTCGTTGTTTCTCATACCACCCCGAATCGCCGCGTGTCGAAGGGTCTTGTTGGTACGACTCTTCGGTCAAACTATGAGCCGTTCGACTCATAGCCAAAATTTGTTGTCTGATCGCGTCATCCATCTTTAGTCACTGTCGATCATGCGAAGCGTCCATTCGCCTTTTCACATGGGCTGCTTAATTGTCCGAGTCGGAGCGATTCTGGGCAGGTACTTTCAGCAAGTTTGTCGTTCCTTCAGTAACACTGGCCGGGACATGATCAAAGTCGCCGATCGGCGCAAGCTTTTTGGTCGTCGGTGCGTGCGGCAGCGACTCCGGTTGATCGGGGCAACGCTGCTCCTGTTTAACGATGACCGGAGCATCGGGTATGCGGCAATAAAGAACATTCCGGCTATCGAAATGATCACCCCGAGAAAAAGTACCGCGCGGAGTTCGACAAAGCTTCCTGCCAAAGCGATCAAGATCCCCCCAAACGCCATCGTCAATCCCGCAAGCCGCGGGTCGAACCGACGAGGCCCGGCAGCGGCAACCTGAGTTCCACAGGAACGGCAAAACTGCTGGTCGTTTTGTATGGGTGTTCCGCAATTTGGACAGTTCATATTTTGTCTTGGTAAAACAATATAGCACGAGACTATACGCCAAACCGCGACACCATGTTCGATTCCATCCACCCGCCGTCATAAAGCCGCGGCGTTCACGTTGTTGGACTTCCACACTGATCAGTTCGAGAATTGCAATATTGCATGACTGATGTTATGAAGTTGATTCCATCGGAGTCGAGTGTTAGAAAACACTCAGAGTTTTGACAAGAAACTGACCCGATGGAATCAACAATGACAGTATACATCGGGGTTGATTTTCACCCATACGAGCAGACGGTTGCTTATTGTGACGAGAGGGATGGAGAGGTGCGGTATCGGCAGTTTCTGCATTCGGACAAGCAGTCTTTGAAGGCGTTTTATCGCAAGTTTGGAGACGAGGTGGTTGTCGGGGGTAGAGGCGACGGGTTGTTTGTGGTGGTTTGAAAAGCTGCTCTTTGAAAACGGAATAAAGGTAAAGATAGGTGATCCGAGGCTGATCAGGCGAGCTGCGTTGTCGCGACACAAGAACGACTTTCGTGATGCGGAGACGATCCTGGATCTCCTGGTGAACGGCTCGTTTCCCGAGATCACGCCGAGGAGCGAGCGGAGCCGCGAGATGCTCACGATGCTCAATCATCGGCATTTTCTGGTGAAGAAGCGTACATCGATCGCAAACACGCTACAGGCGTTCGCTCGATCGAAGGGGCTCGATAAGTTTCGGCTTCAGACACTTAAACGGCAGAAAGAGCTTCTCGATGCGGTTTCGACCGATATGGAGCGGCTCATCGTCATATCGCGGTTTTCTTTATACAACGAATTGTCTAAAGAGATAGCGGCCTTTGACGCGAAACTTGCGGAGGAGGCGGATAAAGATGCAAAGACGCGCCTTCTGATGACGCATCCGGGCATCGGGTGGTCACCGCTCTGGCACTCATTCACACACTCGGCGACGTCCGCCGCTTTCGACGCAAGGAAGAGGTAGTCGCGTTCGTAGGACTGGACCCGCTGGAGAAAAGCTCCGGCGAGAAGAGACGAATAGGCTCGATCAGCAAGCATGGCTCGCGACTCACGAGGCATCTGCTCGGTCAGGCCGCCCAGACGTGCCGCGATCATGGGATCAAGGGCATTACTTCAAGTTAGCCGTCGACGCGGCCGCCCGAAAGCAAAAGTCGCAGCGGCCCGCAAACTGCTCATCAACTGTTACGTCATGCTTCGTGACAACATCAGCTACGAACAGTTTGCAACCGGCGGGGCGAAGTTGGCCTGTGCGAGGGGTCAGGAGAGGTGAAGAGAAATCTTCAGTCTCTGAAGGTCTGATGGCACGGCCAGCCATCTCGATAAAGCGTCGGGATGAGCCGATCTAGTTTCATGTAGCCAGTTAAATCTGTGCACGAATAGATGATGGCACTCGCCACAAACGGCGGTGCGAACTGAAAGTAAATCTAACAATAAAAGGAGGCGGGTTGGTTATTGTCGAAACGAACATGACTTCGAATCACACCAAAACTCGGTGCGACCGACGAAGTGCGCTTGACTCATGGCTTAACTTCATAGATGACCCCAATCCGTGTCCTGATCAGTTCGAGAATTGCAATATTGCATGACTGACCCTAGTTTCGGACCCTAGTTTCGTGTCTGAGCCCGAAGTCATCGCGATCCTCGGCGAGCCCGCGAGCAGAGCCATGATCGATACTCCCGGCCTGCTTTTTCCGGAGTTAAACTGGTGAACGGTAATCGATGCCAATTAGAAATTGCTCAAATTCAAGAGCGAGATCGAGCGATGGGGCGTCGACAAAGCGATAGGAGTCTCCGCCGTCGTAGAAGATGATCGAAACTCCGCGGGCGATACTGTCATCGGAGATCCATTCCATGACGAGACGTTCACCGACATCCCCGCGATGATCACGGTAGTTCCGTACCAACTCTATGATTGTCGAGGCTTCGCGCTTTAACTTGGCAAATTCAGTCTTTGCTTTTCTACGCGAACCGAAAAAAGCGGTTACGCCTTCGGAAACAAACAGGCCATCGTTGGTTGTGTAAGACTGCGAGTAACCATTACCGCATCCCCGACCGAACGGCGTAAATCTCGAACCCGTTGGGGGGGCCGAGTCGACGAATACCTCAACAGTGACATTCGGCTCGGCTGAAAACGGTTCGTAACCAACCGAAGCCGATAAGCCTATAATAAAAGTAATGATTGCAATTAGAAATCGGAGCGGCCTGGATCGCATAATGTAAACCTCGTATACCGTTTGACGCCCGAGATCGTATTTCGTTGCATTACGTGGTCATGTTAATTAAAGTCGCGAAAATTATTATCGGGTTTTTACTGCTGATCGCGTGCTTTTTCGGGTTTATCGACGCTCGCGACCGCTGGCGGGAAGATCACATACAGGCGAACAAGAGCAGGGGCACCATCGGCATGTCCGAGGCCGAAGTCATCTCGATCCTCGGCGAGCCCACGAGCAGAGCCATGATCGACACCCCCGCCTTTACTGCTGCTACGGCAGCGATACCTGGAAACAATGGGAACCAGGCGACGTCCACTACAGAACCACGGCCCTACTGCATCTTAATAACGTGTCCGGCGGCCGGAGCAACCTCATCCGATTCAACCAAGTTTGTGTTACTATTGCCGCGTTATTCAAAATTCAATTTGGTTCAGCTAGATCGGTTTGCACGTGGGAATTTGTCGTACGAGCAAACCGGTCTTGTTTGATAAAGGAGAAAACATGCAAAAGACTTGTAGGTTCGCAGTATTGGCGGTGATGTGCGCTCTGGCGGTGATCGTTTCAGTGACTGAGGCAAAGTCGCAGCCGTCCGAAGCACAGATCAAGAAGGACGTGATGGGGCCGAAGACGGTTTCGCTGACGCTCGGAGCACCGGGAAAGGTTGAATGGAGCTCGACGTACAATAAATACGTCTGGAGCCGGAACTTTGTCGCAAAGGTAAAGACCGACGACCCTAAGGTCTTTATCGAGGTCAAAGGCTACGCTTCATACGACGTGGTGGGCGGACGATACACCTTTTGGCGAACGTTCACGTCCGGCAATAGCTACGCCGGGATGAAGAATCTGACCGCACCCGAGATACAGAAATTGATCGAAAAATTCGGTACGAAAGGATTTATGGATACCTCGCAATACAGCAAGCTGGTCGGCGAGGTCGAGTCGATCACTTTGGCAAAGGATCCTGCTTTTGAATGGCACACACCGAATTCGACTTCCTTCGACATCGTCGCCGTTTACACCAGAAAGGGAAACGGAAACACGGCCCCCAACGAACACGTCGAAGAAACCTTCCGCGTCCGCCTCTACCGCGACGATGCCAAATCCGACTGGAAAAGCATTCATAGTGTGTGGAAACGCGGGCGTCCACAGCGATAGGACCGCAGGCCTGACCGGTTCTTTGTTCGGTTCGAATTGGCTTGGTAATTCTGCCGGTCTGATATATCATCACGAAACCGCAAAAGGTGGAAGGAGAAAAGCCAGTGAGAAGAATAAATTATATAAAATTTGTCGTCCCTGTTATTTGTTTATTGATCGCCGCCTGTGGTGGCCCGCGTTCGACAATCGATATCAAAAGCGATGGTACTGCTATCCCATTTATTGAAAAAGGGAGCGGGGCTACCGTGCAAAAGGCTCTTTTCTCCGGCTCGGACACCCCTAATCAGGAGCACGCTCTTCGCTGGATAACGATCCGCAATTTCGACTCTGACGGAGCGAAAACAAATCCGCACGGCGATAAGCTGACGGCGCCCGAGCAGGTCAAGATATTTCTCTCGCTTCACGACGAAGCTGGAACGACGGTCGATACTCCGCTCAAGCCCGGGTCATACAAAGGCGCCAAAAGCACTGGGCCGATGAGCTTTGAGCTGATCAACGTTTACGTCTTTCGCGACGGCAAGGAGCAACGCCTCTATTTGTACCCGTCTCAGCAGACCGACCCCGCCACATGCGAGGTAAAGATAATCTCGGTCGAAGGCGACACCGTCAAGGGTGAGATAAACGTCTCAGGCAAACAGGACGGCAAAGAACTCATTGTCAAAGGCCCGTTCACCGCTCAGATCAAGCGGTAAACCACCGGACCGAGGGAGATCGCGGGCTCAGGCACTGCGATCTTCAATATCCACCCGCAGAAAAGGCCGCGAGCATGACGTTCGCGGCCTTCTTACGTTTATGGTGCCATCCGCTCCGGGGATCCGCCCGTTCTCGGAGAGAGCCTTTTTAGTTGACTAACTAAGCCGAACGTAAGTCCGACTGGGTTACATTCCAATACCCATGCCGCCGCCGCCCATACCGGCCATTAGGTCGCCCTTGTCGTCCTGGACATTGGTAAGAATAGTTTTTTTTCGCCTTAAATTGTATACCTTAATTCGGATATGGCAACAGGTCGAGGCCGTCGATGAATCGAAAATCTCGCTGGTTTTTTGTCGCCAGCGGTTCGGAATATGTTATTGCGGTCGCGGCGATCAGGGCGTCGGCGATCAGTAAGCCGTGACTAAGATTGTATTTAGACAGGAGTGTCACCGTGGAGTCCGAAATATCCGACGTAACCGGAAGAATACGGAACCTAAGCAGGAATTTTTCAAGGTCAGCATATTCACGCTTGTTACGGCAGCCGATTATCATCTCCATTTGAGTAACGGCACTAATAGCAAGAGTTGATATGGCTTCTCTAAATCTTAAATATTCGACGGCTTCAGATATTTGGCGCCCGGCGTCTATAAGAATATCGGAATCGACAATTGTGGAAGACATCTAATTTCGCCAGTGTTTCTTACGGATCGATCTTACCCACGCAGAACTGTCACTCATATCGTCTCGATCACGCCACATTCCTATGAATGGTTCCGAAGCCAGATCGCCAGCAGCAGATGACTTCCTGGATTCGCGAAGGTGTTTTGCAAGTCGAGCGACAAAATCCTCGACCTCACGACGAGCATCGATCGGAAGGGCCGCGATCTGTTTTAACATTTCTTCGCTGGTCATACTTTCATTTTCACTTTTCTGGCGTATATGTCAATGGAAAAGGCCCCGGCGAGTTGCCGAGGCCTTTCTAAGTAAAAAGTTAAAAGGTAAAAGGCAAAAGTGCGGAATGGGTTTTCCTTTTTACTTTTGCCTTTTAACTTAACTCTTACATTCCCATACCCATGCCGCCCATGCCGCCGCCGCCCATGCCGGCCATTGGGTCGCCCTTGTCGTCCTGGACGTCGGCGATCATGGCTTCGGTGGTGAGCATCAGGCCTGCGATCGAGGCTGCGTTTTGTAGCGCGGTACGCGTTACTTTGGCAGGATCGATGACGCCGGCTGCGACGAGGTCTTCGTATTTTTCGGTCGCTGCGTTAAAGCCGAAGCTGTCGTCGCCTTCGCGGACTTTGCCGACGACCACTGCGCCTTCCATACCGGCGTTGCCGGCGATCTGGCGGAGCGGCTCTTCGAGGGCACGACGGACGATGCTGACGCCGATCTGTTCGTCGGTGTCCTCGCTTTCGGTGTTGAAGTTGTCGAGAACACGCGATGCGCGGACCAGAGCGACTCCGCCGCCGGCCACGATGCCTTCTTCGACAGCAGCACGGGTTGCGTGCATTGCGTCTTCGACACGTGCTTTCTTTTCCTTCATCTCGGTCTCGGTAGCAGCACCGACCTTGATCACGGCAACACCGCCGACGAGTTTCGCCAGACGTTCCTGCAGTTTTTCACGGTCATAGTCGCTGGACGTGTCTTCGATCTGGTTACGGATGGTTTTGATGCGTCCGTCGATCGCTTCGCCGCTGCCTGCACCTTCGACGATGGTGGTGTTTTCCTTGTCGATGGTAACTTTCTTGGCTTTGCCGAGGTCTTCGAGAGTGATGGTCTCGAGCTTGATGCCGAGATCTTCGCTGATGACCTTGCCGCCCGTGAGGACCGCGATGTCTTCGAGCATTGCCTTGCGGCGATCGCCGAAGCCAGGTGCTTTGACAGCAGCGACGTTCAGCGTGCCGCGGAGCTTATTGACCACGAGGGTCGCAAGTGCTTCACCATCAACGTCTTCCGCAATGATGAGCAGCGGACGGCCCATTTTTGCTACCTGCTCGATGATCGGCAGAAGGTCACGCATGTTCGAGATCTTCTTCTCGTTGATCAGGATGAAAGGCTCGTCGAGGACGGCTTCCATACGGTCAGCGTCGGTCACGAAGTAAGGCGACAGGTAACCGCGGTCAAACTGCATACCTTCCACGACTTCGAGGAGCGTGTCCATCGTTTTCGACTCTTCGACGGTGATAACGCCGTCTTTGCCGACCTTGTCCATCGCTTCAGCGATGATCGTGCCGATAGTCTTGTCGCCGTTAGCCGAAACCGTTCCAACCTGTGCGATCGAATCGCCCGAAACCGGCTTTGCCATATTGTGGATCTCAGCAACTACGGCTGCGACTGCCTTTTCGATACCGCGTTTGAGAGCCATCGGGTTTGCACCGGCGGCAACTGTGCGGACGCCTTCTTTGAAGATCGCCTGTGCCAGAACCGTCGCGGTCGTCGTGCCGTCACCGGCAACGTCACTGGTTTTCGAAGCGACTTCGCGAACCATCTGTGCGCCCATGTTCTCGAGCGTGTCTTTTAATTCGATCTCTTTAGCGACCGTGACACCGTCTTTGGTGATGGTCGGCGAGCCGAATTTTTTGTCGATAACTACGTTGCGGCCCTTCGGTCCCAATGTAACTTTCACTGCGTCCGCGAGCTGATTAACACCACGCAGGATAGCTGCGCGTGATTCTTCTCCGTGTACTACTTGTTTAGCCATGATATTTGTTTCTCCTTCGTCGAAATGATCTTTGATCTTTGACTTTCGATCTTTGATTTTTGACCGGAACCTCGAATTTATTTCAAAGGTCCAAGATCAAAGGTCAAAGATCGCGGCCCTTAGGCCGCAGCTCCCGCGCGTGAAATGATGCCGAGGATCTCGTCTTCGCGCATGATGATGAATTCTTCGCCGTCGAGTTTGATCTCGCTGCCCGAATACTTGCCGAACAGAACGCGGTCGCCGGCTTTGACGTCGAGCGACTGACGCGAACCGTCTTCTTTGTATTTACCTGCACCTGCGGCGATAACTTCGCCTTCCTGCGGCTTTTCCTTTGCCGTGTCAGGAATGTAAAGACCGCCGGCGGTCTGGTTGACGTTGTCTTCGATGCGTTTGATGATCACGCGATCGTGTAGTGGTGTAATGTTTGTAGCCATAACTGTTTACTCCTTTGAAGTTAATAAAAAAGAACTTAAAATAGCGTAGACCGAGGGCAGAGAAAATACTTTTTAGCACTCAGTGTCTATGAGTGCTAGTATATGGATACTTGAGAATTGTGTCAAGTATTTAACGAAAAGTTTAGAAAAGTTGATAACGGTGTTATCAAGTTTGGCGCCTGAGTCTGACAAGCTGGATTATGAGATTGTTAAGAGTAATCGTTGTAGTAGTTCTCGTTGGTATTCTGACTGGGTTTGCGCTTGCTCAAACTCGGGAATCAGATTCTTGTAAAGTCGATTCGGTGGATTTGACGACAAAGGAGGAACTTGGGCTAGGCACATTCAATACCACGGTTGGAAAAGACCTTTCTACAATCGAGCCTTATCGCATCCGCGGTACCAAGCTCTTTTTGGTCGCACGTGTGTTATACACCGATGAATCAATGGAGAATGACGAATCGACGGGAAGCGATGCAGAGTCCATTTCTTTACAACTCTGGATAGTCAACAGTAAGAATGCCACTGCGGCCCGTGAGTCGCGTCCGCCGAAAGCCCAGGGGTTCGCTGAGGCTCAACAGGCAGTTGCAACCTTCAATATCGGTCGAGTGACACTCATCGGCGGAGTCGGGCGCACGAAGCGAGCCTTTCTGATGAAATGTTCTCGGGGAAATCGAACTTCACGTAATTAAAGTAATGAATATTTCTGAGATAAATATTTACCCCATTAAATCGTTAAAGGGAATCACTCTTGATTCAGCGCTTGTGGAGCCGCGCGGCCTGCAGCATGACCGACGGTGGATGCTCACGACGCCGGATGGGATGTTTTTTACGCAGCGGGAATTTCCGCAAATGGCGACGGTTGAGGTCGGGGTTGGGGACGATCTTTATGTGACGGCGGCGGGATTTGGGACGCTGGAGATACCGCTTGAGCCGGAGACGGGCGATAAACAGCAAGTCACGATCTGGGACAGCGTTTGCGAGGGCGAGGTTTATTCGCCGGTGGTAAATGAGTGGTTCAGCGACGTCATCGGCGAGCCGTGCCAGCTTGTCTATATGGGCGACGACTCACGGCGGGATATCAACGAGCGGTTTAACAAGGGCGGGGAAGTCGTGAGTTTTGCGGATGGTTATCCGCTGCTGGTTATCGGCGAGGCTTCGCTCGAAGATCTCAACCAGAAGCTGCGGACGAATGCTAACGGTTCAGGAGCTTTTCATCCGTTAGCCATGAACAGGTTTCGTCCGAATATCGTCGTATCGGACTCGAACGCATTTGCCGAAGATCGTTGGGACCGGATCAGCGTGGGCGATGCCGTGTTTCGAGGGTCAAAACCATGTGCACGCTGCGTCATAACGACGATCGATCAATCGCGAGGGGAATTTGACGGGAAAGAGCCTTTAAAAACGCTTGCTTCATATCGGATGGCAAAGGAAGTGATCCCGGATCGCATCGAAGCATTCGGCATGAGCGAAACCGCCGTGCTGTTTGGCCAGAATCTGGTCGCGGAGACGCCGGGCGTTTCGATCCGTGTTGGCGACGAACTGAAAGTTATCAATTGATCAGCCGTCGACGGCCATGGAGCTTATATGAAGTATAAATACCTGATCTTGACCGTCGTGATCCTGACGATGACGTCACTCGGGTTTTCTCAGGGAAAGGATGAAACCCCGCAGCAGCTCGCGACGAGAGTTTCTAAAGCCTTCAAGATAAAAAAACTCGGGACGCTCGATGCCGGAAAACCTTATGCCGGACGGGTGAAAATGGTGGTCGAGCATTCGCTTGAGGACAAGAGCGACACGAAGAGCTTCTCGAGCATGAAACTCGCAGGCGATTGGCTCTTTCGCGGCGGCCGCGACGTCGGGGTCAACGCAGGGAATCTGCAGCGCTGCTCTAATGGTACGTGCACGTTCACGATCAACGGCATGCTGCACAATAATCTATATCTGAAAAAAGTGACGTACGCCTATTCGAGCGGCCGGCCAATAATAAAGACTGTTCACTTTGTGAATGGTGATTAGAAAGGATACTCAATCCCGTGTGTCAGCAAGGGCGTATCACTCAAGCTGAAGTTACGCCCTTGCTTACGCGTGGGATTGAGCAGGTGGTCAAGACCGCTTCGTATTGTCAAAAAACGACGTACTTCTTGGTTTCGGTGGATGTCTGCGGCTGTATTCGAACTGCTTTGCCCGCATTTTTAGCTCTCTCTCGAACTGTTTTCGGCGCTCTTCGCCGGTGAGCGGGGGTTTTCCGCGGTCGCCCCAATAGTATTTGATTGTTACGAACAGCAACGCCGAACTTCCCAACACGGTCAGCGTCAGAACCAGAACGAAGATCCAAACAAAACTAGACATAAATGCCCTCAATACAAGGATAACTCGCGTTTAGCGTTTTAGCCACGAAAGCACACGAAAGGACACAAAAAATTAATAACTCTCTTCTTTCGTGCTCTTTAGTGTATTTCGTGGCTACTTTTTGAGCGGCTAACGATGAACCGTACAGAAATCTTTCGGTTCTGAGCCTTTCGTAAAGGTCTTTGACTGTTTGTCGGGGCACAATGGTGTCGCTCGCATTTTGCTGACGGGGCAGATCATTACGGTTACAGATCCGCTGATCTCGGCTGCGGGCGAAGCCGTGCGCGGGCGGGTGTTGGCGGATGGCGGTTCGGCACCTTCCTGCCAGGTTTCGCTCACCGGTGTTGGGGATGGAGTGGGTTTTTCGGGTTTTTCTTCAACGTCTACCGGTTCTTCGTCCAGCGTGATCAGCGAGCGATTCGGTACCGTTCCAACGACAAACAGCTCGATGCGGCGAAATTCCGGCGGTACGTTCGTGACGTAAATATCCCTGGGCGGGGCGATCGGATCGAGGTCATCGATCGGATTGCCGTCGCTGTCGGTTAGTTTAGTATTCGTTCCTGGAGTTGGGGTCGGGGTTGCGACGGCAGAGGCTTCGACGAGGTCTAGTTCGCGGATGAGTGCTCCATTTCGAATATCGATCTCGGCTTTGCGAACATTCGCGGGCAGCGCCCAGTCGCCGTTCCATTCCGGGTGCAGGGCGAGGGCTTCTTTCATAAAATCGGCCCAGACGGGCATCGCCGAATCGCCGCCTTTCATTCCCAAGTCGTCGCCATTATCGAATCCAACATAAACGACCGTGATCAGTTCGGGCGTGAATCCGACAAACCAGCCATCACGCGAAGTCCCGGTTTTTCCGGCATACGCATTTTTTCCCGAGACGTTACGAAATCCCCAACCTTGAGCCTGGGCCGCGGTGCCGCGATTGATGACGTCCTTCATGATGTCATCCATGATGTAGGCGACCTCGGGGCGAACGATATTCTTGCGGGTTGGGGTGAGGGCGGTTATCGTTTTGCCTTCGCCGGTGGCGATGCGTGTAATGGGCATCGGATCGACGCGGTCGCCGAGGTTGGCGAACATCGTGTATGCCGTCGCAACCTGCAGCGGCGTGGCTTCGGCCGTTCCGAGTGCCATCGACGGATATGCTTTATCGACTTTCGGAAAACCCGCTTTGGCTGCAAACGTCATGACTTTGCCGATGTTTAGCGACATCGCGATATCTACGGTGATGACGTTCTTGCTTTTTACCAAAGCATCGCGGAGCGTCGTGTCTTTATTAGAAAACACGTCGCCAAAATTGTTGGGCGAATAAGTTTCCTGATTAAACGTAAAGGTTTTCTTTTCGTCCTTAAATATCGTCGCCGTCGTGAATTGCCGCGAGCCCGAATCGTACGCCGAATTTATCGCCGCCGCATAGACGAACGGCTTGAACACAGAGCCCGGCTGCCGCATCGCATCGGTCGCGCGGTTGAATTGATTCGCCAGATAGTCACGCCCGCCGACCATCGCGACGATCTCGCCGGTTTTCGGACGGATCGAGATCAGTGCGGCATTCAGGCCCGTTTTCTTAGGAAAGTTCTTGTCGAGCCCGGCGAGGCGTTTGTTTACGATCTCGTACGCCTTTTTTTGCAGGTCGGGGTCGATCGATGTATAAACACGCAGATGCTGAAGAGCCTCGGGGTCGCTGACGATCTTGGGCAATTCTTCGACGGCGAACTGTGAAAAGTACGGCATTCCCTGAAGGTCGCGGGCGTTTGATATCTGTTTCAGCGTTATGTCGGCAGTTCGGTTATCCGCGAGCTGCTGAGGTGTAATCTCGCCGGTCTCGGCCATCGATTCGAGTACCTGATTGCGGCGTTCTTTAACGCGGTCGGGGTGTTTATATGGATTGTAGCGGTTCGGGCTGCGAATGATACCGGCGATGAACGCGGCTTCCGGCAGGGTTAATTGCGACACGTCCTTGCCAAAATACGCATTCGCCGCCTCGCCCACGCCGTAGATGGAGACGCCGGACTGTTGGCCGAGATAGATCTGGTTCGCGTAAAGCGTGAAGATCTCCTGCTTCGATAGCCGCGTCTCGAGAATGAGCGACATGTATGCTTCTTTTACTTTTCTTGTGAGCGTTTGCTCGTTCGAAAGGAGCAGGTTTTTAATAAGCTGCTGCGTGATCGACGAACCACCCTGATTCGCGAGTCGTGCATTATCGTCGGGTTCATATCGCCGCCAGAGAGCACGAGCGATACCGCGGAGATTGACGCCGTAGTGCTCGAAAAACGCCCGGTCCTCGGTGACCGTGATAGCTTTTACAAGGTGAGCGGGAATATCGTTGAAGGTAACGGTCTTTCGCCGTCCGTCGCCCTCGGCAGCGATGGAGCTGAGGATCTTGGGCTCGAGTTTTGTTTCCTGGATCTGCGAGCCGGAGTCACGGTCGCCGATCGCCGCAACCGTCTTAGAGTCCTTAGAAAACTTAACTGTTATCGAAGGGAAATTCTTCTTTCCATCGACCATTGCGGTATAGCCGGGTTCGACCGCAACCTGATCGCCTTCTAGTGAGTAGCGGCTACGCGATGCGTCGGCCTTGTTGTTCTTTTCAATATAGCCTGCCGACTTGAGGTAATCGATCAGTTCAGCCGGCGATATGAGTTCGCCGACCTTCAAAGTTTTTGGTGCCGAGTAGATGCCGGCTGAAGGTGTGAAGACTTGGCCGCTCAGGAGTTTTTGATCGATGCGGTCGGAGAATTCGAACCAGAAGTACGTTGCGGTCAAAAACGCCGCGAGCAGCAAGATCGACGCTGCGGAGATAGTGTAAACATTGAAGAAAAACCGAAGGATCCGGCGGAAACGTGACGGTGGCGGTGATTGAAACGCTTCGGCGCGACGGGTCTTCACCCAGCCTTTCGGCGGCATCTTTGACCTTGAGCTTTTTATCTGGGGCCTATCCTGCATTTAGGGGTTGGAATTGCGAAAGCTAAGTGAGATTATCGACTAGGGAGAGCACCACTAACCATTCTATATAGTTTTGGTTTGTATTGTCGAACAAATTCTGGAAAATGGCCGTTGGCAACCTTCAAACTCTGGACGGTATCGCGAGGCGAAAGCTGCTTTTTGCTGCTTTTCTCGTAGTGTTGATGATCGTGATCGGTGCGGTAGGGTTTCAGCTATTTGAAGGATTTAGCTGGCTCGACAGCCTTTATACGTCAGCCCAAACCGTGACAACCGTTGGTTACGGCGATCTGACGCCAATTACAAAAGCCGGACGTGTTTTTGCGATCATATTGATGCTGACAGGTGCGGGAACGGTGCTTTACGCATTGTCGGTACTTGCCCAAGCGGTTGTTCAATCAGAAATGGTCGAGGCTTTCAGCCAGCGGCGAAGAGTAAAAGAGATGGAGAAACTAGAAGGTCACTATATCGTTTGCGGAGCCGGCCGGGTCGGCCGCCGGATCATTCGGAATCTGCAGGACCAGGGACTGCCGCATGTAATAATTGAGTCGTCTGAAAGCAAACTCAGCGAGGTCGATTCACCGCTCTCCTTTCTGAGTATCGGCGACGCGACCTCAGAGGAAAAGCTTATCGAGGCCGGTGTGAAGCGAGCACGCGGGCTGGCAAGCTGCCTGCCGGACGATGCGGCGAATGTATATGTGGTGTTGACGGCCCGGGGATTGAACCCAGACCTTCACATCGTCGCCCGAGCTGTGGAGGAGCAGGCGGAAGCTACGCTGGTTCGTGCGGGAGCAAGCCGCGTGGTCGCACCGACCATTATCGGCAGCCAATCGATGGCAAGGGCTCTCCTGAAACCGGCAGTTGCTGACTTCATGGATTCCATAGTTGCCGAGACGATGGACCTGGTCTTTGAAGAGATCGCGATCGGGCCTGCCTCGTCCTTTAGTGGAAAGCTTTTGATCGATACACCGCTTCTTGATGATGCCAGTGTGATACTTGTCGCTATCCGAAGCAAGAACGGTGAACTCGAATTTCAACCAAAGAAAGATAGGATCATCCACGAAGGAGACCTGCTGATAGTGATCGGGAAGGCCGAATCCGTTCAGCGGTTGATGCATAAATAAGTCAATGAAGATACTTGTCACCGGCGGCAGCGGCTTTCTGGGTACGCATGTTCGCAAATTTTTTGACGCGGATGATCTTTCGAGGCGAACTGGCCTCGATATCTTGAATGTTGGAGATGTCGGGATGGCGAAGGACTACGATGTTGTCATTCAACTCGCGGCTCTGCTCGATAAGGATCCGCATAACGCCGGGAATATCTTTTTGACGAACGTCGACGGTACCGTCAATCTGCTGCGGCAGATGAAAGAAGATGCGGTCTTCATCTTTGCTTCGACGAAAGACGTTTACGGACGTTTTGCCGATAATTTTTCTCAAGTCAACGAAAATTGCCCGACGCTGTTCGCGGGCCAATCGCCGCTCGAATGGTCGAAGCTGATCGCGGAGCGATACGTCGAGTATTATGCGAACGCTTTCAATTTTCGCTCCTGCATATTCAGGCTTTCAACGGTTTATGCACCAGTTACGGACGATAACACGCCAAATTTCGTCGGGCACTATGTAGATGCCATCAATAAAGGCGAGCGCCTGCAATTGCCCGGTGGCGGCACACCACTGCGAGACCTGCTACACGTGGACGACTTTTCTCGAGCCTGCACTGCATTCACCGAATCCGTGATTCGCCACGGCCTATACAATCTCGGTGGTGGCCCCGAAAACGCTCTGACCCTGAAAGATCTGGTCGCGAAACTCGAAGAAGTTTCCGGCCTGCAGGCCGTAATTGACGAAGAAAATCCACTGCCCGCTCCGACGCCGTTAAACTATGTTACGGACATTAGCCTTTCCTCACAGGAATTAGGCTGGAGCCCGGAGCTAGGGCTGAATGAGGGCTTGAAGACTCTTTTTTAGCTCGGCTTCGCGCTAGAAAATTGCCCGTGAGATGAAAATACTCGTTCGAGGAACAAACTGGATCGGTGATTCCGTTATGTCTATTCCTGCTTTGCGGGAATTGCGGCGGATATTTCCGGAGGCAAAGATCACGCTGCATACGCGGTCGTGGGCGGATGGATTGTTTCGGGATGCGGCTTTTATTGACGATCTAGTGACCTTTGACCCGCATAAATGGAAGATCAAGGACGTTCTCGATAACTCAGATTTTCTGAAAGGCGATGGCTACGATCTCGCCCTTTTATTTCCCAATTCATTTGAATCAGCCCTGACAACCTACCTTTCGCGCATACCACGCAGATTTGGTTACAACAAAGACCTTCGCGGGTTGCTGTTGACCGAACCGATCGCGGTCCCGGAATGGAAGAACCGGCGACACGAGGTTTTTTATTATTTGAATCTGGTTTCTGAGCTTGAAAAACGTGTGCTCGGCCGTGATACGGTTTCGGCCGCGTTTCCCGATATTTCGCTGGAAGTTTCGCAGGAACGGCGGTCCGAGGCGACTTCAAAGCTTGCCGAATTTGGGGTCGATCCGCTTAAGATGACGGTGGCTTTCGGCGTTGGATCGACGAATTCGCGTGCCAAACGCTGGCCGGCCGAGAGCTATGCCGAACTCGCCGATCGACTACAGAGTGATGCCGACGTGAATTTGATCCTCATTGGAGCGAAGGACGAATCGGACGTCGCCGCGAAGGTGTGGGAGATCTGCACGATAAAACCGATCAATATCGCAGGTAAAACCGACCTTTCCGAAGCCGTTTCCATCCTTGCATCGATCGATCTGTTGATATCCAACGACATGGGCCTCGCTCACGTTGCTCCGGCCGTCGGTACCGAGACGATAGTGATCTTCGGCCCGACGAATCCTGAGACGACGCGGCCGTTCTCCGAGAAGGCCGTGCTGATCCGCAAAGATGTCGATTGTTCGCCGTGTATGCTGCGTGATTGTCCGATCGATCACCGGTGTATGACGCAGGTCAGCGTGGATGAGGTTTTTAATGCTGCGACAGAGATGTTAAATCCGGAGCCGCTGGTAATCGAAGATCTCGAGGAAGAAGATCTGTCGTTAATCGGTTAACCCTTTATTTACAGACTTTGCGTCTTCGCACCTTAGCGGCTTTGCGTTAATATAGTGTTAGATCGCTATGAAAAAGCCTGCAGTTTTTGTTGACCGCGACGGGACGTTGATCGAGGAAGTGAATTTCCTCTCGCGGCTCGAGGATCTGCGCGTTTTCCCGTTCACAGCCGCCGCGATCAAGCAGTTGAAAGACAACGGATTTCTCGTCATAGTTCTAACCAACCAGTCGGGCATTGCCCGCGGCAAATACAGCGAGGCGGATATGCACGCGATCCATGACCAGATCCAGGCCGAACTTAATGGCGCGATCGATGCATTCTACTATTGTCCGCATCTACCAAGTGCCGAATGTATTTGCCGCAAACCAAATCTTGGGATGATCGAATCAGCAAACGCTGAATTTGAAATAGACATGGAGCGGTCCTGGATGATCGGAGACAAGAGTCTGGACGTCGAGATCGCAAAGAACGCCGGGATCAAGAGTGTATTGGTCTTGACGGGTTATGGAATGAAGCATAGGCCGCAGCTTGCCCATGAACCGGATCTGGTTGTCGAGAATTTCGGAGCTGCGATCGAAAGTATCGTATCCGCGTCCGGCGCTCTCGCTGCTGGATGACCAAATCAGTTCCTTCCAAAATCATCATCCAATCGCACAATATCGTCCTCGCCAAAATAGTCACCGGTCTGGGTCTCGATAAAGACGAGTGTTTCTTCGGCGTGGGGGTTTTCGACGCGGTGGGCGTCTTCGCGGGCGATGTCGATGGCATTTCCAGAATCTACTAGAATATCGACGCCGTTTAATGTTACTTTAGCTATACCGCGCACGACGTACCAATGTTCGGCGCGTCGTGAATGCCGCTGATAGCTCAGCCGCTTTCCGGGCAGCACCTCGATCCTCTTTACCTTATAATTTTCTCCCTCGTCCAGAACGGTGAATGTGCCCCATGGACGACGGTCAAAGGTGGGCGAATTGTTCTGATTTGCGGCAGTTTCCATATATGAATAGTTTAGGCGAAAAGGCCGAATCAGCCAATTTGAAGCCGATGCAAAAGATACAGACGCTTATAATCGGGCGTCTTGTTGTCAGTTTTTTGCTGCTGGTGACGAGCTGGGTCTGGTCGAGCGGGACTTTTCGGCTGTCGGTCGAGAATTTTCCGCAAGGGTTGTTTCTCCTTTTTACAATATCGGTTGGCCTGACGATCGTCTATTTTTTCCTGCTTAGACTGAGTACGGCTCTGGCTTGGCAGATCCGGGCGCAATTCTTGCTCGACGCTTTGCTGATCACGTGGCTCGTATGGCGAACGGGCGATATTTCATCGCCGTACATCACTCTCTATATTGTTTTGATAAGCGTTGCAAGTTTTTTCCTGCGGCCGCTTTCGACGCTTTTGATGGCGGTGGTTTGCGGAAGCCTTTTCATCGGCCTCGCGATCCTGTCAGTGACGTCGGTCATCGAAACTAACGGAGCGGTACAAGATATTGGGAAAGCTGTTCAGATAATCAGCTTTCACGTGGTGGCGATGCTTGTTGTCGGATTGCTCGCGTCGCGTTTGTCTGACCGGCACCGTTCGGTCGATGAGCTTGAGGAGACAGCGAAAAATCTCGCGAACCTTCGTGTCCTTCATGAACGCATCGTTGAATCCATCCGCTCCGGTCTCGTCACCACCGATCTTGAAGGCAACATCTACACGTTCAATTCCGCTGCTACCGAGATCACCGGTTACCGGCTCGATCAAGTTCATGGCACTTCGATCTACGAGCTTTTCGGTGATATACGAGAGCCGATCGAACTTTCTCTCGCTGCGGCGGGCGACGGCGATCAGTTGCCGAGGTTCGAGGCTGATCTAATAACGCCGGATGGCTTCGCGGTGAGGATCGGTTACGGAGTTTCGCTGCTCTTTTCTGAGAATAACGAAGCATCGGGACTGATCCTCACGTTTCAGGACCTGACGGAAATTCGCTCTATGGAAGAGAGCGTTCGGCGAAAGGACCGACTCGCGGCGGTCGGGCGCGTCGCCGCCGGTTTGGCTCATGAGATCCGCAATCCTTTAGGAGCAATGCGCGGGGCGATCCAGGTTCTGGAATCGAGCACGCCGCCGGGATCGATGCAGTCCAGTCTAATGGACATCATTCTGAAGGAGTCCGACAGGCTGAACAGCATAATTACGAATTTTCTCGGATATGCCCGGCCGGCAGCAGTCGATTTTGCGGAAACGGACGTCGGCGAGGCGATAAAGGAAACGGTAATGCTGCTCAAACACAGCCCTGATGTGCGAAAGAACCATGTTTTGAAGGCCGAGATTGCTGACACGCCTTTTGTGATCTCGGCGGATGCAGCCCAGCTCAAGCAGATCTTTTGGAATCTGGCACGAAACGCTTTGCAGGCGATGCCCGATGGCGGCGAATTGAAGGTCAGCCTTGAGAATATTCCGAATAATCGAATTCGTATCGTTTTTGAAGACACCGGCCGAGGTATGTCGCCTGAGCAGGTCGAGCAGCTTTTTGAGCCGTTCTCAAATTCAACGTCTGGCGGAACCGGCCTCGGGCTCTCTATCGTCTATCAGATAGTTAAGGACCACAACGGGGCGATAAATGTCCGCAGCCATGAAGGGAAGGGCACGACCATTACAGTCGAATTGCCTAAGGACAACCGCCGCGGTGCCGCAGAACTGTCGAGACCTCTGCCAGGAACGGGCCAAACCTCGCGGCTTGAGAGCTTTTTGCATGTTGAAAGCAAAGAAACTAAAGTTCCATCTTGAATTGCCCAGAGTAAGTCTGTGAAAATAGACGCGAACGCAGGTTGAGAAACGGCCAGCGTTACGCACCTCCAAAAAATGGCCAAAATACTAATCGTTGATGATGAGCAAAGCTACCGGCAATTGCTGACACTCGTTTTTGAAGAGCAGGGAAATACGGTTCGTACGGCAATGAACGGCCGTCAGGCCCTCGAACTGCTTGCGGCCGAACCGTCGGACATTATTATCTCTGACGTTAAGATGCCCGACATGGACGGTATCGAGATGCTGCGAGCCGTTCGCGAGACCCTGCCGGATCTCGGCGTGATCCTGATGACCGCGTTTGCGTCGGTCGAGACAGCTCGCGAGGCGTTCAAGCTTGGCGCCGATGATTTCATTCAAAAGCCATTCGATGTCGAGGAACTGAAGCTAATTGTCCGTAAGACGCTTGAGAAACAGGTACTCATAAACGAGAACCGTGCCTTCAAACGCGCTCAGCGCGAACGCGGCAGCGTCAAGAACATCGTCGGAACGTCGGCGAAGATGAACGCCATCTTCCAGATGATCGAGACTGTGGCTGAGGTGCAGTCGACAGTTCTGGTCACCGGCGAGAGCGGAACCGGTAAAGAACTCGTCGCACGTGCGATCCACGATCTAAGCCCGCGGGCGGAAAAACCGTTCGTTTCGATCAACTGCGGGGCTTTTACTGAGACTTTACTCGAATCTGAATTGTTCGGATACGTTAAGGGTGCTTTCACCGGAGCAAATACAAATCGCAAGGGATTATTCGAGGCGGCGAATAACGGCACGATCTTTCTCGACGAGATCGGCGAAATGTCGCCGGCGATGCAGGTAAAGCTTCTGCGAGTCCTCCAGGAAAGGCGAGTTCGCCCCGTTGGAGCGCACGACGAACTTCAGGTCGATGCCCGCGTTATTGCGGCGACGAACCGCGATCTCAAGAAAATGACTGAAGAAGGAACGTTTCGCGAGGATCTTTTCTACCGCGTTTCCGTCATCCCGATCCACCTGCCGCCTTTGCGCGAGAGAGCGGAGGACATTCCGGATCTGATCGACCATTTCGTCAAGAAATTCAACGATCAGGCCGGTAAGAATCTCACGATGTCGCCAAAAACAGCCCAGATCCTCGAAAAATACGCGTGGCACGGCAACGTCCGCGAACTCGAACACACGATCGAGCGCGCGGTCGCCCTCGAACGCACGAGCGAGATCCAGCCGGAACAACTCCCCGATCACATCACCAATTACAACCCCCAACGCATCCGCGCTGAGTTCGAATTACCCGAAGACGGTATCAATCTCGTCTCGCATCTCGACAACCTCGAAAAAACCTACGTCGTCGAAGCCCTTCGCCAATCCGGCGGAAATCAAACCAAGGCAGCCGACCTTCTCAAAATGCCGGTCCGTTCTCTAAGGCATCTCCTCGATAAGCACAGTATCCGTTCGCTTTCGGCCCAGATGCGCGGGAATGATTAGTAAGGGCCGGAGTTCGAAATGTCAGTAGTTACGCAAAGCAAGATAACTTTGCCGTACTTTTTCGCCGATTAGATTTGCGCTATGGCCGCTCTTTCTAACTAATTGAAAGCTTGTTCCAACGCAATTATGTGAGGCTGTCTGGAGAAGGCGGCCTCTTTTTTTGGTGTAGAACGCTCAAGATGAGCCGCCATACAGCCTTGTCAATGGCTAACGGGTACCTTCGCTCGCCGCGGCATTCGAATCTGACATAAATTGTCATAGGATTCGTAACAAATACTGCCAACGATGGCTTTAAGGCTTCCCCAACAGTAGTGCAAAGAGCGAGTCGTATATTCACTAAGTCCTGATTTATCAACACTTACCGACCCTTCATTTCGTTTTCAAAGCATTGGCACGTCAATTGTTATAAGACAAGCGACCTGCGAAAGGTACAAAAGATTCAAACTTAGGAGATTGTGAATACAAAATGAAAAATCAGAAAGGTTTCTCGCTTATCGAACTTTTAATCGTTGTCGTGATCATCGGCATCATCGCTGCTATCGCTATCCCGAACTTGCTTGCTGCACGTCGTTCAGCTAACGAAGGTTCGGCAGTTTCTTCGCTCCGCACCATTCACGGTGCTCAAATGACCTACGCTTCGACCTACGGCGCTGGCAATTATGCTGCAACGCTGTCAGCCCTTCAGACCAACGGTCTCATCGACGCTGCGTTGGGCGGCTCCGGAACCAAGAGTGGTTATAACTTCTCGACCGCAGCTGTTGCATCGACCGCTACAGCCCCAGCGACATTCACTGCTGGTGCCAATCCCCAGTCGACTGCTGCACTGACCGGAACTGGTTCACGCGACTTCTGCGTTGAAACAGACGGTGTTCTTAAGTTCCGTGCGGGATCGGCGGCTATCCCGACCGCTGCTCAATGTACGGCCCTGTCGGCTCTTGCTAACTAATTAGCAATCTTCCTCGGAAGAGCAGAGGCTGCCTGAAAAGGCAGCCTCTCTTTTTTTGAGGATGTCCGCATTTCTTGCGACAAGGGTCATGCTAGGATGTTAATCTAGGGTGTCCCAACTCAATGACATTCTCCGATCAAATTCTACGATTGCGATCTCGTTTTTGTAGCGGTGCATCCGCGTGAATTTTCAAAGCAATGCCTCATAATGACCAAAGCCAGTCGCCTACCGTGATGCGAGGATTTTCCGGGCGAGGATCGATACTGATCATCGTAATAGCAGTTTCCGCCATAATGCTGCCACTGGCATTACTTGGCATTCCCGACGGATACGACCTGATGCAGCACATGAGATTCGCTGCGGCTTATGAGCATGCGATTCTGGTAGGCGAGATATTTCCAAACTGGTCAGCTCTCGATAATTACGGCTTTGGCGGGATCGGGATCAGGTATTATCCGCCTCTCGCTTATTACGTTCTCGCTCTGAGCAAGATAGTTACCGGCAGCTGGTATCACAGCTTTTGGATCAACACCTATTTTTGGGCACTGCTTGGCAGCTTTGGTGTCTATTTATGGATCAGAGAGTGGACGAGCGATCGAGCAGCCACGCTCGCGGCTGTGGCGTATGCCATAATTCCGTACCACACCTTTCAGATCTATCAGGCAGTGCTTTATGCCGAATTTGCCGCCTCGGGCATTCTCCCGTTTTGTTTCCTGTTTTTGACCCGTTTATGCCGGCGGAGACGTTGGGTTGACGCTGTCCTTTTTTCGATTTCATATTCGCTGCTGATCCTGACACATATCCCGACTGCGATAATCGCTACGCTGTGCATCGGCGTTTACGGACTCGCGATCGTTGATTGGAAAGAGGTAAAGGACACCGCAATAAAAGTAACAGTAGCGGTCGTAATGAGTGGCCTCGCGGCGTCATTCCATCTGGTGAGAGCGATCACGGAGGTCGACTGGGTCAAGCATAACTCGCCGGAGTATTTTGCTAAGGGTTACTATGACTACAAAAGCTATTTCTTTCCGATCTACTTTTCGGCATCGGCCGAGCGCTATGTTCAGAAGATGCTTTGGCACTTCGACAGCATAATACTTCTCACGCTGCTTTTCTTTACCCTCGCGTTTTTTGCAAGATTTGTCTTAAAAGATCCCGTTACTCTCGACAGCCAAACAATCAAATTGAAGCGGGCGATCACGCTAACTGGCATTTTCTCGGTCTTCATGTTCTCGTTCGCGAGTTCGTTCCTGTGGAATAATGTCTCGCTCCTCGCAAAGATCCAATTCCCTTGGCGATGGCTTTCAGTCGCGTCTTTGATGGCGGCAGCTTCGTTCGGAATCGCGGCGAGCGTGCTGCTGTTTCGCGGAACCAAGCTCGACCGCCGATTCGCATATCCGATCCTTCTGCTTGTCGTCACGGCGGCGATCTATGACATTTCCCAGAATATTGTGACTTCAGTGCCTCTCGGAAAAGACGTTTTCGACGAAAAGGTCGCCGGAATGTACGACGAGGAAGCCTGCGAATGCTGGTGGCCGATCTGGGGAAAGCAAACGGCGTTTGAAAACCGCGAGCGAGTTTCGGCAGGGTTGCGGACCGTAGAGATCGCAAAATGGGACGGAAACGACCGGAGATTTTCCGTTGGTGGTGGCAGCGAAACTAGCGTCCGGGTTGGAACCTTCTATCATCCATATTGGAAAGTTCGCGTAAATGGTCAGCCCATTGAGCTTATTGCCGGTGATGACGGAAGCATAAACTTTCCGGTTCTGTCCGAGAATGCCGATGTATCACTTTCTTTCGTTGAACCGTCCATTTCGTATATAACACGTGCGGTCTCGCTTGTTGCGTGGATAAGCCTGATTGTCGGGCTAGGAATTTCATTTTTTCGGCGACGAAACCCCGAGTCGACCTGACTGCTCTTTGTCCACCAACTATGCCGGCAGATGAGAAAGAATCAAAGGTGAGTTTCAGCCATGTGCCGAGCCTTGACGGGCTGCGCGCTATAGCTGTCCTGCTTGTGATGTTCTATCATCTCGAACTTTTGGTGCCCGGACTGAGAATGGTCGCGCCCGGTGGCTTCCTGGGCGTGGATGTATTTTTCGTGCTTAGTGGATTCCTTATAACCTCGATCCTTCTTAAAGAATACAGCCAGACAGCCCGGATCAGCCTTTCCGGATTTTACCTGCGGCGCACGCTACGGCTCGTCCCGGCTTTCTGGCTGTTTCTGATCGTTCTCTATCTCGGTGGTGATCTTTTGCTTCCGGTGAAAGAGGCGGCGATCATCTATAGCGAGAACAATTTTCTATATTCTCTGACATACCTGATGAATTGGCACCGCGGATTAGGTGCGGTTACAGGCAATCTGAACCACACCTGGTCGCTCGCTATCGAAGAACAGTTCTACGTGATCTGGTCCCTGCTGCTTTTCAAAGCATTCGGCATTTCGATGAGTAGGAAACAGATCGCGGCCGGCACGGCCTGCCTGATCGTGATCCTGGTGATCCAACGCGCGGTCCGAACGGCTGGCGGAACGGATATAGACGTTCTTTACTATTCGACCGATACGCGCATCGATGCCATCTTGATCGGATGTCTCACCTCATTGATCCATTGCTGGAAGCTCATTCCGCCTGCGGCCCTTAAGAGCAGGATGTTCGATCGGATAACTCTTGCTTCCCTTATTGTTGGTTCTGGAATTGTCATCAGTTTTCAGCATCAGGATCGGCTGTTATATTACGGTTTTCTTTCAATATTCTCGGTTTCGACGGCTGTATCTATCCTGTGGCTCGTCAGTCGGGAAACTTCGCTTGTCCACAAGGTCTTGGAAATACGCGGCCTGCGATGGATCGGCCAGATCTCGTATGGCCTCTATTTGTGGCACTATGTCTTTTACGAGTTCGCGAAGAATGCGGTTCCGGACACGATGATACAGGTTGTGCTGGGAATCGGTCTTGCATTCGGTGTTTCGGTGCTTTCCTTCTATTTTCTCGAGCAGCCAATTCTCAGGTTAAAGACCTTTAGTCTGAAGCACCTGAGGGTGAAACCGGCTCACCAGTCGCCGAGCCGCTGATCAGTTCTTTGCGGCGTAAATGTTCAACTTTATTTTCCCTGTGCAAATGATGTAAAATCACGACGGGTTTCCTTTCGGCCTGCGTCAATTTCCATTTATGCAATCGGGTTCGACCAACTATCTAAACGGTATTTTAGCCATTGCGAAGAATGCCTTTCGCGAGGCCGTTCGTGACCGCATTCTCTATAATTTGATCGTTTTCGTCTTGTTGATCACGGTGGGTGCAATTTTCCTTGGCGAACTGACTGCCGGCCAGGAAGCACGCGTGATCGTAAATCTCGGGCTAAGTGCGACTCTGATCTTCGGAACGTTCATCTCGATATTCGTTGGCGTAAGCCTCGTATGGAAGGAGATCGAGAAAAAGACGGTCTATTCGATCTTTTCAAAGCCGATCGGCCGAGGCGAGTTCATCGTCGGGAAGTATCTGGGCCTGTGTGCGACGCTGCTCGCTAATCTCGTTGTAATGGGAACGGGGGTCACGCTCGCCCTCCTTTATGTAGGCGGAAAGCAGCTGATCGGCGGCGTTTGGGCAGCTGTTTTGCTGATCTTTTTAGAGCTGACGATCATTACCGCGGTCGCGATCATGTTCTCGTCATTTTCGACTCCTGCATTGTCGGCACTTCTCACCTTCTTTGTATTTATTATCGGTCATTTCAGTTCGTCCCTGCTTGAGGTCGCGACGACCGTAGGGACAAAAACGGCTGTAGGATTTTTCACGGCGATCTATTACGTTCTGCCCAATCTATCGCATTTTAGCTTCATCACCGAAACGGCGAACGGCATGCTTCCCACTGGCTCCATGATCGGTTCGGCGGCACTCTACGCGATCCTTTTTGATGTTGTTCTGACGACCATCACGGTAGTAATATTCAGCCGGCGAAATTTCAAATAGATGGCGAATTCTGCACTGCAAAATGTCGTTCTGCCGGTGGCGATAATCGCAGGCTGCTTTGCCGCGATCATTGGCCTGACGGGCCCGCTTGACCGCGGCAAGCCTAAGCTCGCCGACGGTTTTACCGATTCTGATCTGAGCATGAACGGCTCGCGGCTCAAGGGCTTCGCTCTTGGAATGGAAGGCCTGCTTGCCGACTGGTATTGGGTTAGGGCACTTCAATATATCGGCGACAAAATGGTCGCCAGTAAGGATGCGAACATCGACGTCGAGGACCTGACGTCGCTAAACCCTCGCCTTCTGTATCCGCTTTTGCAGAATGCAACGGATCTAGATCCCCATTTTATCGGGGCATATTCCTATGGTGCGCTTGTTCTGCCGGCGATCGACAAGCAGAAGGCGATCGAGCTCGCGACAAAGGGCGTCAATAACAACCCGAATGAATGGCAGCTGTACCAGTATTTGGGGTTCATCTATTGGAAGGTCGGCGATTATGAAAAAGCGGCTGAGATCTACAAAAAGGGAGCCGAAATTCCGGGTTCGTCATCGTTTATGAAACTCATGGCGGCGTCGATGAAGACCGAAGGCGGAAGCCGTACAACTGCCCGGACCATATACGCACAGATGCTCTCGGAATCGGACGATCAGGCCGTTCAGATCACCGCCGATCGGCGGCTGAAGCAGCTCGATTGGTTCGATGAAAGGGACGCTATCAATCAAACACTTTCCGCATTTAACGAGCGGAACGGGCGTTGTGCAAACAGTTTTGGCGAGATCGCTCCGATGCTGATGCAGGTCAAATTACCCGAGGGCCGGCAGTTCCGCATCGACGCCGGAAAAAGGCTGGTCGATCCGACGGACGCCCCGTACAAACTTGATAAAGACAAGTGCGTTGTAACCCTAGATATAGAAAAAACGAGGATCGCACCCGAAAATTAGATCATGGAATACGCAGTCGAAATTAAGAACCTCTCGAAGGACTACGAAACCGGCTTTTTAAGGAAAAAGCGCGTCAGAGCTCTCGACGATCTGACCCTGAACGTAAAGCCCGGCCAGATCTTTGGTTTTCTCGGCGGTAATGGCGCGGGGAAAACAACGACGATAAAGACGCTGATGCGCCTGCAATTCCCAACCGAAGGCTCAGCGAAGATCCTGGGCCATGATATCTCAAATGTCCAAATGCATCGGCGGATCGGTTACTGTCCTGAGAATCCGTATTTCTACGATTATCTGACCGCGCTCGAGGTGATGGATTACTTCGGCGAGTTGTTTGGATTTGATAAAGCGACGCGAACGGCTAAGACCAGCGAATTGCTCAGCGCGGTCGGACTGCAGGAAAAGGATAGGAAAAAGCAGCTTCGTAAATATTCAAAGGGAATGCTCCAGCGTGTCGGCCTCGCGCAGTCGCTTATCAATGATCCTGAGATCGTCTTTCTGGATGAGCCAATGAGCGGCCTAGATCCTGTTGGCCGCCGCGAGATACGCGAGTTGATCGCCGGGCTTCGTGAGAAGGGGACGACGGTTTTTATGTCCACGCACATTCTCTCCGACATCGAGGCTCTTTGCGATGAAGTTGCGATCCTGCGACAGGGCAAGCTCGCTGCTTCCGGGAATCTGAGTGATCTGCTGACAAAAACGGGGGAGTCCCGCTCGTTCGAGGTAAATATCGAAGGCGTTTCCGCCGAAAAGATCCGCGAAGACGTCGAGTTCATCGCGGGTGCGGCGATCACTTCACGTCCCAATGGAGCCTCGATCCATATCCTGGACGAGGCTGATATCGAAGCTGTTTTGCAGATCACACGCAATTCGGGCGGACGTCTCGCATCGATCCAACCGGTAAAACAATCGCTCGAAGAGCTTTTTGTCCGGGAGACCGTATCACAACCGCCTGCGTAAGCGGGCGGTACAACGTCTGGTTATCACTTTCCTCAGGATTCGATCGATCATCTCGCCCGCTCACGCAGGCGGTTCTGACTATTTTGCTTTTATCGCCGTCACTTTCCAGCGAATATTCGCTCGATCGTCATCTTTTGCAAATCCGTCTAGCGTCAGCGTGATCGGAATGATCTCGCCGGGGCCAAGAGCCGGCTGCTGGACGGGCACTACGAGAATCCGACGTTCGCGGAGCACAACATTGAACTGGGTAACTACCGCGACGTTTACTTCGAGCGCGGTGATGGTTTTTGTGCCCTTGTTTCGGATCTTGCCTTTGATATACATTGAGATCGTGCCCATTGGGGTCATTGACTGCACCGTGTTGTCGTCGGTTGATATGACGATGTCTTTATTCAGGGCATCATAATCAGGGCCTTCGCGGAGCGAGCCCTCGAGTATCTTTGCGGTCTGCTCTTCCATCGATGGCTTCAACGAAAGCACGCCTATCACTGCTCCGATCGCTAAGAGAGCGAAGATCAAGCCGCCGACAAAGACCTTGTTAACACCGCGTTTCCTTTCTTCAGGTTTAAATAGATCGTCCATTGCTTACATTCTACGAAATTTTTCCAGGCGAGATGGGATTTTTAACGCAAAGTCGCTAAGGGGCAAAGACGCAAAGTCGGAATTCAGGTGCTCGTCGATAACTAACGGTTCGTGCTAAATCGAAGATCGGTCGGTGTCCGACCTTAAAGGCCCGCCTTTGCGACCTTGCTCCTTCGCGTCTTTGCGTTAGATCCTTGCGTTCGCCATTTAGACACCGGCGCCGAGCAAACAGTTCCCCGATAGGTTATTATTTTGTTCATAGCCCCAATAATGTCCACGCCGGAAACGACAATTTCAGCAGTTCCAACGTACGTCGAAGCCGCCCTGCCGGTACCGCTGCGGCGTGTATTTACGTATCGGATACCTGAGGAAATGAGGTCGTCGATAAAGCTCGGGGCTCGATTATTACTGCCCTTTGGGCGGCGAAGTGTGACGGGCTACGCTGTCGGCCTGCATGCGACTTTACCGCCGGACGTCGATATCGACGAGTCAAAGATCAAAGCCGTCATCGAACTCACCGACGAAGAGCCGCTCATCACGCCCGAGATATTAAAGCTCACGCAGTGGACGGCCGATTATTACTCGTCATTCTGGGGCGAAATGCTTAAGGCCTCGCTTCCTGCGGGAATAAACTCAGAAAAAGTTCGTCCGAAACGGCGAAAAGCGGTTCGCCTGACGCGGAGCGCGGACACTCCTGTCCGCCCGTACACAGAGGCTCAACTTCGAATCATCGCTTTGCTCGAGGAAAACGGAGGTGAAATGCTATTCACCGAAGTGCTCGAACAGGCTGAAACAAATGCCTCGCCGCTGAACACGATGGCTAAGAATGGCGTCGTCGAGATATACGTCCAGGACGTAATGCGCGACCCGCTCGCTGGCGCGGCGTTGCCGTCGAAGGATGATTTTGAACTGACGGCTGAACAGCAAATGGCCCTGGATTCGATAACGATGGCCTTGACGGATGGTGCGAAATTCAAATCATTTCTCCTCCACGGTGTGACGGGAAGTGGGAAGACCGAGGTGTACATTCGTGCGATGCGTTTCGCCCTCGATGCTGGGAGATCGGCGATGATGCTGGTGCCGGAGATCGCTTTGACACCGGTATTTTCGCGGCGTTTACGTACGGTCTTTGGTTCGGAGGTCGCGATCCTGCACTCGAATCTGTCGGTCGGCGAACGCTATGACGAATGGCGGCGGATCCGACGCGGCGATGCACGCATCGCGATCGGCACACGCTCGGCGGTATTTGCTCCGCTTGAGAACATCGGCCTCGTCGTCGTTGACGAGGAACATGATCCGTCATATCGCCAGCACGAATCGCCCTTCTACAACGCCCGCGATGTTGCCGTAATGCGTGCTCACCTCGCCGGAGCAGTTGTTGTCCTTGGCTCGGCAACGCCGGCGATGGAATCGTTCTTTAACGCTCAGACCGGCAAATACACGTATCTACAATTGCCTGATCGCATCGGCGGTCGCGGGCTCGCGACGGCTGAGTTGATCGACATGCGCGAGGTGTTCAAGCGGTTCGGTAAGGACGTTGCTTTGTCACCTGAATTGCTCGAAGCCGTGACGGAAACGCATGCTCGAGGCGAGCAGGTCATCATTTTGCTCAATCGCCGTGGATTCTCGCAGTTTGTGCTGTGCCGAACATGCGGCGAGACTCTCAAATGTCCGAACTGCGACATCACGCTCACCTTTCATCGAGGTGACAACAAACTCTTGTGTCACTATTGTAATCGCCGCGAAAACTCGCCGAAAACGTGCCCGCATTGCCAAAGCGAATACCTATATTTCGTCGGTGAGGGAACTGAGAACATCGCCGATCAGCTCTCTAAAAAATTCCCCGAAATGCGGATCGCCCGCGTCGATCGCGACACGATGGCACACAAAGGCGAGATGGAAGAAGTGCTGCTCAAATTCGCGGCGGGCGGACTCGACATGCTCGTCGGTACGCAGATGATCGCGAAAGGGCACGACTTCCCGAATGTAACGCTCGTCGGCGTGATCTCGGTCGATATTGGTCTGGGTCTGCCCGATCTGCGATCAGCAGAGCGGACTTTTCAGCTGATAACGCAGGTCGCGGGCCGTGCGGGACGCGGCAAAAAGGCGGGCAAAGTGATGATCCAAACGTATTATCCCGATCACTACGCTCTGCGTTTTGCTAAGGAGCAAGACTATCTCGGTTTTTACAACGAAGAGATCAAATTTCGCAAACGCCTAGCCTATCCACCGTTTTTCGTGCTCGCGTCGATCCTGATAAAACACCGCGACCACGCGTGTGCGTCGAAAATGGCAAACATTCTGCGGCGTTCGCTCGATGCCGCAAATAGCGACAAGACCGCCCGCATTCTCGGTCCCGCACCGGCTTCGCTATCGCGTCTGAAAAACGAATTCCGCCTACAGATCATCCTCAAAGGCGTCAACCGACGCTCCTTGCGCGAGATACTCGACATCGGCCTTGCCGACGCCGAACAGCAGGGCTGCGACCTGCGAACGGTGAATGTCGAGATCGACCCCGTCAACCTAATGTAATGTTTCGTACATTTCTTCGATCACGCTTCATTTATATTGGAAGTGAAGTTGAAAGGAGAAAAATATGAGTACAAAGCCTGAACGAGCAGAAGAGATCGCGGTCGCTAACCATGACGTCTTAGGATATCCCTATTACAAGGTCGTCAGCGTATTTTACGAGCCTGATGCTGTCGCTGCAGCAGTGAATGAGCTGCAGAGCAGCGGTTTTTCAGCCGACGAGATCGAGGTTTTTTGCGGTTGGAGCGGGCTGAAAGAGGCCGCGAGCTTCGACGGTACCAAGCCGGGCGTGTGGGAACAATTTGTCCACGCCGCCAAACACGTCGGCCCCGAGCGAACGTACCTCGAACGCTACGAAAAACACCTGCAGGACGGCGACTGCATAATCATGGTCAAGGTAGATAACAAAGATACAAAGGCGAAAGCCGCCGAGATCCTGCACCGTCACACGAACGAACGAGTCACGTATTTCGGGCTTTTGATGGCGGACGAGATCAAGTAGCAAAACCTCGACGGAAATCGCTACAAAAGAGCAAGGCCGCGAACCGTTGAGGTTCGCGGCCTTGCTCTTATCGGTTTAGCCTTTACTTTTTGAAGGATGCGGCCTTCTTTTCATCCGCTTCAGCAAGGGCGATCTTGCCCTGTTTGCGATAGATGAATGCTCGTGCTTTGTACGGAGAACCATCTTTAGGGTCAAGCTCGATCGCTGAGGTGAGATCTTTCACGGCCCGATCGTAATTCCCGATGTTATAGTAGGCGATCCCGCGATTCTGATAACCGTCCGAAAGGAATGCGATGTTGTTCGTGTTAAGAGAGATGTATTTGTCGTAATCCGCGATCGACTTCTGGTAATCCTTTCGGTCGTCGTAGATGATGCCGCGGTTGTAATAGGCCTCTGACTCATTCGGATCGATAGAAATGGCCTTGGTGAAATCAGCAAATGCCGCATCGCCGTTATTCTTACCCATGTAGGCATGTCCGCGGCTGACATAAGCTCCTGCATAGTCTGCCTTTAGTCCGATCGCACTTGAAAAATCGTCTATCGCGAGGTCAAACGCCTTTTTAGTCGAATAAGCATTGCCTCTGTTGAAATAAAAGAACGCTTTTCCGGGCGACAATTGGATCGCGTTCGTGTAGTCAGCGATGGCCAGATCGAGCTTATTCAGGCGTTTGTAGCTGATTCCACGGTTGCTGTAGCCATCCGCCAAGTAATCTAGATTTGACGGTTTCATCCCGATGTATTTGGTGAAATCAAGGATCGCTTCGTCGTGTTTGCCTAGGGCCTGAAACGCGATCCCGCGATTGTAATAGGCTTCAATATCATCCTTGTTATCGGCGATCTGAGCCGTATAAGCAGCGATCTTGCACGTATAGTCGCGGTCACCGCACTTAGATGCCTGAGCTGCCGCCGAAGCGGACAGCACCAGGCTCAGAGCGAATAACGCGGCAAAAAATGGAATAGACCTCTTCATCTTAATTGTCTCCTATTTCATTCCAAGATTCTTCACCAAAAAGCCATAAATGTCCGCCTGCTGCTCGATCTGTAAAGCCGTCGGCAACCCCGCACCGTGGCCGCCGCGGACCTGGATGCGGATGAGGACCGGAGCGTCACCCGCCTGGGCGGCCTGCATCGCGGCTGTGTATTTGAAGCTGTGAGCAGGGAAGACGCGGTCGTCGTGATCTGCGGTGGTTACGAGCGTTGCGGGATATTTCGTGCCCGGTTTAGCGTTGTGATATGGCGAATAGGCGTACATCGCCTTGAAATCGGTCGGGTCGGCAGGGTCGCCGTAATCCGATTTCCACGCCCAGCCGATCGTGAACTTATCAAACCGAAGCATGTCCATCACACCAACCGCAGGAAGAGCGGCACCGAAAAGATCAGGATTCTGATTCAATACAGCTCCAACGAGTAACCCGCCGTTCGAACCGCCCTGAATGGCGAGCTTTGGTGTCGAAGTGTATTTGTTAGCGATCAGCCATTTACCGGCGTAGGCAAAATCGTCAAAGACGTTCTGTTTATTGAGCCTCGAGCCGCCTTTCCACCAGTCTTTGCCGTACTCGCTGCCGCCGCGGATGCAGGCGACGGCGTAAATACCGCCCATTTCGAGCCACGGCACGCGTGCGATCGAGAATCCCGGCGTCGATGCGATATTAAAACCGCCGTAACCGTAAAGGATCGTCGGATTCGAGCCGTCGAGCTTGGTTCCTTTCTTATAGGTGAGGAACATCGGCACCTTCGTACCATCTTTGCTCGGGTAGAAGACCTGTTTGACCTCATAGGTATTCGGGTCGAATTTGACCTTCGCAGTGCGGAAAACCGTGCTTTTGCCGGTTTTCATGTCGTAACGATAGATCGTCGGCGGAGCGTTGTAGCTCGAATATGAATAAAAGGTCTCGTGATCCTTACGCTTTCCACCAAAACCACCGGCGGTGCCGATGCCGGGCAGGGCGACGTCGCGAACCCACTTACCATTCGTGTTAAAGATCTTGATCTTCGTATACGCGTCGTGCATGTAATTGAGCACGAATTGATCGTTTAGGAACTGAACCCCGTTGAGCGTATCCGGAGTTTCGGGGATCACATCGACCCAGTTCTTATTCACGGCGAGAGCATCGACCTTCACGACCTTGCCGCGCGAGGCTCCCTTATCGGTCTGAAAGTAGAAGGTCGAGCCGTCGTTACCGAGGAAATTCCACGCATTGTCCAGATTCTCAACCAGCGGCAGGATCGGGGCTTTTTCCATGGTCAGATTTTTGAAATAGACCATGTTCATCCGTTCAGTGCCCTTGCCGACGGTGATGATGAGCCAGTTTCCGTCCTCTGATATCTCGGCTCCGCAGAAATATTCCTTGTTATCCGGACGCTCGTAAACTACATAATCCTCAGACTGCGGCGTACCGAGTTTGTGGAAATATAGCTTTTGAAAATACGTAGTATTTTTCAGTTCCTGGCCCTTTTCTGCCGGCGGATAGCTCGTGTAGTAAAAACCCGAATTATCCTTGAGCCACGCCGCGACGCCTTGGCGATTTGGCGATAGAGTGTCAGGCAAAAGCTTGCCCGTTGCCACATCCATCACAAACCATTCCGAACGGTCCGAGCCAGCCTGCGAAACGCCATATGCCCACAATTTGCCATCATCAGTAAACGCCGAGCCGCCAAGCGCCGCTGTACCGTCTGCACGCAGTTTGTTCGGGTCGAAGAAAACCTTTCCGGGATCGTTTATCGACGTCGCCTTGTAGAGAACGCTCTGGTTCTGAAGGCCGTCATTTTTTGTGTAGATATAGAAATTGTCAGTGATCTTTGACGGAGCTGAGTAGCGTTCGTAGTTCCAGATCTCGGTCAGGCGTTTTTTAATGCCGTCGCGCTGAGGAATGGTCGAGAGGTAGGAATTCGTGAGCTTATTCTCGGCCTCGATCCACGCTTTGGTTTCGGCGGATTCGGTATCCTCCATCCAGCGATAAGGATCGGCCACCTTTGTTCCGTGGTAATCATCAACCTGATCGCCGCGGCGTGGTTTAGGGTAGTCAAACTTCTGTGCCGGCACACTGACCGTCAGAAATGCGCTGACGATCAAAAAAACTATAGATCTCTTAAACATAACGCGTTCAATACTCCTGAATTTCGAAAGATTTTCAGTAAGTATAGAACGCGTTAATGGTTAAAACAACTTGGTAATGTTTCGATCTTATCGAACTTCGATCAGGCGATGGTTGAGCTGCAGAAGTTCCGAGATCTCCGGCCAGCGAGGTTCAAGCCATATCAGCAATGCTCGGTTTGTCGAGTTGCCAAGACGAAGCCATACGATCGCCGGGCCGTTGAAAGTCCTGGAGGTTCGTTCAGCAAAATCCTCGTCCTTGGTGATTATCGTGAGTTCGTTCTGGAGGGCATGATCCCAAATGACAGAATCATCGGAATCTTCGAGATCAAGGTCTTTAACGTGCTGAGATGGATGGCCATTTTCACACAGCCAGCGAGCAAGTCCAGGAGGAAGTTGGGCGTCAACCAGGAACTTCACGTCGCTACCATGACTACCGCATGATCAAGTTGGGCCGCTGCATAGCCGAGGCTGGCTCTTATATCGTCAGCTTCCAGGTATGGATAGTCCTCTAATATTTCGGCCTCGCTAGCACCGCCCGCGAGCATGTCCAGAATATCTTTGACCCGAATTCGAAGTCCGCGAATGCACGGTCTGCCACCGCATTGACGCGGGTTCGAGGTAATTCTATTCATTAAGTCGGGGCTCATAGAAAGATGTTAGTTAAGTTCGCCCCGCTAAGTCAACCTTATTCTGTCCAGTTAGAAAACCGGCATATTTTCCTCAACATCGATGTGCTGAGGGGCATTTTCGATGCGATCGGATATTCTCGCCGGCATCCAGCTCTTGCGTTCGTAGAGTGCTTGCTCAGCATTTTCTCTGGTCTGCGGACGGGCGAGCAGATAGCCCTGCCCGTAGTCGCAGCCGAGGTTTTGGAGTAGGTGGAGCTGCGATTCGGTTTCTATGCCTTCGGCGATGACCTTCTTTTTAAGGTTCTTGGCGAGGGAAATGATCGTTTGCAGGATCTCGGAATTCTCACCTTTTTCACCGACGCTGTATACGAACGAGCGGTCGATCTTCAGCGTATCGAACGGCAGCCGGTGCAGATAGCTGAGGCTCGAATATCCGGTACCGAAATCGTCAATGCTGAGCTGTACGCCGAGCAGTTTCAGGCGGTTGAGCATGTCGATCGTATGTTCGGCATTTTCCATGGCTGCGCTTTCGGTGATCTCGAGTTTCAGGCAGTAGGGATCGATCTTTGAAAGATCGAGGGCCTCGCGGACGTCGGCTATCAGGTCGTCGTTCGAAAGGTGCTTGCCCGAAATATTGACGCTGACCACCAGATCTTTGTATTCCGGGCCGATCTGTTGCCAGGCGGCGATCTGGCGCGTTGTTTCCTTTAGGATCCAGACGGTAATAGGGATGATCAGGCCTGATTCCTCGGCGATCGGGATGAATTTATTCGGCGGAATATTGCCGATCTCGCTATGATTCCAACGCAGCAACGCCTCAAATCCCATCAGGCTGCCGTCCTGGATATCGATCAGCGGCTGGTAGCTCATCGCGAGTTCATTGCGGTCAAGCGCGTGGCGTAGATCGTTCTCGTAACGGATACGTTCGAGGAACTTCTCTCTCAGCTCTTTTGTGAAGACGGCAACACCGCTGTTCCACTCCTTTGCGTAATGCATGGCGATGTCAGCGTCACGCAGGACCTCTTCGGGCGTGTTGTATTCGGCGTCGCAAGGAGCAATACCGATATTGACGCTGACGGTTACGTTGTTTCCGCTGAGGGAGAATGGCTGGGCGATCGAGTCGAATATCCGCCGTGCTACTTTCTGGGCCTTGCCTATCGAGGAGATGTCGGTGAGGATCACCGCAAATTCGTCTCCGCCGATACGCGCGACCATGTCCGTCGAATTCAGCATTCGTACGAATCTTTTTGCCGCAATGATCAGAACTTTGTCGCCGAGAGTGTGGCCGAGACTATCGTTAATGTTCTTGAATTTTCTGATGTCGAGAAAGAGAACGTAAAAGGTCCTGCTCGGATCATCTTTAAACTGTTCGATGCGAAGACGCAGCTTATCACCGAAATGCTTGCGGTTCGGAAGATTCGTCAGGGAATCATGCAGAGCAGCGTGCTGAAGGTCTTTTTCACTCTTTCGAAGAGCTTCATTCGCTCTCTCTTCTTTGTCGAGCGTCGCCGCAAGTTCGCCCGCATATTTTTCCGCCTCTTGGCGGCGTTCACGTTCGATATCTGCCTTCTCGCGTTCGGCTTCCTCGGTTTGCTGCATCGCGACCGTGACCTCCGTTATCGACTGACGATAGCTAAGATAAAGAACAGCGAGAGCGAACATCGCGATCGAACCCGTGAGCACGTCACGATAGCTGATCAACTTAAATATTAGGCCGGCGAGTCCGGCACCGACGATCTGGGTCATCGAACTGGTAAAGCAGTCATTTTTCCATGTTTGCCATGGACTTGTGCCTTTACGCGTCCACGTAAAGATCGCTACGAGCCACGATGAGAAAAGAAATTGGGATAGAGCAAGAATACCAACCGTCGAGACAATGTATTGGGTCGTGTTCGGAGCGAATTTGAAAAGCGGTTCAGCGGCGGTCCAGGCGACAAAGGTCAAAGACGTGGCGACAGTATTTATCGAGACATTCGTGGGAATCATCCACTTGCCAAAATAGAACCCTTTGGAGCGGAGGTGGTAGCAATTCGAGGCAGACTCGAGGGCAGCGACCACGATCGCAGCCGGGCCGCCGTACATCAGAAAGGTGAGAAAGACCGCAGCGTCTGAAAAACTGATCGCAAAACGCGATCTCGGCAGCGTCAGGCTCATTCGCGGCGTCACGATAACGGCAGACGCGAGAATGACAAAAAAGCCCCAGCTAAACGACGCTTTAGGCAGGTCGGAAAGCGCAAGGGCGAGTGCCACCGTAGCGGCAAGGATAACTATCCCTTTGAAAGTATTTGAAAGGGGTTCTCTGTTCATAAAAGGTGGGATTTATGAGAACAGCGGTGCTCAATAAGTAGGATAGACGGGCTCAGGTTCCGTCCAACGTATCCAGTTTAACATGTTTAACGCAAAAAAAGCTAGGAAAATTCGTAACCTGAATGGGTCAGTGTATAGCAATTATGCTTTGCACAAAATTCAATGAAAATGGGGCTATTTTTGTGCAGGATCGTAGATTGCACAATATTTGCCTTCAGACGAAGTGCATTAACATTCAAGCCCATCGGATCGCCTACCGGATTTGGATCTTGCGTATCCTTCTAATTACCCAACTCTTTCAACTTGAACGAACTTCTCAATGTGGCAATAGCGGAAAGCCATATTCAACAGCATGAATTCGCTTAACTGGGCGGTCTCGCCCGAATGCACCCAGAGAATGCCGGGACTGTCCGAATTGTATTGAACATTTCCCACCGGTTCGTCGGCACAAACTATCATCTTAGCAATGGGATCTAGTGGAGTTGGTTTGGGACGAACAGTGTTGTGACAAGGAGTATTATGAAGAGGATCATCAGCATCGTCTGCTTGATGATCGTCTTCGGCAAGGGCTCTTCAAAGATTTGGCGAGCAAAATATATACCGTAGGCGGCCGTTAGCAACAAGTCAACGGAAGTTAAAACTGTCGGAATGTATGGCATGCTATTGCGAAGCGGTGCGGTAATAACCATGAGTGTGGTTGCGAAAAGATCTGTCTCTGCCTCAAAATAGACCGCACAAACTGCAAACTCGATCACGTTAAATTTCGAGCTGCGGTAAAACACCTTCCAAAGAAGTCCCCAGAATATTGTCGACAGGAGCCCTTCGATCTGATACATCGTATTGCCCGTCAGCGGGGAAGCGAAGGCCTGATCGCCCGTCAGCCACAGAAAGAGCCCACGAACCAAGACATCTGCGATCATTGCATAAAAGTAAAACTTGATCGGGTTTATGTAACCTACCCGCTTGCCTGCAAGATATTCTTTGACGAAGTCGCCTGGGCGACGTAGCAATTCGATCGCGGTTGCAAATGTTGTGGATATCTCTATCTTGCGGAGATTGTTGTAAAGTTCGCGAAGAAAACTTGAGAGCGAATAGCGTTCGACATCAGCCGCTTGGCCGCACATGTTGCAAAAATCGCCAGCCGACTCGTGGCCGCAATTTAGGCATGCGACTGGTTCGAGGCTGCTGAGCGTCGGCTCCTCCGAGATCTCCGGTTCTACAATTTCCGGGACTTGCTTTTCCATATCGAAACCTTAAGCAACGAAACTCAGATGAACAAAAAAATGCGGATGAAAATGCTCCACCCGCGTACCTTAAAAGTGATCCGTCCAGAACTTCTTATTACGCCGTGACCGCATCGAAGGCTTCTATCTTCCACAGGCCGTTCTCTTTTCCCCACATTAGACGCAGGATGCCGCCCTTGCCATTCTCAAGGATGAACTGGAATTTGGTCACATAGTATTTACCGTAAGTTCGAGCCCGAATGTCGCTATCCTTCGAACTGATCTCCGATTTCTTTGACGAACAAACAAAATGGTCATAGTCGCCGTCGGTGATCGTTGCCAGCATGAAAGCGTTCTTTTGATAATGCTCAACTGGTTTAATGAACGGATCGACCGGAGCGATCGCCCTTATTGCGTCTTCAAGCTTTTTGGGCTTCTTTAGCTCCTTGTTCGCAGCCTTCAAGGTATCCAGAAAAAGGATCTTGCGACGGGCCTCGAGCATTTGTTTCTCTGGCGATTCTTTTAGATCTGAGCAAAACCTCAGCTTCTGCTGCAGGAAGGATAGGGCTTTTGAGACGTCGCGATCTAGCAGCCAAGCCTTAAAGAACGCGTCCGCGGTGGCCGAAACCTCGGCAGCCTCCGGAGCATTGGAACTGCCGGTTGCGGGTAGATAGGTTACTGAACGCTGAGCGAAGGCATTGTTAACAAACTCTTTAATAAGGTCAGGGAACTCGGTGTCCCACCAGTCAATCAGGCCCGGCCATCGTCGCAAATGCGTAGGATAATTCCCGGCAGCTCTAACATCCGAATTTGATGCGCTTAAGTGTCCGTTAAAAAGAGCACTCGGGAATGCACTTGACCTATAGTCCACATCGATGTCAGCTCGGTCGCCGTCGGTCGCAATAGAATACTGCATTGTTGGAGGCGAACCAGCCTGGCGATAATTGATCGGGAATCCTTTGTGAAAGATGGTGTTATCTTTGCCATGCTGAAATTCCTTACTCAACTCCAGCGTTTCGATTGCTCCGGGTTTCAGCTTGACGTACAGGCGAAACTGCTCGTCGCTCCCCTTTCCGATCTCCTGCCCGGCGATCTCCTCAAGCGAATCAACGAGATCGATCGCAAACCCGAGGGGGCGTCCCTTCGGATCTGTCAGACGCGTGTACAAGAGCGCGTTAGTGGCGGCGGCGAATGTCGATCTACGCGAAACAGGCATCGCCTCAAAACGCTCACGGGGGTTATCGTCCGCCCTTCGCCCATGTTCTTTGCATTCGACCACTTATCGAAGAGAAGCCGGGACCTCTCCTTCATCTGGACGTATTGTGTCGATCTTTGCTGGCCCTTAACGCTTCCTGGAATTGCCCAGAGCGAAAAAAGCACGGCTGATAGCAGGATTATTTTCGTCGGTTTCATAGTGCTCAAATGCTGTGCCGGTGTCTTGGCTTTCTATTGCCCCAAGAACATGCGAGTTGATGAAGCTTATCTATTTACTTATTGGTCTTGTATTCAATAAAATGAACAAATCTTTTCCCATTTTGTTCCATCACGTGGACTGACGCTAAAACCTCTTTTTCAGTTTTCTTCTCGATCTCTTTGGTCCCATGTGTGATCTTTTTTCCAGTACTAACCAAAGCGTGTTCGGAGACATCATAGATCTCCTTGGCTTCTCCGGCTATAGCAAATGCAACCTTTTCAGTTCCTTTTCCAACGTGTTTTATCGCCACTTCAACGACCTTGACCGTACCTTGGCCGAACCAGTGAATTCCTTTGATAGTTTCCTCGCCAGCTACTTTGAGCGAACGAATTACCACATGAGCTCCAACGTGTACCGCTCGATCCGTCCAAACAACAGCTTCTTTTATCCCATGTGCGGTTGTCTTTTTTGTCCACTTGAATGCCTTGACCACGCCGTCCTTTGATTTGACGTAGACCATTTTTGCCTCGGCATCGATCTTCTCGACTGTGCCAACGAAGGCATCTTTGCTGTCGTCAGCTTTTGCGAGAATCATCGTTGGGAAGGCAAAAATCGCTGTCAAGACTATTAGTATTCTTAGGGTTTGCTTCATACTGCGGTTATTCATTTTATTTATCTCTCCTTTTTGCTCATCTAGATCTTCTACTTAAGCGTGTCGCCTCGCTTTAGGTTCGAATATGGATTTCCTCTCTTCCACGACGGCATTTCTTTACTCTGTGCAATTCGCCATCCAAGAATGCCCATCATGTCAGCGACCGTCTTTGCCCCAGGCCAATGCCAGGTTTTGTAAACGTCATCGGACGGCTGATGGTATTTTGTCTCTTCAAACTCATTGAACCGCTTCACAAACCCCTCTTTCGTAGCTTCAGGCGACCCGACAAGCATCAGTGCGGGAACGCCTCGAGTGACAAATGGATAATGGTCGGAGCGGCCAAAAACGCCTTGTTCAGGGATCGGGTCCTCCATCGGAGTTATCTTGTATGCCTTTGCAACGTCATTGAACATCGGCCCGAGAGAGGAGTACTCGGCACCAAAGCCGACCATGTTTTTGATCGGACCCATTATCTCGGTACCGATGCCATCGAGATTCAAGTTAGCTGCGATCTTGGTGATGTCCCACTTAGGATTCTGTGCAAAGAAATAGCCGCCTTGCAGGCCATACTCTTCAGCGGTCGTCGAGATAAAGATCAGAGAACGCTTGGGTTTGACCTTCATTTTTGAAAACGCTTCTGCTACCGCAAGCATCTCACCGTTTCCGATCGCATTATCAGCAGCAGCGTTGTAGATCTTGCCGTTGATCATCCCAAACCCATCGTAGTGAGCCGTAAATGCGATAGCTTCATTCTTGAGAACTGGATCGGATCCTTCGATGTATCCAACTACATTGTGAGAATTGGCCTGGGTTTGCTTTGAACGCAAATGCACCTTAATGCTCGGCTTGAGATCCATCGGCCGGAACTCAAGATCCGATGCGTCATCCATCGCCTCCCCGACCGTCATTCCTGATCCTTCAAATAGCTTTGCCCGGGCGGCGTCACCGAAGAAGAGGATTGGAACCTGAGCCCTCTCTTTAGATTTTTCAAGGGTTGCGATGTTCCGCCTGCCGGTTTGATCGACTACAAAATCGTGCTTATACAGTTCGCGCCCGTTTCCCACAAGAATTACCCCAACTGCCCCTCGCTCAAAAAGAAGCGGGATCGCTGACGTCTTATCCGTTATCTCCTTCCATTTCTCCGCCGTATAACTTCGCGGTGGGCCGTCGATGAGGACCGCGATCTTACCTTTAAGATCGGCATCCTTAAGGTCATTACGCCCAAGTTCATCCGAAACGTAGCCGTGCCCGACGAAGATCAGGCTTCGCTCGACACTCATATCCGCGAGCAGAAGTCCCTGGCTCCAATCCTTACCGTAGATCAGCTTCTGGCCGTTGAGCGTTACGTCAGTCTCCTCGGTGAATACTGTTTCGACAAATGGCATCGATTGCAAATAAGTCCCATTGTCGCCAAGAGGCTTGAGGCCCATTGACTTCATTTGATCAGCGATCCAGTTCGCAGCCATATCACCGCCGCGTTGCAGCGTGCCTCGGCCCTCGAATTTGTCATCGGCCAGCCCCTTTGTGATCCGTTCGATCGTTTTGATCTTGATCGACCTAGTGAGTTTCTCCTCATCCTTTGAAAGGCCGGTTTGTGCCGGAATGTTCAGAACAAAGGCTGCCACCAAGACAAAGCTGGCCACGAACCGCTGGAATTGATATGGTTTATTCGGTTGCATTTTATTACCTCTACGTGCTGTGTGTCCCCGGTGGTAGTTGAATTACGTGACTAGCAGAAAACCCCGCGGCCTTGTTCAAGGACAAGCTTCCAAGTCGTCTCATCGGGCTTCAAATTGCACTAGTGCAGGCTCGGCCCGCGTATTGCGAACCGGGCCTATACTAGATATCACTTACAGTTATTTGCATTGCTGCGAAGAATGGATGCGACATTGCCGTTCCTGACAGCAACCTGAACGCACTGGCCGGAGTCGTCGTTCTTCCAGTATGTATAGCTAGTTGAGCCAATCTTCTTACCTTTGACGTTACGGAATCCACGGGACTGCATTTCAGTCTCGGCACCCGCTCCACGAGCCCCGACAAGATCGCTGAGATCAACTTGATTTGAAGACGCCGACGCTGAACTTCCGCCCGATCCTGTCCTGCAGTCCTCGGCAGGTCCTGACACGATCGTGTCGAACCGCCCATTGAACGTTGCGACTGTCAAACAAGTGCTGGAGGAAGATTTCCACCAATTCGAGTATGAACGGTCGCCCCCTTTCGATGTCTTGATGAATCGGTACCCCCGCGATTTAAGATCGCTCTCGCCGCCCGATGCTTTGGTACCAACTAGATCTGCAACATCCGAAGGAGCACCGTCGCCCGACGATGAATCAGAACCGCCTGTCTTGCAGTCCTCTTCAGGCCCCGACACGATGGAATCATAACGGCCGTTTAGAGTTACAACTGTCAAACAAGTCTTGTTAGAGGCCTTCCACCAGTTCGAGTACGAACGGTCGTCGCTCTTCGACGTTTTAATAAACTTATAACCACGACTTTTCAGCGTCGTTTCGCCGCCCGCGGCCCTCGCTCCCACCAGATCGTTAACATCCCGAGGGGTGTCCTGTGCCAATGCCGTGGCTCCCAAAACCACAGCCAACAATGTTACTGATACTAATTTTTTGAACATATTTTTCTCCAAGAACTTTCAATTTGTCGTGCGAATAAGTCGACACGATCTCAGAAGCTTTGATCGCAGTTCAGATCAAATCCTCACTGCTTTTCGAACCGACACCCCTGAGCAACCAGAGAGCGTATAAAAAGTTAGGTAACACGAATAGAATCGGCCCGAGCACAGATGTAATCCCGGGATCGTCGGCCACAACAGGCGTGGGATGATGTCCATTACGAGAGCCAATAACGAATATGCCAAAATCCCAGAGCCAATGAACAATCATTGCGGGGACGATCGAACCCGTCCTAATAAGAATGGCGATAAATAGAAGTCCGGACATTGCAGCTGCTGTAGCTTGAACAGCGGCGGCTCCCCAGTCTCCGGTAGTGATCCCGTTGAAAACGTGTACTGCTCCAAAAATGATGAAAGTTAGGAATATCGCTCCGATCGGCCGAAGGGCGGTCCTCGCACCACTAAATAAGATCCCTCTGAAAGCAAGTTCTTCCGATATACCTACGAGTAGAGTGTTGATACCAACGAACAGAAACGCCTGAAGCGATGGTAATCCTAGTAGCAGGGACGCCGAAAAAAAGCCAAGAATAAACAGCGCAGGCAGCCACAGGATCAAAAGACTTTTGGTGCTTCGGACCGGTAACAGCCCTGTTTCTCGACGCCAGCCGAAAAAAGCTACTACGCCGGATAGAAAGACAAAGCCAACTATCAAACTGATCGAGACCTGACGACTTACCATCTCGGCCTGGCTCATAGTACCGCTGCCGACCTCTATCTTTGCCCCGATCATGATGATCGATAGGTAGACGATCAATATGACTAGCGAAACGACCAATCTTCCGTTCATACTTAACCCCTCAGTATTTGTAAATGCTCCGTTATTTGACTCCGATCCGTACGCTGAACTTCACGGGCCGCTTGTTTCTGCGAGCCTCTGCCCGTACGAGGAAAACGCGGACGATGTAGCTTCCATCTGCTGGCAGTTCACCGGACCAATTGGTTGTGTCCCGAGCCTCATCTGCAACGGCTTCCATGCTTGTCAGATCTTTAAGAACAACAAAATACAAGAATTTGTTAGTCGATGTTAGCTTCGCGGACATAGTCTGTCCGGCTTTCGCTCTTATATAAAAATCGACAGAACCATACCCGGTCACCGTATTCGAATACACCCCGCTCGAAGCACCCTGCCTGAATTTAACGTCAACTCGTTTTTCCTGAGCATTTGAAAACACTGCTCCACCGCAGAGTACGACAACAAGAACAACCAGCGATCTTTTACATACATCCATGCTCCGATTCCTCCATCAAAATAAAGTTGGGGGACGATTTCGTTCCCCCGCTATAAGCCCTCAGCCTAGCGGCAGTAGGGTGAAGAACCGATATCCTTTACCGATTCGTAGCGGCCATCTGAAACGATGACCTGAATGCACTGGCGGGTGCTGGTGTTCCACCAGATCTGATAGCTGGCATCTCCCATTTTGAACGTGTTTTTATTGCTGAAGCCTCTTTGCTGCATCGACGATTCGGCCCCAGATGCCCGCGAACCAACAAGGTCGTTCACATATTGATGAGGCTGATATCCGCCCCAGCCCGACGAATGACTTGTTTCTTCGCGTCGCTGGCGAACGCCGGCTGAGTAACCAGAGCTATACTGCGTCGAATTGTTCCAGTTGTGATAGGTACTGTTATACTGGCCATCACGAAAGCCTCGCTCGTAATCAGATTCCTGATTCGCGTCTTCAAAATGCTTGTCGTCATCGTGATGATGCGCTTTGTGAACGATCGCCGCCGTTCCGCCAACCGCAGCGGCGGCGGCGAGAGCTATCGCGACCTTCTGTCCGGTCGAGAGACCGCTCTTTTGGCCGCAGTCAGCCGGTTCGGCGTCATTGATGCGAACATAACGGCCTTCGTCAGTCTTGACCATGACGCATTTTTTCTTACTCGAATTCCACCAGTACGTCCAAACAGCTGATTCTTCTTTTGACGTGTGGTTTAAGGCGTAGCCTCTGGATTCGAGATCGCTCTCGGCCGCACCTGCACGAGATCCAACCAGGTCCTTGAGAGTATCTGCCTGCCCAAAGGTGGATAATGCTAGGCCTAAAGCAAGAACCGTAGCGAACAGTATTTTGTATGTTGTTTTCATCTTGTCTCCTTATGAAGTTCCTCGGGCTCGATCGGATCTATCGTGCTGCCGATCATTCCTTTTTATTCGAGAAGGGACTTCCATTCCGTTCCCTCGAACCAGTAATTCCGCTGTTTCTCGAGCCATCCGTTCCGTTCGTTATATCGGATCCACGTGTTCAAATAGTTGAGGAAATCAACATCACCTTTGCGGATCGCGAGAGCCTCGTCGAGTTCGCCCAATGGTCGGCTGAACGGCTTATAGATCTTTCCATTTGAGTTTTTAACTGCGAATTCCGGGCCAGGCTTCGATGCGATCGCGGCCGAAATTGTTCCGTTTGCGACAGCCTCGATCATTGACGCTTCGTCGTCAAACATCTGAGTTTTCGCTTTTGGAAACTCACTTGCAGCATAATTGCCATAAACCGTCCCTGAAATGATGCCTATCGTCACCGAGTCATCATCGAAATCCCTCTTTTCATCCTTTCGCCCCATTTTGTCGCGGCTGGCGATCAGTTCGATCTTTGAGGTCGAATACGGTTCGGAGAAGTTCGCCAAAAGAGCTCGGCTTGGCGTCGGGTACATCCCCGTGATCAGGATGTCGTAACGCTTGTTTGTCAGATCCGGTAGAAGTGATACATGCCCAGCCGGCATCAGGTTGAGCTGAACGCCGAGATCAGAGGCGAGTTTCTTAGCCACCTCGACGTTAAAACCGATGAGATTTCCGTTCTTGTCGTGCATTGCCCAGGGAATGAAGCTTGCAACCCCAACGTCTAGCCGATTTCGACGGCGAATGATCGTTAGCGTGTCATCATTAACGAGTACGGCCGGACCAACTGCCGGCATCTTAGTCGGAACCGGTCTTTTGGCCGGTGTTTTTTGGGCCAATGCTTGGCCAACCGAGCATACGGTGATAGCCGATATTAAGAGAAGTAACTTGCCAATATTTATCGTTCGTTTCATTTTATTTATCTCCAGACAAGCGCTACCTGATGCGTAGGAAGTTGTATGATTCGCCGTTGCTGTTTCTGACCGCAAAGCCGTCTCCGTTGCGTTCGACCTCATATCTGCCCCATGGGAGTTTGATCGACCCATTGTCATATCGCCCATTCTGGTACTGGCCGTTAGAATTGCGAACGGAGATCGCACCGCTCGGGCCAACGGTCAAGTCGGAATAAGATCTGAGATCTGGATTCCAGCCGCGGAACGAACCGACCAGGTAAGAAGGCACATATTCATGTCCACTGTCCCATGTATCGTTGTTTGAGGCCTCTTCATCCTCATTTTTCTTCTCGGCGTCCTTCTTTTTCTTCGCGGCAATTACTGCCGCGAGGATCACACCACCGAGCACAGCTCCTCCTGCTATCGCTGCCGCCTTGCCGGAACCGCCGCCGTAGGAGAATTCGGCCCTGCAGCCGTTGTTGACCCATATCCCGCGCCCGTCATATCCCCAATCGTAGCCATAGTTGCAGCTCGAATAGGAGAGCTTGCGCTCCAGGCGAACATTGTTTCCCGTGTTAACGCGGCAATAGTTGTAGTTAGTGTTATTACTGCCGCAGGTTAAGTAATTTGACTGCGCAACCGCGGGGATAGTTCCCAAGGATGCAAGCATGATAAAGACCGCCATTTTCAGCGCGATGAATTTTCTAAGGTTTTTCATTGATTCCTCCTAATGCTCAAGCGATTAACGACAGCGTGGATGACTGCCAATGTCGTTTACGGACTCGTATCGTCCGCCTGCGACGGTTACCTGCACGCATTGGCGGCTGTTTGATCTCCACCAGATCGTGTACGACGTGCTGCCTTGGCGCATGGTGTCAACCAGGCGAAAGCCTCTCGAAAGCAACCGGGCGTTACCGGAGAACGTGCCGACCCCAGTCAGATCATTGATCTCTGCCGGCGAACCGCCCCAATTTCCGTTGTTGCCGTTACCCCAATTGCCGTTATTGTTGTTACCCCAATTTCCGCCACCGTAGACTCTCGTGACTTCTATATAGGAAGCCTCGTCGTTGAGCCGCAGATTATAGTTGCCGGCACCTAATTCTTCGCATCTACCGCTTCCGTTCCCGCTGCCTTCGCCCTCACAAAACCGCACCTTGTAACCGTTGAGAACTACGACCGAGGACGCCTCGTCATTTCGCAACGCCCCTAACTGCCTTGCGTTGTTAAGGTAACGCCCTACGCCGAATGATTGAGATGTGCCACGGTAATTTCGATCGTCATACACCGTAACGCCCGGCTTGCCGAGCCCCGGCACATTGTTCGGATTTCCGCCACCCCAACCCCAATTTCCGTTGTTATTGTTATTGTTCCAACCACCGTTGTTCCAGCCATCGTTGTTGCCAGATGATGTACTGCGGTTACAGTCTTGTGCCGGGCCACTCACTATAGAGTCATAGACTCCGTTGAGAGTGGCTACGGTGATACAGGTGCGGCTGCCGTTATTCCACCAGTTCGCCCACTTTACGTCGCCGCCGGTGGTTGTTTTTATGTAGAGGTAGCCCCGGCTTCGAAGTTGAGAATCGCCCGAAGACGCCCGAGCTCCCACCAGGTCCTGAACATTGTAGGGAGTGTCTTGCGCCATCGCCGCTCCAGAAATGAAAAGGACGATAAAGCTGCTAATTACCAATAGTCTGTTTTTCATATATTCATTCTCCGTTTTGGCACACTCGCCTAATTTGAAGTCCATTTGTTATCCGCCAGATTTGCGTCCATGAAGATACCGCCGTCGAGCGATATCGACTTAACGGTTTTGGGTAGATTTATCCGCGATATTGCTTCTTTCATATTCAACCGCCAGATATCAGGCCCGTGGTGGATCGTTTCTGTCGAGCCATCCGTGAAGGTGACGACCATATCAGCTGGTGCCGGATATCCTCCGATATTCTTGATGGTCACCAGCGTGCTGCCGTTCTCTGCCTTGACGTCAGTTATCGCCTGATCGATGTAACCGTGCGAGAAGAACCAGGCATTCCAGAACCAATTAAGGTCCCGACCTGTATGGGTATTGAAGGAATAGAACATATCCCACGGCATCGGGTGCTTACCGTTCCAATCGTTCATAAATCCGTGTAGGCCTTTCCGGAAGTCTGTATCACCAAGCAGATCTTTGAGGGCGAGATATCCGAGTGCCGCTTTACCATACTTGTTGTCACCGTAAGCTTGGACCAAGCCTGAGACGGCATTCTCGGGAGTCATAATTGGCAGATCGGCCGAGGCATCGGCGTTCTTTACCCAGTTGGCAACGCGAATCTTTTAAATAGATCGTCGGTGAAGGGCTGACCGAAGCGCTTTTGATTGAACCCGTATTCGAATGCGGTCGTCCAACCTTCTTCCATAAATGAATATCGGCGTTCGTTTATGCCCATAAAGAACGGAAAGTAGGTGTGCAGGATCTCGTGTGCGGCGATAAAATGCTGAAACTTTGAGTCCTCTTGGGAGCTGTCATTGGCCATCATCGGGGCTTCCATGTCGGCGGTGCCGCGGAAGATGGTCATTTTGGGGTAGGGATAAGGTATGCCAGGCCAATCATTTGACGCATAGTCGAGAGCTGACTTAACGTAAGTCACCATATTGGCGAAGTTCTTTGACGGCTCGTCGTAGGCAGCCTGGGTGCTGGCACGTCGACCGGACTTTTTGTCAACGACGATGCTGCCAGCGTCCCAGATATAGTGATCGCTAAGTCCGTAAACGACGTCCGGAACGTTCTCAGACCTCCATTTCCAAGTAACGGTTGGCGTTTGAGCAGTAACCGTTCCCGCCTTTACCTCGGCGAGCGATGCGACATTGACCACGTCGTCACTCGTAAATGAACGCTTCAGCCGTTCGGCGTGTTTTGGCTGTAGAACCTCATCGATATTGGTCAGGTTTCCGGTTCCCCAAACGATGAAATTCTTCGGTACGTTCACCTCTACGTTGTAGTCGTTGAATTCACCGAAAAACTCGTGGCCGCCCAGCAAATGTTGATCGGTGTCCCATCCATCCACGTTAGTTAAAACAGCTACACGCGGATAGAAATACGCAATGTAGAAGGTCGTTGGGTCGATCACCCCGTCGCGATCAGGTTTTTCAGCGAGTTCATAGACCCACTTAAAGGAAAGCGTCGTTGAGCCGCCCGGTGGTATCGGCTTCTGGAGGTCGATAGCGTTAAGCGACATTCCTTTAATGTCGAGTAGCGGCTTCCATGGGCGAACCACCCCATTCTCCGTGAATTCGGCGATCACAACATCCGACGTGAGTTGTTTCGTGTCAACGTTTTTCTCACGAGCAGATTCTGGCGCGTGGGCGTTCATTTCGAAACGAAGAATGAGCCGGTCAAGCGTCAACGGACTGTTGTTCTTGTAAACGATCTCTTGTACGCCGGACACGTTCCTGCTTGGCGGATTTACCGAGATCTTGATGTTGTGCGTCGACTTGTTCTGAAAGTACTTAGCCGTTGGCTTTCCATCCATCGAACGCAAGCCGGCCTTGTAAGCCGCCTTAACATTTCGAGGCATGTAAAGGTCCTGCGCAATAGCGCTCACTGAAACGATCGACGCTATTAGAATTGCTACAAGTATTTTTCTCACTTTTTTCTCGCTGTTCACTCTTAGGTGCTCTTTTTTGGTAGACTCCTACCCGAAATGCGATCCTGGTCTCGATCTAGTTAGGCTGCGACGTATTTCGCCAACAAGAAGTGCAGATCGGAGGGGATTTGTGCGTCGACGTGACGGCGGCAGCTGCAATTCAAGAAATTCAGTTTTACAGGTTGCCCCCGATCTCCTGAGCGGTTCCATTTCGACTGGGAAGGCCGAGTTGGTAGCGGTCAATGCAAAGGAGACAACTTTTGATCAAGGTATAATTTTATGGGGGAGCGAGGCAGGGGTAAATACGAAGCGCTACTGAAAAAGCCTAAGTAGTTCTACTTAATTTGAAAAAAGGGACTCGATCTTCGCCTTGTTGCGGATCGCGAATTTAAGCAAGGCATTGGCCCCGTTAATATCTAATTTCGAGCAGATATTGTAACGATGGGTTTCGACGGTGCGGATCGCGACGAACAGATCGGCAGCAATTTCACGGTTAGTTTTAGAATCCGAGATTAACAAAAGGACCTTCTTTTCGGTCTGGCTCAGCGAACCCAGCGCCCATACAGCATTGCTGTCGGTGTCATCGGATACGTTATCGAGTATAAGTTCATTCAAAGCGGGGCTGAGGTACAACTTCCCGGACATTACGGTGTGAATGCATCTAACGATCTCGTCCAAAGCAGAATCTTTAAGAACATAGCCCTTAACTCCAAGGGATTTGATCGAGCGAAGGATGGAGTTGTCCTTGTGCATCGTGAGGAAGATCAGGATGGCTCGCGAAGATCGTTCCTTCAATGCCCGGGCGGCCTCGATGCCGTCCATGATCGGCATATCAATGTCCAGTATGACCACATCTGGATCGGTAGTTCCGATAAGTTCAATAGCCGCCCAGCCGTTGTCGGCCTCTCCGACAAGCCTCAGGTTATCGGACTTCTCGATGATCGCCGCCAATCCCTGTCGAAAGATCGGATGGTCGTCTGCAATTAATACTGTGATCTCCTTTCGCATCTCAGAATCTTAGCTGTATGACTATTTTCGTGCCTTCCGACACTACCGAATCTATCGTAAGATCTCCCCGGAGCAGCTTAACCCGCTGCGATATCCCCTCCAAACCGAAACCCGACGCAGAATTCTTCTCAGATGGATGCTTCCGGGAAAACCCCTTTCCGAAATCCTGTATCATCATCGTCAGCAAACCATCTTGTCTAGTCACCAGTATTTTACCCCGAGGACTCTCAGAATGCTTAATAATATTACTCAGGCATTCCTGCACGATCCTGTAAACACTGATCTCCGCCTCCTCCGGAAAGATACCATCGATCTCGTCAATCCCTTGTTCGAAAACAACTCCAGTCGCCATTTGTGTCTGCTCTATTAGATTTCGGACCGCTTCTGTGAGGCCAAATCTCTTTAAGTTCTGCGGCGATAGATTCTTTACTATTGTCCGAGCTTCCTCCAGCGCGTCGGCAGCCGATTCTGAGATCTGTTTCAATCGTTTTTGCACCTCGTCCGGGTCGGAATTGGATTCGAGCCCTTGTTGTGCCCAGTTCTTGATGATCAGGAGGTCCTGGCCGAGTCCGTCATGAAGTTCAGTCGCAATTCGACTGCGTTCTATTTCATGGGCGACCAATAGCTGACGTGAAAATTCAGCCTCTTTTAATTTCTCTGCCTCGACCTGCTGCATCTTAAACCTGTAGAGGACAACCGCAACCATCACAAGAAAAAGAGCGGCTGCAACATTAAACCACCATGTCTGCCAAAAATACTTGGCGACATCGATGCTGAGGATCGCGGTATTTTCACTCCAGACCCCACTGGCGCTGACTGCCCGGACATGAAAGGTGTATTTGCCCGGAGCAAACCGCGAGAGAAATGGATAGCTGGCAATTCGCTGCGTCCCGGCATCGGTCCAGTCATCATCGAGGCCATCAATCTTATAAAAAAAGCGGATATTCTCCGGCTTGGTAAAACTCAGGCCAGTAAAGCGGATCTCGAGATCACGATTGCCCGTCGGGATGGATACTGAATTATTTTCACGGATCGTCGCCGCAATGGGCATCGAGCCGATGTCATCAAGTCTTGTCGAAACGCCTTCGATGACGACCTTTGGCGGAGTCAGGTTGGTCTTTGTGGGATCGATAATGACGACATCCTTTATCATCGGGAACCAAAGCCGGCCATCACGCGTTTTTATCCCGGCAGATTGATGGCCGCCGCTGGCTTCGCTGCTTTTCATGCCGTCCGAAACGCCGTAAATCGCCCCAACGATCGAGTTTTTCCGTTTATCCGCCACCGCATTCAGTTCGTCCCTGCTAACGGCAAATATTCCCAGGTTTCCCAAAATCCAGAATTTGCCGTCGTCATCGACCAAGATCCTGGAAACAAAATTATCGTGCAAACCCTGAGCAGTAGTGACCACCTCTATCTTTCCATCACGCAAACGATTAATTCCACCGCCGTATGTGCCGATCCAGATAGTGCCGTCTTGATCTTCGAGTATCTCGCGGACATAATTGCCGGAAAGACCGTTCTCAGGTGTAATATTCTCAAACCTTCCATTTACAAATTTACTGACTCCGCCGATGGCACCAACCCAGATCGCATCGTCCTTGGTTTGCGTAATGAAATGAACGCTATTTCCGACGAGTCCGTTGTCCGTCGAGTAGTGTTCGATCTGTCCATTGTTGTATTTCCATAGCCCATTCCCGCTCCCTATCCAAAGGTTGTTATTCCTGTCAAAGAACAAGGAATGGATCGACTCCGTACCAAACTTTGGAATAGGTTCAAGTCTGCCATCGCGGAATACATATAAATTCGTCAATCCCCCGGCCCACAGAACATTGTTTCCATCGATCGCGAGTGCCTTTATCAATTGCGTTCCGGCGACATTTCCGGGGATCGGGATGCTCTCGACCTTTCCGTCCTTTACTTTGAGCAGATCATGACCGGCTAACCATACTGCTCCTTCTGAGTCTTGTGCAAGTGCATACCTTCCCCAGACATTGAGGTCGGTCATGTCCCCGACCAACCCGATCTTTCGCTTAGTTAAACGCACTAGGCCATCGCTCTCTGTCGCTAGCCAGAGATTGTCCTCATTATCGAATAACATCGCCCGGGATCCTGCTGTGACATGCTCCCGGATGTTGTAGTTTTCACGTTTACCGTCCTGAAAAATAAATAGGTCCTCGCCTTTTTGAAACCAGAGCTCACCGTTCCTGAAAGCGGCCGCATATCCGCCGAAATTACCTCCCTTCTCTTTCTGCAGAAGCTCTTTGAACTTCCCATTGTCCATCCAACCGAGTGAGTTGATGGTGCCAACCAACATCCTTCCCTGATCGGAAAAATCTATCTTGAGGATGTTAAAAGGCAGCATTTGGCCGACTGAGTCAGCCGTTACCAGTTGATCATCTTGTAAAACGAATGCCTTTCCGTTCGAGGTCCATATGGTGTTTCCGGGCCCTTTTGCAAGTTTGTAAGACCTTTGCCGGGATATTATTTTGATGGACTCAGGTATCACTGAACCATCCTCACGGAATTCAACCCGCTCGAGTCCCGCATCGGACGCAATAAATAACTTGCCCGTATCATCCTCTATGAACTGCCAAACCGTACGTCGCTTGAACTCGGGATCCGACTTGAACTCACCGAACTTTCCGTCGACAAGTGTATACACCTCGCCCGTCTCGGTGCCGATCCAAAGCCTTTTCCAGCGGTCTTCGTAAAGTGATAGAACACGGTTACCGGTAAGGCCGGGAGTATTTGTCGAATCAAAAACAGTGAAATTGACCCCGTCGAATCTGGCCAAACCGCCGAATGTACCGAGCCAGATATACCCGTCACTAGTCTGTACGATGGAGGTCACAGTGTTCTGTGGAAGGCCCTCCTCAGTTGTCCATTTTTTGATCAAAAAATCGCTTGTCTTGGCTTCGATCAGTTTGCTTGCCGCCAACGCACCCTCCGAAACCGAGAGTACGATAACTGAGAGTAATGTAAGGATCTGAAGCCGCGACGCCATAAATGTGATTATCCTAGATAATATACAAACATCGACGAATAGGAAACAAACTATTAGTTACATTGAGTCAGGACCGAATCCAGAAATAGCGACCGTACATTTCGACGCATTTGCCGTCAAAACTCCCGTCGAGCTTTAAATATTTTCTCGAACCGTAAATAATAAAAAACTGATCGATCTTTTGATTCTCACGGCGCCGGCCTTCCGATCGCGTTACAGATCGAACAGCAAGCCGACATCTAGGGCTTCTTGGTCAAGAGTTTGGAGATGAAGTTGAAATAATGGCAAATTTGAACCCTCGAGAAACCGGGGATCAGACTGAATCTAAGTCTGTCGGCCCCGAGGTCAATGAGGACGAAAAGGTGAGAACTGCAAAAAGCGGGCCTGACGAAGATAGTCTGCGTTACCGCATCGACCGCGACTATCTGATGGTCTCGGTCGCCGGCAATTGGAACGCATTTGCGGTCGAAAACGAAGGGCCTGAGCTTGCTGGCGATTCGGTCATCGGCCGCCGGTTGTGGGAGTTTATTACTGACCCTGCGACGCGTGAGATATATCGCCAGTTGGTCGACCAGGCGTTTGACGGCCGGTCGGTGCAGTTTGACGTCAGGTGTGACGCCCCCGATACACGGCGTTGTGCTCAGGTGAGCATCTATCCGTCCGACGACGGCACCGTGGAGTTCGAAATACACACTACTAAGGTCGAGCCACGCCCGCCGCAAGAGCTGCTTCGCCGCGGCAATTCCTCGACAACCGGCCTCATCATGTCGTGTTCGTGGTGCAATAAGATAAGGACCGCCCGCGACCAGTGGGACGAGATCGAAGACGCGATCGAAAAGCTCCATTTCTTCGAACTGGATTGCATGCCCGGTATCACCCACGCTACCTGCCCCGATTGCTCCAGACAAATGAACGCGATCTGCGATTAAGATCTACAGCCACCTCGCCCAAAATTCTGCCTGAATGTTCGCTCTCCGCTGAAAAATGGGATGCCGACTTCTTAGATGAAGGAGTGCGTCTATAGATGATTGCGAAACGGTATTTCATCCTTTTCATCCAGTCTCAACGCCCCATAAAACCTAACTTCTAGTGAATTTTTGTACATAAAGGCCCATTTATGTGCACGGTGTTAATTATGTGCAGTGTATAGCAATTATACAGTCTAAATTTGTATAAAAAGTATGCACCGCTGTAAGTATCTGCAAACCTTGATGTTAGGCGAAAATTACCAACTTTGTGTTACCAAAGTATCCATATTTCTACGTTTCCGAACCGACCGGAAAAGATCTCACAAATGATCTCTAAATTCTGTAAATAAACGGGATGTGGTTTTGGCATGCATCGCGGCACGCTGTGGCACGCTGGTTGAAATAGAGGAGTGCAAGAAAGAGAGCAAGCAGGGACTCGGAAATATTAATAAAACTTTTAGGAGAAGAAAAATGAAAAACACAGCAAAAGTAGCAGCACTCGCGATCGTACTCATGTTTGGAGCAAATATCGCTAAGGCAGACGGCATCATCGTCGGCGACAGAGCAGAAAAAGGATGCGTCAAGCAGACCAATGAAGGTATCATCGTCGGCGACCGCGGAATCTTCGGCACGATCTTTGACACCCTCGAAGGCATCATCGTCGGTGATTCGAAAGAAAATCCATGCCTCGACAAAGAAGGCATCATCGTTGGCGACCGTGCCGGCATCATCGTCGGTGACCGTGCTGAAGGCATCATCGTCGGCGACTAACATTTGAACCACACGTCATCCACTTTCCAACCGGGAGGGAAAGAAAGGCGGCCTTTGTCGGGAAACTGACAAGGCCGCTTTTTCGCGCTTGGAGAGTGAGCATCCTGCTCGCCGGCGGCATATATGGTTTAGTCGACAACTTTGTCGACGTTAAAACCACCAAATCTTTCCACTCAGCATCAAACGAGCAAAAATGAAACTCCTAACATCTTCAGCGAAGTTATCAACAACTACTCCAACGCTCTTTGTTGCCGCAATCTTAATGCTCCTTTGGTCCGGATTTGCCGCAGCTCAGGATATAGAATCGCCAGTCGCGGTAAAATTGACACTCGCGAATGGCAAGGATGTGTATCGTTCCGGCGAGACAGTCGGGCTCGTTCTTTCGTTCTCCACTGACCTGCCGGGCTATAAGGTTCAAGGTGATCAAGGAACCTATCTGGAGAAGGTGGTCATCTCGCCGCAGAGTGGCGTGTTCGATTGGAAGACTGACTTCTACGGCGGCGAAGAGAGGCCGTCCGACGGGAGCGGCTTTTCCGTTCTTGGTAATGTTCCCACTGAGGTGAAGATATCTTTGAACGACTATTATCGTTTCGACGCTCCGGGAAAATACACTGTAAGGCTGATAACTAAACGGCTGCGAAAAGATAAGGCTGGCGGCGGGATCTTCGATTTTGAAGATCCAACGGAGATAACGACAAATGCAGTAAGTTTTGAAATAAAGCCGATGGCCGATACCGAGGAGGAGGCTGAGGCGAAGAGACTTGGGGCTGCGATCGAATCGGCCAAAGATCTGCGGGAACAGATCCGCTTTGCCCAGGATCTCGCAAACTTGCCAGGCGATGCCGCGATACCAGAAAAGGTTTCGAGGTATCTCTGGTCATTGAAGCAGAGTGGCGGTAACTTTGCCGGGGCTCTGAGCAAGGGGCTTTTTATTTCCCGCAACCGGGCCCTGGTGATACGAAAACTCGAGGACATTCTGTCGGACGTATCCAAAGCGGTCGATTTTAACGTACTTTCCACTCTCAGCTTCTTGCGCGCAAGGGTAGTGATCGCCGAATCGGGCAAACCGTACAAACGCCCAAGCGATTTTCTGCCGCTGCCTGCGGACGACCCTTACACTAAAGCGAAGCAATATTATTTACGATTTGTGATCGACAGTTTGCAAAAGCGGACGGGTAAAAATCTCGTGGATACCGCTGCGGGCATTATTGTGATGGAGCATCGAGACCTCGAACCCGACGTTTTGGCAACGGTTCGGGGAATCCTGCTCAAGAACTTTGACTCGCTCGATATATTGGCTCGCGAACAGCTTGTGAGCATTAGGTGGGAACAGATCCGCGACCCGTCGCTCGTTCCTTCGCTGGAACGGATGCTGAGTGCAACCGACTATCCAACCATGTATCGGCTTAATGTTCACACAACGGGCCTGACGCGTCTGGCCGAGCTGGATCAGGCTCGGGCCCGTCCGTTTGTTATTGTGGATATTATCGATTCCGATTCGCTGCTCTACGACGGTGCTTTTGACAATTTCAAGGAGGCGTCGCTTCCTGAAGTTGACGGGCCGCTGCTCGCCGACATCAAAAAATACGGACGCACTGGTGCTGCCACGCAGAATGCTGTCAGGCTTCGGCACAAATGCATGCTCGCCGCCCGATTTGCAACGGGCTCCATCTACGATCAGCTAATGGATGTCTACAAAACGGACGGGCCGAAGTGGCAGTGGCAATCGCGGGCGATCTTGCTCGGCTATTTTGCAAGATACAACGAAACCGAGGCCCTGGCCTTAGTAGAGCAGGAGTTGTCGATCCTTGAAAAGGAGTGGCGAGGCACATTTCTTAACGATTTTACCCGCGTGAATTTTCCTCCCAAAGTCGCCGATTTTTTCGCAAAACGCCTCGCCTCCGACGATCCCGACATCGCGGGCGAAGCCGCATATCTGATCTCACAACACGGTTCTGAAACCGACCGCACAAAGATCGAATCCCGCCTTAAACAATGGCAGGCGATCTGGAACAAAAGGCTCAAAGAATTCGACGACACCGCACCGTCCCCCGAAACCACCCGCCAAGCCAACCTCCAGGCTGATCTGATCATGGCACTGCTCCAAGGGAAAGCATGGAAACTGACCGACGACGACAAAAAGGAGCTGCGAACAAACTGCCTCTCAGCGATCTGCAAGAATCGGTTTCACTGGTGAGGAAAGAACTGCAATGTTGAAGGCTTGACCCCAAAGCTGTGCTTTCGGGCTGTACTATATGCATGGAAATGTATGGGAATGGTGTGAAGCTTGGTACGGCGACTATCCGCGAACCCCCGAGACCGATCCAAAAGGCCCTGCAAAAGGAAAATGGCGTGTCCTGCGCGGCGGCTCGTGGAAAGATGGCAAAGACGACCAACGATCCGCGTATCGAGGTGGACTCTCACCTTCGACAAAATACAAAGATATCGGCTTTCGTGTTGTTGCGAGGGCAAAATAAGAACCAAGGACCGGATCCCGTCATTTGTCGTTTTCACGAATAGTTTGGTCAAAGTTCTAAATGCCAAGAAAGGCCCCCTGAACGTTTGACCAATCTCTCATTTACCTCTACCAATCAAGGTGTTTTGTGGCCGGAAATGGCTGAAGACCTTCGACCAATCTGGGTGATTCACACCGAAAAAACGCAAAAATACGCCTGTTTTTGAAAAGTGTGAATCGATTCACACTTTAATTTGGTAAAGTTCGGCGACAGGTGATTTTACACGATCTGACCTTTGAGAATTCTCGCTCAGCGAGAGAGCTTTCTGAGGTTCACGATGGCTTCGGGGAGAACCTGGATGAGACGGTCGACTTCTTCTTCGGCATTGAACCTGCCGAAGCTGAAGCGGATCGCGGAGCGGGCACGTTCTTCGTCCGAGCCGAGTGCCCGGATGACCGGTGATGGTTCGAGATTGCCGGATGAGCAGGCTGAGCCGGTCGAGACGGCGATGCCGTGCATGTCGAGGTTGATGAGCAGAGCCTCGCCCTCGATGCGGCTGAATGAGATGTTTGAGATATTTGGCAGGCGTCGATCTCGATTGCCGTTGAAGGTCAGGCCGTCGATCGCTTCGCCGACGCGGCTTTCGAAACCGTCGCGAAGGCCGCGGAGGTAATCTGTTGCGAGTCCGAGTTCGGTTCGTGCTAGCTCACATGCCTTTCCGAAGGCCACGATGTTCGGGACTGATTCCGTGCCGCCGCGAATACCGCGTTCCTGCGAACCGCCGATATTCTGGGCGTGCAGGCGAACTCCCCGGCGGACGTACAAAGCTCCAACGCCTTTCGGAGCATAGATCTTATGGGCCGAGATCGAAAGCAGGTCGCAGCCGATTTCTTCGACATCGACGGGCATCTTTCCGGCGGCCTGTACTGCATCGGTGTGAAACCAGATCTTCCGGCCCTTTTCGCGTAAGCCCCTTACTAAACGCCCGATCTCAGCCACAGGCTGGATCGTGCCGATCTCGTTATTTGCCGTCATTATCGAGATCAAAACAGTCTCAGCGGTGATCGCCGCTTCGACATCCTCGATCCGCACCAGACCATCCTCATAAACCGGCAGATACGTGACCCAATAGTCCTGTTTTTCTAGGTCTTCGCAGACGCTTTTAACAGCGGAATGTTCGATCGCCGACGTGATGATGTGGCGTCCGTGTTTGTTATTCGATTCGACGAGGCCGCGGACGGCGAGGTTGTTTGCCTCAGTACCGCCGGACGTGAAAATGATCTCGTTCGGCCTTGCATTGATCAACGCGGCGACCTGATGCCGAGCCCGATCGACCGCACCACGGGCTTCTTGTCCGAAGAAGTGGATGCTCGAAGCGTTGCCGAATTTGTCAGTCAAATACGGCATCATAGCCTCAACCACTTCGGGAGCGACCGGCGTGGTGGCGGAATTATCGAGATAGATCCGTTTCATTTTTAGGCCGGTTTCGCAGGCGATGCAGCTGTTTTTGCCGGTGCGGCAGGCTTAGGCGATACGTCGATCAGCCATTTCTCACCGACCTTTTTTAGATGGATCTCTTTCAGCTCTGTTTTTCCCGGGGCTGCCGCTGGCAGAGCCACAGGAGCGGCCTCAGAATTGGCATTTGCGATGTTAGCGTTGGCTTCATTTTTCTTTTCGGCCGGTTTTGCGGGTTCGGGCTTTTGCTCGGGTTTGTAGACGACCTGTACCGAGACCGCCGCTGATTCGCTTGAAGCCGAAGCTCCGACTGCCTTTGCACTCTCCACCGTTCCGTTGCCGGTCAGCGATTTACAGTAAGTGTCGACAGAACCGACGCTTTTCTTCATCTCCTCCGTCAACATTTCGCCGACCGCTGTGCAATCGCCTTTCAGAGCGGCCGCGTAGAGGGCATCTGCCGCCTCGGACGGAGCGACCGTTAGCGATGGCGGGGCATCGGATTCTTTGTTCGCAGCATTCGCGTTAGATGAATTCGAAGCTGAATTGCTCGCCGCTCCGCCGCAGGCACCGGTAAATAGGACAGTTGCGATAGTAAGAATTAGTATGTGTTTCATAGCAAAAGTCTGATTATAGTGTATCTAGTATCGCGAGACGAAACTGACCGCCGATTACGGTGAAATTATGATCCGGCCGTCCAGTACCTAGGTTCTCGAAAATTTCCCAAATCCGTTCAAATAAAGTAAATTATAACTTGGGGTTCTGCGGCTGCATCTAACGAAACAGTCGGCTAGCCGGCTTGAGGATAATTTAATGGATTTTGCTACAAAAGAGATTTTCAAACGATACGCAAGCATACTGATCGGCCGCCCGATCTCGCCTGTATTCTTAAATATTCTGGTAACGAGCGTCTGCGACATGCGATGCACGCACTGCTTTTTTACCGAAGAGCTAGACGACCGCCCGCGTAAAAAGCTGCAGATGAAGGCCGATGAGATCGCCAAGATCTCGGAAACGCTAGGCGGTAATCTCGGTGTTTTGGTGCTCGCCGGCGGCGAACCGTTCACGCGTAAAGATCTGCCTGAGATCGTCCGGGCTTTTTACGAGAACAACAAGCTCGACAGCGTATATCTGATGTCGAACGGCCAGATCCATCCGCGTATCTTCCCGGACGTCGCCCGCATCATGGACGAATGTCCTAATCTTAACGTCAGTGTTGCCCTTGGCATCGACGGGATGAAGGACGCTCACGAAAAGATCCGCAGGAAAGAGGGAAGCTGGGACAAAGCGATCCATACGGCCCGAACGCTGCAGCAGATGAAGAAAGAGCAGTATCCGAAGCTCGATATTCAGACGTGTACGTGTGTGATGCATTCGAACGAGGACACGATCTTCGATTGGTACGATTTCCTGAAGCACGATCTGAAGCCGGACAAGGTGAACATCAATTACATCCGCCCGCCATCGGCCGATCCGATCGAGTTGGAGTTTGACCACAAGCGGTACCAGCAGCTTTCGCAGATGATCCTCGAGGATACGAAGAGTGCGGCCCTGAAGAACAATTACGGCGGCAAATCGGGTATTTTCAAGGCCGCGGTCGATATCTATATGCACGATATCATCGCCAAGACCAAGGAAGAGAACAAAGCCCAGCTCAAATGCTACGCCGGTAGCGCGGGAGCGGTGATCTATGACAACGGTGTGCTTTCGTCGTGTGAGAACAAAGCTGACGTGCTGAATTTGCGTGATTATGACTGGGATTTTCAGGCTGCCTGGAAGACCGACCTCATGAAAGAACGCCGCAAGGAAGTCGCCGACGGCTGCCACTGCACGCACGAGTCGAATTGCTTCTATCCATCGCTGCCGCTCAACCCAGGTCATCTGATCAAGATCAAGAAGCTGGAAGGTGAGATGAAGAAGGCGGCGAAGAATGCCGAGTTTATGGCGGCGAGGGAAGTTGCTCTGAAGGCTTAGTATTTGTGCTCCCGTAAATGTCGCGAACCACTCCAAAGATCCTGATCATCTCATCCGATACCGGCGGCGGGCATCGTTCGGCTGCGCAGGCCATATCGGATGGTTTTGACAAGTTCTGGAAGGGCGATTCGTCCGTGGTGAAGATCATTAAGGGCGTCGAGGAATCGCACCACGTCACTGATAAACTTGTCGGCGTTTACAATTGGATCCTGAGAAACAAGCAGCATTGGATGAAGTATCTCTATTGGGTTGTCAATAAGATACGTCCTGAGACGCGCGAGTTTTTTCATAAGCGCTGCATCGGATATGTGCGGGACCAATTTGAAAAGTGGTGTCCGCACGTCGTCGTAAGTGTCCACCCGCTAACACAGCATATCTTTGGACGGATTCTGCGAGAACTTAATCTAACGGATCAGGTTCCGCTTGTTACTGTTGTTACAGATCCATGTTACGGGTTTTGGAAAGGCTGGGCCTGCGATGACGTTTCACTCTATTTGGTGGCGAATGAAGATGCAAGAAACCAACTTCTTGACTACGGCGTTTCGCCTGAAAAGATCAAGATATCAGGAATGCCGGTCAATCCGAAATTCCACGAGGCTGACGAAAAGGACGCGCAGGAAGCCCGGCGGTTCTATGGGTTGGATCCGGACAAGTTCACTGTATTTGTAAATGCAGGGTGGGTTGGCGGCGGTAACATCCCGCAGATATTCAGGGAACTGGTCCGCGGCGAACTCGACGTCCAGGCGATCTTCCTGGCGGGCAAAAATGAGGAGCTTCGACTCGAGGCGGAGGAGATAGCAAAACAAGCGAAGTTTCCGGTCAAGGTCATCGGCTATTCAGATGAGATCGAAAAGCTCATGCAGTCGGCAAATGTCATGGTCTCAAAGCTTGGCGGCCTGACAACGTTCGAGGCGCTTGCGTGCCGTTTGCCGATCATCGCCGATGCGACGACCCCGCCAATGCCGCAGGAGGCAGGGACTTCGAATCTTTTAGAAAGGCAAGGAGCCGGAATTCTGCTTCGTCGCTCTGCCGATATTGTGCCGACAATACAGAATCTTTTACTCGACAATGGTGCCTACGCAAGGATGAAGGCGGCGACAGTCGGTATGACGATGCCGAATTCGACCGACCAGATAATAAGAGAGATCAACGCCATTCTGCCCCATCCCTTTACCAATGCAAAAGCGTCGGCCTGACCCCTTTTTAACTTTGGCGCTTGTCAGTCTTCCAGTTTTTTCTTAACCTTTTCTATTGCATTTCGACTTTTTGCGATCACGGAGAAACACTAATTGAGCCTCTTACTTGAAGGAAAGCGTGCGTTTGTATCCGGTGGGACACGCGGGATCGGAGCTGCTATTTGCGAAGTTTTCGCCCGCGAAGGCGCTGACGTGGCGTTTAATTATCATTCCAGTGACAATCTGGCCGACGAGGTGAGGGCGAAGATCGAGGCCCACGGCCGCCGTGCTCTCAGCTACAAGGTCTCGGTCACCGACCGTTACGGCATGAAGCACATCGCCCGCGAGATCAAAGATGCCTGGGGCCCGATAAATATTCTGGTCAATAATGCCGCGGTTAATAAGGGCGACAATTTTGCAACGACGACGGATAAAAGCTGGGATTGGGTCGTCGATACCAACGTCGGCAGCCTTTTCGCAGTAACCAAACCATTCTACAAGCAGATGATCCGCGAACGTGCCGGTTCGATCCTCAATATCACTTCGGTCGGTGCTATCCGCAGCCTTCCAACCTCAGTACACTACGCGACGTCGAAGGCAGCGATGATCGGTTTTACCAAATGCCTGTCACGCGAAGCAGCTAATTTCGGTATCTCGGTCAACGCGATCGCCGCCGGCATCTTCGACACGGACCTTGGACAAACGCTCCCCGAACGCCTGCTTCAGATGCATGATTTTTGGGTCGCCAAAGGCCGGCAGGGCCAACCTGCCGAACTAGCCGAATTCGCCGCCTTCATGACCTCAGACCGCAACAGCTTCATGAGCGGCGAGGTCGTCATCGTCGACGGCGGAGCGATCACGTAACCAAATAAGCTGAGCATCCATCCTGCGCCTCACGGCTACAATCACGGCATGCCTACGCGATGAAAGACCGCTTCAGGTACCATTTCTCTCGCCTGGCAGCCGGACTTCACTTCGTCGCATGTTGTCCATATCCCCTTCCGCTATCAAGCGGCCTTCGCTCACGAGTTTTTTGACGCGTTCGGCGTAGAACGTGTCAGGAATTCGCTTATCTACGGCAGGCATTGCGGAGCCTACGACGCGTGCGACTTTGCGAGGTAGATGCGAGGCCTGGGCAAGCAATGCCTCGTCTATTTTTTGCAGTTCTTCGTCGGTTAGGGAATCGATGTTGGCTTGGTATTCTTCATCCGTAAGGACTGGAGGATCGAATTTTGGGTTTCTCCTTGGGTGGTTAAACAGATTCTCGACGTCAAGTTCGGCTCCGTCTTTTTCCCAGTAGAGCTTTCCTCCGTTTTCCAGGAAATTTGTGAGGTGAAAATTAAGCAGTCCTTGAGCCAGCATTAAGGCCTGCCATGAATCGAAGCCTGCAATATCAACTAATCCCCCATACTTTAACCCTATTGCTGCGACCGGGCATTTCCAATCCTGTCCCGACGGAAATGGCTTTCCAAGGATCAAATGAACCTCAAACCCATTGCCTTCGAAAGTCGCGTAGATGGTTCGTTCGGCGATTATTTCTCGTTCGATTTCCACTTTAACGATTACTATACCGAGTTATCTTTACCTTCGAGCCGCTGTTTTGCCTTTTCAATGAAAATCTTGACCATCTCGGCGAAGCGTTTGGTCATTTCGGAGCTGATGATCGCCTCGCCCGCCATGCCGGCGAGAAAGTGTAGGTCGCGGGCTTTTTCGCGGCGGAGCTCGACGGCTTGGGAAAAGTGGACGAGCGTAACGTCTTTGGCTTTTTCGAGAAAATCGGCACTATAACGCAGGAAATTCTGAGCCTCGGCAGCGATCGGCGACCATTCGATACGGTCTTCTTCGTCTGCGACACGCTCAACCGCAAATTTCTGGACCATCCCTCCAACGACGGGAATTTCTGCCTGTATCTTTAAATGAGCAACGCCCTTACCATCAACATGTATCTGTTGAACACCTGGCATCAGGTCAGCGAAATTCGTTATATCGTCGAAGAATTCCTTAACCGCCGAGAGGTTGGCCGCGAATTCGAAGTTTTCGTTTATAGATGCTTTGATCGTAAACATAATTTATGACGCAAAGAAACAGATGGAGTTTCTTAACGCAAAGACGCTAAAGAGGAAAGTCGCAAAGACTGATTAGTCAAAATATTTTTCGTCTTTGCTCCCTTGCGTTAAATCCCTCCTAAAAAACACCGTTGAACGTTATCGCATTAAAGAATTGACGCGTCGTCGATCTCGTCATTCCCCGGAAAAACGGATCTTCCGCAAACATCACGACATGCCCGCCGCCCACTGATTCGTCGATCACATAAGACGACCATTTTAACAGCCGCTCAGTGTTGCCTTCCCAAACGAAGCCGGAGACGGTGAGCGGTTTTTTCGGCGCGGCGTCGAAGACGAGAGCGTTGGTGCCTTCTTTCGAGTAGCGGAAGAAGTACGCACTCGCGATCAGGACGGGAATTTCGTCTTTGTTGACGCCGTAATTGATGTACGTCGTGCGGTCGACCGTCGCCCGGAAGATCGCACCCGGCAGGGCCTCGGGAACTCTGTTCATGTTAGCCGAAGGGGAAACGATGGCCGGCAAACTTGGGAATCCATCGTTTTTGTCGCTCTTCAGTTCAGCGGTCGGAGTAGATTCGGGCATCGGCGATGGGGTTGGTTTGGCGTCGTCAGGAACCTTGCCTTTCTGCTCATCATCTTCGCTTCCGACCATTTTCGACGATGACAGGCCGACGTCTTTAAGAGTTGCAAAAACGGAGGCTCCGCTGATTGTCACGATCGTCCCGCCGTCACCGGCGAATTCCTTCAGAGCCGACACGCCGCCTGCTCCGAACGAGCTCATATAGCGCCCCGCCGAACCTTCGGGCAGGATGAGGACGTTATAGCCTTTGAGCCCGCCGCCTTTGATGTTGCCGATCGTCATTGGGGTGAATTTGATTCCGTACTTATCGAACGTCCACCAGATAGATCCATAAGATTCCTGCGTGACGCCTTCGTCAGCCGCGATGGTGATCTTTGGCTCGCGAAGGGAAATGACCGCTTCGCCGCCTACCGCAGTGTCGCCTTCGTCAGAGAATCCGGAGTTGATCGCCGTCACATTCACGCCCATTTCTCGGGAGAACTGAGCTATCTTTTCGTGGATAGAATCAGGATTTCGCGAAACACGCACCACGAACGTCCCGGCCGGCCAATTTCGCCCGCCGGCGTTAAGCTGCCGCGTCGCAACGGCGACTTTGTAACCGTTCTGCTGCAAACGCATGACCATCGCGGCGGTCGAATCGGTTTCGTATGGAATGACGTACGAGATCGCCGCGCGGCCGGTCACACTGCCGCGTTTGGCAGCTGCGAGCGTTTCCGCAGCGACCATCGCACCCTGGACGTTCGGCGATTCCTCGGTCCACCACGCATCAACCCCAAAAGCGAGCGGCAGCGACCAGGCGGTGATGTCGTAAAATCCGTAATCTTCCTTTGGCTGGCCCTTGCCGCGCATTTGATTGCGGCGGAAACGAGCCATATTATCGTCGATGAACGCCTTAGTTTGCGGCGTGTCCTGTTCAAGGATCGACTTGATAAAGATCCGCTGCGGCTGGTCCAGGTCGACTATGTACGAACCGGCAGGGAACGTCTTTGAAGCGGCCGGAGCGTTCTTTTCCATGTAGGTGTGGGCGGTCGGCGACGTGAACGAATTCGCCGCGACCTTGACCTCGATGTTCGAAAGTCTAAGGATATCGACGAGTTCAGCAGCCTTCACGCGATCGCTGGTCGGGTCGATAACGACGCGTTTGAGCTTGCCAGCACCGCTGTCGGCCATGCCTTTCGCACGGAAATTGTAAAAATCCTTGATCCGCTCGACCTTGTTCTTAGCCGTAGTTTCGAGCGTGGTGAGCGACGCGACGTAGTGCTTTGCGATGGATGATCTGAAAGTAACAATGGTGCCATCATCACGGGTCCAGTTCAGCCCTTTAGGCCCGCCGCCATCAGTCTCAAAGGTCATTCCCGTTGCACCATTCAGCGACGGGTACATATCCCAGTATCCGGGATAGAATGCATCATATACATCTCGTACATAGTAATCCCAATTATTGCTATCAAAAGCTTTAGCATTAGCACGGCCATATCGCTCTTCCCATTTTGAGGTCACGGGCTGAGGAAGGTTTGGATTGGTCGGCAGGCTCGTCGGTGGGAAGAAATACTGTGACGGCTGGCCGTGATGATCGACGGCGAGCTGCGGATTCCATTCGACGAACGCCTTCTGCATATTGCGGGATTCTTTTTGCGAGAAGGTGAGCGTGTCGCGATTGAGGTTAAAACGATAATGGCTGACGCGGCCCCAGATAGCCCAAGGTTCGCGATGCTCGATAGCATTTCGATCGGGGCTGCCGATCGCGACTGAGTTATACCAGGTGACGAAACGCTCGTGGCCGTCGGGGTTTTCACCGGTGACTATGAGGACGACCATGTTCTTGAGAATATCGAGCGTCGCAGGTTCATTTGAAGCCGCAAGCTGATAAATGACCTGCATGAACGCCTCGAACGAAGACGATTCGTTCCCATGGATCGTGTACGCCATCCAGGCGATCGACGGATTGCTCTGAGCGATGCGGTCGGCTTCTGAGGCTGAGGTTTTGCGGGGATCGACGAGTTTGGCGTTCGCGGCCTTGATCTCGTCGAGACGGGCCATGTTTTCTGGTGCGGAAATCGCGACGACGTGCTGCATGCGGTGCTCGTTGGTCGTGCCGATGTCGTAGATCTTGACGCGGTCCGGTGCTGCCGCGGCGATCGCCGTGATCACCTGCTCCATCTGGGCGTAGGTCGTGTGGTGATCGCCAACGTCAAAACGCAAAAGGCTCTGCGGTTTAGGCACATTCTCGCGGTATGGCCCACGTTTGTAGAAATCGAATTTCTCTTCGGTCTGAGCAGGGACCAACTGACAAAAAACTGTCAGCAACAGCGAAAAGGCCGCAACGAGCAATGTTCTTGTTTTCATCGTCAATGAGAAGGAATCTGTTAAAATCTGGACTTGTATAGGTACGGAGGGATTGTAACAAATGATTCACCGAAACGAAAAAATCTGCCCACGGTGTGACGCTCTAACAATGAAGAGTTGGCCGGAAATGACTGACGATGAAAAAGACATGTTTGAACGCCTAACGACCAAACTTCCTCTTGCCGAAAGAAAAAAGCACCGCTTCTGCACGCGGTGCTGGTTTGAATATAAGGAAGTTGTCACATTGGCTTAGCGGTTGGCTACGGAGCAACTGAGCGCTCTCTTTCCATGACCACCATATGCTCGTCGCGGCTAACCATTCCAACTACGACATACCCGGCTTCTTTTGCTTCACTTACCTCTTTTTGAAGAGTTGACGTTCTAGTTGTTGCGAGCAGTTTATATTCATACGCTTTTTTGACTTTAGGCGGCTTCTCTAAAATCATCACTATTTCAATGCCCCCAATGAACTGTTTTTTCGCAATCATAGTGCTCGGAATCAACCGATACCCTGCATCGGCAAGTTCGTTCATTTCTTTTTGCATGGTACCAGTTCGAGTCGTCGCCAGTAACTTGTATGCATATGGCTCGTCAACGGTGCCGTCTCGTGATAAAAATAGAGCCATTTCGGAACCACTGGTCGGCGCACCGACAACTATCCTATAGCCTTGTGCAGCCGTCTCACTGATTTCTTTCTGCATTGTGGAGGTTCGAGTCGTGGCGAGAAGCTTATATTGCAAATTCTCGCTATCGGACTTCTTGTCCTGACCAAAACCGGTAACTGTTATAAAAACAAAAATTCCTAGCGTTATAAAAAATCTCATACTATTTCATCTCCGTTTGTTTCCCCATCAATTCCTTGATCTTTGATCTCAAAATGTCACTCATCTTCCAAGAAATACGAGCCTCGCTGTCATATACGCCGACGATGAGCTGAATCTCGGCTACGTCGGATGGCAGTAACGGTATTTTCTTCTCATCAACTAATGGGAATACAACCCAAAATACATCGTACTCATAGTTCCTTCCGAACAATCCGGCCAATGCAGGTGTTTTTCGCAAGTGCGGAGCCTTCACACCCGGAATCGCCCCTGGCCGTCCCGGTGCCAGGCCTTTTGGTTGTAGGTACGCTCTCCAATCTAAGGGAACTACGCCCGAGCCCTCGGTTGGGTCAATTTCGATCATTATCACCAAATCGCCCGCGTTTTCCGCGTCTTCTACGAGACGACGGGTCTGATCATCACTCAACCGCTCTTTGAGCTGTCTGACCCTTGCAGCAGCTCGAATCACTTCAGGCGTCATCAAGGTCGCGCGCATGCGGTAGTTAATTGCTTTGTTCGTGCTTATTATTCGTGTATCGAACAAGCCACCGGCACGACCATTTTCTCTGGTGCTTTTTCCGATGTCTTCGGCTTGAGAAGCAGTCCAAGACAAGTAACTGTCCAACGTTACGGTAGCTTTCTGAGCACTAGCGGCGAGAGAACAAGTAACTATGATGACGACCGATAATAAGGCATTTACGCGAGTGTTCATGGGAATCTAATCTGAAAGGCGATTGCCTTATTTTACACACAACCAGTTAGCAGTCAAGTGTTACACGAATGTAAACGAAGGCTCACGATAATGCCCGTTTCAGATAGTGGTTACGGCGATCTTGGTCCAGCTTCTCGATCGAATACCGCAGCAATACCCTCGGCATAGTTGCCGCAAACTTGTCTAAAAATGCGAGTAAACCTGACCGGTTAACTTCGCCCGCCGCCCGGAGCATCCAGCCGGTGCCTTTGTGGACAAGATCTTCCGGGTCATTTACCAGTATTTCCGCGATCGCGAAAGTGTCTTCGGTCTGCTTGAGCTTCAAGATGAAATGGGCTGTCGCGACAATTGCTGTTCGGCGTTCCCAGAGGTTTGCTGAGCCGGCGAGGTCGTAGAGAATATCCCGCGGTTTGTCGGCTAAGTAATTGCCGACGACGTAGTAGGCGGCGAGATCGACGAGATCCCAATTATTGATGCGGTCGTGGCGGCGGAGATAGAGTTCGTAGAGTTCCTTGAGCCGATCCTCAGTGCATTTTTTGCCCTTCGCCGACTGGCCCATGATGCTCATAGCTCCGACGCGCATCTCATGTATCGGGCTCTCAAGCAGCTTTTCGATCTCGCCAACCGGCATTTCACTGAACTCTTTCCCCAGCTCGAAGATACTGCCCATTCGGACGCCGATAAAATAGTCGTCCGAGGTTTGATCGCTGCTAACGAATTTGAAATAGCGCTCGTGCTTTTTCAGCTCTTCGTCGGAGCGGAGAGCAAGAAGTTTCTCTGAGAAAGCTCGAGCGGTAAGTTTTGTTGCCATGAATAGGATCTATTTTTTCCGCTCGATGGGAACCCAGATCTCTTCTTGAGCATTTGGATCATCGTGGCGATAATCTGGCCCCATTAGATCGAAATGCGGTCGTTGGCCGACCTCAAATTCAGATTCCGGTATCCATTTGCCATGAATGAAAGCTGCTGTTGCCGCAAACTGGCTCGGCAGTCCGTGGTGAATAAAAACTGCGTACAAACCCGCCGGAACGATCAAAATGGACATCTGATCCGGGGGTTTTTCCTGATCTGAAACTTCGACCGCCGCCCATTTTTCGAATTTCGTCATTGGGGTGAAGTTCTCAAAATTGCTGCCTTTGTCAAAGATCTGCACGGAGTAAAAATCCTGCGAGACGCGATTCGCGATCTCCTTTACCCGAGGTTTAAAGGCACTCCACAGTTCGAAAGTTCTGTTCTCGGCGTGCGAGGTGCGAATGTTCATCCCCACCAAGCACAGTTCATTGATCTCAACTATTTTTGGTTCCATATTTCAAGCAGCGGCGATCCATAGCCTCACAACGTCACGCAACTTTGTCTCATTCTCCAGAACTTCTGCCAAACTCGCAAATTGCATCGTTGCACGGTCATCAGTGATCCATTTTAGCAGGTCGGTCGGGTCGTCGATGAGGCGGCCGCGGCCGCTGCTGTCCTTGACCTTGGCTCCGCGGTGGAAGATCAGCAAGACGTGGCTGTCACGCACGTTGAAGGTGACGCGGTCGTCTCCGCCGTGGACGAAACTCGGACCTTTCCATTTGATCTGTTCCGTTATGGTGTCGTCGGAGCTGAGAATGATCTCGCGTATCTTGGCCATCGCGCTTTTTAGCGGATGATCGAGACTAGTGAAAAAATCAGCGACCTGCTCAGGGCCGGAACGTTTTGGCGGCATAATTTATCTCTATCGGCGAATGCTCGCTCCGCGGCACAAGCTCGCGCGTGAGCAAGGGCGATTCATACAACTCGAGCTTCAAAAATACTCACGTGCAGAGACGTAAAAATATCCATCTTGAGTGAGACGCCCTTGCTCACGCGCGGGCTTTTGCAACGGTTATCCAGTAGCGGCGGTTTCGAGATCGGCGATGATTATCTTCTTCATTTTGAACATCGCTTCCATCACACGGCCGGCTTTGGCACGGTCGGGGTCATTCAGGTTCTGCATCAGCATCGTTGGGGTGACCTGCCATGAAACTCCAAACTTGTCCTTTAACCAGCCGCACGCCTGCTCTTCGCCGCCTTCGCTAAGTTTGTCGTAATAGTGGTCGACCTCGTCCTGCGTGTCTGCGGCGATCATCAGTGAGATGCCCTGCGAGAACACGAAATTCGGATGCGGGCCGGCGTTGTAGCAATTGTATCGCTGGCCACTGATCTCGAACGAGCCGCCCGCGACCTTGCCATCAGGCGTCGGCATCGTCGAAATAATGCGGCTGTTTGGGAAAACCGAGGTGTAGAGATTCATCGCTTCCTCAGCCTGATCGTTGAACATCAGGAATGTGGTTATCTTTTGGCTCATTTCTTTTTCTTCTCCAAATTTTGTTCAACGCGAAACTTCACGATCCGCGTTACTAACTCGAGCGGCAAAGGCTCGCCGAAAGGGAATTGGACCGTTCCTTTTGAAGTTTTGTATCCGGCAAGCTCGTCCGCAAACGCCGCGATGCCGCCGGCTCCGGGATAGAAGCCGATGTGTTTCGTGAACGCCGCGAAATGGACGAGCATTCCGTCCAGCTTATATGACGGTATCGCGTAGCTGATCGTCTCCTCGGCATTCGGAGCGGCTGCACAGATCGTTTTTCGCATCTGTCCCAGCAGCTCGCGGATCTCGGGCTCGAACTGCTCGATATATTTGTCTACGTTTTCAGCGGCTTTCTGCATATGATCTCCAGCTTGGAGACGGTTCTATTGCCCGTGTCTTCTCCCAGTTTTTGCGATTTCGTTAGCCTTCTTTGCGTCTTTTGCGTTGAAATAGCTTTTTAACGCAAAAGACGCGAAGTACGCAAAAGCAAGACGAAAATGGAAACCGGCCCGTGACAATTGACGAGATGATCGTCATGCTGCCGCAGATCCATTTGCGGTCGCCGCGGATAGATCTCCAAGGATAGCATCGAGCTTATCGTAGCCGTCACTGACGCCGCGTTCCATGCCGGATTGGACCATTCCGTCGCGATCGGCAACCGAGAAAAAGACCGATTGGTGCACCACGCGGCTGCGGCCGTTCGGTAGCTCTTCGAAGGTTGTTTTGCCCAAGATCACGTGTCCGCGTTCCGGCAGCCCGTCAAATTCGAAAGTCCCAATGAATCGCTCCGGAGCGGCGACCTCGTGATAGCACCCGAAAAATGCGTATTTATGCTCATCACGTTCATGCGTGTACTTGTACGTACCACCCTCGCGGCAATCCCAATGCTCGATCGTCATCGTCATCCCGTGCGGCCCGACCCATTGAACGTACAATTCCGGATCAGTGTGTGCTTTGAAAACAAGCTCTCGCGGAGCGTCAAATTCGCGGGTGATAAATAGTTCCTGCCTGCCAGGCTCGGCTGTGACTGTGGTTTTGTTTGGCATTGCGTGTGTTCTCCTAAAGATATTGCTTCAAACTAGAGATCATTCTTTGACATGATCTCCGGTTTCGATCAATTGCCTCCACCTTTAGGTGGAGGTGGAATTCAAATTGTGTCTTGGCTTTAGCGAAACATTTGGCTAAAGCTATAGCCCTTCTGCCAGTTATCCTCCAGCTTAAGCTGGAGGCAATTCATCCCGAACTTAAATTATTGTCGATACCTCGCCGTACTTGATGCGGGCTTAGTCTATTCCTCAGTAAACGGCAGCATTGGAGCAGCAGCCGCTTGTTCTTTTTCAAGGTTTCCAGCAATTTGTCGAGACGCTGAAACTCCTGCTCTTTAGCCGCCGAGAATTGTTTGATCCATTTTTCAAGCTTTTTCATCGGTTCCGGGTTTATGTAATAGATCCGCTGCTGTGCCCGCTTCTCGACCCGCACCAGCTTAGCCTCCCGCAGCACCTTCAAATGCTGCGAAATCGCCGGCGGACTCGCCGCAAACCCGCGATAAATATCCGTCGCCGACATGTTCCCATTCGCGACAAGCCTCTCAAGGATGATTCGCCTCGTTGGTTCGGCAAGTGCGGTGAATGTGTCCATGTTTTTTATATTAAAGATATGACTTAATTAAGTCAAGACGCAAATAAGAAGATAGTCGATTGACGATCCGGAGTACAGCGTTGGAAATTCACTTCCGACCGAATCAGCGCGGAGATCAGCGAACGGTAAATGTTTATTTAGGTTTGGCGAATGCGTTGGCTTGTTTGCTTTTGACTTCGGCTATTCGTTTTTCGATTCGATCCTTTACCGACGGGTCGTATTCAAGACATTCCTTGAGATCGGCTAAGGCTTCCTGATATTTGCCGAGGGTTGTAAAGAGAGTTGATCGTTCGAATAATTGTGCGGCGATGCGACGCTTCATACCTTCGACAGCGAATGGAGCTACAGGAGGAGTTGTTTCTGGAAGGAATGGTTTTTTCGAAAATACAATCATTTTCGAAAGATCGGCGATCGCTTCCGCAAGACGTCCGGTTTTTCGATAGGCATCGTAGCGTGGCTTAAGAGAATTCTCGTCTTCGTAAAGTTCAACGCCCTTCGTCAGATCCTCGATCGCTAGATCCATGTTTCCCATTCGCTCGTGAGCCGCAGCTCGGGAGCGGTAGATACCTCGGAGATCCAGCATCGAATGGCCTTCCATACCAGTGCCTTTCTCCTTGATGATCTTAGGTTTAAGTTCATCGATGATGACCTGATACAGTTCTAGAGCCTTTTTGTCATCTCCTAACCTTGAGATCATGTTGGCTCGATTGTTTTGGTAAGAAGTTTCGGTTGGATCGAGTTCTGCCGCTCGAGACATGTCGGCAAAGGCTCCGAGTGTATCCCCGAGGCATGATCTCGCCATTCCCCGGCTCCCATAAACTGAAGCACTGCCTGAGGAAGTCGCAAGAAATGCGTCGATGAACCCTAGATTTCGCTCACAATCTTCGCGCGATCCTGTCTGCAGCACACGCACTGCCAAGAGAAGCGTTTTTTCACTACCCGGGTCGAGCTGGATAGCAAATTCTGCGTCTTTCCTGGCATTCGCCTGATCTTTCGCCATCCGGTAAATGTTTGCTCGAGCAATATAACGACTCGGATTTTTGGGCTCGATAGCAATTTCTTTTCCGATCTCCGCGATCGCCTCGCCGAGCTTGTTCTCCCTCATCAGCTCAAATGCCCTGAGAGCGATCTCGTCAGTCGCGGTCTGCGCAAATGTGTTTTGAGAGATCAGGAGTAGAAATAGAAGGAGCGTTGCGATTTTCATACTGTTGGCGTTCGAAAGATTCAGGATCTTTCAGCTATTTGTTCATCATTTCTTTCACGGCAGCGATTTTTGCCTCGATAATCGCGGATACGTTTGGTCTAAGTGAATTGACTGTTTTATAGTCAGCGATGGCCTCATTGAACTTACCCATCAAAACAAAAATATCTGCTCGAAGCCAGTAAATTTCAGGCAGGGTTCTCATCGGAAACATGTTTTCGCTCCTCGTCAGATCGATCGCACGTTCGATATCGGAAACCGCTTCGGCGTACATTTTACGCTCTCTGTATGCATATGCCCGAGTCAAAAGATAATTCAATGGGAAAATTTCTACAGCGCGGCCGAGATCAGCGAGTTCAGCCTCTTTATTACCGATCTTTTTATGAAAGGCTGCTCGCTCAGCGAAGGCTAACGCCAGAATGTTTTTGGGGAAAACCTGGTACGAATACCGTGACGGCGGAGTAGCGGGCATCTGAGCCTCGAGTTCATCGATAACCTTTTGGTAGAGCACTTCGGCGTTATCCGTGTTCTTAAATATTCTTAAGTAATTTAATTTATCGTACCAATAGGAACGGTTTTGGGGAGCCATCGTCGAAGCTAAAGATACATCATCAAATGCCCCTTGAGGATCACCGAGGCAGCTCTTTGCTTTGGCTCTCTCATTAAGTACCGCATCATTATTTGGATGTTTCGCGAGATAGTTGGAAGACATCGTGATGACATTCTTGCATCCATCTTTAAGTCTGCGAGAGGTGATTTGTGTAGCGACACGTATTAATACCGCCACATCTTCAGGATCGGCCAGGAGAGCACGGTCGAATTCCCGCCGGGCACTGTCTTCTAAACCGGCCGCGAGATAATATTTCGCTCGGGCGATGAGAATATCTGCCTTTGCGCCGCCAATTGCCTTTGTAAGGGCTTTATTCAGTTGCGCGGCATTCGCGGGTGGTTGTATGGGACGATAGTATGGCTTGCCTTGGCTGACCTGTGCGGCTCTGTAGAACGGTCGCTTGGCGACGGCTGGCTTTTGTTTTGCCTTCGATTGAGCCGCGAGCGGGATCGCCGTGAGCAAAAGTAAGATCAGGAGGTGGGGAAGTCTCGCCATAAGCCATGCTCAATTTGGAAAGATTATACACCGCTTTGATGTCGTGACATCCAAAAAAGTAGCCTCGCCGATGTGGAATGGCGGAAATGCGGAAAATTGCAGCGGGATCATTAAAAGCGTTAGAGGCAGCCAGCGTGCATGAGGTTTTGGGCGACTAGACATGTGCGATAAGTCGAAGTTTTTTTGGTAAAAATACGTTCGACCAATCAGCAAATTAACTCTACCAATCGGGCTGTTTGGGCCCGACAGAGGTGCCCGCATGTTCGACCAAACGGGCTGTTTTGCGCGGAGTTGCGAGTAAAAATGGGTGATTCACAAAAAGTGTGAAACGATTCACACTTTTTGAACCCCAAACCGGCCGACATAAGGAAAACACATTTTGGTTTCCCCCAAAATCGAGATCGTTGGTAAAGTCTGAGTTTCCAAAGAAAAAAGGCTGGCCTCGCGGCCAGCCTTTTCGATCCAGAAAGTTTAGAGCGATTCCGCGATAGCTTCCTCGAAAATCTCGATTGCGACATCGACGTTCTCCTTCGCCAGGATGAGCGGCGGTGACCAGCGGATCGAGTTGGCTCCGCAGCCGAGGATGATCAGGCCTTTGTTAAAGCAGGCCATTTCGATGCGGTCGCGGAGTTCCGGGTCGGGTTCGCCAACCGAGCCGTCAGTTGAAGGCTTCACGAATTCGACGCCGAGCATCATTCCGAGACCCCGCACATCGCCGATGACATCGTATTTTTCCTTGAGTTTATTGAGTCCGGATTCCAGATACGCCCCGACCTCGCGGCTGTTATCGACAAGGCCGCCCTGGAGAAGCTCGATGGTCTTAAGTGCCGCCGTAAGTGCAACCGGGTTGCCGCCGAAGGTCGAGGCATGAGCACCTTTGTGCCAATCCATGATGTCGGCACGGGCGGTACAGGCTCCGATCGGCATTCCTGAACCGAGGCCCTTTGCCATGCAGACGATGTCGGCCTTGACGCCTTCGTGATGATCAAGTGCGAACATTTTGCCCGTACGGCCCATTCCTGACTGGACTTCATCGACGATCAGCATGATCCCGTGCTGGTCGCAGAGACGGCGGATCTCTTTGACAACCTCGGTCGGAGCGGGAACGTAACCGCCTTCGCCCTGAACGACCTCAAGGATAATTCCCGCCACTTCTTCAGGCGGCGTGGTCGTGTTAAAGAGGGTCTTTTCGATCCAGTCGGTCGTGCCCATACAGCAGGCACCGTCATCGCATTTACCCTTATTAAATGGGCATCGGAAGCAGTTCGGGTAGGGAACATGAACTACGTCCAGCACCTGCCGGGCAAAGCCGAGACGCTGTGCCTTTTTCGAAGAGGTAAGAGCCAGAGCTCCGAGCGTTCTGCCGTGGAACGAGCCAAAGAACGAGATGAATTTCTGCCGCTTTGTGTGATACATCGCGAGCTTGAGAGCAGTCTCGATCGCTTCGGCACCGCTGTTTGCAAAGTGAGTTTTCGTCGGGCCATCGATCGGTACGATCTCGTTCAGCTTTTTGCCTAGCTGCGGCATGTGGCGGTAGTAAAAATCGGTACCGCAAAGGTGGATCAGCTCGCTCACCTGCTGCTGGATGGCCGCGACGACCTCCGGATGGCAGTGCCCGGTCGAACAGACGGCCACGCCGGCGTTGCAGTCGAGAAAGACATTGTCGTCGGGATCGGTGATCCAAACGCCTTTGGCGTGATCCGCTACTAATTTGTAATCCGGCCGAGGATAGCTGGGCGTCACATATTGGTGATCGGCGTTAATGATCTCCTGTGATTTTGGGCCGGGAAGCGCGGTTTTGATTGACGGACGCTGAAGTTCGGTCGATGGTGTCATGATATTTCTCCTGTTTGGTTAAACCCAGGATTATCTGGGTGTTGTGCTGAGTGTTTAGCCCTTCGCATACACGCGGGCTTTTACATGGCGGAGAAACGGAATTAGTCGCCGGCGAAGAGATTCGCACGCTGTTTCATTGGTCGAAGTTTAGATATGCAGCGAGGTGTCATAACTTGAAGTGCCACCAATATATCAGAATGTCGTTCGTGTTTCAAAAATTGGAGCCCGCGTGAAACAATATGTTCATGGAAACCGAGAAAAAGTTCACCAACAGCCTAATAAACGAGACCAGCCCGTACCTGCTGCAGCACGCTCACAACCCGGTTGATTGGTATCCGTGGGGCGAAACCGCGTTCCATCTGGCAAAGGCGGAGGATAAGCCTGTGCTCGTAAGCATTGGCTATTCGGCGTGCCATTGGTGTCACGTAATGGAGCACGAGTCGTTCGAGGACGAGAAAACGGCGGCGATCATGAACGATCATTTCGTCAACATCAAGGTTGATATGGAAGAGCGTCCGGACGTTGATCAAATCTATATGAACTTCGTTCAACTCACGACCGGACGCGGCGGGTGGCCGATGAATGTGTTTCTTACTCCTGATAAACGGCCCTTTTTTGGCGGAACATACTTTCCGCCGACACCTCGGTACGGCATGGCTTCGTGGCCGCAAATATTGGCCAGCATCGCAGAAGCTTACCGCGAACGCCGAGATGAACTCGAAAAGTCGGCAAGCGAGATCGTCAACGAACTCAAGCGGTTGAGTATGGTCGAACCGGCGACCGGCGGCCTGTCGCCTGAGATCCTGGACCAAGCTTTCTCAAGCTTTTCGAGGACTTTCGACACCGTCAACGGCGGATTCGGCGGTGCTCCAAAGTTTCCACCCGCCATGTCGCTCGAGTTTTTGCTCAGATACCACAAAAGAACCGGCGAAGATAAGGCACTGGCGATCGTTGAACACACGCTCAATAAAATGGCGAACGGCGGGATCTACGATCAATTAGGCGGGGGTTTTCATCGTTATACGGTCGATGCGATCTGGCTCGTACCGCATTTTGAAAAGATGCTGTACGACAATGCCCAACTAATTCGAGTTTATTTGCATGCTTTTCAGGTCACGGGTAATGACTTCTACAAACGGATCGCTATCGAAACACTAGAATACGGAAAACGCGAAATGCTTGATGCATCCGGCGGTTTCTACTCAACGCAGGATGCCGATAGCGAGGGCGAGGAAGGGAAGTTCTTTGTCTGGACGCCGGAGGAGATCGTTGAGGTTCTCGGTGAGAAGAAGGCCGCACAATTTTGTGATTATTATGACGTGACACCCGGTGGCAATTTTGAGGGGCACAGTATTTTAAACGTAAAGAACCCGGCCGCTCAAGATCCTTGCGTTTTTGCTGAGGCACGGGCCGATCTGTTCCACCACCGGGAAAAGCGGATCAAACCGCACCGTGATGAAAAAGTGCTGACAGCCTGGAACGGCTTGATGCTTTCGGCCTTTGCAGAAGCCGCAGCTGTGCTCGCTGATGATGAGTATTTGGAGATCGCAAAGCGTAATGCAGTATTTCTTACAACCGAGATGCAATCAGACGGCCGCCTTCTGCGAACATGGAAATGCGGAGCAGCGAAACTAAATGGCTACCTAGAAGACTATGCGAACGTAGCTGACGGTCTAATAGCTCTTTTTCAGGTTTGCGGTGAAGATATCTACTTGAAAGAGTCTAAAAGGCTCGCGGATATTATGATCACCGAGTTTTGGGACGATGAGAGCGGCGGTTTCTTCTTTACATCGAACGATCATGAGGAATTGATCGTCAGAAACAAGGATTTCTATGACAACGCAACGCCGTCAGGGAATTCGGTCGCGGCTGATATCCTATTAAGACTTGCAAAACTAACCGGGGACGAACGGTATGAAAGATTCGGCGTTGCTGTTCTGCGTGTAGCGGCATCACAACTGAAACGTCACCCTCAGGGATTTGGTCGAACTCTGTCCGCGTTGGAGTTTCATCTATCGGAAACTAGGGAGATCGTGGTTATCGGAGAACGCGAGGATCCGATTGTTCGCGAGATCCAGAAACGGTACCTACCTGACGCGGTAATTGTTCTGGCGGATGAAAATGGTGATACAACGGTCGCAAACCACTTGTTAGAGGGCAGATATAAGGTTGCCGGACAACCGACCGTTTATGTTTGTAAGGGTTTTGTATGCAAGCAGCCGGTTAACTCGATCGCAGATCTAGCGAAGTTGCTGGGCTGACGAAAAAAGATAGGTGAAAATGAAAAAGCCCGGGAGTCAAGAACTCTCGGGCTTTTTCAGTAAATAAAAAACTGAACTATGGTTTCTTAGCGGCGTTAGCGTTTGCATTTGCAGCAGGTGCGTTAGCAGCAGGTGCGTTTGCGGCCGGCTTCATTGCATTCGAAGCAGCATTAGCAGCATTCGAAGCAGCGTTTGCTGCGGTGTTAGCAGCGGTTGAAACTGCGTTAGCAGCGTTTGCCATTGCATTAGCGGCGTTTGCCATTGCGTTAGCGGCGGTGTTAGCAGCGTTAGCCGCCTTATTTGCTGCGGTATTGGTATTTGCAGCCTCACCGCAAGCCATTCCCAAAGCACCCATAACAAGAACTGCTGAAAGTGCGATTACTTTTTTCATAACTAAAAGATTCTCCTGTCTTCTTCAAAGATTAGATCTAATTTTATTTTATCGAAGACCGTGTACAACACAGTCCTTGTCCCAAGTCTTTCTTAATTTTTCAGGAACATTGCACAATATAGTTTCCCTTGGCGATTAAGTCAACCCCAAAACAACCAAATTATGCAATTTTTTGAACAAAAAACGTTAGATCTCGAACTCCAACATCATACCAAAACAAGAAAGCACCCCGCAAATGAGCAGAGTGCTTTCTCGATCAACAACAGTATTCGGTTAAAAACTATGGCTTCTTCGTTGCGTTAGCAGCCGGTGCGTTAGCAGCCGGAGCGTTGCCAGCAGGCTTCATTGCTGAGTTAGCAGCAGGAGCGTTAGCAGCCGGCTTATTTGCGTTCGTTGCATTAGCAGCAGGAACGTTAGCAGCCGGAGTAGCTACCGGTGCAGGCGTGCTTGCGGGGGTAGCAGCTGGCTTGTTTGCGTTGTTTGCCGGAGCGTTGGTTGCAGCTTCGCCGCAAGCCATACCAAGTGCGCTCAATCCAAGAACTGTTGAAAGTACAATTACCTTTGTCATTTTATTTAAGACTCCTATCTATACTCAAAGAATAAACTACCTGTTGCCAGGCACCGGCCGATCGTGACACAGCCGTTTTTGCTTTGAGCTCTTTCTTTCTCAAAGCAAACGATAATATAGAAATCGAAAGCAGTTTAGTCAACCTAAAAATGAGAAAAAATGCTCTTTTTTGTGATTATTTTTTACTTTTTTTTCAAGTATGCGCGAATTCGATCCAGAATGCCTATTTTTACTGGTCTAGAATAATTTCTTGACTTAAATAATCACGAAAAGTTATTCTCAATGTGTGGCGTTAGTACGCCGCTTCAAGCCCGTTCTCCCGCTCTTTCGTATAAAAATGTCGAGTCAAAATATTAGTTCAGTCGGGCTTCTCCACGCTCGTACAACGACGATGTATCCGGTGATAACGATCCTGGTTTCGTTGCTGACGATCGTTGCCGCCTATATCTTGTCTATTTCGGAGCTTGAAGCAGACCGAAAGATACAAGGATTTTGCGGGATCATCGCAGTCTATCTTTGTGTCTATGTAGTTCTTTATTTTCACCAAAAGAGACTCAAGCAGGGCACAAACGCCCGACGTCCTATGCTTGAGGCAGATGTTGAACGGAGCCTTGAGGAGCTTGACGAGGTCAGCAGTTACTTCACCGGTTCGCTTAGATCCGATGATGCTTTCAGACTCGTTGCAAGCCGCGTACGTGATCTGTTGCCATATCAAACGATCGTGTTGTTTTTACTAACTGAATCGCGTTCTCAACTCGTATCTGTACATGCTGAGGGGGTTCGGGCGGAAGTTCATAAAGGACAACTTCTGAATTTTGATGACGGCCTTGCGGGACAGGCGTACAAAACTCACCAAGTCGAGGTCGATGGTTATCTGATGCTGGATTCGAATCAGGAATACGGGAGTTCGGTTGCGATTCCGCTTATGAATGCTGGTAATGTTTTCGGGGTGATACAGCTCTTCTTCGGCGATGATTACGATCCGGCTGTTAACGAAACATCGGTCTTTGAGGCGGTTGGCACACGCGTAGCACCGCTGATGCTCGGGTCGATCTCGTATGAACGCTCGCAGGCGAACGCCCTGACGGACGTTACTACCGACCTCCCCAATGAGCGGGCATTCTATCTTGTTCTCGAAAATCAGGTCGCGGAATCGCAGCGAAGGCGTGACGATCGGCCGCTGACGGTTCTTGCTATCGACATTGAGAATTTTGACGAGGTGAATCGTACCTTCGGCCACGTTGCGGGAGACACGGTGCTTAACTTCGTTGCCAGAGTTATCAAAGATAACGTCAGGCAAATGGATTTTGTGGCGCGTGCTTTGAATGATGAATTTCTTGTTATCCTGCCGACTGCGGATAAGGGGATATCGCAAGAGGTCATGCAGCGAATACAAGCTGGCTTTTCCGGGCGTAAGCTCGCGATCAACGAGGCGCAGGCAGTCGAGATCGAACTAAATATCGGCTGGGCAGTATTCGGCATTGACGGTGAAACGCCCGGCCAACTGCTGAGCCTCGCTCAGTTAAGGAAAGAGCAGATGAAATTTACCGGGCCGAGCAACCTCCTCTTTTTCCCGAACGAACCGCGAGAATCGGCTCACTAAGGAACGGTGAAATTGCTTTGCATTTAGGTCTTTGCCTTGTATATTTGGTCAATGGCAAAGATCTCTTTTTATGGCGGCGTCGGTACCGTAACCGGTTCAAAATATCTCCTCGAACACAACAACCAAAAAATCCTGATCGACTGTGGCCTATTTCAGGGCCACAAAGAGCTGCGCGAGCGAAACTGGCAAGATCCGCCTTTTGATGCGCGCGAGATCGATGCGGTCATCATTACTCACGCGCATATCGATCACACGGGCTGGCTGCCAAGGCTGGTGAAACTTGGCTTTAGGGGCGAGGTGACAACGTCTCGGGCGACCGGCGATCTGCTGAAAATACTGCTCCCGGATTCCGCACGCTTACAGGAAGAGGAAGCTGATTACCGCAATCGCCACGCCCTGACCAGCCACACGCCGGCACTACCTTTGTATGATGAGGACGATGCGAGGGCGACGCTCCAAAAGATCAGACCCGTGCCGAATGACGGCCAGCCGTACGAGATCTGTCCCGGGATCAAAGCAAGTTTTATGGTGGCGGGCCACATTATGGGAGCTAGCCTCGTTCTCGTTGAACTTGAGAACGCCCGGCCTGACGGCAGCTCGATCAGATTTCTTTTCTCCGGCGATCTGGGGCACTATGACCAGCCGATAGTGAAGGATCCTGCTCCGCCGCCTGATTGTGACTATTTAATGTGCGAATCAACCTATGGCGATCGTTTGCATGGCGAGATAGATTCGGAAACACAGATGGCCAGAATCATCAACGAGGCAGCCAGACGCGGCGGGGCGATCCTGATACCGGCCTTCGCTGTTGGGCGGACGCAGGAAGTCCTCTACATGATCCGGGAATTGGAAGAGCAGAAACGGATCCCGGTCCTGCCAGTCATCGTCGATTCGCCGATGGCGGCCCAGGCAACGCAGGTATACAACCGCTGGCACGAGGAACACGACCGCGAATATGCCTCGATTCTTGCCCATAAACGCCATCCGCTTCGAACCGGCTCGATGAGTACGGCGTCGAGCCGCGACGAATCGAAAAAGCTTAACCAATTGCAGGGAGCCAGGATCATCATCTCGGCCTCAGGTATGCTGACCGGCGGCCGAGTGCTGCATCATGCCATGCGAGTGCTGCAAGACGAAAACGCCACGATTGTCTTTGTCGGGTATCAGGCATCTGGAACGACCGGTCGACGAGTTCAGGAAGGTGAACGCGAAGTTAAAATCATGAAACACTGGATACCGGTGCGATGCCATGTTGAAAAGGTCGAAGGTTTTTCGGCGCATGCTGATTGGAAAGCCGTGCTGCAATGGCTCAGCGGCCTTCGCAGCGAACCGAAAATGGTATTCACGACCCATGGGGAACCCGAGGCAGCCGAGGCAATGGCAGGCCATATTCGCGAGCGTTTTGCCTGGAATGTAATCGTGCCTCAGTACGGCGACGTTGTCGAACTGGTCTGATGAAATACGTCGAAACACCGCCGTCACTGCGTTTGGCCGACCTGGTCAAGTGCTTCTGGTCGCTCGAATATTCTCCTTCGGGAGCAGGGGAACCGGAGCCGGTCGTGCCGGATGGCTGTATTGAGATCATCTTTAATCTGGCAGACAGGTTTAGGCGTTACCATGCAAGCGGACTGGTGGAAACGCAGGCGGCGAGCCTGATTGCCGGGCAGATGCACCGGAGCATTTTGATCGGCCCAACGGGAAACGTCCATTTGTTTGGTATCCGTTTTAAACCGGCGGGTGCGTTTCCGTTCTTTAGATTTGGGATGAGCGATCTGGTGGATCGGGTCGAGTCGTTAAGAGCGGTTTGGGGCGGCGATATTTCCCGGATCGAGGATCAGTTGGCAAGTGCGAATAGTTTTCAGGAACGCGTCGTGATCGCCGAATCGCTTCTGGTTGAACGGCTTAGCGATAAACAGACTTTCGATCCTTGGCTCAGCAATGCCGTTGAGTTGATCTCAAATTGCTGCGGCAAATCACCGATCTCGAAAATCGCCCGGGATGTCGGTATCAGCGAACGCGGGCTGGAGCGGCGATTCCGCCAGTCGGTCGGGCTGACGCCGAAGATGTTCTCGCGGATCGTGCGTTTCCAACGTGTGCTGAAAGCGATCGAGCATTCGAAAAACCCTGCAATTATCGACACCGCGTTAGAATTTGGATACTACGACCAATCGCATCTTATCCACGATTTTCGCCAGTTTTCCGATACGACGCCCGCGGCATTTCTCGAGCGGGCTCGAGGAATAACGGACGTATTCGTGAGCGGGGATTAGGTTGTCGGATTTTTCCAATACGTTTGGTTCTGCTTTGGATACCGTGAATAGTTGAGGAACTAACCACGACGGTATTTTAAGGAAAAAGGGAACTTATGAGAAAGAGCACAGCTATTCTACTGGCAATTTTTGCGTTCGGAACTTTTGTTCATTCACAGGAGAAGCCGACGATAAGGGCTCTCGCGTTCATTTCGGGCTGTTGGGAGATCAACGATCCGGCACGTAAACGGCTAGTCACAGAACAGTGGATGTCGCCGGTCGGCAACGCAATGATGGGGATGTCGCGAACCGTTCGGAACGATAGAATGGGGGCTTTCGAGTACCTCAGGATCGTTGAGGACGAGAGCGGGATCAACTACATTTCGAAGCCCTCGCAAAATAAAGAAGAGACCGCTTTCAAGCTTGTCAAGTGGGCGGCGAACGAGGCGACTTTTGAGAATCCCGCCCACGATTTTCCCCAGCGGATCATTTACAAGCTCGCAGGCCCCGATAGACTGGCTGCGAGGATCGAGGGAACGATGAACGGCAAGGCCGGAGCGGTGGATTTTCCCATGACGCGTGCGAAGTGCGGTTAGGTCGAAGGGATCTGGCGTTTGTCGGCTATGTTTCCAAGAGATTGGTAGAGTTATTTTGCAGATAGGTCAAAGGTGTATTCGACCGAGTTTCGCCGGTTTTTTTGGCTGGATCGAGCGAGTTCCGGCTCTGACTGTGGCAACGTCTGTGACATCCGGGGCTTTTATGGCATTCGATCTGCTAATTGCGACGGCGCCAGAATACGCTTTTTGCCGATTCCTTGACTTCATTTTCGATGACAGCTGTCGAACAGCGTCATCAACTTCCGCGACCCATGACAGGGGCGGGAGGTTTGCAAGTGACCGCATTTGCAAAAGCCCGAACGTTAGCAAGGATCTCCGTGGTACAAGCCCGCGCATAAGCCAGGGCGATTCACTCAACGTTGAGTGAATCGCCCTTGCCTACGCGGGGGCTTTCGCATCGTTGGGTCCCACGTTTTACTATTTCTTCGTCGAACTCACAATAAACGCTGCCGCGTCGTCTTTTAGTTTCTTGAGCGACTTTTTCTCGATGTACATCATGTGGCCCGATTCGTAGTAGGACCAGGAAATGTTCTTCTTGAGCGAAGGGTCGAGGTTAAGGGCTGAGATGGTGTATTCGGCGGCGTAGAACGGCGTTGCCATATCGTAGTAGCCGGCACCGACGAAGATCTTCATGTACGGATTCTTGGCCATCGCGTCCTTCATCGGCATGCTAGTGTCGGCGTACTGATTGGTGACGTTGTAGTTCCACGGAGCAGTAATGCCGCCGCCGAGGATGTAGTATTCGGTGTCGGTCTTATAGCCCAATTCACTGCGGACGTACTGGTTAAACGCGGCCGTGTACGGCGGGCGAATGGCGTTCATGCTCGGGTCCGAATCGGGGCCTTCGCCGGCAGCGTCGCGGTCGATGCCCTTGAAACGGCTGTCGAGTCGGCCGGTCGTGCGGCGTTCGCTGCGGAGAAGCTCCTTGTTGAATTCGCCCAACTCGACGCGGAAGTTGTTCTGTACGACAAATTCTTTACTCAGACCCGTTAGCGAACTGAATTTTGTCGCCAGTGCGTCGCGTTCCTTATCGGTGAGCGAATCGATACGTAGCAACGCGGGCATGAATTCGTTAGCCGCGAATTGCCTCGCTTCCTGGGCGACCTGCTCGACGGACTTGCTCTGCATCGAGGACGGGAGTTTTTTGTGATACCAGGCGGTCGTCGCGTAGCTCGGCAGGATCAGGACGAGCGGCAGGTCGTTGTTATCGGCAAAGCGGATCGTCTGAAAATTCAGCACGGTCGAGACGAGCAAGATTCCGTTGAGGGCAATTCCTTTATCAAACAGGTAATTCGAAAGGCCCGCCGCACGGGTCGTGCCGTAGCTTTCGCCGACGACGTAGAGCGGCGACATCCAGCGTTCGTTGCGGCCGAGATACATTCTGATAAATTCACCGACCGAATCAATATCGCCATTCACGCCGAAATACTTTGCCGCCAGATCAGGCCGTGCCGCCCGGGAATAACCCGTGCCGACCGGGTCGATAAAAACCAGATCGGTTTCGGTCAGCCATGTTTGCTGATTATCTTCCATCTCGTATGGAGCGGGCGGCAGCATTCCGTCGTCCATCATTTTGATCCGTCGTGGTCCGAGTGCCCCCAGATGCAGCCACACCGAAGCCGAGCCCGGGCCGCCGTTGAATGAGAACATCAGTGGCCGTCCGGCCGGAGCGTTGTCGAGCGTGTACGCCATATAAAAAATGCGTGCTTCGATCTCGGCGGTTTGCGCGTTCTTGAGCGGCATATAGCCGGTCGTGACGGTGTAGTCGAGCTTTCGTGTGCCGACTGTGATGGAATGTTTGGTTACCACCGGCGGCTCGTCGCGTATTGGAGCCGGCGTTGCCTGAGTCTGAGTTGTCGGTGTGGCTTGGGTCTGCTGAGTTTGCTGATTACCGGCACCGCCGCCCTGGCGATTTGGCGGCTGAGCGAATACAAGAGCGGACGAAACGATAAACAAACACAAAAGTAACGATGCTTTCATAGTTTTTTGGCGAATTGTATTGAAATTGGAATTGCGAGAAAAGGGTAACACAAAGATGTAAATACTACCCAACGGCGTTCAGGTTCATCACAAAAAGCTTTGTTAGCGGTCTTTGCGTCTTCCTTTGCGGCTTCGCGGGAAACACCATGCCAGATCCCGCAAAGCCGCAAAGCGAAGACGCAAAGCGGCAAAGTGGGAATTGAATGGGCGGCATTGAAACGTTATCGCGACGGGGTTATCATTTCTACACTTTCAATCAACAAAATTATGAGATCACACGTGAGAAAAAGAACCTCGTTCGCAGCTCTTCTGCTGCTTAGTTTTGCGTTTTCGCTTGTCGCCCAGGAATTGCCGAGAGCAAAGCCTGAGGATGTCGGGATTTCGTCCGAGCGGTTGACGCGGTTGACGCAGACGCTTGATCAATATGTGAAGGATGAGCGGCTGGCGGGCGGTGTGGCGATGGTTTTGCGGCGCGGGAAGGTGGCGTATGCTCACACTTTCGGCCAGCGAGATCGCGAGGCTAAAGCGGCGATGAAGGAAGACACGATCTTTCGCATTGCATCGCAGAGCAAGGCCCTGACGAGCGTCGGGATCATGATCCTGCAGGAAGAAGGGAAGCTGCTGATCAACGATAACCTCGGCAAATACATGCCGGAATTTGCGAACACGACAGTTGCGGTACCCAAAGAAGGCGGCGGATATGACATCGTCAAAGCCAAGCGGGCGATCACGATCCGCGATCTGCTGACGCATACGTCGGGCGTGAGCTACGGCGGCGGCCCGGCGAAGGATAAATGGGAAGCGGCGAAGATCACGGGCTGGTATTTCGCCGACCGCGATGAGCCGGTCGGTGCGACGGTTTCGCGAATGGCGGCTCTGCCGATGGACGCGCAGCCGGGCGAGAAATTTGTGTACGGCTATTCTACCGACATTCTCGGAGCTCTCATCGAAAAGGTCAGCGGCCAGCCGCTCGATCAGTTCCTGAAGAGCCGCATCATCGATCCGCTCAATATGAAGGACACTTCCTTTTACCTGCCGCCGGCAAAAGCTGACCGTCTGTCGGTCGTCTATTCGCTGGGGAACGGAACCCTCCAGCGTGCTCCGGATCCTGGGGCCGGGGTCGGGCAAGGTGCTTATCTGAACGGCCCGCGAAAGAGTTTTTCGGGTGGTGCGGGCTTGCTCTCGACGGCGAACGATTACGCCCGCTTCCTGCAAATGCTCGCCAATGGCGGAACCCTCGACGGCAAACGCATCCTCAGCCGCAAATCGGTCGATCTGATGACGGTCGATCATCTCCGCGGCATTCCGTATAATCCGGGACAGGGATTCGGGCTCGGCTTCTCGATAGTAAAAGACGTCGGAGCCTACGGCCAGCCCTCATCCGAAGGCGAATTCGGCTGGGGCGGAGCGTATCATTCGAACTATTGGGTCGATCCGAAGGAGAAAATGGTCGTGGTCTATTTCACGCAGCTAATTCCGGCGCCGGGAATCGACGATCACGCGAAACTGCGGGCGTTGATATATCAGGCGATCGTGGATTGAACGCTCAAATGATTGCGGAAGCCCGCACGAAGTAAGGGCTCCTTTGGCTGCTGATCAACTCGGTACTCCAAAGAGCCCTTACTACGTGCGGGCTTCTGCATATTCTCGCTACGCTTTCACCGCTTCCACAATACTCACCGGCGAAGGCGTCGGGATGATCTGCGTTAGCTTGAAACCGGAATTTGTAAGCAGTGTTTCGAATTCTCCCGCCGTTCGCTCAATTCCGCCGGGTGAGATGAGCATTTCGAGGTCGAGGAACTTCGACGGGTGCGGTACGTTGCCCTCGGGGACAACGGCGTCGATGATGAGGACCTTGGCGTGGTCAGGCATCGAGGTGCGGATGTTGCCGAGGATGGTTTGATTGGTGTCGTCGTACCAGTCGTGGATGATGTGTTTGAGCATGTAGATGTCGGCGACGACGGGAATTTCCGAGCGGAAATCGCCTGGGACGAACGAAACGCGGTCGCTGACGCCGTGCGACTCCATCATTTTCGGTGCCCCTTCCAAAACATGCGGCAATTCGAACAAAACGCCGTTCATCGCCGGATTTGCCTTCACAACAGCTGCCAAAAGGTGCCCGTAACCGCCGGCGATGTCCGCAACCGTCCCGGCACCCGAAAAGTCATACGCACCCAAAACCGCCGGTATCGTTACGTGCGAAAAGCCGGTCATCGCCCGGTTGAACGTATCGCCGAGCTCGGTATTTGTGTTGAACAGATACGAAAACACGGGCTCGCCGTGAATGGTTTCCCACGATGTTTTGCCGGTTTGGACGCTGTCGATCATCTTGGCGTAAACCTTCCAATGCTCTTCCTCGCCCATCCACAGTATCAGGTCACGCATGCTGGTCGGGATATCGGAACGCGTCAGCTCCGAGATCGGCGTATTCACAAAATGCTTGTTCTCCGTCTCCGAAAAAACGCCAACGCTCGCGAGCGTTCTCAAAACCCGATACAGCGACGGAGCGTGCGTGCCTGACTTCTCAGCCAAATATTCAACGCTCTGCGGCCCGTCCGCCAGAAGGTCGGCGATTCCGAGCTTGGTCGTCACAAAATTAGCCTGCGTAACAAATACGCCCATCGTGATCTGCATCAAAATTGCCTCGGGCGGCATTTGTTGTTCTGCTGGTGCGGTCATTTATTGGAAACTCCTTTTTGGTTTTTGCAATTATCGCAAAAGGCGCGGAAATGCAGAAGCCCGTGGTGGTGCTTCTGCCTCTGACTCTAATTGTATGTTTTGCTATCGATCCGAAAAAGTCTTATTCGGCTTCTTCCCATGCGACAAAAACCTTGGAAGTTTTGCTTTTGGTTCGACTTTGAAGTCTGGCAACTGCTTGTCCAGTGCCGCTTTTGCATAAACCACGTAGGTTTCGCCCTCCATGTGAAGCAATTGTGACGGATCCGAAAAAATTACATCGTCCGTCGCGATAGAAGCTTGCCCGCATGTTCCCGCTTTACTTCAAATTTTAAGGGGTTCCGCCTTAGGGAAAGGTGCCCCCTATTTGAGGTGTTCGGAAAATCATGATCACGCCTTCGGACTCGAATCCGTCGCCTTGCCAAAAGATGCTTGGTAAGTTTGAGTCTCTCGTCGATACTCTTCAACTTTGTCAGGAGGAACGTTCCGGCACGTGCACGCAATTAAGCTAACGGTGGAACAAAGGGATATTGCTACGAGGAGAATAAATTGTTTCATGTCTTACGATCGACGGGAGCCGTTCCGGACTCAATTATCTTAAGCAACTTCTGTTGATTTCTTAGTCAAAGTCGTCCTCAATACTACTTAGTGCTCCAAAACAAAAGACTTAGGTACGAATTCTACTGAAACCAGTTCGTCGGTTTTCCCGTCGGCGTTTGGTTTGTAGACGAAAACTGCCGGGAATTCTATCGGTTTAATGCCGCAGACTAGCTGCGTGTCGCCTAGGTCGGGGGTGAAAACGTAGATCCGTAGGGCTCGGGGCGAATAGCTGACCAGTTTTCGCGTCTCGGTGCCGACGCGGAGATGATAGATGGTGCCGCCGCTCGTGCATTCGATCTTGTCCAGGAAGCCCATCTCGCGTTTTTGTCCCTCGGCGGGTTTCATCAGAGCGTTGTTTATCTCGCGCGTGGCGATGACGCTGCGGTTGGCTTCGATGGCGGTGGTTATCGGGCTTAAAGTTACGAGTTCCGGAGCCTTTTCGACCTTTGGTTCCTGATCGTAAATGATGAGCGTCGCGGTCCGCATTTCTTCGTCCGTCATGAACCGGAAATCTGCGGGGATGAATTCGATCGCGACCAGCTCGCCGCGAAACGGAGTTTTCGAATTTGGAGCCGCTTTATAGGTGACAAGAGCCGTGAACGACCCAATATCTGCCTCACAGCCGATCTGTTTTCGCATCGCCGGCGGGTCGTGAGCCCGCAGATAGAGGTCGGTGAAATCCTTGCTCGTGACAGTGAAAGTCTCGGTCGGCGTCTTGATCGTGTAAACGAGCGGGCGTTTGCGGCAATCGATACGCGTGACGCTGCCGCGGACGCGCTGTTCGCCGTCTTTGATTTTTCGCAGAGCTTCGTTTATCGCGCGAATGCGGATGTAGTCGTTTTGTTTAGCAAGTTCTTCTTCGGTCGGCGGACGCATGGATTCGATGCGTTTGACCGAAATTGGCGTTTCGCCGGTAGCAGCGATGCGTTCTTCGAGAGCCTTTTTTTCCGCCTCTTGCCGCATGGCAAAAGCTTTTAATTCGGCGATTTGAGTAACGAGACTGTTCGCTCTACTTTTTATGTCGGGTTCGGTGGCAGCGGCTGCGATCTTCTGAGCGAGCTGGGCAGCCTCGTCAAATTTGTTCTGCCGCGTCAGGATCTCGGCGATGCGGAGCGAATATCGCGGATCCGCGGGCTTGTATTTCAACGCCGTTTGCAGCAGCGTGATCGCGTCGTCGAGGGTTTCGTTATTGACGAATGACACGAATGCCAGCAGTTCATAGCTGTCCGCAAACGTCGGCTCGATCGCTATCGCCTTCTTCAGCGCGTTTCGCATTTTCTCAGCGGTTTCCGGTTTGATGCGGTTGACGAAGCCGTAATCGTCGCGGTCTTCGCGGCTGAGCAAGTTCGCGTAGCGGTAATAGGCGAGGTGATCTTTCGGGTCGCCGGCGATGGCTTTTTCGAGATATCCGCGTGCCTCGTCAAATTTTCGCTGCGAAAGCTTGAGCTTCCCCATCGCGGAATTTGCGATCGCGAGATCGGGTTTTAGTTTCAGGGCGGCGAGCAGATACGGTTCGGCTTCGTCAGCACGTTGCGATTGGATGTCGAGGCTTCATCCAGCGGTGAGGCCTGCATATCTGCGTCAAAGCTCAGCTTCTTTTTAAGCGTGATCTCCTGAAAGTTGTAGGAATTCCTGATGATGTAATCGCGAAGCTGGCCTTCCATTTGTTCATACGTAGATTGGAAAGCACCCTGGAACGCCGCTTTTGCGCCGCCGCCGCTTGTTACGTCCTTCAAAAACTTATCGAGGGCGGCCGAACGTCCGCTTTGGGTCAGGTAGTGCACGAGAGCCCACGATTGGGCGTAGAACAAGTCACGCGTACGCCCGCTGGTTTGATGCAACTGATAATTCGTCAGGTTCAAGAGCTGCTCGAGCGGCATGAGGCCGCCTTTTTGCAGAAGAGCGACGTGGCCTTCCTGCGGTTGTCCGAGCTTTATTTTGACATCGCCGGTGATCTCGTAAGTTTGGTAATATTCAGCCAAACCCTCGTTGAACCACTGCGGTATCTCGCCCTTGAAATTTGTATTGATGATGAAGTGAACGTATTCGTGAAAGATGGTTCCATAGCTGTCTTTGTCACCGCCGACCGCGATCGTAATGTAATTAACATCCTCGCCCGATTGGAAATATCCCGCGATCTCATCATCGATCCGGCCGTCGGCACGCCTCGGCTTGAACGGCGTGTACGCTGCGTTGTCTTTAAAGACGACCACATTCGTCGGCACTCGCGAATCGAGGTTCGCTGATGCGAACAGCAAACGAAAAGACTCGCGGAACTGCTCGAGCTTTGTCCCGACCTTCCTGATCTCTTTTTCAGGAGCGTTGCCGATGAGGTAGAAATTTTTTGATCTGACCTGTATCCAGCCGTTCGGATCCGCTGCCGCGACGTCGGCAGTTAGATATGATCCCATGGCAAGGATGGCTAAACTGAGGAATAAAAACAGCCTCATAAATGGGATTAGATGCAGGTTTGGCTGCCCACGGAGAATTTAGCACAGAACTCCATGATTTTTAGGCATCCTTCACGACACTAAACGCTAGGTCGAGTAGAGGATCACCCGACCTTCCCTGCGAAACTGGTTCAGGTCACGGCGGATAGGAGAAGAATGTGATCAGTTTCTCCGATCAATAGAGCGGCCCACTATTCATAATCGTCATTTTCGTCAGGAAGTTCCTCGGGAAAGACAAGAACCGCTTTAACGATCTCGCGCGGGATCTTGATTGTGGCAACACCTGTAGAAACTACGTATTCGGTATCAGTTTCCAGCAGCAATAAGAACTCATTTGTTACTTCATCGTGTTCTCGTGAATCATCAATTTTGTCCTCTAAAATAATCGGGTTACGTCCCTGATAGAACCCAACGGGATCTTCAATACTCTTAAAAAGTGTGTCGGTCCCGTGAATGACAAACTTGACGTTCAGAAGTTTCCCACCAGCGGCCGAGGCAGGAATTGCAGGATAGATATTTCTTGCGACTAGGAAGCAATAGGTTATGAATAGACTGAATGCTAACAGTGAGATGCCGGCGGTTGACCAACTTGAGAATATGGATTCCGTCAAGCCAAGAAGTTTGACGCGTTTGAGCCGGTTCGAAGATAACTGGATAGCGACCGCAAGAATAAATCCCGCGATCGGGAAGTAGAGCCAGTGTATATCGGTAGTAATACGCGCATCACGAAGAAGGAACCGCAGAAAGGAACCAATAAGATATGTGCCAAGAATGATAACGAAGAGCCTTGGTAGATTTCTAAAGGCAAATCTTGGTTGGAATTGAAATTTTGGGCCAAAGAGAGTGATCGGGAGCGAAACGAGAATGCTATGGATCAGGACAGTAGAAATGAGCAGCGGCATCAGCGTCCAGAATCCGGCCATTACAAAATTGAGCCTCAACAGACTCAATCCGGAAACCCCCGAATCACTCAGGTGAATGTGTTCGACGATCATGCCGGTGACATAGCATAAGGCGACCATGCCCACGACAAGTCTGCCAATGACCTCGACCCAGTTTTTATAAACCTCGGTATGATGGGGAGCGGAAGGCTCAGCCACCTTCCGTACCCTTACTTTCCTCAGAGAATATTCTTTCATCGCTCACCCACAGCCTGGATAGACAAATCCAGGCTACTTAACGATCTCGCTTACGACTTTTCCGTTGATCACCACCCCAGTGCAGTGCGTGACCCATTCGAAAGGGTCGCCGTCGTACATTGCGATGTCGGCGTCTTTGCCTACGGCGATGGAGCCGACGCGGTTGTCGATGCCGAGAAGTTTGGCCGCGTCGATGGTGATCGAGGCGAGAGCATTGCGAAGACCGAGGCCGTTGGCGGCAGCCATTCCGGCTTCAAACAGGACGATGCGTGTTTTGGGAACGTAACCTTCGAATCCGCTCTGAAGGGCGAAGGGAACTCCCGCCGCCTTCAATTTCGAAGCCGTCTCAAGCGAAATATTCGCGCGATCGCCACCTGGCCTCGCCATTGTCGGGTGAACGATGACAGGGAAGCCCGAGGCCTTGATCTCGTCCATCACGATAGGTGCATCGGAGACGCCGTCGAGGACGATCTTGATGTTGAACTCCTTTGCGATGCGAAGCGCGGTCATTATGTCCTGAGCGGCTTCGGCGGTGACGAGCAGCGGGATCTCGCGTTTGATGACTCGGGCCATTATGAGGGATTTGAGATCCTTCGCCTTGTCGGTTTTTGCCTCGTTTTCCTGGGCCTTGATCAGTTCGGCACGCAGCATCGCTGCTTGTTTCGCACGGGTTCCCGGCGAACGTCCCGAGGCATTTGCTCCCGGCCCGAGCGTGACCGCGATCATGGCGGTTTGTACGATCGTAGCCTCATCAACGGTATTTCCGATGGTCTTAGCGATCATCGTCTGCCCCGAGGCCAATGCTCCCGGCTGATGTCCGGTATGGATCGTTGTGACGCCGTATTGGCGGACGGTTTCGATCAATCTTTCCTGTGCATTATAGGCATCGGTTGCCCGAAGTTCGGGTTGAAAAGACGCACTGCCATCAAGGGCCATCTGATCGTGGGGCTGATTGAGATAGCCGTTGAGGCCGATGACCGTGTGTGCGTCGATCAATCCAGGCGTGACGACCTTGGCTGAGACCACGCGATAATTCGCCGGAATAGTTACCGAAGCCGAGGGCCCGACCGCCGTTATCTTGCCGTCATTTATAAGCACCACGCCATTTGCGATCGGCTCGCCGGCCATCGTGTAAACCATCTCGCCCTTAACAGCCAGTTGGCCGTAGGCAGTGGGCAGAAAGCAAAAGGCTGCAAGCAGAATTAAAGCGCCGTTGCGAAGGTAATTCATCATTCTAAATTCAACATTCATCATTATTCGTTACCTCCGTCTTCGTCGCCATCATCATGGGCCATTGCATCCCCGTCGTCGCTGGCTCCTTTACCGCCGGCGGCGAAGGTTCTGTCTTCGGCACGTGAGCGGTCAAATACTTTCTTGCCATCGACCCAAGTCTGTTCGACGTGTGTATAAATGCTCAGCGGATCACCGGAAAGTATCACGAAATCGGCATCCTTTCCCGATTCCAGCGAACCGATGCGGTCCTGCATATCGAGCATTATCGCTCCGGCCATTGTCATGCCGTAGAGAGCTTTATCGCGGCTCATCCCGGCTCGAACGGCGACTCCGGCTGAACGCAGGAACCAACGCGAATCGGTGATGCCGTCATCGGTATGAAAACCGACGAGAGCTCCCGCTTTTTCGAGTGCGGCTCCGTTCTTGTAGTCGACATCGATCGTCTCGATCTTGCCGCCCGGCGAATCGATCATGATTATCGAAGAAGGAACTTTCGCCTTGGCGATCTCATCCGCGACTTTCCACGCTTCGCTGACGTGCTGCAGGACGAGCCGGAAGCCGAACTCCTTCTGCAAACGCAAAACCGTCATAATGTCATCGTGACGGTGCGTATGAAAATGCACCACGCGTTTCTGATCGAGTACTTCGACGAGAGCTTCCATGGCGAGATCGCGGGGCGGAAGTTTCGTTTTATCGCCAGCCGCCTTCGCAACTTTTTCTTTGTATTCCTGGGCTTTAATGAAGACTTCGCGGACCAGTGCGGCTGATTTCGCCCGCGTTCCCGGAAACGAGCCGCCGCCCGCACGGATCGGATTCGTGCCGTTGGCAAACTTGATACCGCCCATGTATTTGCCCGCTTTGTCGTATATCAGCAGGTCATCGATCTTCACGGCATCATCACGCAGTTTCAAATAAAGCGTCTGCCCGCTGTCGAGATGGCCGGAGCCGGGCATGATGTTGGCAACGGTAATTCCCCCCGCCTGGGCCCGCTGAATGCTGGATGCCTGCACATTCACACTATCCAGGATGCGCACATCCGGCTGTATCGGCGATGTAGAATCCGCACCAGCCGGCCCGCCAATATGGCTGTGCGTATCAACGATGCCTGGCATGATCGTCTTGCCGGCCATATCCACGATCGTCACGTCCGCCGAAAGCCTCACGGTACGAGCATCGCCGACCGCCGTGATCTTGCCGTTCTGCACCAGCAATATTCCTTGCTCGATCGGAGCCCCGACGATCGGGATGATGCGAGCATTAATAAACGCCGTCGGCTTCGCCTGCGAAAACGCGGGCGTTGCCACAACCAATGCCGCAAAAAGCGACAGAATTAGTCTCTTCATTTAGCTAAACCTCTCTGAAGTCGTTGTGAAATCTGATAGAGATAAATTGCAATGTTATTTGCGGAGTGTCAATTCGGGTGGGTGAAAAGTAAGCGAGGATCAGGTGTTTGCCGGCAGTGAAACCGTGAAAGTAGTCCCCGCAGGCTGATTCTGGGTCACTTCAATACGCCCTCCGTGGGCCGTGACGATGCCGTAGCAGACGGCGAGGCCGAGGCCGGTGCCGCGGCCGGCCGGTTTGGTCGTATAGAAGGGGTCAAAGATCTGGCCGACGACGGCGGCGTCGATCCCGGTGCCGGTATCGGATATTGCGATGACGACATCGGTGTTTGATTGATAGGTTCGGATAAAAATGTCAGATTGCGGATTGCGGATTGCGGATTGCGGATTATCTGTGCCGGAAACGGACAAATTCAGTGCGGCGTCGGTTCTTGATAGATCAGCGATCCGCAATCCGCAATCCGCAATCAAAGCGTCCTTTGCATTTAGCAGCAGATTTAGGACTACTTGCTGCAGCTGATCTTCGTCGGCGAATACGGTCGGTAGGTCTTCGGCGAGATCGGTTCTGATCTCTAGATCCTGGAACGCCTTGTCGAAGCTCGCTAATCGCAACGCAGTTTTTACGACGGCGTTTATATCGACATCCGTTTTTGCGGCCGGTCTGGACCTGGCGAAGTTGGTCATGTCTTTAGTGACCTGCGTTATTCGCTGGATCTGTTCGGCGATCATATTGAGTTTTTCGCGGGTTTCTGGCGAGTGGCCTTCCTGGGCTCGCATCATTTGCACGAGGGACGAGATCGATGCGAGCGGATTGTTGACCTCGTGGGCGACTCCGGCCGCGAGCGTGCCCATCGCGGCGAGCTTTTCGGCGTGGATGAGCTGGTCGTTGAGGCGTTGGAGTTCGGTAATGTCGGATGCCATCTTGCGGCTCATTTCGTTGAACGAATCCGCGAGCAGGCCGATCTCATCATTACTCTTGCGCAGGTCGACCTCGGTTCCGTAGGCACCTTTTGTCACTTCGACCGCCGCCAGCGTGATGCGTTGGAGGGGACGGGAGACCGTCCTCAGAACAAGCAGCAACAGCAGTAGATTCGGCACAAGGGCTGAGATCACGCTGAAGACCAGATATCGCCGCCAGGCTTCGTAATCCATCCCGTTGCGAAACGCCCACCAGACGATCGGCACTTGAAAAAGGGCGAAGCTCACGATGGCGACCGTCGCAATTGTGAGAGCAACCTTGTACGTGATCGGGAAGAGGCGGAATTGATTTAGTGCCGTTTGAAGTGAAAAGAGCCGGAAATTCAGGATCGCGTACGCATAGATCAGTACGCCTGGAAGCACAAAGATCGCACTCAGCGGCAGCAGATCGTAGTTGCCGAAAAAGGGAAGTGCGAGATTTGCGAGCGTCTTGAGGACCCCTGTGATCGCGAGGCCCCAGATTATCGCACCGACCTGCTGGCCTTGCTGAGTGCCTTTGTATCTGCGGTATTTACGGAACAATACCACCGCGCCGAAAACAAAGACGAAATAGATATACGCGACAAACGCATACGCCAACGGAGACAGGTCGATGATAAACCGGCCGTCCTGAAAACCGACCTTTTCCCAGAGCAATCCAAAAAGTGCGGCGGGAATCAGGACAATGCCGGGTGCAAACAGGATCGCTGCCAGGCGACGCGGCGTCCGGGCGTTTTCGGGGAAAACCCAGGCGAAAACGACCATCGCATACTGCATTAAAAGTGCGGTTATAAAACTCGCTGACGCCCACCAGCCAGCCGTGGTGTTTCGCGGGTAAAAGCTCCAGAAGATGAGGTCTTTTGTGGTCCAGATCGCCAGAAAAGCAATGAACGCGGCGAAGGTCTGATTCGCACGCTTGCGCGGATCTGCCACGAACACGTAAAAGCCGAGTGCGACGAGCAGAAACAGAGCAAATAGATGGAGAACCACCAGCATTGCCTAAATCTTACGGTTTACCGACCTGAGAACAAAATTACACGCTCCCAATGTAACTGAGGATGACCGCACATATCGAATACACAATCCCGGTAGAGACGGGCAGGAAGTATTTCAGTTCGAGGTATTCGCCGTGTTTGAGCAGACGGTGCATTGCATAAAAGGCTGGGAGAGCGAGCATGCCAACCGCCCCGCCTATCAGGGCTCCGAAGAAGGCTCCCACTATAAAGAGGAAAACACCGCCAACAGCTCCGCTGATCGCTCCCCAGATAAAGCCTAGAAATGGTAGAAAGAACGTATAAAAAGTCAGCGAACGGTTGTCGCGGTCATAGAGCAAGCTGCCGACGACTTTCCCAAAAAAATATCCCACGAAAGCCGTTACTGTGTTAACGCCCATCAGCAGAGCGACCAACCAGATCTCACTGGGAGCGTTCGATTCGACAACAAATAGAGCAAACAACGAAGCAGGCGGAAATACGCCAAGCATCAGTCCGAGATACGCGTAGGTTTTCTTGAAATCCAGTTTGAGAGATAGCGAAGACGCCGTAATTTCGCTTTCTAGTGACGGATAGAACGATTTCCTTTGAGCGATCCTGGTATTCGCTTCGCAAAGAACCTCAAGATTGTGAGCGATCGCTTCGTCCGTGTTACGTCGATCTAGTTGATCGTAGATGTTGAGGGGGTCCGTGATTTCCATACTTCTTTCTCCAAACCACTGGTCCATTCTCCGTCCTGGGTTTGCCGGGCGGAGATCATTGCCTGAAATTCATCGGCTGCGATCTGATCATGGAGGTGATCAGCCAGTTCCAATGCGAGGCTTACTATTTCAAGGCAGTCCGGCCGGATGCCGGCCAGCCGCGAAATGAGCCCGACGAATTCTTCGCGGGCGGCTGAGCGATGATCGGCCAGCCGTCTCATATTTTTACGAGCGAGGCAGCGAGATGCAAGTAACTTGTTATTATGGTCGCTTATCTCGAATATCTCGGCATTTGCTTTTCCGTATTGAACTTCGTCGGCAGCCTCTGATAATCCGATAAAGCGGTAGAAGGTCTCGCGAAATTCGAATAGCAAAGTGATCGATTCGCCCGAGAAGACTAACTGTTCGAATTCAAGACGGAGACCTTCGAGACTATCTTGAAGTTCCGCTCTTCGGCGGGTTTCGTTCGAGAAAAACTTACTGATCAGCAACGAAATGGCGGCCGCGGGCCACAGAAGAAAAGATGTAAGTACTCTCGTCCAGTTAACTCCCGCCTGTCCCGTTTGCCGGTTCGTAGCCTGGAATACAGCAAAGGGCGAGCCGCATGCGAGATAAATGATAATGAGGTCAATAAGTTTCATCCGCAGGGTGAAGAGGCAAGCCTTGTGCCATTTTGGGGTTGAATCTAAATAAGTCGCCGCAAATCTCCGCAAGTCTATGTAAAATTTGCGTTAAATAATTATTTTTGGAACAACCCGAACCGGTTTGGCGTAATCTTACTGTTTGCAAATCGCAAATAAATTCTAAGAACTTTGCAGAATGCAAAAAATACCGGTGTTTTTTATCCGGCACACAAGGAGGGCTAATACCATGGACAGGTCTAAAGTAAAGATAGTGAAAAAAGCTGACGCGGGAACACTGAAAACCAAAAAACGGAAATCGATAAGTTCCAGAGCGGCCGCACGAGGCATCGTATCAAATGTGACCGGTTGGGTTGCAGATCTTAAGGAACGAAAGACCAACGAGACCAAAGCGGCGTTCGATCTTCTTTTTGCTGCCAATCAAAGACCCAGCGAGTCTTAAGCGATCCTCGCTTAAGGCTAGTTTTTGCAATTCATAAACAACAAGTAATTCATTCTCGCGGTCGTCGTTGGCGGCCGTTTTTTTTCGTTTGTGCGGAGCGAAAGAAGGCGTAGATTCAGGGTTGCTAGATTTGAAGTTTCATTGCTATGCTAGACAGCAAATTCGGTCTCTAAATATTATGCAAGGTAAAGTGGTCATTATCACTGGGGCAAGCAGCGGAATTGGCAGAGCCTCGGCACTTTTGTTCGCGAACAGAGGAGCAACCGTGGTAGCTGTTGGGCGAAATGAAAAGGAGCTTGTTTCTCTTGGTAAATCGGTAAAATCGAAGAACGGTTCGATCAAGCCCCACCTCGCGGACATGACTCAGATGTCACAGCTCGAGCGGATCGCCTCCGAGACGGTCTTTAATCACGGGCAGATCGATGTGCTTGTGAATTCCGCCGGCATCATTATGAACGGTACGATCGAGACGACCACGCTTGACGAATGGGACAAGATGTTTCAGATAAATCTCCGTTCGGTATTCGTCCTGACGCAGAAGTGCCTGCCCCACCTTATCGAAACTAAGGGTAATATTGTTAATGTATCGAGTGTGGCGGGTTCGCGTTCATTCCCGAATATTCTGGCATACGGAGTTTCAAAAGCGGCATTGGATCAAATGACTAGATGCTCAGCCCTCGAATTAGCTCCTAAAGGTGTTAGGGTAAACGCGGTGAATCCGGGCGTCGTAGTGACCAACCTCCATAAACGCGGGGGGATGGATGAAAAAGCCTATGACGCGTTCATTGAACGTTCAAAAGAGACACACCCCATTGGCCGAGCTGGAACTCCGCAGGAAGTAGCGGAATTGATCTACTTTCTTGCATCGGAAAAAGCGTCCTGGATAACTGGTTCTACGTATCAGATAGACGGTGGGCGTGCTCAGACCTGTGCGAGATAAGAGATGTTAGAGATCTAAGCTGAATTGCAATGAAGATCCAAATGCTGCCAAGTTCGATCGACGAGAACGGCCAGGCCTCGGCCCGTCAGCATCTTCTCTCTCTCGTGATCGACGATAGCGTGGCGATCGATGCAGGCTGCCTCGCGATGGCATGCTCGCAAATGCAGCGTGACAATATACGAGACATCATCCTTACGCATACTCATTTAGATCATATTGCCGGCCTTCCAGTGTTCATTGATGATCTTTTCGCTAGTCTCACGGAACCGCTGCGGATCCATGCCACGGCTGAAATGATCGAGATCCTCGAACGCGATATATTCAACTGGTCTATCTATCCGCGATTTTCGGAACTTGCCAACGATCACGGCCCGGTAGTCAAATATTGTGAATTTGAGCGAGGTTCGAGTATCGAGGTTCGACACCTTTCGGTTCGTAGCATCGGAGTAAACCATCCGGTTTCGGCTAACGGATATATCGTTTCCGATGGCAAGATTTCCATTGCTATTACGGGAGATACTGCAGAGACTGAAGAGTTTTGGCAGGCTTGTAACTCGACCCCGGACCTGCGTGCGGTTTTTGTTGAATGCGCATTCCCGGATGAGCTTGTTGAATTGGCATTGGTATCAGAACATTTAACGCCCGGACGCCTGAAGACAGAGCTTGGAAAGCTCACCGATCGGAATTATCCCGTCTTTGTGATCAATATTAAGCCAATGTATCGCGACCGGGTCATCGCCCAGATCATGGACCAAAATCTCGACCAAGTGGAGATAATGTCTGTCGCAAAGATCTACGAGTTTTAACCTCTGCTTCGCTTTTCCCTGAGAAAATTCAACGCTTCAAACGCGGTTTCGCGGAACTCCCCTTCAATGTCGTAAAGTTCGACACGTCCATTTCGCAGTACTTTCTTGATCCGAAAGGTGCGCTCTTCGCGAGTGACGCTGTTCATTATTTCCGCCCTGAAGGTCACGAGCATTTCGGGTCTTGCCCAAATGCTGGATTGCATGTAACTATTCATCGGTTTCCGGTGGTTTCTTATGTTTTATCTTACGCAGCGAAGGCCGCAGTTTTTCCTCGGGCTGCTCGCCGCCCATTTTCCTGCTCGGCGGAGCGGTCGGTTTTCTGATGGAATCGAAGACCGGCCGGCCGCCAGGTTTCCCTTTTTTCTTTCCAGGCACGGCTCATTATACCTACTCTTTGCACCAGAAATCCATTGACATTAACGATCAAAAATTTCAGTATTGAACACGTTGGATCTGATTCCTTTCTACAGTTTGATCTGTGTTCGGTCGATAACGGGCAATGGAAAGTAAACGCAGGCCGTTCTGGCTGCCAGCATCGAACTATTATGTGCTATCGGTAGCAATATCGATCGCATTTTTCTTCGTCGTCTGGGGCATCTTACATGACGGCGGTGAAGAAACTCCGTGGATCACAGCGGGGATCAGCTCATGCATTTTGGTCTGCGGAGCGGTTATTTTGCGCGAAGTGATACTTCGGCGAGCCCGCAACCGCTTACTCATGCAGCAGCGGATGATGGAAAATCGGGTCAAGTCTGCTCAACTGCGGTCGCAAATAAACGAGCCGCGGCATTCAAATAAAATTACGCTTGAGCGTAATGCCGTTCTACTCAACGAGATCCGTCAGAAGTCCGAGGCCGCAAAACTGCTGAGCAGATTTTCGTCGAGTCACCGCGAAGTGTTTGAGATGTGCGGGGAATATATCTCATTGAATGAAAATGAACTGAAGACGGTCAACCCCAATTCGCCTCGTCTTGCCCCTTTGCTAAAAGGCCGTTCGGCTGTTGCAGAATATCACCGCTATCATCTGCTGAAGTGGGCAGAGATCGAGGCCCGAACGCTTTCTGCCGAAGCCCAAAATCGTTCTCGCACGGCAGACAAAGTTGAGGCGGCACAGAACGCCCTCGGAGTGATCGATACCGCGCTGCAATACTATCCGCTAGAAAAAAGCCTGATTGAATCTCGCGAGGTTCTACAGGAGATGATCGTGTCCATCAAGGTTTCGAACTGGATCGAAAGGGCAGAACGGGCGGCCTTTAAGGGCGATACCCAAAAAGCGAAGAGCCTTTACCGCGACGCGCTTTTCTATCTGGGCCGCGATAATATCGAAAATGCGTGGCGTGAGGAGATAGCGATCCGTATCGACCGGGAGATCGAGAACCTTAATCAGGTGGAAAACAACGGGGCTGACTTGGGCAAATAATCCGTGGGTTGGTAATATAGGGAAATAATGATTTCCCAACGTTGTCCTAAATGCAATAGCAGCCGCATCAGACGAGGTTACCGCCCGACGTCGATATTCTCCAAGATATTTTTTCGATACAATCTTTTGTGTGACGGGTGTAATTGGGAGTTTAAGGGGTTCGCGGTTCCGGGAACGGTCGACTCCAAATCCAGCCATAAAAAGAAACGCTCTGCAGACAAAAACGGTTGATCCGCATACGGATTTTAACTTCTCTCGTTCGCCTGGCCAATGATCTGAAAATCAAGTGAAGTATTACCTGATAATCTTGTTCATTTTCTCGTGCCTTGTTCTCTCGAGGGCTATTCAGACCGTCAATTCTCAACAGGAGGCTGCGGTGCCGGCGGCAATCCCTTTTTATCAGGATGACGAACTCGTTCATTTTGGCGATGTCATTGACGTCGATGTGGTCGGCGGTTTTGAATTTGATTGGCGCGGAACGTTGACGCCCGAAGGGTTTTTGGACGGGATCGATGGCCTTTCCGAACCGGTCTACGGACTTTGTCGCTCAGAGGGCCAGATCGCTGCCGACATCGCAAAGATCCTTGGTCGGACACTGAGAGATCCGAAGGTGATCGTAAGAATACTGGATCGATCTAATCGAGCGGTCGTCCGGCTAGACGGGGCAGTGCGAACGGCCACGCGATTTCAAATAAAACGCCCGGTTCATCTACGAGAACTGATCGTCATGGCGGGCGGGATCATCGACGGAGCGTCAGGCGATATCAGTATTTTCCGTCCTAAAGACTTAAGCTGCCGGCCAAGTATGGTTGCGGCAGCAGGGACTTTGCAGCAGCCGGCCCCAACCCAGGACAACGCATCCATGGTCACGAACATCAAAATCGTTGATCTATTAGGCGGCAAGCCAGATGCAGATCCTCAGATACTCAGCGGGGATATTATCACTGTAAACAGAGCCTTGCCGATCTACGTTATCGGGGCAGTAGTAAATCCGAGACCGGTATTTTCTCGTGAAAAGATGAATTTGAACAGGTTGATAGCCACGGCCGGTGGATTGTCGAAAGATGCTGACGCAAGCCGGGTGATGATCTTTCGCCGGGATGGACTCGAGGTAAGATCGATAGAGGCAGATCTAACGAAAATAAAGAACGGTAAATCAGAGGATGCAGTTTTGCTGCCTTTTGATATAATAGAGGTCGCTTCCAAGGGGGGCAGTAAGAGAAAGTACCCTCCCGTGGTTGCTAACGAACAGAACGCTGATCGTTCAAAGCAAGAAATGCCGTTGCGGATCGTCGATTAATGATCTTTCAGGGTTATGTTTCTTGAATAAGTTAGAGAGATAAATAGATGGCAAAAAATAGTAAGATCGGCCGACGAGCATCGGCATTGTTGTGGTTGCTGGGTGTTTCAGTCGTGATCGGGATATTGATCGCGTACGAACAGATCTCGATCCTTTATGTGCTCGCAACGTTCTCGATCGTCGCATTACTTTTGATCGTTGGGTTTGCGGATCTTGAAAAGGTCAGCCGCGCCGATGACAAGAATGCCGGCTCTGGAGTATAGTCCCTGTCATGAGAACCTTTCGTTCCATCGCCAATACTGCCTTGCTGGTTGCTGCGGTCGCCACAACTGCATTTGGCAGCTATATGCCGGCGATCGCCGGTAAGGCCGAGCCCCAAGGGTTACGGTGGAAAGATAGGGTCATTAAGATCGCGGTTTCAAATTCAGTTGTCGATCAGAACACTAATATTAAGACGGACAGCGACGTGATCGGAGCGATCAGGCGAAGCCTTGCGGCCTGGGAGAGAGTCTCGGACGTCCGCATTGAATTTGAGCTGTCGGACCGTTTGAACGTCAGCCCTTCGGGAGCCAATGGTGATGGCGTTAGTTTGATCACGATCGCTCAGACTCCAGAGAACCTCCTTCTTTTTTCTAAGGATCCGCAAGCTGAGTCTGCCAAAACCCGGGTCTTTTACAATCGGCGTAATTTTATTACCGAAGCTGACATCGTTCTCAATCCTTTCCAGCAGTTTTCGACGGATGGCACGTTTGGGACATTTGATCTGGAATCGACGTTGACCCATGAGATCGGCCACCTGCTCGGACTTCGCCATTCCGCTGTTCTCGGGGCCACGATGTCCGGATCGCTCCCCAAGAACGGTACCTTCGGGCTTGCAGACCTTTCGGCCCGCTCATTGGCGGAATCAGACATCGCTGCTATACGCGAACTATATGGCGCCGGAGCTGAGACCGATGGTTGCTGTGCCGCTTTCGTCGGCAAGCTTAATTCGGGTTCGCCAAAGCCGGCTAAAGGCGTGACCGTTTGGGCTGAAGAGACCGGTACAGGGCGGGTTTCAGCGATCTCAGAGCTCCAGGCAGACGGGAGTTTTAGGCTTGGCGGGCTTCCGGCCGGAACCTACTCGGTTTTTTGGCAGAAGGAGGACGATCTATCGCCTTCTCCGCTGAGTGTACTTGGAACATATAGGGTTGCGAAAGACGAAACTCGTTCTGTGAACGAACGAATAAACTTTACTAGATCTGAGCTTGGCGTGAATTTCGTTGGTATTAACGGCCAACTCTCGGACACTGCGGTATCATTGACCAGCGGCCGGGAGTATACGATATTCCTTGGCGGCAAGAACCTTGATCACCGAAAGCTTGAGATCGAATTCAATTCTCCCTACATCACGCTCTCGCCAAATACGATCGCCCCGCAGGACTTCGGTACGGGTATTTCTGTGGTGAGCCTTGTCGTTAAGGTCCATGAAGATACTCCCGCAGGGGTTTACAGCATCTTTGTCACGGGCGAGGATGGTGCCATCCACTCTTTGATCGGTGCTCTTAACATACAGTAGAAAGAATTACTTAGCGTTGAAAGTTTTTTTAGTATAACAACGCTTTTGGGTTGCGTTTTTTTAAAACCTGTGGATAATTGTGTTGTTCACCTCCCGGTGAACATCCGGTCACTCAGGTGACCCGGGGCGACGGTGTGGGAGACGTCGCCCCACTTAATTTTTAAATATCGATTCCAGGTTGTGCACCTGTTTAGTTTCGAGTTTGACAAAAACCGCAGGTGCGATCCGCACGGCGGTTTTCGATTTTGTAAATGGAAGAATAGCGGGAAGTGTTAGTTGTGTCCGTTGGCTGCAGTTAACATATCTCCGCTCATCGCGGCGAAGCAGTCACGGCAATATACCGGCCGGCCCTGGCAGGGATAGAAGGGGACGGTTGTCACGACCGAACATTTCGCACATTCGGCTCTAACCTCAATTCGCTGCCGCTTTCCCGTGGTTCGAGCAAGCTCTATGGCTTCGAGGCGGCGGTTCTTGGCCTTCTTACATTCTTTGCAGCGTTTGGGGGGATTTTGAAGTTGCTTATCTTTGAAAAATATCTGCTCGCCGACGGTCCAAACAAATTCTTGTGCACAATCGATGCAGAGGATATTGGTGTCCTCGAACTCACTGGCCGCACTGGATGAGGGCGTCACGGTTTCGGCGTAATTATTGGTGGTCATACCCAAACCCTCCGTTTCAATTGGTGCGTATGTCGGCATGCGAGGACCTGTGATCGAAGTTATCTGTTAAAGCTGACCGAAGCGAAATTCGAGTCAAAATACCCGAATGTCCTGACATTACAACTATCGGATTTTCGTGTCAAGCCGAAATGGTTTTACCATTAACGCAGGGAATTATTGTTATGAATGTTCTGGTAATCGGTTCGGGCGGACGCGAGCACGCGATCTGCCGTAGTTTCTCCAAAAGTCCGCGTCTTGGCCGTCTTTTTTGCGCCAACGGCAATGCGGGGATTGCATCGGTCGCCGAGTGCGTGCCGATCAAGCCCGACGATATTGCGGGGCTTACAGCTTTTGCCGAGGGCAATGAGATCGGCCTGACATTTGTGGGCGGCGAGACATCTTTGGCGCTTGGTATCGTCGACGAATTCGAATCGCGCGGCCTCAAGATCATTGGGCCGAATCGGGCTGCGGCGCAGCTCGAAGCAAGTAAATCATTCGCGAAGGATTTCATGGCCAGGCATGGTGTGCCGACGGCAAAATTCGTGACGGCTCACTCGCCGGGCTTTGCGATTCTGGAGCTTGAAAGCGGTGATTTTGGAGACGCGGCGACACCGGTCGTGGTCAAGGCAGATGGCTTGGCTGCCGGCAAAGGCGTGGTGGTTGCCGCGAACCGTGCCGAGGCGGTTGCGGCGATCAACGAGATGGCTACTCTCGTCGGTGACGCCGCGGCTGAGAAGATCGTGCTCGAGGAATGCATGTTCGGTAAGGAAGTTTCGCTTTTGATGTTCGTCGACGGCGAGAATTTTGCACTGATGCCGCCAACCCGCGATCACAAACGTATCGGCGAGGGCGACACCGGCCCAAACACCGGCGGCATGGGAACCATCACCGACTCGTCGCTGCTTTCTGCCGAAGACCTCCAAACCGTGATCGATACGATCATTCGTCCTACGCTTCACGGCTGCGTTCGCGAAGGTTTTCGTTTTCGCGGGATCCTTTTCCTTGGCTTGATGATGACCGCGGCGGGCCCGAGGCTGCTCGAGTACAATGTCCGCTTCGGCGATCCAGAGACGCAGGCGATCCTTGTCAGGCTTGAAAGCGATCTGATAGATATCTGTGAGGCAATGCTCGCCGGGGACGAATCTGCATCGCAGACTTTTCGTGAGATCAAATGGAAGAGCGGAAGTTCCGCATGCGTCGTACTCGCCGCCGCTAACTATCCTGCCAAGCCCAAAACCGGCGATGCAATCCGGGGGCTCGAAAAAGCCGCGTCTGTCCCAGACGCTGAGATCTTTCACGCAGGCACGGCGCTATCAGGACCTCCTGTGGGTGGGGAACTTGTGACTGCCGGTGGCCGCGTCCTCGGGGTTACGGCGACCGGAGACGATCTGGCGTCCGCACTCGACAAGGTTTACAAAGCTGTTGCCGAGATATCGTTCGACGGGATGCAGTTCCGTCGGGACATCGGCAAATGAGCATCTCCATCGATCTTTAAGAAAAAAATCAAAAAGCCAAGAACTCGCGCATTTTCGTGATGCGTGAATTCTTGGCTGAATTTTTTTGTAGAAACAACCGAGAGCTAGGGTTTCTTTCCCGTGTAAGGGATAGAACCAAGGCCGCTAAGGTTCATGTCGCCGGTAATTTTGCCGTCCTTTACCTTACCTGACATTGTGCCTTCGATCATTTGCCCCATGGCGTTTACCACGATCGTCGAGGTAAACGAATCGCCATCCACCTTAATGCTGCCGAGCGGAGCCTCGCCGAGTTCGGTCGTGACGGAGCCTTTATAGCCTTCGGTCGTCTTTTCGATCTTCAGAACGCCGGCATAATCCTGGCCTGGAGCGGAAATAACAACGTCCCACTTGCTCAGGACCGGGCTTTCAGCTTTTTTGTCGTCGGATTTCTTTGGCTCTTCTGCCTTTGGTTTCGGAGCCTCCGTTCCGGGTTGGGCAGAAGCGGTGGTGATCGATAATGTTGAAATAAAGATCGCGGCAAAAATGAACAGTAATCTTTTCATAGAATAATTCTCCTTTAGGTTCTCACAAATATACAATTCTAGTAGTCGGTTGACAACTTTTTCTTACGCTAAGAGTCGTAAATCTATCAGAGTTTGTTAACGTACAGCATTCGATTTTTTTACGAACTCGTCGGATTCCTTCGTCAGTCCATTCTTTCGGCAGAAATCGGCGAGCTTCTGGTACCGTTCTGCCTGATCGACATCGGAGAGCCAGCAGACCTTCGCCGTGCATTCCGGACATGCGTCGATCGGGCGGCTGTCGGTTTCGGCGAGATGGTTGGTGCCGCTCATCAGGCATTCATATTTTTTGCAGTGACGCATCGAGAACATATGGCCCGTCTCGTGTGCTGCGATCTTCAACGTACGAATGAGAAAATTTCGGTCGTCCGTGTGGTCGTCCATCCGAGCCAGCGACCAGACGCCGACTCGATCCTCAAGGCTCGCCTGACCGAAGACGTAATTCATCGTCTCATTCGGATAAAGGTCATCGACCGTAAACGCGATCAACGCAGACGCATCCATCGGCAAAATCGGTTTGAGAATCTCGTTCAGGATAAACGGTGTTTTGATCTGACGCGTCTTGGTCAGCTTGTTCTGACGGATATTTGGATACGAAGTCACGAGTGCCTTCTCCGGCATTTTTTCGACCGGAAGGTCATAGAACACCGCCAGATACTCCGCCGTTATATCGACGATCTTTTTCTGTTTTGCATTAAACGTACCAAGCGGCAAAACGTAGATCTTCTGCCGCTCCTTAGTCGGCTTAACCGGGTCGGCGTCCAAATACTCCGCAAAAGTCTGCCCCGGCTCATTATGCGTTGCTAGCCAGTCCGAGTTCGAAGGCTTGCCCATCGGCTTAAAAAAGGGCTCGATCTTCTTAATATTCCCCCGCAACTCCGCCCGCTCCTTCTTCGCCTCGCGAGCGGCTGACATGTTGGATGCGGGTTTTTCGATGGGTTTGGAGCAGGCGAGGAGAGCGAGCGCCAAAAAAGCGATCGCTGCGAGCCGGGTCAGTACCACCTGCGGTAGCGGGTGGGGATCTCCAACGCGAGGATTATTCAAATTTAGGTAGATTATTGCCCTGTCCATTCAGAACGTAGTTTACCGCGTCAAAAAGATGCTTTTCGGTCCACAACTTTAGCTGGCTTCCTTTATCAGCCCAAGGCGAACGATCAGAGAGCCAACAACCGGCTTCGCGCATTTCTCTCGTTGCGTTTGCCTTGAACGCATTCAAAACAATGCCAGATGACTTTCCTGGATTGGCGACGACCGAATGAGCGTGATTCGTTCTTATATTCGTCGTATGCAGATGCCAGCCCCGCTTCTCACACACGTTTCGTATTGCACGTTCAACGACTGTTCGTCGAAAGCTGTCCAGTTTGACCGGCGGCTGTTTCAATCGATCTTCACTTATCTGTTGCCAGTGCGGCGTTGCAGGGTGCTTTGGTGATCCGTACTTGTTGTTGTGACGGTCAATCGATCCCCGTTCGTCGCCGTGCAGCCAGGTTCCGTAGCAACGGAACGTGATGAGAAATGCGATCGGTGTATCGGTGTCGTTCCACATAGTCAGTAACACCTGCGGTAGAGGGTGGGGCATTCAAACGTTAACGGTTAAAAATACGCGAGTCAAAAATCAGGTGCTTGTCTAAATCCCAACTCTAAATCCCCACCCGCTACCGCAGGTGGTACTGACCCGTTCGGCTCAGACGCAAAACGATCTGCCAGAGAACCAGACAGATCAACGCACCGCACACAGCGATCAAGATCGAGTAATCCCATAAAACCGTGCGTAAATTCTGCGGGGCCTCGTTTACCCATGACAATGTGCCGGGCAAGAAAACAAGGACAGCCAGCGTCAAAAGAAAGCCGCCCATCATCACAAGGCCACTCGAGACGAGATAATTCCGGTAGGGTACTTTGAGAATGAAATTTATCAACACGCCTAAACCAATGCCAACTCCAAATGAGATAGCCGTCAAAATCACAAAAAAGAACACCGGAATGGGCCACGCAATCGGAAACATAATTAATATTCTCTCAAACAATTCTGGTATCCATCATAGTTCCTCTTCATCTCATCGATCGAATCGCCGCCAAATTTCTCGCGCATTGAGTTGGCGAGGGTGATGGCGATCATGGCTTCGCCGATGACGCCGGCGGCGGGGACGGCGGTTACGTCGGAGCGTTCGAAGGCGGCGAGGTCTTCTTGTTTGGTGTTGATGTCGACCGAGTGTAGCGGCTTTTTGAGCGTCGCGATCGGTTTTTTGTAGCCGCGGATGCGTAGCTCTTCGCCGTTTGTGATCCCGCCTTCGAGACCGCCGGCACGGTTGGTCGGGCGATAGAAGGGAGAACCACCTGCGTTAGCGGGTGGTCTGGACGCGGCGGATGTCGTAGCTTCACCCTCGACCATTGACGTAGACCCTTGCACCGGAGCCAAACCACCCGCTGACGCAGGTGGTTCACCCTTTGTGCCGAAAAATATTTCGTCGTGCACTTCCGACCCCGGCCGTCCGGCGTTCGCGACGCCCTCGCCGATCTCGACGGCTTTGACGGCGTGGATGGACATGATGGCGCGGGCTAGGCGGCCGTCGAGTTTGTCTTCCCAACTCGTGTGCGAGCCGAGGCCGACGGGCAGGCCACGGGCTACGACCTCGAAAACACCGCCGAGCGTGTCCCCGTCGGTTTTTGCCTGGTCGATGAGGGCGATCATTTCGGTTTGGGTGGCTTCGTCGGCACAGGCCAGCGGGGAATCGGTCGGGATCGCGGCGATCTCTTCCCAAGTGCGTTCGAGCGGTTCGGCGGGAACGCTGCCGAGTTTGACGACATGGCTGCGGACGTCGATGCCAAACGCGGCGAGAAGCTGTTTGGCGACCGCTCCGCAAGCGACTCTCGCGGCTGTTTCCCGTGCCGAAGCACGTTCGAGAATATCCCTCAGATCTCGCGTTTGATATTTTTGTCCGCCGGGCAGATCGGCGTGGCCGGGACGCGGGCGGGTTACGATTCGAGGAATCTTGGGCTGAACGTCGATCGCCTCAGACGACATGATCTCGGTCCAGTGGACAAAATCGTCGTTCTTGATCATCAGACAGATCGGCGAACCGAGTGCCTTGCCGTGACGTACGCCGGACAGGATCTCGACCGTGTCCGTCTCGATCTTCATCCGCCCACCGCGGCCATAACCCTGCTGCCGACGCCAGAGTTCGTGGTTGATGGCGACAATATCGATCGGCAAACCCGCGGGAACGCCTTCGACAATGGCGACCAAAGCTTTACCGTGAGATTCGCCTGAGGTGTTGAATTTGAATTGCATACAAAGATTTTAACGCAAAGTCGCAGAGACGCGGAGGGGAGTTAACAGGGATGCAGGAGATAAAAGGATTTTAAGACTGATATCTTCCCCTAATCCTTTTATCCTCTTCATCCCTGTTAACAATTAGCTTCCTGCCTCTGCGTCTGCGCGACTCTGCGGTTCAGTTCTCTTGCGACGAAAGACGATCAGCCCGATGCTCGCAATGATCAGCAGGCCGCCGATGCCCGTTTGGGGCGGCAGGGTTTCGCCTATGAAGATCCAGCCGATCAGGACAGCGATGAGCGGCGTGACGAGTGAGATCATCATGGCTTTGGTTGATTCGATCTTGCCGAGGAGCCAGTAATAGAGCCAGAACGCGGCGATCGTGCCCGCGATCGTGAGATAGACGACGCAGCCGACGGCCCGCCAGGTCCAGTTGTAATTGAGCGGGTTTCCTTCGACGATCAGGCTGTAAATGATGATGAGCGGCAGGCCGCAGATCATTTGGCCGAAGACTAATGCCGCCGGATGAAACGCCCCACCTTTGGCTTTGACGAGGATCGACGCTTGGGCGGCGGCGTAGGCTCCGACGACGATCCCGACGCTGCCGAGGAACGCCATCAGGCTTTGGACCTTTAGTTGATCAATGAAAATGACCGCAACGCCGACGATGCCGATCGCGACGGCGATAATTTTGAGTTTGGTTATGCGTTCATTTGGCAGGAATATCCACGCCAAGATCAGCCCGAAAACCGTGATCATCGCCTGCAAAACTGCCGCAAGACCGGAGGTGATGTAGACTTCGCTCCAGAAGACGAGGCTATAGTTTATCGAGAATTGGAGAACGCCGGTCAGGCCGATGAGCCGCCATTCTTTGGCAGTTTTTGGCAGCGGAATCTTCTGTAAGCGAAGAACAGCGAACAGGATAACGACGGCCAAAATAAACCGCGACGCGGCAAACGCCATCGGCGGCAGATCCTCGAGGCCGATCTTGATGAAGATCCACGTCGTTCCCCAGATCAGACAAAGCAGGAGCCAAATGAGTACGGTCTTCATCAAGTATTTTCGTAAAAACTAAGCGTCGTCTCGCCCTGTTTCAGCACACGCCAGCGTCTCATATGTCCGACCTCGTCGGGCATTTGTTTTTTTGTGTGATGCTCGACGACGAGCAGACCGTCCTCATTCAAAAGCGTTTTGTTAAAGCCGAATTCGTGCAGCACGAGTGCGTAATCGGACTCGTACGGCGGATCGAAAAATGCGATATCCCAGCCGGTTTTGTGCTCGCGGCCCGTAAAATTTTCAGCGTCTAGGCCTAGGATATCGGTTGATTCTTCGGGGATCGCGAGGCTGTCGAGATTTTGCTCGATCAGGGCACAGGACTTTTTAGATTTATCAACAAACGTCACAAACGCGGCTCCGCGAGACAAAGCCTCGATCCCGATCGCTCCGGTTCCCGCGCAAAGATCCAGAAAACGTGTTTCCTCATCGATCCGCGGAGCTAGTACATTAAACAACGTCTCGCGCAGCCGATCACTCGTCGGCCGAGTCTTGTTGTCCGCCGGGCTCTTAAGCACGCGGCCGCCGTAATGTCCTGATATAACTCGCATAATTTCTGCGGCTAAACGATGAATTTTACAGGGGTGAAGGGGATAAAGGTGATAAGAAAGGTAAAAGTTGCTTTTCTATCCATTTCATCACCTTCATCCCTGTTAATCTTTTTGTCCAATTCTTTCGCCAACTTTAGTCTAAAGAATCAATCTGAGGCGGGCAATCGCGACGTTCAGTTCGTGTTACCCGATGTTCCCGAGCTTTACATTTTTGTCGGAGCGGGCGATCTTGACCATGGCTGAGGTTTCGGGGGAAAGGCGGCGGTTGGTGAGGTATTCTTCGGCCTCCTTGCGGGCGTCGATGAGGATTTCGAGGTCGCGGGCGATGTTGCCGAGTTTGAAATTCTGAATGCCGGATTGCCGCGTGCCGAGGATCTCGCCCTGGCCTCGGATCTCAAGGTCTTTTTCGGCGATCTTAAAGCCATCTGAAGACGATTCCATTATTCCTAGCCGTTCCTTCGCGACCGCCGTTCGCTTGAAGTCGGCGAGCAGCACACAAAAACTTTGCTCCGCACCACGCCCGACTCTACCGCGAAGCTGATGAAGCTGTGATAATCCAAATCGCTCGGCGTGCTCAATGATCATCAGCGACGCATTCGGCACGTCGACGCCGACCTCGATGACGGTTGTCGAGACGAGGATGTCGAGCTTTCCGGCTACGAATTCCTGCATGATCTCGTCCTTCTCGGCGGACTTCATCCGTCCGTGGAGCAGGCCGACAGTGTATTGCGGGAAAACGCGGGTTCTGAGGTCGTCGTACATTATAGTGGCGGCTTTGAGGTCCATCTTTTCCGACTCATCTATCAGCGGATAAACGATATAGACCTGTCGGCCGAGCTTTACCTCGCGGTCGATACCGGCATAGACGCCATGCCGTTTGTCTTCGCCGACGACCACGGTTTTGATCGGCGTGCGTCCGGGCGGCAACTCGTCGATGATCGAAACGTCGAGATCGCCGTAAACCGTCATCGCAAGACTGCGCGGGATCGGCGTCGCGGTCATCACGAGAATGTCGGGATTATGCCCGCTCGCCTTAAGCTGAGCACGCTGCATCACGCCGAATCTGTGCTGTTCATCGATGATCGCGAGGCCGAGCTTCGAGAATTTGACAGCTTCCTGAATGATCGCGTGCGTTCCGATGATGAAATCGATCTCGCCCGATGCCAAAGCGGCGTATATCTTCCGCTTCTCGGCCGCTTTTGTGCTGCCCATCAGGAGTTCGACGCGATAGCCGGTGTCGGCGAAGATCTTTTTCGCGTTTCGGACATGTTGTTCCGCAAGGATCTCGGTCGGTGCCATTAACGCGGCCTGATAGCCGTTTTCTATCGCAGCAAACGCGGCGAGAAAGGCGACAATCGTCTTGCCGCTGCCCACGTCGCCTTGGATTAGGCGGTTCATCGGCGCGTCGGATTTTAGATCCGTGAAGATCTCGCCTATCACTTTTTTCTGGGCGTTTGTTAGCGTAAAAGGAAGAAGTTTTTTCAGACGTTCTTTGGTCGGTTCAGTGATCTCGATGACCGTGCCTTTCGGCTCTTTTTGCCGCTCACCGCGGAGCAATTGCATCTGGAAAGACAGCCAGAAGAATTCCTCAAAGATCAGACGCTTGTGAGCATCGCTGCGGAACATTTCGTATTGAGCGATCGAAGCCGTTTCGGGCGGGAAGTGAATTTCTTTTAAAGCCTGAGCCCGCGTCAGCAGATTTTGCCTTTCGATCATCTCCAACGGCATATTCTCAACGACCGAATCGCGGTCGAGATTCTCAAGAACGCTGTGGATGATCTCGCGAAGTCGTTTCGTCTGGAACGGGCCGAGTTTACGATAGATCGGCACGCGACGGCCGCTGTGCACGGTCGCGAACTCGGGGCGGTCGCGGTCTTCCTCAAGATCATCCGGATCTACACCGCGAGTGATCGCTGGCGGAGTCGCGTCACCTGACCCGAAATCGAGTCCAATCTCCGGCAGTATTTCGAGTTCCTCCGGCTTGTTCGCCATCAACGCAAACGTATTCCGACGTTCGTCACGTTCCCATTTGCCGTAGGCGACGAAGCGTGTGCCTTGGGCGAAGCGGTCCTGATAATAGGCGACAACACGTTCGGCGGCTTTGCCGGAGATGAACCATTTGACGACGATAGGGCGATGTTTTCGGGCGACATCTGAACCGCTGATCTCGAATAGAAACAGCGGCGGCTGTCGCGGATTGCGGTTTTTACCGACACGGTAACCGCCTGAGACTTTGACGACGATCTCGACGGCGGCTTCCATTCCGTCCTCGATCAAGTCGATCGAGAGCATATTCGAGCGGTCTTCGTAGCGGGCGGGGAAGTAGAGCAACAGGTCTTCGACGGTGACCTGATCGGGATTCGTCTTGTTTGCTGCACCGGCGAGAGCTATCGCGAGTTTGCGGCGCAGGGCAGCCGACGTTTTACCGATCAGTCGATCGGGTATCTCGACTATGCAGGCTGAAATTGGGATTAGGTCATGCGTCATATTGCGAGGTCAACTATCAACTAACCACTTGTCACTATCCACTGAAGATAACGGTTTAATTCAGTGGATGGTGACAAGTGGTTAGTGAGTAGTTTTGCGTTTAGTCAGTCGATAGATCGCTGTTCCCGTCAAAACTGAATCGATCGGCATCTCGCGAAACTTTATGTTCAGTTTACCGAGATCCATGGCTGATCGGTCAAAATTATCGGTGTACAATACCTCAACATCCAAATTCGCCCGTTCGAACGCTTCCATGAATTCGTGATGCCGCTTTCGGTTTGGAACGCCGCGGTTCGAGCCGGTAATGTTCCATATTTTATCCGAAAAACGCAGGAATGTGCCGGGATCGCGGTACGAGAACCAAACGTCGTGCGGGCCGAAATCGACACGGTGTAGTCCGATGCCGTTTTCGTTGAGGATCCGACCGTGAATTTCCGCGAAGGCGTCGATGCCGGAAATGTGTTCGCCGACCTGGAATGAGCAGACGATGTCGTATTTTTGTTTCGTTTTAGCCGTTTCGAGCGGTTCGCCGATGAGTTCGAGTTTTGACTCGGCATTTTCCGGGAAGCCGGTTCCGTCCAGATTCCAAGCAAGAGCAGGAAAATATCGGCTCCAACTATTCTCGATCTCGGTGTACCAATATTTTGCGGTCTCGCCGAAATAATCGCCGGGAAACCTGTCTATCACACCGTATTTGCTTGCCCCAGCTGCCAAGAATGCTCAGGCCGGAAGTCAGATAATCGCCCGCACCTATCTCGCAGACCGAGCGGCCAGTGAGGTCGCCAGCGTACTTGCGGAGAAGATCTAGGCTAGCGAAGGCGTTGTTTTTTAGGAATTGATCGACGTTTTCAGTCTCGATCGCGGTTCGCGGCCTTTTCAGGCGCCATTTTTGGATCGTGGGCGAGGCCATGAGCATATTTTTGGCGATCTGGCTGACCAGATCACGTGCGATATTGAGCTGTCCGGTTCTGTTTCGCTCCATTGTCGCCCGCTATTTAACCTCGAGGGTGAACGGGTTGAAATTCGTATCCCGGTCGTAGAAATCCTCATGCTCGGCCTCTTTTAAAAAGCCCACGATCTTGTAGGTAAACGGTGTCGCGAGCACTTCCCACAGAACCTTTATCAGGTAGTTTCCGATCATTACGCTGACGACCTGTTCGTTTGACCAGGTTCCGAGGAAGGCGATGGGATAAAAAATGAGACTATCCACCGCTTCGCCGGCAAAGGTCGAGCCGATCGTGCGTATCCAAAGATATTTGCCGTCGGTGATCAGCTTTAGTTTGGCGAGGACGAATGAATTTACGAATTCGCCGAGCCAAAATGCAGTTAGCGATGCGACGACGATACGCCATGTTTGGCCGAAGATAAGGTTAACCGCGGCCTGTTGCTCGGCTGACATCGTTCGGGCCGCCGGCAAGCTGGTCACGGCAAATGCCATCAGTGATGCAAAGATCAGAGCGCCGAATCCGGCCCAGATGACTTTTCGCGATCTCGCGTAGCCATAGACCTCGGTCAGGATATCGCCGAAAAGATAACTGAGCGGGAAGAAAAGGACACCGGTGCCGAATATGTACTCGCCGTAAAAGGGAAGGTTCACGGATGACACCTTATGGACCCCGATCAAGTTAGAGCAAAGCAGGACGGCAACGAAAGCCGCCATTATCAGATCGAAATATTTGTATTGGCGAACCTCAGGCATCTAGCACCGAATTGTAACAAAAAAGAAAAGCAGACCAGAATTAACGGCCTGCTTTCAATTCAAAAATCGAAGATTTTGAGGAGAGTTATGCTGACGCCAACTTGTTGACGTGCTTGGTCAACCGCGACTTGTAGCGAGCCGCTGTATTTTTGTGGATAATGCCCTTATTTACTGCCTTGTCGATAAGCGAAACGGTAGGGAAGAGGAGTTCAGTGCTTGCGGCTTTGTCCTGCCCCGCTACTGCCGTTCTCAATTTCTTGATCGACGTACGCAGTTTACTGCGGTTGCTGCGGTTGATCTCGTTACGCTTTGCATTCTGACGAACGCGTTTCTCTGCTGATTTATGATTAGCCATCGTTTTATCAAGTCTGTTAAGACAAACTCCAAATAATATAGATTGAGGCGGGCGTTGTCAACCGCCGATGGCGTTGGTCTCTACCGGATGACTTTCTAAAGTGGTAAAAGATCAATTAGCACGTTTCGTTGGCGAAAATCTTCTGGAACCGAAGGTTCACTCCACGAATGACATTCAAGCAACAAAGATCTGTTTTCGATAAAAACAATAAATCCGCATAAGATGTCATCCGCCTTTCCTAGTATAGGAGAGTCGCAAACTATTCTATGATCAGGCAAGCTCGGATGGATTATCTTGAGAAAATAGCCGGATCCGGTGTATTCGTAAGATAAAAGCTCGCCTTTCTCCAAAACATCAGAAATCTGGCTCGGCGACAGTACATCAGCCGTTAAGACCTTAATGACCGTTTTTTCATACTCTTTTAACACGGGTGTTTTGCTCCTAACAGTAGCCGAACCCAACCGCAAACTCTGTTCTTCATTATCGCTCGAATTTCGATGCTATCGTATGTATCCCATCCACAAAGAACGTCACGATCGGCGGATAGAACACGAATTCGATCGCTCCGAGCGTGAATGCGGGGTAGCTCATGTCTTTTAGGACGATCGTGCCGATGTTCGAATTAAAACCGATCAGCAGCCCGATGCCGGTGCAGACGAGGACGGCGGCGATGAGCATTCCGGCGGACGCGAGGCGTGAGTATGGTTTTCTTTTTCGTTCGCTCTCATCGAGGATCGATTCGTGAATGTCGTCTTCGGGCTCGGTAAACCGGTCAAAGCCGTCGCGAACGCGCCCGACGATGCGGATGATACCGACGATGAAGAGCGAGATGACGATGATCTTGCCGATGATGTACGAATCGCCGAAAATGCTCGGGCGGAGAGCGGGAGCGAGAATGCAGGAAACCAGCAGAGCAACTGCTGGATAGATGACCTTTTGAAAGGCCATCGCTTCGTTCCGCTCCTCGGCGATCATTCGGTCGATGATGTCGTTATATCGCTTTTCATAGACCATCTGGCGCCAGCGTTTGGCGTGGGGGTTCGTCGATGCGAAAAGCGAATCACCGTTGCCGTTACCATTCCCGCTAAACTGGGCATCGACCATGCGCCGATCGTATTTTATTCGTTCTTTTGGGTTGCCGAGAACTTCGTAAGCTTCCGCGATAGCCGCAAATTTAAGAGCAGTTTCTTCTGAGCCCTGGTTTTTGTCTGGATGCAGCTTACGTGCAAGCCTGCGGTATGCCGATTTGATCTCAGCACCCGAGGCCTTTGGTGACACTTTCAGAATGTCGTAGTAATTCACCATCAATAGAGAAGCAAATCTGGAGAGCGTTTATCGTCAGAACCCGAAGACGAAGGCCTTTCAGGCAAAAGAAATCATATCATAATTCGATTTATCGTCTCCACGCCGCCGGTTAATCGAGCTGATCGATCTGCAAACTGATCGGATAGGCACCTGCCAGTTTGACCGCGTCCACGACTCTCGCGACCGTTCCGTAACCGATCGAACGCGGCGCTTTTACAAAAACTGTGCGCTCGATGCGGTCGTCGAACGGGCGGTTCGGGTCGTCGGCGAATGACGTCGAAATATTACCGCTAGCGACCCGATCCTGGAAAACCGTTCGCAGCTTGTCGATTAGTTTTGCGGGATCGTTCGAATTTCCAAGTTCCTTGACGCCGTTCAGGCTGATCGACGAATCGTCGTTGATCACGACCGCAAGCGTATCCGGGTTTGGCGAAATTATCGCGATATTTTTCTGCTCAGACGGAATCCGAGTCTTAAAACTGCTCGGTTTTAGCGGCGTGACGACCATGAAGATGATCAGCAGAACAAGCAACACATCGATGAGCGGTGTGACGTTAATGTTTGGGCGGTTCATTTGGTGTGTCTCCTTTTGGTGGACTGGAGATTTAGACACCGATAGGAAGTTTTTTGTTCCCTAGCCATCGGAGATGGCGAAAGCATAAAGCCCCGGGGCGTGAGCCCGGGGTTTGCACGATAGGTTTTTAAGCTGTCGTAGACAGCGACAGCATTTGTTCACTGACCTCTGTCGCCCGCATACGCGGGCTTGATCAGCAGAAACGACATTTCCCAGGGCTTACGCCCTGGGCTTTATGCTGCCGTCCGCTACGCGGACTCCGATCGCGGCGAGTAAGGCTTTGGCTTTCGTTAATGTCTCCTCGTATTCGCTTTCCGGGTCGCTGTCGATGACAATTCCGCCGCCGACGTTGAATGTTGCAGTTTGGTCGCGGATGACCATAGTTCTGATCGCGACGCTCAGATCCATGGCTGGTTCTAGCTCAAACCCATCAGGAATGGAATATCCGATCGCTCCCATCGAAAGGCCGCGTTTGGAGGGTTCGAGTTCGGCGATCATTTTCATCGTGCTTATTTTCGGAGCACCGGTGATCGACCCGCACGGGAAAACGGCCCTGAGAATATCCGAGGTCTTCGTTTCCGGCCGAAGATCGCCGCCCACTGTTGAAACGAGATGAAAGAGGGAAGGATGTTCCTCAAGCTCGCACAGTTTTTCGACCTCGACGCTGCCGTATTCGCAAACGCGGCCGAGGTCGTTTCGGAGCAGATCGACGATCATCGTATTTTCCGCCCGGTCTTTTTCGCTGGATAAGAGGTCCCTTTTCAGAGCTTGGTCTTCGGCCTCCGTTTCGCCGCGTTTTCTGGTTCCTTTGATCGGTGAAGTGGTGATGCGGTTGCCTCGAATGCTGAAGAATCGCTCGGGCGATGCTGAGATCACTGTCGAATCGTCTCGCCGAATAAATGCAGCAAACGGAGCAGGATGGCCGCGACGCAATCTTGAAAAGATCGTTGCAGGCGTTCGGTCAGGTGGCAGTTCGATGGTTAGTTGCTGGGTAAGATTTGTTTGATACGTATCGCCGCTCCGGATACGTTCCTTTATTTTCTCGACGGCAAAGATGTATTCCGGCTTGGTGAAATTTGATGACAACAACGGCTGATCATTTGAAATTCCAAATTCGAGATCTGAGGTTTGGGACCGCAACCTTCCCTCGATCGCGGAGAATTTCGCCGTATTGCCAAAAAGGAATGAGCGTTCGGCATCGTAGTCGTGAATAATGAGAACGTCGAACTGAGTAAGAAAAAGATCTGGTTCTAATTGTTTTCCAAATGTTGATGAAGGGATAGTTCGAATTCCCAAGATCTTGGGGCCGAGATCGTAAGAAAGCGTAAAGATCGAGGCGAGATCGCCGCTGAGCTTTTTATCGATCAGATCCAGCGTTTCCTCAGTATCAGGGCTCGAGATGCCGATCGAATCAACCGGATCAATGCCCGCGATCAGCAAATGCGAGCCAAGATGACTGACGCCGCAGCTATCGAGGATGCAGACTTGTTCGGTGGACGAGAGCGTCAGCAGGGCCGCGACGAGTTCGTCTGCATTCATTGAAAGGTCTTGCACTGAAGCGATTTTATCACGGAATAAAATTTCACTTGAAGTGAGTTTTCGCGTAAGATGATGCCAGTCAAAAACTTATAAAAAGCTATGAACGAAAACTTGAGCGAACGCCAAACGCTGATCCGTGGGCTGGGACTGATAGCGTCGATCTCAGTCATTATCGGCAACGTCATCGGTACGGGGGTATTTCTGAAAGCCCGCGTGATGACTTGTAATGTCGGCACGCCTTTTTGGGTGATCGCTGCGTGGATCGCGGCCGGTGTTCTGTCACTCGCGGGGGCGTTGACCTACGCCGAGTTGACCGCTATGAAGCCGCAGGCCGGCGGCGAGTATGTATTTTTGCGCGACACTTATGGGCGTTTATCGAGTTTTCTTTACGGCTGGATGCAGATATTTATCGCGCGAGCCGGTTCGCAGGCGGCGGCAGGAATGGCGTTTGCAATCGGGTTGAACGATTTTTTGGACAAGAAACTTGAGCAGACGATTATCCATTCTCCGTTCGAGATCACAACGCTGCAGCTCGTAGCGGTGATGGTGATCATCATTTTCACGACATTAAACTGCGCGTCGGTCTCGCTTGGCGGCCAGATCGCGACCGCCCTGACAGGGGTAAAGATCATCCTGATCCTGTTTGTCGGTCTGGGCGCCTTTATTTGGGTTACCGGCAATGTGTCGCATTTTTCAATGTTTAATAACGGCGGAACTTGCGAAGGTGTCGCTGATGCGGTGAAAGTAGGTTCCTCCAGCTATACATTCCTCGGCGGCTTCGGAGCAGCGATGCTCGGTGCTTTGTGGGGATATGACGGTTGGAACAACCTGACGTTCGTCGCGGGCGAGGTCAAAGATCCAAACCGAAACATTCCGCTCGCGATAATTGGCAGTACGATCCTGATCATTTTCTTATACGTTTTTGTTCACGTTGGATATTTTTACGTGCTTGATCCGACAGCGATCGCTTCGGTTTCGAAGAGTTCTTCGGTGGCGAAAACGGTCGTCAGCATGTTCTTTGGCGGTGATATCACAACTCTCGCGACGGGTGTTGCCGTAGCATTTTTCACGGTCGGGTTGATGCTTTCGTCGCTTGGCACACTTCACACGTCGCTGATGGCTGGTGCCCGTGTTCCTTACGCGATGGCGAAGGACGGGACGATGTTCAAGACTTTCGGCAAGCTCTCGGTCAATTCCGTACCGGTAAGTGCGGTGATCATGATGGGCGTGCTGTCGACGGTTCTCGCACTAAGCGGTTCGTTCGATACGCTGACGGATTATGTGGTGTTTGGTTCGTGGATATTTTACGCACTCGTAACGTCGTCGATCTTTATTTATCGCAGAAAGTATCCGGAACTTGCACGACCGTACAAAGCCTGGGGCTATCCGGTGGTTCCGATAGTGTTTCTTTTCGTCGCGGGCTGGCTGTTGATCAACACGATGTGGACGGCTCCGACGCAATCGTTTATCGGCATCGGCCTGATTCTTCTGGGATTGCCGGTCTATTACTACTTAACTTTAAAAGGGGATAAATCTTCGGAGGACGAAGAGGTTTAGCAGTATGTCCACGCAGGATCGAAGAAGCGGCACCGAACGCCGCTCAACAAATCGCTTTCCGGTCGAAGTCGATGTCCAATGGCAGGGCTCGGGCGAACGCATGCCCGGCTCGGTTAGTGATGTTAGCCTGGATGGCTGTTTCGTGTTGAGTTCGGGCGATGTGACGGATGGCGAGACGGTGAAACTCTTCGTGCCGTTGGCTGACGGAATGAAGGTCGAATTCAGCGGACGTGTCGCTAATCACGTTATGGAGATCGGCTTCGGGCTCAAATTCGACCAGCTTTCGGCCGCTCAGCGAGACGTTTTGGGACACCTGGTCCGACAGGCGAACGGCTAGGATTCTTCCCTGCGGCGAGCTAAGGCTTCGATCGCGACTTCGCGATCGTCGAAGTGGAATTTGTTGCCGTTGACCAGTTGATAATTCTCGTGGCCTTTGCCGGCGATGATAACGACGTCATTTGTATTCGCAGCAGCAACCGCTTTGTAGATCGCCTCGCGTCGGTCAGAGATCGCGTAATATTCCACGCCTTTTTCCTTCACACCAATTTCAATTTCTTCAATAATTTTCAGTGGATCTTCGTTACGGGGATTGTCCGACGTGATAAAGACAAGATCGCTGTATTCACCCGCGATCTCGCCCATTGGACGGCGTTTGGTGCGGTCGCGGTCGCCGCCGCAGCCGAAGACGGTAATTATCTTGCCGTCCGTCAGATCTTTCGCAGTCTTCAGCGTATTCAGCAACGCGTCGTCGGTGTGGGCGTAATCCACCACAACCGCAAAATCACCATCGTGCGGCACGCGTTCAAATCTTCCCGGAGCTCCGACACAGGTCGAAAGGCCTTCTTGGATCGAATCCAAGTCGAATCCCAGTTCCAATGCCGTCGCCGTTGCGGACAGCATATTGTAAACATGCGGACGACCGACGAGCGGGGAAGTGACCTTGATATTGCCAGCCGGAGTATTCAGATCGAACGAAGTGCCGCGGATCAAGGAAACCTCAATATTTGAGGCCGCAAGATCTGCATCGCCGACCTGCGAACACGTAACAACACGCTGGCCGTCCGCTCTTAACTCCTCCGCGAGTTTCGCTCCCCATTCATCGTCGATATTTACCACGGATGAGCTTGGTTTTTCTCCCAAACCTCCATCGAAAAGCTTTTTCTTGGCGGCGAAATAGTTCTCCATCGTCTCGTGATAATCGAGATGATCGCGCGTCAGATTTGTAAACACCGCGACCTTGAACCGTAGCCAGTCGCAGCGGTGCAGGTCGATCGCTTGTGAGGAAGTTTCCATCATGGCAACGCTACATCCGGCATCGACGGCCTCGCGAAGAAAGCGGTTCGTGTCCGAGGCTTCGGGCGTTGTTCGCACGGCTTCTTCGCTTTTTTCGCCGATGCGGTATTCGACCGTAGTCAGCATTGCGGCCTTTTGTTTTGCGGCTTCGGCGAGGGCGAAACAGAGATAAGTCGTGGTAGTTTTGCCGTTCGTGCCGGTGATTCCGACCAGGTTAAGTTCGTGCGAAGGGTTACCGTTGATCACTGCGGCAGCTTTGGCGAGGGCTTCGCGGGCATTGGCAACTTTCAGCCAGGCTCCGCCGAAATCTATAGGTGGATCGAATTCAGAAATAATGCCTGCGGCTCCGCGTCGCATAACATCCTCGACAAACCGGTGCCCGTCCATCGTCGCACCCTTGATCGCCACGAAGATGGTGTTTTCGCCTGCCTGCCGCGAATCGTGCGTCACATCGGTCGCGACCGACGTTCCATCGCCAAAGAGCTCTGCAATTAACTGCTCTGCTAGTGTTTGTGTTGTGATATTCTGTGAACTCAAAGCTGTTTTTATCCGTCCGACGTGAATTATACGATACGGATATATTTTCCACGAACATCGCCCCCGCGTTTTCGTATTAACATCAAGAGTCGGAGGTTTTGGGATATGAACATAATTAAATTGATCCTCGCCGCGATCGGCCTTGTCTTTGTGGGAATGCTGCTTTTGTGGGTGCTGGGAATACTTGGTTCGCTGCTTTCGTGGGTGTTCTGGCTTGGCTTGATCGGCCTCGTTGGATATGGAGGTTACCGATTATTTCTTGCCGCGGAGAAAAAGGCTCTCGGTTCCGATCCGCACCAGGGCCTCGGCAGCCCGTCGGACATAAATATGTCGTGGGACGAATACGACAAAAAATATCTTCATAAATAGTCGGCTAGACAAATTACGCTGGATTCGCTAGATTCTTTCTTTGCCTCGTGCCGAGGTGGCGAAATGGTATACGCACTAGTCTTAGGAACTAGCGACGAAAGTCATGCGAGTTCGAGTCTCGCCCTCGGCACCAAAAATCAGTGGTCAGTGGCCGGTTGTCAGTTGTCAGTCAAGACATCACCTCCGGCCATTGGCTTTTGCGCAGCACTGAGATTTATAATTGGTTGCAAGATATAGAACTGACAACCGACCACCGATAACTGATAACTGACTGATGAAAAGCGAAATAAAGGAAATTTCACCTACCCAAAAAGAGATACATCTACAAATCGATGCTGAGGTGGTCAAGGCCGCTTACGGTAAAGCAAGCCAGAAATACGTTAAGAACGCGAATATTCCCGGCTTTAGAAAAGGTTTTGCTCCGCTCGACGTCGTCCGGATGCGGTTTAAGGAAGAGATCAAGAGCGAAGTGCTCCAGATCGTTGTTCCGGACGCTGTGACTGCCGCGATCCAGGAGCATGACGTTCATCCGCTGGCAGAACCGCAGCTTCATCTAGAAGACCACGAGAATGTAAAAGTTAACGGTTCCGTACCGATCTCGCTCCACGTTCACATCGAGGTAATGCCTGAGATCCCGACGCCGAAATACGACGATATCGAAGTAACCCGCCGCGTAAAACCGGTGCTTGATGGCGAAGTCGAAGATCTGATCGCTGAACGCCTGCAGAAAGAGGCGACGTTGATCCCGGTCGAAGGCCGCAAATCGGAGATCGGCGATACCGTTATTGCTGATCTTGAAGGCAAGTTCGATGACGCTCCGGATGCGGATCCGATCAAAGCTGAAGACCTGGAAGTCGAACTTGGCGGCGAGCATATCGAGAAATCATTCACAGAAAATCTAGTCGGCGTTGAGCAGGATGATGAAAAGGAATTTACTGTTTCGTATCCGGCTGAATTCTCGTCCGAGGCGTTGGCCGGAAAGACCGTTCATTACAAAGCTAAGATCAAATCAGTAGGCAAATCCGAACTGCCGGAGTTGAACGACGATTGGGCGAAAAGCCTAGATGAAGGCTACAAATCACTTAAGGACCTTCGCACACGGCTTAAGGCTGATCTGGTCAAATATGCTGAGGCTGACGCAGATGCTCGACTAAGAAACAATGCGATCGCAAAGCTGATCGAGAAGAATGCTTTTGAGGTTCCAAATGTTTTGATCGAAAATCAGGCGAGAAATCTGCTGAACAATTTTGCGCAGGATATGCAGCAGAGAGGTGTTGACCTGAACAAGGTCGAGCCGCAGTTCATCGAGATGGCGTATGGAAATATGCGTCAGCAGGCTGAACGTGACGTTCGCGGTGCGATGCTCCTTGATAAGGTTGCTGACCTGGAAAAGGTTGAGGTCGCTGAATCGGAGATCGAAGAAGAACTCACGAAGATGGCCGAATATTATCGAACCACCAACGAAGAAATTCGTCAGTCCCTCGAAAAACAGGGTGGCGGTATCGAGAATATTCACAATAACCTAAAGACCCGAAAATCGATCGAGGCTGTAATTGCAAAGGCAAGGATCACCGAAGGCGAATGGATCGACGAGGCAGTTGCCGAAGCTGATGCTCAAGCCGCCGCCGAAGAAGATAAGCCTAAGAAAGCGGCCAAAAAGAAAGAGCCGGCTAAGAAAAAGGCGGCTAAGGAGTAATTTGATCGTGGATCGTTGATGGTTGTTCGTTGATTTAGCATTGGTAAGTCCACACGGCTACAACGACCAAAGAACGACCGTCAATTTCACTTGCAATTTGAGCGAAAAGTTGTAAAATCTGTTCGCGATATAGGCAATCGCCATATTTTCAACAACTTATCGCGGTTTTATTCAAGCATAGTCTGAAGTAGTTTCGATTTAGTGAGATTCAACATATGGCATTAGTACCAATGGTCGTCGAGCAAACTTCGAGAGGCGAGCGAGCCTTCGATATTTACTCCCGCCTTCTCAAAGACAGCATTATTTTCATCGGCACGCCGATCGACGATCAGATCGCGAATCTGATCGTTGCTCAGCTCCTCTTTCTCGAGGCCGAAGATCCCGAGCGCGATATCAATCTGTACATCAACAGCCCGGGCGGATCGATCACGGCTGGTATGGCGATCTACGACACGATGCAGTTCATCAAAAACGATGTAACAACGATTTGCGTTGGCCAGTGCGCATCGATGGGAGCTTTGCTTTTATGTGCCGGTGCACCGGGCAAGCGTTTTTCGCTGCCGAACGCACGCGTCCTGATCCACCAGCCTTCGGGCGGTGCATCGGGGCAGGCAACTGATGTTCGTTTGATGGCGGAAGAGATCATCAGAATGAGAACCCTGACGTCGTCGATAATTTCGCGCCACACCGGCCAGGCATTTGACCAGGTTGAACTCGATGTTGAACGCGACCGCATCCTGACACCGATCCAGGCAAAGGAATACGGTCTCATCGACGAGGTGATCGAACATCGGGAAAAATAGATGATTGACGGTTGATCGTTGTTCGTTGAGCAGTTTTGCAACCAACAACGATCGACGAACAACCAACTAACCAATATGCCCCAATATCATCGTCCAGAAGATATACTTTCTTGCTCATTTTGCGGCAAATCGCAGAATGACGTGCGTAAGCTGATCGCGGGTCCAGGTGTTTACGTTTGCAACGAATGCATCGATATCTGTAACGAGATAATCAACGATGATGAGCAGCAGGCGTCGACGACCGTTCGGACCAATCTGCCGAAACCGCAGGAAATAAAGGCTTTTCTCGATGAATATGTGATCGGGCAGGACGAGCCGAAAAAGCGTCTCGCGGTCGCGGTTTACCAGCATTACAAACGATTGGAGCTCGCTAAACGGCGGAGCGATGTCGAGCTTCAGAAATCCAACATCCTTCTCATCGGCCCGACTGGAACAGGGAAAACGCTGCTTGCTCAGACCTTAGCACGTGTTCTTTCGGTACCGTTCTGCATCGTCGATGCGACGAGCCTGACGGAAGCCGGTTACGTTGGCGAGAGGACGTCGAAAATATTCCTGAATCGCCTGCTCCAATCGGCCGGCGGGGATATCGAAGGCGCAGACGGGGATTATTTATATCGATGAGATCGATAAGATCTGCCGTAAGGATGACAATCCGTCGATCACGCGTGACGTTTCGGGCGAGGGCGTGCAGCAGGCACTTTTGAAGATCCTGGAGGGAACGGTTGCCAATATTCCGACTGCCGGCGGCGGGCGCAAGCATCCGCAGCAGGACTTTCAGCAGCTCGATACCACGAACATCCTGTTCATCTGCGGCGGAGCTTTCATCGGCCTCGAAAAGGTGGTTGAGAAGCGTTTTCGTAATAAATCACTGGGCTTTCAGGCTGAGGTCAAGACCAATAAACAGCGGCATAACGATTCGATAAACAAGCTCGAACCGGAAGATCTGATCAAGTACGGCCTGATCCCGGAATTCGTCGGCCGCCTGCCGGTTCTCGCGACGCTTTCGGAGCTCGATGAGGCTGCTCTCGTTTCGATCCTGACGGAGCCGAAAAATGCCCTTGTCAGGCAGTATCAGCGGAAGTTCGAGTTCGATAATATCTCGCTCAAATTCACCGACGGAGCCTTGACCGCAGTTGCCCGCGAGGCACACAAACGCAAGGTCGGAGCCCGCGGGCTGATGATGATCCTCGAAGAGATCCTGCTCGAATCGATGTACCACCTGCCTACCACGCGGTCGGTCAACGAGATCGTCGTTACCAAGGAAATGATCGAGCGAAAGGTTCCGGTCTTTGAGGTCGTCAACCGGACCGAGGAAGCTGCATAGACGATCACGATAAGCGATCGACCACGAAATAGCATCAAACGCGGCTGTCTGCAAAGGCAGCCTTGATCAGTTTTTGGGGTGAAAAAAATTGCATTCGCAAAATTACCCTCCGAAAAGTGTGAATCGATTCACACTTTTAATAAAAAGCCCTGTTTACGGCATTATCAGGCGAAAAAAGGCTGGATTGGTCGTAGGGATATGCCCATTTGTCGGCCGTAAACTGCCTGATTGGTAGAGTAATTTGGCAGATTGGTCGAACGTGTTTGCCGCGAAACTGCTCTACCAAACGCTGTCTCATCATCTCCGCATTTTCATACATCCTCTTTGTGGTTTATTTTTGGTTTTTTTCTTGATTATCTTCTTATTCTGACCTTCCTCCAGCCTCTTTTTCTTCTTCGCCCATCATTCGCTCTTGGCGAGTGCTTCGACAAAATTCACAGGTTTCCGCAAATCGGCGGCTTTTGCACATATCTAATGTGAACAACGCGTAAATGTAACCGGAAAAATGGCTTGACAAAGCCCCTTATAGCCTTATAATTACGCCTAATCACAAAAAATAGTAGGTTTTCCGTTCGAGTGCCTATTTCCTGCTGCGAACAAACAGCAACGCTCGATGCTTTCGGTTATCCGCTGGAAACTTTATCTATGTCAAAGCGCCCAAGCCCGTTCCGCCTCACCATCGTCCTCGTTTTCTCACTCATCCTCGCCGTTACCGGTTCAGTATTGACAGCATCCGGCGTCAATGCGGCGGGAGAGCGCTTTGCTTTCCTTAGCTCGGTTGGAGAGATATTTGGGCTTGGCAGCCAGGGCGTGCAACCGATCTCCGAGCCGACGCCTGTGATTGAATCTCCACTCGCCACGGCGGTTCCAATGGCTTCTCAGTCCGGCTTGATTTATACCGAAAATTTCGCTGATATAGCGAATTGGACAGATGGGTTCGCATCAGGTATCGGTGCGTCTCGATGGGGCGGCTTGCCTACCAATGGAACTGGAACGATTCCCGACGGGGTGCGGATTTCAACCCAAACAGAAGTGTTTCCGGCAACGGGAAGTTCCGGTGGTGTTCAAAGGGGATCGCTCAGTGGCAATCCGGCTGGCACTATCGTTTTATTGTCCACAGGAGCGACCGATAATACTACTTCCGCCGCAATAGATCTGTTCTTGAACTATTCAGGGGTTTTGGCCGGGACGCTTAGTTTCGATTGGGCATCAGTAAATAACTCAACGGGCGATCGAAAGGGTTCGTTGCGAATATATACCAGTACAAATGGAACGACCTTTACGGAACTAGCTTCAGCGGCAGTTTTGAATTTTACGAATAATTCTGCCACCAGCGGTTCAATCACGAATGTTTCTCTTCCAAGTGGCTTCAACGGTTCGAGTACCGCGCAAATCCGATTTTATTTTCACAACGGAACGGGCGGAACAACGGGATCTCGTCCAAAGATCAGCCTGGACAATGTTCGAGTGACGGCAACTAACATAGCCCCCACCACCCAAGCCTCGAACATCACGTTCTCATCGGTGACAACAAACTCGATGACCGTGAACTGGACGAACGGGAACGGTTCGAAGCGGATCGTGAAGATGAACACGACGAACACGTTCGATGCCCCGGCTGACGGAACCGATCCGTCTGCGAATGCTACGTACGGCGGTTCGGGTCAGCAGGTTGTTTATAACGGGACGGGCAGCAACGTGGCGATAAGCGGTCTTTCGGCCAGCACGAATTATCATTTCCGTGTCTATGAAGCCAACGGCTCCGGAGCGACCAGCGTTTACAATACCGCGACCGCGACCGACAACCCGAGGGCCACTGCGACGGTGGCTCCGCCGACCGCGAGCGTTACAGGGTCGAGCACGATCTGCGCCGGAGGCTCTGGGACGGTGACGGTGACGGTTAGCGGCGGTGTCGCGCCGTACACGGTGGTTTTGACGAATGGCGGCGGAACGCAGTCTGGCGCCGGGCCGACGTTTAATTTCCCGGTCAGTCCGGGTTCGACAACCGGTTACACGTTGGCAGCCGGAAGCGTAGACGCGAGCAGCACCGCGATCACAACGGGCGACACAGCAACAATAACCGTAAACCAGCCCCCAACGCCGTCAAACGCCGGCCCGAATCAGACTGTGGTTGGCTCAACAGCAACCCTTGCGGGCAACACGCCGAGCGTCGGCACCGGAACGTGGTCGATAGTCGCCGGTGTCGGCGGCAGCTTTACGTCGCCGAATAACCCTAACTCAGATTTTACCGGCTTGCCCGGCTTCATCTACACTTTGCGCTGGACAATAAGCAACGCTCCGTGCTCGTCCTCGACAAATGACGTAGTCATAACCCTGAACAAGGCCTCAACCTCTCTCGCGAATTTGACGGTAAACAGCACAGAATTCGTCGGAAATTCGCTCGCCGTGAGCACGACGCTAACGCGCACCAGCCCGCCTCCGGGTGTGGTCGCGGGCGAGATGGTGACGTTTACTCTAACCGGGCCATCTCCATCGGGTACCATCAGCAATTTGTCCGGTACGACGAACGGCTCCGGATCGGCTTCCGTTAATTTCCCGCTAACCGCACGCGGAGCGTACACGATCAATGCGAGCTATGCCGGGAACTCGACGCTGAATTCGTCCACTTCAAACACGCCCTCGGTGTCAGTCTATCAACGCTCACGCTCGCGCCGGCCAGCTGTACGACCGGAACGCCGTGCCCGGTTAGCGCAACTTTGACCACAGTTCCGGGCGGATCGCCGATCCCGGGCGAGTCGGTGACGTTCGATTTCGGCGGAACTCCGGCAAATCTTTCGGGCACGACAAACGCCTCCGGCGTAGCGACCGTAAATCCCACTTTCGCGAGCAGCGGAATTTTTTCGACGACGGCTTCATTCCTAAATACGGCCGGCTTCTTCGCCGACGACAGCGGAAATCTGGTCGCCGAGACATCGATGGCCAACATCACCGTCACCGGCCCGCCGACCGTTTCAAGCGTGAGTCCGACGTCCGGTCCGACGACGGGCGGGAACAGCGTGACGATCACGGGCACCGGGTTTACGGGCGTGACGGGCGTTACCTTTGGCGGTGCGGCTTGCACCTCGGTCAATTTCGTTTCTGACACCGAGATCAACTGCACCGCCCCGGCGCATGCGGCGGGAGCGGTCAGCGTGTTGGTCACGACGCCGATCGGCGCGAACGCGCCGAATACGCTATACACGTACATTAATAACTGTCTGGCAGGCACATACTTTAATGGAAGCGCCTGCGTCGCCGCCAGTGCGGGATTTTATGTGCCAACCTCCGGCCAGACGTCGCAGACGCCGTGCGCGGCGGGAACCTTCCAGCCACTTGAGGGGGCGATAGCCTGTGATCCGGCATCGGCGGGTAACTATGTCCCGGCCCCGCAGGCGATCGCTCAGATCGAGTGCGCTTTAGGAACGTACCAGCCGGGCATCGGACAAACAGCGTGCATAGCGGCATCGCCGGGTAATTTTGTTTCCATCCTGGGGGCCGAAGTTCAGTCGCAATGCCCGGTCGGCCAATATCAGCCGAATTCTGGCCAATCAGCTTGTATCCCGGCCAGTGCCGGTTCGTTTGTCGCGGCTCCGGGATCCCAAACTCAGACGCAATGTGCGGCGGGATCGTACCAACCGAACACCGGAGCGTCGTCGTGCATTTTAGCCGATCCGGGCTTCTTTGTTGCCAACCCGGGAGCGATAGCACAAGACCCCTGTCCTCCGGGCACGACGTCGGGTGCGGGGGCCACGGTTTGCACTGCTCCGGCGACGCGGCTGGTTGCGGAAGCTCCAACCGGGGTCGACTCTGGCAATTGTATTTCGGCGGCCTGTGCGACGATCACGTACGCCATCGGGCAGGCTCTTGCGGGGGACACGATCAGCATTGCGGCGGGGACCTATACGCAGCTGGGCATTACCGTAAATAAGAATTTGACCATAACAGGTGCCGGGGCACCGACGACGATCGTTCAGGCAAATGCTGCGCCGAATACGGCGGCGAACGGCGTGTTCATCGTCAACAGCGGCGTCACGGCGTCGATCGACGGCCTGACGATCCGGCACGGAAAAGATGTTTACGGTGGCGGCATCTACAATAGCGGCATGCTGACCGTCACCAACTCGACCATCTCCGGCAACGTCGCAGCGTCAAAAGGCGGCGGCATCTGGAGCGGCGGCACGTTGAATGTCACAAACTCGACCATCTCGGGCAATACGGGGGGCGATTTCGGCGGCGGCATTCACAATGACTTCGGCACGGTGAGTGTGACCAACTCGACCGTCTCGGGCAATAATGCGGACGGAGCCAGGGGCGGCGGAATTTCAGCTTTCGGCGGCACGGTGAATGTCATCAACTCGACCGTCTCGGGCAATTCGGCAAGTTCCAGTCAAGGCGGCGGCATTTTCCACGAATTCGGCGGTACGGTGAATCTGACCAATTCGACGATTTCCGGTAACACATCCAATTCCGGCGACGGCGGCGGCGTTTACAACGGCCCGGGCAACACGCTGAATGCGCGCAATACCATCATCGCGGGAAACACGGCCCCAACCGGACCGGACTTTTCCGGCACGCTGACCTCGCAAGGGAATAACCTGATCGGAAACACGACGGGCACAACGATCAGCGGCGGCCCAAGCGACATTATCAATGTAAGTGCCGGGCTCGCCCCGCTTGCCAATAACGGCGGGCCGACCCAAACGCATGCGTTGTTTGGCAACTCGCCGGCGATCGATGCGGGGAATAATTGTGTGTTTGACGACACCTGTTCGCCGGCCCTTGGTTCGCCGATCACGACCGATCAACGCGGATCGCCGCGAAAGATCGACGGCAACGACGATCTGAATGCCGTTGTCGACATCGGTGCCTACGAGCGCGCGGAATGTTCGGACATCACGGTCGTCAACAACGCCAACAGCGGAGCGGGCAGCCTGCGTCAGGCCGTACTTGATGCCTGTGCGGGAAGCACTATCACGTTTGACATGAACACGGTCGTGAGCCCGATCTCGCTGTCGGGCGGCCAGATCGCGATAGACAAAAACCTGACGATCCAGGGGCCGGGAGCGGGTTCGCTGGCGGTGCAGAACACGGCCGCCCCGGGCTCGACAAGCCGTGTCTTTGTTGTCAATTCCGGTGTGACGGCAACGATCTCAGACCTGACCCTCACAGGAGGATGGGCCGATCCTCAAGGCGGCGGCATATTGAACAGCGGCACGTTGAATGTCACCAACACGACCATCTCTGGCAACATAGGAGCGTCAAAGGGCGGCGGCATCTGGAGCGGCGGCACGTTGAATGTCACTAACTCGACCATCTCGGGCAATACGGGGGGCGATTACGGCGGCGGCATTCACAATGACTTCGGCACGGTGAGTGTGACCAACTCGACCGTCTCGGGCAATAATGCGGACGGAGCCAGGGGTGGCGGAATTTCAGCTTTCGGCGGCACGGTGAATGTCATCAACTCGACCGTCTCGGGCAATTCGGCAAGTTCCAGTCAAGGCGGCGGCATTTTCCACGAATTCGGCGGTACGGTGAATCTGACCAATTCGACGATTTCCGGTAACACATCCAATTCCGGCGACGGCGGCGGCGTTTACAACGGCCCGGGCAACACGCTGAATGCGCGCAATACCATCATCGCGGGAAACACGGCCCCAACCGGACCGGACTTCTCCGGCACAATGACCTCGCAGGGATATAACCTGATCGGAAACACCGCTGATACGACCGTCAGCGGCGGTTCGAATGACCTTCTCAATGTGAATCCGCTGCTCGGCCCCTTGGCAAACAACGGCGGCCCGACGCAAACCCACGCACTGCTCCCCGGCAGCCCGGCGATCGATAAAGGCATCAATGCGCTTTCACTGACCACCGACCAGCGCGGAGCGGGATTTGCTCGTGTGATCGATAATGCGGCGGCGAATGCCGCTGACGGTACGGACATCGGCGCTTATGAAGCTCCGCCGCCGTCCCCGACTGTTACGAGCGTTAATCCGACCTCCGGCCCGCAGGCGGGCGGCAACAGCGTCACGATAACGGGTACTGGCTTTACGGGCGTGACGACTGTTACCTTCGACGCATTGGCCTGCACGGCGGTGAATTTCGTTTCGGATACTCAGATCAGCTGCACAGCACCGGCACACGGCCCCGGAGCCGTCAGCGTCATCGTCACAACCCCGGGCGGCACGAATGCCGCGAATACGCTCTATACATATGTTACTCCCTGCGTGACGGATCCGGTCGTAACTACGAATACCGATAGCGGAGCCGGAAGCTTGCGTAACGCCATCGCCGAAGCTTGTGCGGGCAGTACGATCACATTTGATATGAATGCCGTCGTGAGCCCGATCGGGCTGACTAGCGGAAATCTCGTAGTCGACAAGAATCTGACCATTCAGGGGCCCGGAGCAGGCGTTCTCGCTGTTTCCAACACCATTGTGCCCGCCTTCGGAGTTGGTCCCGACAGTCTCCGAATTTTCAAGGTGCAGGCCTCAGTCACGGCAACGATAAGCGGGCTGACCATCAGGGATGGAAAGCTACAGTGGAATAACCTCACGCCGGCGCAAAACTGCAACCCCGAGTGGTCACTCGGCGGCGGAATCTTGAATTCCGGTAACCTGACAGTTGATCACGTTATCGTAAGGAACAATGAGACGGCGACCTACGAGTTCTCTCCTCAATGTTCACAAACTGGCCAAGGCAACGGCATTTTTAACTTTGGCACTCTGACCGTCAATAGTTCGGAGATCAACGACAATGGCGGGATTAACGGATGGGGCTATGGCGGCGGTATCAGCAACCATGGGCTTCTCTATGTGAATGATTCTACGATAACGAACAATCGAGTCGCAGGACTTGTTGCAGGCGGGGGTATTTACAATGAGCCTGGTGCAACGGCTTACATCAACAGGTCGACCATTTCGAATCATAGTCAAAACGGGATTGCGAACGGCGGTCAATTGTATGTGGATAATTCTACGATCTCTGGCAATGCGACCGGTGGAATATCGAACGTATGTGCTTTTGCCAGGGTCACGAATTCGACCATTACAAACAATTCCGTAAACGGATTATTTGGCGGATTTTGGACCTATTCTGTATGCTTTGGCAGCAGCAATGTCACCGAATTCCGCAATACTATCATCGCCGGGAACACGGTCGGGGATTTTTATTTTGATGCCGGATCGTACACTGGGAGCCCCTATCCCCAAGCGGTTTCCCTAGGGAATAACCTGATCGGCATCGTCCCGGCCGAGGTATCTGGAATACCGTGGAACTCCGGATTTAATGCCCCGGGCGACCAGATAGGAAGTCCTGCCACACCGATCAACCCATTGCTCGGTCCCCTGGCAAACAACGGCGGCCCGACGCAGACCCACGCACTGCTCCCCGGTAGCCCGGCGATCGATAAAGGCATCAATGCGCTTTCACTGACCACCGACCAGCGCGGAGCCGGATTCGCACGGACGGTGGATAATTCACCAACTAATGCCGCCGACGGTACGGACATCGGAGCGTACGAGGCTCCGATAGCGCCGACAGTTACCTCCATCAACCCAGGTTTCGGCCCGACGGCGGGCGGGAATAGCGTGGTTATCACGGGAACGAACTTCACGGGTGCGACGGTGGCCTTTGACGGCCTGGCGTGCCCGATCACGGGCAACACTGGAACACAGATAACGTGCACCGCACCGGCCCACGCTGCCGGTCCGGCCAATGTCGTGGTCACAGCATCGGGCGTCCCGAGTACTCCGCCTTTGGTTTATACCTATGAGGACGAAACGACGGTCGCGGTTGATGGTTCGGGGAACTTGACCATCACGGATACGAATGGCGGGAATAGTAATGACAACATCGTCATCGCGTGCACGACCGCACCGGATACGATCGTCATCACCGATTCCGGCACCGGTTTGAATCAGACGGTTTTGGCTTCGTCGGTCACAGGCTCGATCACCATCAACACGCTCGGCGGCAACGATACTCTGACGGTTAACCTCTCAGGCTGTGACTTTATCAATGACGGCGTTGGTGGCGGGTTGTTCTTCAACGGCGGCTCCCCAACTACTGGGCCGGGCGATAAGCTAAACATCGTTGGCGGTTCGACGACGACGCAGACGTTTATTTTTACAAACGAAAATGACGGTAGCGTTGTACTCGCCGGAGGATCGCGCTCAGGAACGATCAGCTACACGGGGCTCGAGCCGGTGAGCTCGACCGTCACGGCGGCGAATGTCATTTTGAATTACAGCACGTTGACGGAAACGATCACGGTTTCGCAGGACGCAGGGACGCCCGCGCAGACACTGGTCGATTCCAACGTCGGCGGCGAATCGGTTTCCTTCGTAAACCCGACCACATCTCTAGAGATCAACGGCGGTGATACGGGCGACGACACGATCAATGTCAATGGTTTCGGCACGAGCGGCGGCGGATTTACTGCCGGGCTGACCATCAACGGCGGCACCGGAAACGATACGGTCAATCTCAACGCAGACATTAATTTTGCGTCGAGCAACAGCCTCGACGTTGACCTCCAGAACGACAACGCCTCACCCGGCACCGATACCATCAGTGTTGGGGCGAACGCCAATCTGATCCTGTTGGGCACAGGTACAGCGTCGCTCGGTGCTAGCCGAAATATCGCGATGGCGAGCGGTTCGAGCGTTGTTACAGCAAATGGCAACAATACGCTCACTGCTAACCAGCAATTAACACCATCGTCGGGTAATTTTGCCGGGATCTTGCTTTCGGGAGCCACGGTGGATGCGACCGGTACTGGTGTTGTTTCGCTTTCGGGCAGAGGCGGAGATACGGGAGATAACAACTTTGGCATTTTCGTGAGTGCCGGCTCGACGGTGCGCGGCGGAAATCAGGTCGGCGTCATGACGACCGATATTCTTGGAACCGGCGGTTCGGCCGGAAACCTCAACCGTCACGGTATTGATGTCGATAGTTCGACCGTCACCTCGCGGGGCGGAAATGTGCGTGTTCGCGGCTTTGGCGGCGGCGGCACAGGCAGCGACCGATACGGCGTAATTCCGATCAATAACGGCACGATCACCTCAGGCGGCAATGGCGACGTGCTCGTTGAGGGCACTGGCGGTGCAGCTAGCGGCGGTAATAACAATGGCGTGATCCCGCACCAGAATGGCGGATTGATCACCTCTGGTGGAACCGGATCTGTAACCGTGATCGGAACAGGAGGAACCGGTGCAAATAGTTTTGGAACTTACGTGTTCAGAGATGGGCGTATCACTTCGGGGGGAAGCGGAGCGGTCAATGTAACCGGGACCGGTGGCGGCGCCGGCAGCGGCGGCGTACGCTTATTCACGGATGGTTCGGCGGCTCGTATAAATTCCGGCGGTGGACCGATAACTGTTACCGGAACAGCGACTAGCGGGGGATTCGGTATTCATCTGGCGAGTGCGGCGGCCCAAATTCAATCGTCGGGGAACGCGGCGGTAACCTTGATCTCGGACAGCATGGCGCTCAATACGAGCACATCGTTTGTCAATGCCGGCACTGGCCCTGTAACGCTTCGCCAGAAGACGAACTTGGTTGCCATCGATCTTGGGGCAACTACCGATCCGTTTGCTGGACCGCTAAGCCTTGAGGATGCGGAGATCGACAAGATAACTGCTGGAACACTTAATATTGGTGACTCGAATAGTGGTGATATTACATTTACCGCCGCGATCGTTCTGACCGACACGCCGGTCATATCAAATCTCGTTCTCACGACCGGTGCCAAGATCATTGACGGATTTTCGGGCACAGAAATAATCGTGTCGAATCTGGCGATGACGGCCGGCACGGGCGTTGGTAACGGATTTAGCGGTGAAGTTGATTTTCAGACGGACACCGTTACGGCGTCTACGACAAGCGGCGGTGTCGCGATCTTTGAATTCGATACGACAAATATCGGTGCCGCTGATATTACCGCCGGTAGCGGGTCGATCATTCTGCGCGGAGGTACGTTTGTAACGGCACCGGGCAGCGACATCAATGGCAACGTACAGCTCTCAGGTATATTAAAAGGTACGGGCACCGTCAATGGTACGCTCAGTTCGACAACGTTGGGAGCCTTTAATGGAACGATCTCACCCGGAGCGAGTCCCGGTATTTTGAATGCCAATGGCAATCTCTCAATGAACAACGCGTCGACATTTGCTGTCGAGATCGGCGGCAATACTCCAGGCAACGCTGTCACAAATCACGATCAGCTTAACGTCACCGGCTCCGTAGATCTGGGCAATGCTACGCTGACACTTGCCCAATTCAATGGTTTCACACCGACGGCGGGCCAGACGTTTGTGATCGTTAATAACGACAGCAACGACCCGGTCACCGGAACATTTGGCGGGGTTGCCGAAGGTGCGGTCATCGCGCCGTTCCTGATTCCCGGAATGCAGGCGACGATCACGTATCAGGGCGGAACGAATAATAACGATGTCGTTCTGACCGCAATGCTGCCGCCGCCGATCATTACGCTTTCTGATCCGAATCCGCTCGGGTTTGGTAATGTTACGGTTGGCAATTACTCGGCGGCTCAAACCTATGACGTGTCCGGTGTCAATCTGACCGCGAATATCGTTGTCACGGCACCGGCGAACTATGAGGTTTCGCTGTCGCAATTCTCTGGCTTTGGTTCATCCGTCAGTATCCCGTTCGGCAGCGGAACGGTCGCAGCGACTCCGATCTGGGTGCGATTTGCTCCAACAGTCCCCGGCAATCCAAGCGTAAATGTCACAAATGCCAGCACAGGTGCGACAACACAGAACAAACCAGTCATTGGCACCGGCGTCGCGGCAGTCTGCACGGCTCCGCCGAGCGGCATGGTCGCGTGGTACAGCGCCGAGGGCAATGCGAATGACCGATTTGGCGTGAATAACGGTACTTTGCAGAATGGAGCCACCACTGCGGCTGGCAAGGTTGGTCAGGCATTCTCCTTGAATGGGACGAATCAATTTGTCAGCATTCCGAACTCGGCCTCGCTGAACCCAACGAGCCAAGCAAGCATTGATGCTTGGATAAAAACAACTTCTGGCGGGACAATTGTGAGTAAAGCCGATGTCTCAAATGGAACTCTCGATGAGTCAGTTGCCCTCAGCGTAAATGGCCTAGGACAGGTTACCTTCGTGTATTGGGTTACCGGCGGCAATCTGGGAGGATATTCAGCCGTTGGAACTGCCAAGGTGAACAACGGTGAATGGCACCACGTCGCTGCTACGTATTCTGATGCTGGTGGTGGCATCGCAAATCTCCAGCTTTTTGTTGATGGCGTGTTGGATCTTGCCACAACAAACGTGGGCGGTATCTTGGTCTCAAACTCCAACCCGGTCACCATTGGAGTGATTAACGGGAATTCGGGCACCTACTTCGGAGGCCAAATTGATGAGCTCGAGATATTCAACCGAGCACTGACGGGAACCGAAGTGGCAAACATCTACAACGCCTCGACGGCAGGTAAATGCCTTGCACCCGAGATCGTTGTAGAAGAGCCGATCGGCAACGGACTTGTTGATAATGTTTCGACGATCAACTTCGGATCGGTCGGCGTAAGTGCACCGAGTGCTCCGAAGACCATGACGGTTCGTAATACCGGTACAACGACTCTTAACATCAATGTCGGCAGCATATTTGTCGACGGAGTGAATTCAAGCGAGTTTACGCTAAACACGGCCGGCATGAGCCCGACTATCGCACCGAACGGGAATACTTCGTTCACCGTTACGTTCACACCGGGATCGATCAATGTGAGAAATGCGGCTGTTCACATTCCGGGCGACGATGCGGATGAGAATCCATTCGATATTTTATTGACAGGTACGGGCGTCCAGTCAGCGACCACGACGACCATAAATTCTGACTCTCCTGATCCCAGCTTGGTTGGTCAGCCGTATGCAGTAAATGCGACCGTGGCTGCAAATCCGCCGGCGGTTGGGATTCCGTCCGGATCGATAACTGTCAGCGATGGAACGGGAGCAACTTGCAACATCGTTCTTCCCCTAACGTCATGTAACCTGACGAGCACGACTGCGGGTGCAAAGACCTTGACTGCCGCCTATTTGGGCGACACAAACTTCCTCGGAAGTACGTCTATTGGTGCTCTGCATAATGTTAATCCCGCTGATACGACGACAATTGTCACAAATTCGGCAACGCTCGCGGGAACGCCGACGGTTGTCGGTCAGCCTTATGCGGTGAATTGGTCGGTAACGGTCAATCCTCTGGGTGCTCTCGGAGCTGCATTGACCGGCAACGTCACCGTCAGCGACGGCACGGGTGCGACCTGCGTAGCGGCAGTGAGCGCTGGGACGTGCAATCTCACATCGACCACCACCGGAACCAAGACGATCACAGCTACTTATGCTGGTGACACAAACTACAACACGAGCAACGGCAATGCCTCGCATACGGTTAACAAGGCGAACACAACGATCACGAACATCACCGATGCGCCTGATCCGTCTAATATCGACCAGCTCTATACGGTTGGCTTTACGCTGGTAATAACTTCGCCGGGAGCCGGAACGCCTACGGGAACGGTCAGTGTCTCGGACGGCACAGGCGATACTTGTACCGCGATACTGCCGGCGACGAGCTGTCAGCTCCAGGGCCCGACACCGGGAGTCAAGACCCTAACCGTGACCTACAACGGCGATGCAAACTTCAATTCCAGCACCAATACCGCCGGACATTTGATCAACTGCGTGCCGAATCCGGTGGTACAGAACAATGCGAATAGCGGAGCGGGCAGCCTGAGAAAGGCAGTTTCGGATGCATGTTCGACCGCGGGACAAAACACGATCACCTTCAATATGGGAACGGTCGTCAGCCCGATCACGCTTACATCCGGTGAGATCGTGATCGATAAGAACTTGATCATACAGGGCCCGGGAGCTAACTTGCTTACGGTCAGCGGTAATAATGCGAGCCGAATATTCTCTATTTCGACCGGACGAACGGTTGCGATCAGCGGGCTTACTCTCACCGCAGGTAACGGTGTTGGAGCCGCGAGCAGTCAGGATGGAGGAGCGATCCTCAATTCCGGTGTTCTTTCGTTGTCAAGCGTTTCCGTTTCCGGCAACGTAGGACGTTATGGTGGCGGTATCGGCAATTTCTCGGGTGCATCGGTATCGATAACTAACAGTACCTTTGCTAACAACACGGCGAACGGAGGCCAGACTGGCGGTGCGATCGACAACTCGGTTGCTACCATGACTGTTTCCAATTCAACATTTAGCGGAAACAGTTCCTCCAACGCAGGGGCCGATTACAATGGCGGAGCGATATTTAGTGCTCTCGGCACGGCGATCATCACCAACAGCACGATCACAAACAACACCGGAGCCGGGCCAAACAGTACCGGAGGTATCCGCACAGACAACCTCACTTTGCGAGGCTCGATCGTGGCGGCGAATATAGGAACTTCCGGGGCGAGTGCCGATCTTAATGCTCAGGGGCCGACCTCGTTCGTAACGCAGGGATACAACCTGATCGGAAGCAACACCGGATCAGGAACCACATTCCCCGCAGGCAATCCAAACGCGAATAACGACATAGTCGGAACGAGTGCTGTTCCTGTCAATCCGCTGCTAGCGCCGCTGGCAAACAACGGAGGCCCGACCCAAACCCATGCCTTATGTGCGGCGACAGGTGTCCCGGCTGGTTGTACGGGCGTGAGCCCGGCGGTTGATAAGGGCAAGGACTTTGTGGGTACAGGCTTTGATCAGCGTGGAACCGGTTATACGCGGCCCCTAAATAATCCGTTGATCGCGCCTGCATTCGGCGGTGACGACAGCGACATCGGAGCCTTCGAGATCCAAAATACACCGCCGACGATCACGCCGGTGGTGGGGCTCTTGCGACAGCGCGGAACGGCGGTGTCGAATTCGACGATAGCTACAGTTGGAGATGTTGAGACGCTACCGGGCAGTCTGTCGGTGACGATCAATATGGCTGCAAGTGCGATGTCGAATGGAGTGACGGTCTCGAATATCGTCAATACGAACGGCACAATAACGGCGAATATCGTTGCCGACTGTACCGCAACACCCGCGACCTTCACACTGGAAGTTACGGATGGCGGCGGACTGACCACGAGTACGCCGTTTACCGTCGGGATCATATCGAACACGCCGCCTGCAGTTACATACAACCTGCCGCCAGCGGTCGTCTTCGGCCAATCCACAACGGTCAGCCCGGCAACGGCGGCGGATAATGGATCGATCACCGGGTTTGCGATCCAGAGCGTCATGCCGCCGCTGAGTACGGCTCCGACGGTCAATGGTTCTGGTGTCGTTTCGATCACGAACGCCCAGCCGGTAGGAAATCACATCATCACGGTCCGCTCGACCGACAACTGCGGAGCGGTGACGGATTCGTCATTCACTCTTGTAGTCAACAAAGCGGGCACAACCACCACGATCATCTCCGACACGCCGGATCCAAGTGTTGTGGGCCAGAACTACACAGTGACGATCGCGGTCGCACCGGTGGCACCTGGAGCCGGAACGCCGACCGGTAACGTCACAGTAGGTGACGGCTCAAGCATCTGCGTTGCGATCCTGCCGGCGACAAGCTGCCAGCTCGCGAGCACATCGGCCGGGCCGAAGACTCTGACGGCGACCTATTCGGGCGATACTAACTTTAACGGAAGCACCGCAGCGACGGCACCTCATCAGGTGGACCCGGCGCAGACGGCAACGACGGTGCAGACTTTGATCAATGCACCGAATTATGGTTCGACATTGACGGCGACGGCGACGATAACGGCGGTGGCCCCGGGAGCGGGAACGCCGCAGGGGACGGTTAACTTCAATGACGGAGGCAATCCTATTGCGGGCTGTCAGAATGTGGCAGTGACGGCACTGGGCTCGGCGGTCTGTACGACGAACCAGCTTCCGGCCGGAGTTGGTAAGGTCATTCAGGCCGTGTTCTCGCCGGGTAATGGTAACTACATCGGAAGCAACGGCTCGACGACCCAGACGATCGGCAAGGCACCGCTGAATGTCGCGGCTTCGTCAGCAACGGTCACATACGGCGATGCGGCACCGGCGATCACGGCAGCGATCACGGGCTTCGTGCTTGGTGAAACGACGGCCAACCTGACAACCCAGCCGACGTGCTCGACGACCTATGTCCAGGGCTCGCCGGTCTCAGGCTCGCAGTATCCGGCAACGTGTACGGGAGCAGTGTCGAACAACTACAGCTTCAACTACATCGGCGGCAACGTGACGGTCAACAAGAAAGGCCTGACGGTAACGGCGGATAACAAGACAAGAGCCTACGGAGCCGCTAACCCCACGCTGACGGCAACCTTCACGGGCTTTGTCCTCGGTCAGAACCTTGGAACAAGCGATGTGACCGGAAGCCCGCTGCTGTCAACGACGGCGACGCCATCGAGCCCGGTCGCGGGCAGCCCGTATGCCATCACGGCAGCCCTGGGCACGCTTCAATCAGGGAACTACGCCTTCACAACATTCACGAACGGCACACTGACGATCACCCAATCCCAACTGACGGTGACGGCGAATGACCAGACGAGAGTGTTTGGAGCCGCTAACCCGGCCCTGACATTCCAGATCACGGGCTTCCAGAATGGAGAGACGCTTGGTACAAGCGGAGTGACGGGAACACCGAACATCTCGACCTCGGCAACGAGCACATCGGGTCCGGGAGCGTACCCGATCACAGCGGCACAGGGAACCTTAGCAGCCCCGAACTACACGTTCGCGACAGCTAACGGAACCCTGACGGTGACACAGGCGGCGACGACGACAACGATCACGAACGCGTCGGCCCTCGGAAACTCGACGGTGGTCGGACAGAACTACCCGGTCAACTGGACAACGAGTCCGGTCGCCCCGGGAGCGGGAACACCGACGGGTAATGTGACAGTGAGCGACGGTACGGGCAACACCTGTACGGCAGCGGTCGCGGCCGGCACATGCAGCCTGGCCTCGACACTCGGTCCGAAGACCATCACGGCGACCTACGCCGGCGATGCGAACTTTGGAGCGAGCACGTCACAGGCAGTCCAGCACAATGTGGTGATCGGCCTGACGGGCAACGTCAAGCAGTTCATCGCCTTCGGCACGAACGTGAACCTCGCGGGCGTGACGATGACGCTGCTCAACACCGCAACGCAGCAGGCCACAACGACCACCACTGACGCAGGCGGCAACTACTCATTCGGAGTAACCCAGACCGGCGGCAGCTATACCATCACCCCGAGCGGTCTCGGCAAGATCTACGATCCGATCTCAAGAACTTACTCGAACGTTACGGGCAATATCATGAACGCTGACTTCGTCGCCTATGACCAGGCGGGCCCGAATGCGGTGCCGAGAGAGATCAGGCCGGTGAACACGGTGGCGACGCCGGGCAACCCGGTGACGGTCCCGATCGAAGCTGTCAGCCTCGGCAACGAGACGAGCTTTGCGTTCAGTGTGAACTTCGACACGGCCCTTTTGGGCATCCCGACGATCACGTGCGGAACAAATACCCCGGGTTGTGTGGTGACGATCAACACTGGCCAGCCCGGCAAGGCAGGCATCACGATCACGCCGGCAAGCCAGATAGCGGCGGGTGTAAGGCAGATCGCAAGGATCACTTTCCCGACAAGCATAAACACGGCGACGAGCACGCCACTAAGCTTTGGTGATTCACCGGCGGTGAGAGATGTCAGAAACACGGAGGGGAATCCGGTTCCGGCATTCTTCCGAACCGGGTTCATCTCGTTTGTTCCTGACCTAGAGGGCGATGTGGTGAATGCGGCGGGAACGGCCCCTGGCGGAGACGGAGTACTCGCAAACGACGTGACGGTCCTTCGCCTGATGGTTCTGGGACTGGTCACGCCGACGGCACAGCAGTACAGAAACGCGGACTCGGCACCGAGAAACACGCTGGGTGATGGCTGTCCGATCAATGCGACGGATGTGACGCAGGCTGGAAGGTACAACCTCGGCCTCGACCCTCCGACACCGGCGGGCGGGCCAATTGCTCCGATCCCGGGAGGTTGTGTGCAGCCGACGAGGAGTGAGGAAGCTACCTCAGCCAACTCACCTGACGCGGTCGGCCGCATTATCAGAGCGGTCAACACGACGGCGAGTGCGGGACAGACCGTCACGGTGACGTTCCAGCTTGATTCGCAGGGTGACGAAGCTTCGACGAGCTTTACGGTGAACTGGAATCCGGCGGTCTTTACCTACGTAAGTGCCGCCGCCGGAGCGGGCGTACCGACCGGGACGAACCTCGGCCTCAACACGAGCCAGACGGCAAATGGCCGGCTTGGCGTCCTACTCGATTCGACGAACACGTATGCCGCAGGCACGAGACAGATGTTGACGATCACGTTCACGACGGCTGCGAATGCCCCGGTAGGGACGTTCCCTGTGACGTTCTCCAGCACACCGACGGCCCAAAGCGTCTCAAGTGCCCAGGGAGCATTGCTTGCCACGACCTACGAGAACGGCAACATCGTCATCGGCCAAGCGGCGGCGGGAGTCGCAGTCTCGGGCAGAGTGACGACGGCAAGCGGACAGGGCCTAAGGAACACGACAGTGACAATGACGGACGAAGCGGGACGCACGAGAATAACGACAACGGGAAGCTTCGGCATCTACACCTTCGAAGATGTCGAGGCCGGCCGGACGTACATCATGTCGGTCGCCTCCCGACGCTTCCGCTTTGCCGCCAGGCCAATAACCGTCACCGACACCCTGACCGATGTGAACTTCGTCGGTCAGGAGTGACATTCCATTCTTGAAACTTAACCCTATAAGGCGGCCCCAAAAGGCCGCCTATCCCCTCGTATTTATCGTAAGGAAAGTGGGAATTTATCGTACGGATCGTCTTTTGCTTAAAGATATTCCGGAAGTCTTGATTCTTTTTTGAGCTGAAATATTGAGTTTCATCGCATTAGGTAATAGGGATCCAAATGGTTAGCACAGAGTCTGTTCAATGTTCGGGAAAGTTCCTCGAATCGTTCTACTAGTTTTTTTTGATCGGTTCGGTAACTAGCCGTGTCGCACCGACTGTTGCTGCGGCCTATCAGATGCAATCGGCAGCCGGTGCCCCGACGATCTCGATAAATGATGTCACGCAGAATGAGGTAATGCCGGAACTACCGCGTTTACCTTTACGGCATCGCTTTACGTCGCGAGCTCTCAAGCCGTGACGGTCGCCTACTCGACCGCAGACGGCACCGCAACGGCCGGCAGCGACTATACTGCGGCGAACGGTACCATCACATTCAACGCTAATGAGACCAGCAAGCAGGTGACGGTGAACGTTAACGGCGATACGGCCGTCGAGCCTACTGAAACTTTCTTTGTAAATCTCACCAATCCGACGGGCGGTGCCACCATCGCCGACAATCAGGGCCTCGGCACGATCACCAATGACGACGCGCTGCCGACGCCGACGCCATCACCTACGCCGACTCCGGCCGACGGCGATCTGGATCCGGATTTCGTCAGCCGGCTGATCGGGAACGGAACGGGCTTTAGCGGATTTGAGGTCAAGGATATCGCGATCCAGCCGACCGATAACAAGATCATTGCGGTCGGCGGATTTATGTCATTCGCGAGCCGTGCCCAACGCGGGGTAGCCCGGCTAAATGCCGATGGATCACCGGACTACTCATTCTTCCCGGTGGTTAATAACGACGTATTCGCCGTGGTGGTGCAGACTGACGGGAAGATTCTGATCGGCGGCAGTTTTACGCAGGTAAACGGGCAAAACCGACAGCGCATCGCCCGGCTCAACGCCGACGGAACGCTCGATGCGTCGTTCATCAATGCGTCCGTCAACGATATCGTTTATGCCATTGCTCTCCCAGAACGACAAGATAATCGTCGGAGGAACATTTGATGCCGTCGGCGGAACGGCGGCGCCATCGATCGCCCGGCTAACATCGACCGGGGCACGCGACGCGACATTCAACGGCCCAAGCCAGTCATCAACCGCCGAATATTACAGTATTTCGGTACAGCCAGGGGGCAAGCTGCTAGTTGGCGGAGACATACGACTAGGTACAAGCAGCAGCTATTTTGGACGGCTAAATGTTGACGGGGCGTTAGACACCACCTTCGCGGCGTACGTAAATGATATCGTTTACGTTTCGCAGACGCTGACGGATGGGCGGGTCATGATAGGCGGTCTATTTAACCGGATCGGTGCCAACCTCACAACCCGCAACCGGATCGTACGCCTGATGTCAGATGGCACTCCCGATCTAGGTTTTCGCAGCATAACTGAGCTAAGTTCGTTCTTTCGAGTTCACGATTTCGGCATCCAGGGCGATGGAAAGATCGTGTTCGGCGGAAACTTTATCTATCCGAACGGCACCAGTGGAGCGATCGCACGGGTTGAGGAAGACGGCACCTTTGATACGACTTACGATCCGCAGATCACCGGCGGCGCGTATGGCTATGCGGTCGCGATGCAGGCTAACGGCAAGGCCGTGGTCGGCGGCTATTTCACAAATGCGCGGGGACAGAGCCGAAAGAGCCTCCTTGACACACCGCAAGTTTGTGCTAGATTGAGGGTATTCGAAAGTATTAGAAAGTTGCGGGAACGAATTGTTCCAGCATTTGCGGTCGCCCTAGCTCAGGGTGGACTGGAGCTCGTTGGTTTTTTAACAGAATGATTCTGTAGGAGGATTCTCATGTCGAAGCGGTTAGCTATTCTCAGCGTATTTATTGTTGTTCTATTCTCAATAGGACTCGCGATGGTCTCACAGCGGACAGAAGCGGGAAAAAGGGAAGCTGCTCTGGCTCTCGCTGCGAATGCGGCGGCCGGGGATCAAGTATATGGCCCGGTCGCGAAAGCCACGCCTCCCGATCAAGAGGAACAAAGAAAGATCGACGAAAAGATCTCGAAGCAGATAGAAGCTATGGTGAGGGCCAAGAAGGCTCTCACTCCCGAACAGCAGAAGATCGATTCGCGGCTTCTTCAGGCAATAAAGATGAATCGAGGCGAGCCGATCGCCGAAGGCATTCCTACACTGGAAACGGGGATCGTTGTAACCGACGGATACACCGATATAGAGATCAGGGCTGATGTAACTCAAGCCCTGCTTGATCAATTAACTAATCTTAATGCCCACATGTATGCAGTCGTGCCGCAATTCAAAAGCGTTACCGCCGGTGTTCCGATCACGGCGATCGATCTGCTTTCGCAGATGGACGAAGTTAGATTCATAGGGCCAAGAGAAGAATTCGACACGAATAGGTCAGAGGTCGGCTCCACCATTTTCCCCGGAATTTCAACCTCGCGTCCGATCGCGAACCCGGCGGTTAGCGCAACAAGAGCAACGCGGACGGAAAATGTACGCAACATCTTGGCTGGAGCGGTTGCGAATCGTACTGCCTCATCGCTATCCCCGTTTATCGGAGCAGTCGTTTCCGAGGGCGACATCACTCATCGAGCAAACGTTGCTAGGGCCGCATTCAGCACAACCGGGGCGGGCGTTAAGATCGGCGTTCTCTCCGATGGTGTGAATACTTTAGCGACGAGGCAGATGAACGGCGAACTGCCTGCAGTTACCGTTCTGGCAGGGCAGGCTGGAAGCGGAGACGAAGGAACCGCTATGCTGGAGATCGTGTCTGATGTGGCTCCGGGAGCACAACTTTATTTTGCCACGGCAAACCCCAGCTCTGCCCAGTTTGCGGCGAATATAATTGCACTCAGAGCGGCGGGCTGCGACATTATAATCGACGACATTTCATATTTTGCGGAGACGCCATTTCAAGATGGCCAATCGGGCGCATCGGCAGGGTCCCCAAACAACATGGGCGTTGTCGTGCAAGCTGTCAATCAGGTGACCACTGCCGGAGCTTTGTATTTTTCGTCCGCAGGAAACTCGGGAAATGTTACAGACAATACCTCCGGAGCCTGGGAGGGTAACTTTTCTGATAGTGGAGCGAATTTAGGCGGAGGCGATGTCCATGATTTTGGCGGCGGGAACCAATTCACATTGGTGACGCGAGGATCAAGCAACCGCCCGCTATTTCTAAAATGGTCGGATCCATTGGCCCTGTCCGGTAATGATTATGATCTTTATTTATACACGACTGGCGGCTCTCTCGTGGCCTCTAGCGCTGGCGTTCAAAACGGAAATGATGATCCGATCGAGGCTGTAACCGTTCCGGCGGGTTCCGGAAACTATCGCGCTTACATTGTACGTTATTCGGGTTCAACCCGCTTTCTGCATTTGAATGCGAATCGCAACCGCCTGTCGATCAATACGCCTGGAGTGGTCTACGGCCACAACGCAGGCAGGAATACGATCAGTTGCGCGGCAACCCCTGCGTCGGGCCCATTTCCGAATCCGTTCACATCGGCGAACGTGAGTGAGACGTTCACGTCAGACGGCCCACGCCGGATCTTCTACACGGCCAATGGTACGGCGATCACGCCCGGTAACGTTCTTGCCACGGGTGGTGAATTGCTGATGAAACCTGATATCACGGCCGCGGACGGCGTAACAACGACAACTCCGGGCTTCATACCTTTCTTCGGAACGTCGGCCTCAGCCCCGCACGCCGGTGCGCTGATAGCGCTCCTTAAACAGGCCAGTCCGGCATCGACGAATGCTCAGCTATACAATGCAATGACAAGTTCGGCCATCGACATCGAAGCAGGCGGATGGGATCGCGACACGGGATACGGTATCTTTATGCCAATTCCTGCTCTTGTTTCGCTAGGACTTACGGCACCAACGACGACGTCTATTACGTCCTCGTTGAACCCGTCTGCTTCCGGTGCGAGCGTGACATTTACGGCCACGACGTTAACGACCGGCGGAAGTTTCCCGGTGACCACCGGCACAACCAAATTTATTGAAGGCGGAACCTGCGGGGCTCCGACGACGACCCTCCAGGGTCCGGTAGCGGTTAACGCTAGCGGAGTCGTAACTTTTACAACCTCGGCCCTCAGCGTTGGTTCACACACAGTCGTTGCGTGCTATACCGGCGCCGGATTTGGAGCGAGCAACGGAAGTGTTATTCAGCTTGTTAATAAAGCCGACACGACGACGGCCCTTATTTCCTCGGTCAATCCATCCGTTTGGGGGCAGCCGGTTCTATTCACAGCCACGATCAGCGTAACGGCACCGGGATCCGGAACACCGACGGGCAATGTTTCCTTTAGAGACAACGGCGTCAACATCGGCAGCTGTGCAGCTCAGGCGGTTGCAGCGGGCATGGCAACGTGTTCGATCAGCAGCCTTTCAGTTTCAAGCCACCCAATTACGGCAGTTTATAACGGCGACGGCAACTTCAACGCCAGTCCGGCGTCGAATACGGTAAATCAGGTCGTCAACAAAGCCGACACGGCAACGACGATCACGACCGACCTTCCGGATCCGTCCGTTTACGGTGAAACTGTGAACGTGAAATTCACTGTTGTTGCGGTTCCGCCGGGTGCCGGGACGCCGACCGGTAATGTCGTAATAACCGTCAGCGGCGGAGCTGAGACTTGTACGGGAACGGTAGCGGCGGGTTCATGCTTGCTCACGCTTGAGGCGGTGGGTTCTAGGACCTTGACCGCAAGTTATGTGGGCGATGCCAATTTTAACGCAAGTTCCGATACAGAAGGTCATATTGTGCTCAAGGCAAATACGGCAACCAAGATCAATTCTGATGTGCCTGATCCAACCGTGTTTGGACAGCCCTATACAATAAACGCCACGGTTACGCCACTGATCCCGGTTTCGTTTAGCGGAACACTTGGTGCTGGCGACCCCACGTACAACCGTCTGCTCTCCTTTACGCAGGGCGGTACTTGCTCACTTTCCGGCGTCGGCACGGCTGTTCGATACCGGACGCATCCGTTTACCCTGACGTCGAGTTCGAACGTAACTCTGAGCACGTCGCCGCTAGATGGGGCGACAATTACGCCGGCTGGCGCAGACACATTCATAACGCTCTACGGACCGGGTGGATTCAACCCTGCAACGCCCTGCACGAACGCCATAGCGGCTGATGACGATACTGGTTTAAATCTCAAATCCAGGATATCAACCACTACTCCACTCGCAGCGGGTAATTACACGCTTGTGGTGACATCGTTTAGCAATCTTCCTGCCGATTTTCCGTGGACGTACACGGCCGTATTAGTCCCGGCTCCTCTGCCCCCACCGGCAGATGAAGACCTGCGAGTGGTCGACAAGGGCGATTTTGCTTTGCCCGAAGGAGTTGTACCGCAATACTCAGGAAGAGTACTCTCACCGGATGCTCCAATGGTGGTGCAGGCTCCGAGCGGAAACATAAGTGTGAGTGACGGAACGAATCTCTGTGTGATCATTTTGCCCGCAACAAGTTGTGTTATGCCATCGACTTCTGTGGGAGCCGCAACACTAACGGCGACGTACTCGGGTAACGCAAACTTTAACGGAAGCACCGCACCGACGGTACCGCATACGGTCAACAAGGCCGATTCGGCGACGACGGTGCAGACGCTGATCAATGCACCGAACTACGGTTCGACGCTGACGGCGACGGCGACCATTACGGCGGTGGCACCGGGATCGGGAACGCCGCAGGGGACGGTGAACTTCAATGACGGCGGCAATCCGATAGCGGGCTGTCAGAATGTAGCGGTGACGGCACTGGGCTCGGCGGTCTGTACGACGAACCAGCTGCCGGCGGGAGTGGGCAAGGTCATCCAGGCAGTGTACTCGGGCAATGCGAACTACCTCACAAGCAACGGCTCGACGACCCAGACGATCGGCAAGGCACCGCTCAATGTCGCGGCCTCATCGGCGGCGGTCACATACGGCGATGCGGCACCGGCGATCACGGCAGCGATCACGGGCTTCGTGCTTGGTGAAACGACGGCCAACCTGACGACCCAGCCGACGTGCTCGACGACGTATGTCCAGGGCTCACCGGTCTCAGGCTCGCAGTATCCGTCCAGTTGTACGGGAGCGGTCTCGAACAACTACAGCTTCAACTATGTGAACGGCAACGTGACAGTCAACAAGAAAGGCCTGACGGTAACGGCGGATAATAAGAGCCGTGCCTACGGAGCCGCGAACCCCACGCTGACGGCAACCTTCACGGGCTTTGTCCTCGGCCAGAACCTTGGAACAAGCGACGTGACAGGAAGCCCGCTGCTTTCAACGACGGCGACGCCATCGAGCCCGGTCGCGGGCAGCCCGTATGCCATCACGGCAGCATTGGGCACACTGGCATCAGGCAACTACGCCTTCACAAGCTTTGTGAACGGCATACTGACCATCACCCAATCCCAGTTGACGGTGACGGCGAATAACCAGACAAGAGTGTTTGGAGCCGCTAACCCGGCCCTGACGTTCACGATCACTGGCTTCCAGAACGGAGAGACGCTGGCGACAAGCGGTGTGACGGGAACCCCGAACATCTCGACCTCAGCCGTCTCCACATCGGCTCCGGGAGCGTACCCGATCACAGCGGCACAGGGAACCTTAGCAGCCCCGAACTACGGCTTCACCTTCGTACCGGCAACCCTGACGGTGACACAGGCGGCGACGACGACCACGATCACGAACGCCTCGGCCCTCGGCAACTCAACGGTGGTCGGGCAGAACTACCCGGTCAACTGGACAACGAGCCCGGTCGCCCCGGGAGCGGGAACACCGACGGGTAATGTGACAGTGAGCGACGGTACGGGCAACACATGTACGGCAGCAGTCGCGGCCGGCACATGCAGCCTGGCATCGACACTCGGTCCGAAGACCATCACGGCCCAATACGCCGGCGATGCCAACTTCGGAGGCAGCACGTCACAGGCAGTCCAGCACAATGTGGTGATCGGCATGACGGGCAACGTCAAGCAGTTCATCGCCTTCGGCACGAACACGAACCTGCCGGGCGTAACCCTCACCCTGCTGAACACCCAGACGCAGCAGGCAGTAACAACGACGACTGACGCAAACGGCAACTACTCATTCGGAGTAACCCAGACCGGCGGCAGCTACACCATCACCCCGAGCGGCCTCGGCAAGGCGTTTGAGGCGACAAACAGAACGTACACCAACGTGGCCGGCAACATCACGGGCGGCGACTTCATCGCCTACGATGTACCGGGCCCGAACGCGATACCGAGAACGGCGAGGGTGGTGAGCCAGATAGCAACGCAGGGACAGCCGGTGACCGTTCCGGTGCTGATGACGACGACTGGTGTGGAGACCAGGGTGGCCTTTACGGTGGAATATCCGGTAACGGCACTGGGCATCCCGACGGTGACATGCGGCACGGGAGCAGTGAACTGCACCCTCGCCGTCAACAACTCGCTGGCGGGCAAGGTCGGCATCACGATCACTCCGACGGCGGCACTACCGGCCGGAACAAGAGAACTCGTGAAGATCACCTTCCCGACGTTCCAAAGCCCGGCGACGAGTGCCCAGATCAGGTTCGGCGACTTCCCAACTCAAAGGGACGTGAGAAACTCTGAGAACAACCCGCTGCCGATGCTGTACTGGACGGACGGGCTGGTCTCGTTCACGGGCGGAACACTGCTCGACGGAGCGACCATCTCGGGAAGAGTAACAACCGCCGCAGGCCAGGGCCTGAGAAACGCGACGGTCACGATCATCGACACGGCAGGCACCCGGCGAACAACGGTAACCAGCTCATTCGGAGCCTACCAGTTCGAAGGCCTCGAAACAGGCCGCGACTATCTGCTGACAGTCACCAGCAAACGATTCAGATTCGCAACCCGCATAGTAAACCTCACGGAAAACCTCAGCGACGTGAACCTGGTCGGCCTGGAATAGGCGATCATTACGATCACAACCAAAAAGGCGGGCCCCCGGGGCTCGCTTTTTTTTGATTGAATCGGCTCTTTTGACAGAAGGATCGTCGGTTTTTGATGTAAATATGTGAGTTTAGATATCAATTGATTCGATGGAGATGAGGAATCGTTGGGGCACGCTTATAATCAAAGAACATAAGGAATTAAGGTTGATCATCGAGGTCAATTTGAGTAACAACTAAATATACATGAGCACATTTGACAAGTTATTAGATCTGCACAAGGAAATCGACGATATGTTTTTCGCTCACCAATGCTCTTTGCTGCATTTTGACTTTACTACCGCGCTATCACAGCTTGAGCAATACGAATCTCTGCTGCTTCGTCACATGCAGGATGAAGAAGACCATCTATTACCGCTTTACTCGGAGAGGGCAGCGTTCGACAAGGCCGGAGCACCTCAAATCTTCTGGGATGATCATACAAAAATGCGGGGTTATTTAGAGCAATTCAAGGAGCAGACCATCAAGCTTGCAGAAGAGCCACATCCGGAAGAAGGATTGCTCCTGCTGCTCGATCGAGAATCATTTTACAAAAGGCTCTGCAGTCACCATGACAAACGCGAGAGAGAGCACCTGTATCCGTCACTAAATGTGATCTGCTCAGGATCAGAAAGGAGCGAGATCATGGCGCGGGTTATGTGTGATATCGATCTTTCGCGATCGACGGTCGCCGCGGAATAGTTGTAAAAGCTAAGACATAACCAGGTTGGAAAAGGCGAAAGTCGTTTCGAGCGGCCCTAATGATTCAGTCTGTTTTTGATTTGCGATGCATACGGTGATACTCTGCTAGCAATTCAGCTAAAAATTTTAGAAGTTCGTACTGGTGGGCCTTTCCAAATGCCGGTTTCATCGATGGAAACCCGTTAAGGACAAGTCTCCCGCCAGAAAACAACACCAACATATGGCATTTCGAAGATCGATCCCGGTTTTGTTTGTTCTTTTTTGTTTCGTGATCACACTGCTCGGTCAGTCTGAGAGCAGGCCGCTCAAGCTGGATGACCTCTTTCGGATCAAGAATGTAGGTGACCCGCAGATCTCGCCAGACGGGCAGTGGGTTGCCTATGTCGTCTCGTCGATCGACGTGAAGGCGGACAAGTCGGACTCAGATATTTGGATGGTCAGTTATGACGGTAAGACAAACCGGCAGATCACGTTCTCGAGCGACAGCGAAACTTCTCCGCGGTGGAGCCCGGACGGGAAATATCTATCGTTCGTTTCATCGAGACCCGGCCCGAATAAGGGAAGCCAGGTATGGATAATGGACCGGAATGGCGGTGAGGCGAGGCAAATGACTGAGGTCAAGGGCCGCCTTCAGGGTTATGAATGGGCACCGGATTCAAGCCGTTTGGCAATGGTGATCGGCGATCCCGACCCGGATGAAGCGACGACGCCCGCTGCCGGAGCTGCTGCAAAACCACCCAAACCGATCGTGATCGATCGCTATAAATTCAAGCAGGACGGGCAGGGATATCTTCTGTCGACGCGAAAAAGCCACATCTATTTGTACGATATCGCCGGCAAAAAACTCGATCGGCTAACGAAAGGCAAATGGGATGAAGCCACACCGACATGGTCGCCTGATGGCAGCAAGATCGCTTTTACCAGCAACCGAAAGGCCGATCCCGACCGCGATCCGGGATCGCAGATCTATGTCGCTGAATCCAAGTCCGGTTCGACCGAGAAGCGGATCACGCCGGAGACCAGCCGCGGCGGGCGAGCGGAATGGAGTCCGGACGGCAAAACCCTTGTATTTCTTGAATCTGACGAGCTCAAATTCGGTGCCTATGGCATGAACCACCTGACGACCGTGACGTCGGACGGCAGTTCTGCGCCGGTACGGGTCAAGGCCGCGGAGGATCTGGATCGCGGTGTTTCGAATCCATATTTTTCGGGTGATGGTAGATCGATCCACTTCCTGGTGACCGATGACCGATCGGTCTATCCGGCTCGGACGGAGGTTGCTACGGGTAAACTGAATCGTCTTATGGCTCCGCCGGTCGTGATATCGAACTGGGATCATTCCGCGGGAAAGGTGGTCGTTCTCTCGGGCGGCGACAGCGAAGCCACAGAGATCTACGCATTCGAGGATGGAAAGCTCAGAAAGCTCACTCGTCAAAACGACTCGCTTTTTGCGGAAATTAATTGGCCCGCGACCGAAGAGGTCAGTTTCGCAAGCAAGGATGGAACTAAGGTGAATGGCCTGCTTACTTATCCGACAGGGTATGTTAAGGGCACGAAAGTTCCGTTTTTGCTTAGGATCCACGGCGGCCCCAATGCTCAGGATCAACACTCATTCAGCGCTGAACGGCAGTTCTTCGCGGCTAATGGATACGCGGTTCTTGCGGTAAATTACCGCGGAAGTTCAGGCCGTGGGCAGAAATTCTCACGAGCGATATTCGCAGACTGGGGCCACTATGAAGTCGAAGATCTGCACGCTGGCGTGGACCATGTCATCAAAATGGGTGTTGCCGATCCGGACAAACTTGGTGTCGGCGGCTGGAGTTATGGCGGCATTCTAACGGATTATTTGATCGCCAGCGATAATCGTTTCAAGGCGGGAACGAGTGGAGCCGGAACGGCTTTTACAGTGTCCTTCTATGGAACAGATCAGTACATAATTCAATACGACAACGAGATCGGCCCGCCTTGGGATCCAAAGGCGTGGGAGACGTACCAGAAGCTGTCATATCCTTTCCTTCACGCGGATCGCATCAAGACGCCGACGCTCTTCCTTGGCGGTGAACGAGATTTCAACGTTCCGCTGTCAGGGAGCGAGCAGATGTATCAGGCACTTAAGAGCCTCGGCATCGATACTCAATTGATAATTTATCCGAATGAGAATCATGGCATTTCGCGGCCGAGTTATGTTCGCGATCGTTATGAGCGTTACCTGGCGTGGTATGACAAGTTTGTCAGAAATATTAAAGCCGAGCCTATCCCAATGATCGCGCAATGGGAAGGGAAGTGGTCGGGCAAACTTACGAATCTGCCAGTCAAACCAGGTGCTCCGCAGGTAGATGTGACCATGGAGATAGGAGCTTTCCCGGTAAAAGGCCAGGCATGCGGGACGTGGAAAACCACCTATTCCGAAGCGGGCACGGTCAAACAGGTCAAGGACTACAAGATCTGCCGAGGAAGCGGGGCCGATGATATCTATATCGATGAGGGCGGCGGTATTAAACTCACAGTACGGATCATTGGCGACTCGCTTGTTGCTCCTTTCAAATACGATCAGATATTGTTGGTTTCAACGATGCGATTGCGCGGTGAGGTACTTGAGGACGAGATCCTGACGGTCGACGACAAGCCATCAGTCAACGGCGTACAACCGATGCTCGCGAAGGGCATCCAGAGGATCGAACTCCGTCGCGTGCCAGCGGGCGACCCAAGATAGCGAGGTTCTTGGTGCCAACATACAAAAAAGCAGCCCGCAAAGGCTGCTTTTTTTGTAAATACTGATGGTACACCCGGCATGATTCGAACATGCGACCCCTTGATTCGTAGTCAAGTACTCTATCCAGCTGAGCTACGGGTGCACAAAAGGCGAATTGTTAGACTACAAAGCAATCGGCGGTGTGTCAAGCCCGCAATAGACGGCTCCTCGGTCTTACTTTGCAAAATATCCCTGGCGGGTTCGCGAGATCAACTCCGGGTTTTTAACGTCGATCTTGATCGCTCTCCACTTGCCGTCGCGTTTGTCGTTGGTCGACTGGTATTCGACGGTGTAGAGAGTGCGAAGGTCGGCTGCTACCTGAGCGTAAAGACGACCCATTTCTTCGAGGCGATTAATTGTATTGAGAGTGCCGCCCGTGCGGGCAGCGACGATCGCGAGACGATCTCTCGCCGCCTTGAACATCGCGACCTGGCGCGGGGTCGGATCAGCGAGTTTGCCGGGATCCCCCGTTGGCAAAGCTAGCGGGTAGATCGTAACCCCCTGTGCATCAGAGCGGTTCAGCACTCGATTTAAGATATCGTTGGTCTCAGGCTTGATGGCGGTTGCTATTTGAGAGTCGGCGACCGGTTCCAATAGTGAACGATCCTGGTCCCGTACCGTCGTGTCGACTCCGTCGGTTAAAACGATTATCGCTTTACGCCTGCTCTTCTCTTTTTCGAGTTTATCCAGAGCAAGGTCAAGAGCCTTGTAGAGTTGAGTTTTGCCGCGGCCATTGGCTACGTTGATAGAATTTGCTATTGTTCCGCGATCGGTCGTGAAGTCGTTGCGGACATTGACCTTGTCGTAAAATTCGATCACGGCAACACGATCTTCCGGCAATAATGCGTCCACAAATCGAAAAGCTGACTGCTTAATGACCTGCCGAAATCCAAGCGTCGAGCCGCTCATGTCGAGGAGGATGACAACGCTAAAAGGAGCCGTGCTTGGCTCTAATCTTGATATTTCCTGCCGAACGCCGTCCTCAAAAAGCTCAAAATTGCCTTTGTTCAGACTCGTGATCGGACGGCCCTTCATGTCGACCACACCAACATTGAGCCGCACGAGCGACGAATCCACGCGTATCGGATCGTCATCCTGCGACCATGCGAGCGATACGCTGCACAGGATCAAAACCCAAAATACCAATAGTCTTCGAAAAGCCATAAACCAGATGTTAGCAATTTGACGCGTATTGACGAAGTCCGGTTGCATTTCGATGCCCAAACTTATCTCATAACTGGTTTCTGTTTATGGTATACTCATCATTAACCTTATGGTGTGCAAGAGAATCACCTGCCCATTATCCAGGCGGGTGTGACGAAAAGGTGTAGCTGATGTTATTTCGGCCGAATTTTTGTGCGAATTGTGGCGAGAAGATAGAGCGGCCGGAATGGTTTCCATGGACGAGCCGAAGATTTTGCGGCGTTTGCGAGATCGAGTTTAAGGGGCAAGATCTCATCCCGAAGGTCGTGGTGGTTTTTAGTCTGCTGGTTGGTATTTTTGGCATCGGATCCTATCTTAAAAGCGGATCGTCCGAATCTGACCTACAGGCGTCTAGGCAGCCAAAGAAGCTATACGAGCAACCTGCATCGATAGCTAAGATGCCGCCGAATGTTGCAGCAGCCTTACCGCCGGCTGGTCCGGCCTTTAATGGACAACCGGAACAGCGAGATTTTTCATCTACAACAGGAAATAGGCTATTGACGCCACCCAGTAAACCGAAAATCGAATCTGATGAACCTGTAAATTTTTGCGGAGCTGAAACCAAGAAGGGCACGCCTTGCTCCAGGCGCGTTAAAGGCAACACGCGATGTTACCAACATATAGGAATGCCGGCGATGGCAGTTTCCGGAAAATCTGACATAAGATCTCAAAGATAATTTCGGTACGGAATATTCATGAAAGCACTCAACCCGAACTCAATGATCCAAGGCCGTTATCTGGTCGTGCAGCCGATCGGAAAAGGTGGAATGGGCGAAGTTTACCTGGCTGTTGACCAGCGACTTGGAAGCGCAGTTGCACTGAAACGCACCTTTTTTAGCGAAGACAGCACGCTTGGATCTGCCTTTGAGAGAGAGGCAAGGATACTGGCACGGCTGCGTCATCCAGTACTTCCAAAGGTCATTGATCATTTTGCGGAGAACGGCGATCAGTTTTTGGTGATGGAGCATATCTCTGGCGACGACATTGCCAAACGGATGGAATCGGCGAATAAACCGTTTCCATTGAGTTGGGTGATGTTCTGGGCCGATCAGATGCTCGATGCTCTGGCATACCTCCATTCGCACGAACCGCCGATCGTACATCGCGACATCAAGCCGCAAAATCTTAAGCTAACGGACGACAATCACATTGTCCTGTTGGATTTTGGGCTATCAAAGGATTTTGACAGCAAGGCAAGCGGATTGAATTCGGCAAGTGTCGCGGGTTATTCACCACATTTTGCGTCCATGGAGCAGATCCGGGGCACTGGTACTGATGCTCGAAGTGACCTTTATTCTTTGGCTGCGACGCTTTATCAGATGCTGACCAACGTCATTCCACCGGATGCATTGACACGGGCAGATTCTATGCTCGGCGGTAAAGGGGACCCGATCAAGCCGTTGAACGAGCTGAATTCTGAGATCACGCCCGCGATCTCGGAAGTTATTCTGAAGGCGGTTGCTATTCGCCAGGATGAGAGGTTTGGCTCGGCTGTTGAGATGCAAAAAGCCTTGCGAAGGGCATTTAATAAGGATAAGGCTGATCTTGATGCAAAACCGGTAATGGTGGTATCTGGAGCGACGCCGCCTGCGGCTGAAAAAGCAGCGGTGAAACCCGATCCGGAACAGCATACGACGATTCGCGACACGCCCGAGCCCGAGATGGAGACCCAGATCCGTCTCGATACCCCGACTCCGCTCGACGCGACGATGCAGTTGCAATTTGGGCCGGAGCCTGCCGAGGTTAAGCAGTCTGAGCTTAAGACAGCCGTATTTTCGGCCGGGGAACTGAGCGAAGACCAAGGACCTTCGGCACAGGAAGCCGCAACAAAAGTGAAGACACAACCAGTCGTAGAGCCGCCGGCATCGGCGCCGGCCGCTGTCGCTGCTTCGGCTGCTGCTGGTAGTGGAGCAGGACAGGTTTCTCGCCATGAAGTGAAATTGCCGCCGGCAAAGCAGCCGCAATCGCCGGCAGCACAGAAATCGAAGGCGGGCTTGATCGTCGGAGTTCTGGTTGCTTTGCTATTGCTAGGCGGCGGCGGAGGCGGGGCTGCATGGTTTTTGATGAAGCGTTCAAATGCCGGCGTTACGGTTACTCCTGCTCCGACACCGGCCCCGACGCCTATTTCTACGCCGGTTGTTGCGGCGGATACGAATCCGGCGAATAATTCGAATTCGGCAGCTTTTGATACCTCAAATTCAAACGCGAGCAATGGCAATTCGACGGTTTCAACCACTTCGACGCCAGTAGGCACAAAGCCTACTCCATCGCTTTCGACTAAGGAAACGCCGGTAAAAACGACTCAGGCCCCCGCAGCTAAGGCAACGCCAAAGGCGAAGGCGAAAGACGACCGGACTACGATATTGCAGTAATTATTGGGTGACGATATGAAAAGGGAGAAATATTTCAACGCGATCCTTCGATGCTTTGTTCTTTTGCTATTTGTGGCAGTACCGCTTTCTGCTCAATCAAAAAAAGATAAGGACCAGGCCAAGAAATTTCAGGACGAAGCTGACAAGGCAATTGCCGCGAAAAATTATCGAGAGGCAGCTGATCTATATGGAAAATCCATAACTCTTGTCCCGAATAATAATTACGCCCATTACCGCAAAGGTTTTGCTCATTTCAGCCTGAAGGAAAATGATCAGGCGGTCAGCGAGTTCACTCTTGCCCTAAACCAGGGTTTCAAGGCCATCGATATCTATCGGATCAGATATTACATCTATTTTGAGCAGGGGAATTACGATGCGGCACTTTCTGACATTCAGAAAGGCCTGCAGATAGTCCCAAACGACCAGGCTTTTCTCACCGCCGTTGGCGAAATCAATTACGCGCGAAAGTCTTATCCTCAAGCATTGGAGGCATTTCAGAAAGCCTCTAAGGCAGCTCCGAACAACGGCGATCTCTATTACAATATCGCTCGGGTGAGCCTGGCCCTGAATGACTCGGCGTCGCAGGCCGAGGCGGCTGAATCTGCTTTGGCAAAAGGAACTCGATTTCCAGGTGAGGTGTTCTATCTGCTGGGCGACGCCCGTCAGAAGTTAAAGGACTCGGCAAAGGCCATCGATGCATACCAAAAAGCTCTGGGTGTTAAGCCGAATATGTATCAGGTCTATCAAAATCTGTCGGACCTTTTTAAAGCCGAGAGCAAGTTCAATGAATCGATCGACATATTGAAAAAAGGGCTTCTGCAGTTCCCGCTGGATGGCAATTTCTACACTGAATTAGGCCTCGTTTATAGCCTTGCCGGACGGTCAGCGGATGCCGTACAGGCAGCAAAATCGGCTGTGCAGATCCTGCCAAATCAGGCGGCGGGATACACGATCCTCTGCCGGGCCCATAATGAGACGAAAGAGTTTGCCCAAGCGGTCATGGCCTGCAACAGCTCGCTGAAGATAAGGCCGGAAGATGGAGAGACGTATTTTTATTTAGGTAATGCTCTCGTTGGTACCGACAAATCAGTTGAAGCAACACGTGCATATTCAAATGCCGTTCGCGGCCTATCGGAATTGACGAAGAAGTACCCTGAACAGTCAGATAACTGGTATCTTCTTGGAAATTCTTATTTCGCGGACAAGCAGTTCGATAAAGCGATCGAGGCATATCTGAAATGTTTGGAGATAAGCCCAAAATTCCTTAAGGCGCGAGCAAATCTAGGGATCGCTTACACCAGAAAGAAAAACAAAGCAGCTGCGACAGAGCAGTATAATTTGCTTATGGCAGCGGATGCGAGTTTGGCTGCCAGAGTAAAAGCCGAGATCGACCGTATGTAGTTTAAGATCTTCGCCTTGATGGCTTAGAACCGGTTCTGACGTCAACGCTTTGGAATTTAAGTACAATGCGTATGTTCTCAGGCCGGTTTTCCATTACCGCGGGAACGAATGGGGTCGATGACGCATCAGATCCAAGGGCTTTTTCGAGGTCGCCCAGCGATCGGCTGTCACGTGGAGATTCTACCACTTCACTTATCCTTGCAAGACCGCTCCCAAAAACGTCCGCAACGACCACTACCTCTTCATCCTTCATACCGCCTCGGATCAGTGATCTCGTCAAAGCAACGAGGCCGCCTTGCGGATTTATACTTGGTGATTCGCTGGCAAATCCCATACGAGAATGAGCAAAATCGACCGGCGAAATAAATGAAGCAGCATCTTCGTTGTATGGGTTCGAGTTGCTTGCAAGTAGGATAGATCCCTCGCGTCCGCCGTTCGCGACCTGGATCGGTTTCGGCTGCAGCATTCCCGAAAACATCATTGTCAGAAATGTCACGCCGATCAGAAGGGACGCAAAAACGCCAACGCTGTAGGGCATGACACGCATCTGCAGCCATTCACGCAGATCCGAAGATAGGGGCAGCGTATTTTCTCTTGCATTGTTCAACTCTGAGCGAACAGCAACCCGGAGGTTCGCTTTAAAGCTAGCTGTGATCTCTGCCCGGCGAATGCGGGCGAGATCGGACCGTATCTCCAGGTATTCTGCATTCCTAAGACGGCACAGAGGACAGATATCAAGGTGGCCCTTTACAAAGGCCGCTTCGCCTTCGTTTAGAGATCCGTCCGTGTATCGAGATAAATTAATTTGTATATCTGAGCATTTCATTGCTGCATTGCTCCGACCTTCCTGAGTGAATGGCTGACTGACCCCGGCTGTCACTCCGCACGGAGCAACAACGCTTCAGTTGGCGACGGATTTCGTGTTTCTGCGTAAAAAGGCATACCTTGTTTCGAGTGTTGCTGGTCGATTCAAATACCACCGTTCTTACACATTTCACGGACCCGATCCCCAAATTCTGCTCTCTGACCTATCGTTTGGCACCGATTTTGTTAGTCTTCAAAAAAATGAGACCGGGGCGAGTCAGCCATTCATTCAGTTTTCAAAAATCTTTCAGTCTTCGCCGCAATTCCTCACGGCCGCGTGAAATACGTGATTTCACTGTTCCCAAACCGATCCCTAATGCGGTCGCGGTTTCTTCATAACTAAATCCTTCGATGTCGCAAAGCACGACAGCTTCTCGAAAGATCTCAGGGATGTCCATCAACGCTGACTTGATCGCATATTCGCGTTCACGAGTGAGTGCTGCATCTTCCGGGTTAGCTGAGCGATCCGCTATCGTGTCCGAGAGCGTCGTGTCGGAATCGCCGATCGATGCATCCAGCGAGATCGTTACGTCCCGCCTTCGGCGTTTCCACCATCGGAATCGATTTCGCGATTCATTTATCGCGATGCGCGTGAGCCAGGTCTTAAGTTCTGATTCACCGCGAAAGCTGCCGATCGAGCGAAGGGCCCGCATAAAGGTGTCTTGCGTCAGATCGCTGGCCTCCTCTGCGTTCTCCGTGATCCGACAGAGAAGGGCATAAATATCGCCCGAGTATTTATCGATCAGCGTGTCAAAAGCCGCGGCGTCTCCAGACTTCAATTTGTCAATGAATACGGGCTCGTCCGATTGCCGGACGCTGAGCGGCTGAGGCGACAGTACGGCCTTTCCAATTTCTTCGCCGTCAAATGTGATTGACTTACTGAAGATCATCGCCTGCCTTATTGCTTTCCCATTATTCGAAAAGCACTCAAATTGCCCCGTCCGCTTCTTGCGGACTGTAACGTTAGACACCACCCGACGGATTTTGTTCCCGGGATTTTCTAAAATATTTGATGTCAAAAATAAGCCGCGTTTATCATCTTTCCTTTAGTTATTTGCTCTTACCGCGAATTTACGCTAAATTAACTCTTTTGGAAAAAGTCCGCTTCCGGCAATTATATAACGAGCAAACAGTGAGATTTTGCAGTTTTTTTAACAATGGCACGAAAAAAGAGACGTTTTGAACAACTTCAGGCAGCCGCGTCCGCACCGCAGGACAACCGCATCTACACAAACCCGGTACAAAAGCAGGTTAGTGAAAAGCTCGACGAGGTCGGAAAAAGATTCGAGGGCAAAGGACGTACGGTTCTTTATGGCATAGCTGCTCTGGTAGTTCTCGCTATCCTGGTCATGCTGTTCCTCAATTGGAACCGCCGTGCGAGCAGCGCGGGCCAGACGGCACTTGGAAAGGCTATCGAGATCTCGCAAGCCCGCATTTCTGACACCGGAACGCCTGCCGGATCGACGGCGAAGACCTATAAAACTGAAAAAGAGCGTGGTGAAGCTGCCATTGCTGAGTTCCAGTCGGTCGCTGACAAGTTTGGCGGTGATATCGCAGAAAAGGCGAAGTACTTCATCGCGGTCAACAAGCTCGATGTAGATCGTCCGGCGGCGATCCAGGAGATCGAAGCGCTTGCCACAAAGGGCGGTGACGTGGGCAAGATGGCGAAATTCGCCCTTGCTCAGACGCGCGTCAACGATAACAAACTTGACGAAGCACTTACCCTGTTCCAAGAACTTGTAAAAATGGATGATCCAATAGTTTCAAAGGACACACTGAATTTCGAGATCGCCAAGATATACGAAAAGCAGGGTAAGAAGACGGAAGCTGTCGATATCTATTTCAATATTGCTAAGACAGCCGCTGAGGCAAAGGATATGGATGGCAAGGCCATCACGCCGACTCAGACCGCGACCGATGCAAAAGAGAAATTGACCCAGCTCGATCCTGAGCGTGCAAAGCAGATCCCGGAACCGACGCCTGAATCGCCGTTTGGCGGCAAATAGGTTTTTCGGGAAACCCGGTCGAATCGTTCTTTTTCTTTCGGTAATTACTAAAGGAACGGCACTATACTTGAACGACATCCGTCAGTCTGAAATTTTCGAGGCGATCGAGTCCGAGAGCGACGCCTCGCCTCAGCACAAAGAGCCGATCTCCATCCGCGTGTCGCCTCATGGCTATTTCGCCGGACTCTTCCTTGGCTCTTTTTTTTCCGCACTCCTTTTTTATATCCAGATCGACGCTGCGGCGATATTGCTTTTCGCCGTCTCGTGGATAGCCATTCCGTTTTTTGCTCTAAATGACAAGATCTCGTTCGACGGAAAGCGTCTTTTCCGCACCGGTGTTATACCTCGCACCTGGTCCTGGATAAACGGCTCGAAGCGGCGTCTTAAGCTGTCGGACATCGAACAGGTTGAAACAGAGGCGATCCGTGCTCTTAAACGCGGCGGCAATATCTACTACCGTTACCGAACCGTCATGCGGGGCAAGGGATTGAGCGTTGCGATCGCTTCTGGCGGCGAGGATTACCGTCGAATGATCAAAGCTATTCTGCCTCGTTTGTCTGAGAATGTTCTGGATAATCGTTCGATAGAATTGCGCGATCATCTGGCGGATCCCAAAGAGGCGTTGATGCGGGCTGAGTTTTCGCGAATTCCTTCGGTTGACGTGCTTGAGAGCTCAATGCGAACCTCAAAACGGAAACTGCCGGTATTGCTGAAAACCGTCGAGATCAGCGAGGATGAGGTCGACGAGCTTCGGAGCCTGGCGAACGAGCTGCGGCTCTCAGGTTATCTTATTCAGGCTCTGGAGGCTTTTCGCCGGGCTCTGATCCTGCGGCCATCAGATGCAAAGCTCTTATTTGATTTTGCACGCTGCCTTCACTCGTTTGCGGGTGTTGAACGAAATAAAGGCCTTGAACGTAGGGCTCTGGCAGCTCTTCGTTTGTCAGAACGGCGTGCTTCGGAAGATCCTGACTTGCTTGTTCGCCTCGGTGAATGGTATTTCCAGATCGGGGAATGGCGGCGGGCCGGGAACGTATTTAATAACGCTCTGGAGCGTGTCGGCGAGAACTTTCGCACGGCTCGCGGGCTAGCAGAGATCGCACTTCGCGAAGGTAAGATCGCCCACGTCATCCACCATTTCTCGAATGCGACTCGCCTTGCAGAAACGCCGAGCCTTCGCCGCTGGTCGCGGAGCGAAGCGGAGTATTTCTCAAACCTGAATTCCGATGACGAATACATGGAACTCGAGGTCAGTCGCGTCAACATGCTGGAAACGGTGGAACGGTCAAAAAAGACGGCACTTCGGATCGTATTTTTCGCATTTCCCCTTATCGTCATTGGGGGAATCTTCGAAGATCATCTGGTTGCAAATATTGGATGGGCCATCTCGACGGTCTCGATACTCATCTGGATCGGACTCGGAATAAGCACCAGATTGCTGAGCCAGCGAATTCCATACGAATTGGTCGAGACCGAAGATTAGGAACCGAACCGACCGTTATATCGATCTTGAGGCTGTCTGAAAAGGTAGCCTCAATTAGTTTTTTTGGGGTGGAAAAAAAAGTGAAATATTTTGTGCCGGTCAAAATGGCGCCTGAAAAGTGTGAATCGATTCACACTTTACATAAAAAGCCCTGTTTACGCCATTATCAAACGAAAAAAGGCCAGTTAGGTCAAAGGGATCAGCCGGTTTGTCCGGCATCAATGCCTTGATTGGTAGAGGTATTCGGGAGATTGGTCAAAGGTCTTTCCAGCCCAAAACTACTCTACCAAGTGTCGTTGCATCATTGCTTGGGGGGAGATTGGACTTTAGGTCCTGCTTTTGACCCCGGTTTTGTATTTTTTGCGCAATTTGAGGCGACAGCTATCACCGCCAAGGTACGCAGGTAGCGATCCTCGAGAGTTCGGGCACTGGTGAGTGACATTTCGAAATCTTTCTTGCTTAGGTCAACAAAAGTCTTTTCGAGGTCATAGCCGGGCGTGCCGAATGAGGCGAAGAAGCTGAAATCCTTGCCGGTGATCTCTCGCCTGACCATTGTCGAAAAAATATCCGGATCTTTCAGATTATTGGTTACGCGGATCGCTTCAGAGAGTTCGTCGATGGCGACCGAATGGCTTACCTTTTCGTACATATTTGCCAAACCTAATAGTACCTGGGCCTTAGAAACCGAGTTTTCGGCACTTCGCGTTATCTTGGAAAGCCGATTGAGTGTCTCGAAGAGGCTGGAAAGATCCCCCTCATTCTTGGATTGGAGTTCAGCCATTTCGAACATTAGTACGGCTCGATGCTCCGCTTCGGGAACTTTCGCAGTAAATTTATCGGCATCCTCCCAACGTTTCTCCTTGATCGCTAGTTTGGCCCTCAGGAACCAGAAGTAGTTCGTCAAGCCCATCCTCGCCTTTTCATCTTTTACTTTCTCGATCCAGGAAGTAACCTGTGCAAATTGCTCCTCACTCTTAGCGGCTCTAACTAGATTTAGCACCATGTAATCTGTCAATTTACCAGTGCCATCCGACTTTTCCATGTCCGCGATCCTTTCATCGAAAGAAAATCCTTCGCCGCTAAAGGTTTTGTCTTTCTCTTCAAGCTGTTTATTCATCTCCGCACTAAGTAGCGCCGCCGCCTGCGATTTAGCTATCGCGAGCCTTTCCAGCATATCGGGCAGTTGCTGTACGACCAGAGGTTCCATTTCTCTTAAAGCTGAAACCATATAGATCGGTTCAGCCGGATAACCTTTTTCAGGAGCTTGATTCATCTCCTCAGCACTTGCGGCGTATCGGGCGATGCGGGAGAAGAAGACGTCGAGGAATTGCCGCTGTAACGTCGAATTGGGCCGACTGGCTGGAGGCCCCATGCTTATCGAGTATTTATCAATACCAAAAATTCGTTCGTTCGCGAAGGGATAAGCCGAGAGCATTAACAGCCGACGAGGCGATTCATTGCGGTAGTTGTTCAGTGTTTCCTGATACAAAGACTCCGTGAAAGCCTGTTGGGTTAAGGGAATACCAAAAAAGACAAAGAACCAGTGGTTGAAAAGAGGATATTTCATCACTCGGCGAAAAAGAAATCGGCTCAGTTCCGGGTTGGTCTCGACACTTTCTCGCGCGAGAGCTAATAGGTCAGAAAGTTCGCGGGTCTGATCAAAGTCCTTTCGGTCGGCAGCAGACTTGTCAAAATCTGTAAGCATCTGCTCGGACAATTTTTTTGACCAAACGGAATCTTTTTTTGCGATCGCCCGGACCACTTCCATCCGCTGATCGGGAAGGCTCGTTGTCAACTTGCTGCCGCTTGCCTGCTTTGATTCAAAACCAAGTTCCTTAAAGCGATCGTCCGCCATCTTCCACGCCTCGGAGAAATAAGTGCGGGCGGTTGGTTCATCGAACTTCCAAAGGAAATCGGCGGACCGCAGCAGAATTTTGATCCGTTTCACCGGCTCAGTAACAGACTTTCCTTCAAGCACCTGCTGCTGAACCAGTTGCTGGGCAAATTCGGCATTGCAGACAGGGCTTTGAGTGCCGGGTTCGTTATGTTGAGATCAATTGCCGTTGTTTTATGTACCGTTTTTGCGGGTTTTTTGTTTTCGAACGCTGTGAAAGCGCAGGGTGTGATCGTACCGATCGTCTGTGATCTGCGTCCATGCCGCCCTCTGCCGCGGCCTTTGCCGCAGCCGCTGCCGAATGCTTTGCCCGTGAAATCCATCCAGCTCGATACCAAGATCAACGGTCAGGTTGCGACGACGCATATCGAGCAGGTATTTCGCAACGATACGCAGTACACGCTCGAGGGAACGTACTTTTTCCCGATCCCGGAGAATGCGTCGATCACTGAGTTTGCGATCTGGGAGAATGGTAAGAAACTTGTCGGCGAGGTTCGCTCTCGTGAGGAAGCACGACGCATATACGACGAGATCGTCCGCCGCCAACGCGATCCGGGTTTGCTGGAATATGCTGGAAAGAATCTCTTTCAGGCATCGATCTTTCCAATCCCGCCAAATTCTGACAAAAAGCTTGAGCTCACATACACCGAGATCCTAAAGGCGGATTCCGGCACGGTTGCGTACAGATATCCGCTCGGAACCGGCCGCAATGTCTGGAACCGCCAGCCGCTGCCGATGGAAGACGTGATCTATAACCGTCAGGGGCCGGGCGTTGGCAAACAGCAGTTTGGCACGATCTCAGGTTCGATCGAGATCGTTGGAAAAGAGGCGTTGAGGAATATCTATTCGCCTTCGCACACGATCGATGTGAAACGAAAAGGCGAAACCGGAGCGAACGTTTCGTTTGAGACAAAAGGTAATGACACCGATTTTCAATTGTTTTACGGCCTGTCGAACGGTGATTTTGGCATGTCGCTCGTCACATATCGGGAACCGGGCAAAGATGGCTATTTCTTGCTGATGCTGTCGCCAAAAGATAACTTGGAAGATCGCGAGATGGTTAACAAAGACATCGTTTTTGTACTCGACACATCCGGTTCGATGGCCGATGAAGGGAAGATGGAAAAGGCCCGCAAGGCTTTGCTTTTCGGCATTCGAACTCTCCGTGACGGCGATCGGTTCAATGTGATCAACTTCGCCGGCGAAGAGCATTTGATGGAAAGCGGATTGATCCCGGCGAACGCGGCCGGAAAGAAACGGGGCGAGGAATTCGTGGGCAAGCTCCAACCGACCGGCGGAACGAATATAAACGATTCGCTGATCGCGTCGTTAAAGCAATTCGATAAAAGCGATCGTCCGAAAATGATGGTCTTTATGACCGATGGCCTGCCGACGGTCGGAGAGACGAACGTCGACCGCATCATCAAAAATGTTCAGACGGTGAAGGTCGACGGGCTGAGGCTGTTCACGTTCGGCGTCGGATACGATGTCAACACGCGTTTGCTCGACAAGATCGCTGCGGAAAACTCGGGCGATGCCGACTACATCGAGCCAAAAGAAGACCTTGAGATCAAGGTTTCGAACTTCTTTTCGAAGGTGAATTCGCCAGTGTTGACTGACCTCGAATTTGATTTTGCCGGCGTCCAGACCGATCTGATGTATCCGCGAAAGCTGAAGGACATCTTCAAGGGAGCTCAGGTTACGATCATCGGTCGATACAAGAATGATAAAGATCTGAAGGACGTAACGCTCCGCCTGCGCGGTAAGAACGGTAAGGAATCGCGAATATTTAGCTACCCGAACCTCGATTTCCCGGTCCGAAGCGAGGGCAATGAATTCCTTCCGCGGCTGTGGGCGACACGCCGTGTTGGCTGGCTGGTCGAGCAGATCAGGTCGAACGGGGAGAACAGGGAACTGCGAGACGAGGTCGTTGATCTCGGAACAAAATACGGCATCGTGACGCCGTACACTTCGTATCTCGCAACCGACGGCAGCGAGAAAGAGTTTAGAAAATCGGACATGACCGGAGGGATAAGGCGAACGCCGGCTCCGGCAAAGTCTATCGCAATGGATGCTCCGAGCGGTGCCGAGGCGATCTCGGCAAGCAAGATGGCTCGTAATCAGCAGGAGCAGATCACACTGGATGGCGTAGGCGTAGACGATAAGGACGGCAACTTCTACAAGAGGAAAGCCAGGGAAGAACAGTCGCTGAAGAAGGTGAATGCGAAAACCTTCTACCTCGAGAATGGTGTCTGGATCGATTCTGAATTCAAGGAAGACGCGAAGATCGCCGAGACACGTATTGCGTTCGCCAGCGAAGCGTACTTCGACCTTGCGTCTAAAGAGAAAGATCTCGGCCAATATCTCGCACTCGGTGAGCAGGTTGTGATCGTATGGAAAGGAAAGGTTTACCGGATCACTAAATAAAGATCCATGTAAACTCAAACCTACAAAATTACATCGGATAAGGTGATTTTTGGCCATCGAACTATTATTCTATTGGCTAACGATCACCTTTTTTCGTCGGAATGCAGGGAAGTTTTGACCTTTCTTTGGGGGGAATAATTTTGAAGATCTATCTACACGCTCTCTTATTGATCTTGATCCTTGGGATCGGAGCAATTGCTCAAACCGGCTGGATCGTTCAACCGTCCAATATAAAGGGCGACTTGGTTGCAGTTTTCTTTACGTCGTCGGACCGTGGCTGGATCGCTGGTGATGACGGCTTTCTTGCTTCGACCACCGACGGCGGTAAGAATTGGGTAAAGTATCCGCTCAACACGACGGAGAATATTAACGAGATCTATTTCCGGAACGACGACAACGGCTATCTGGTCGCCGGAAGGCGAATGTTCATGACTCGTGACGCCGGAAAGACCTGGCAGGACATTCTGATCTATCGGAATGGCGAATTCGGTGCCGGAAGGCCGGAATTCCTGAGTATTCGATTTTCGGACAAGAAGAAAGGCTATGTCATCGGTTCGGTTCTGAGAAAAAGCGGGGCCGATGAGGTTGTCGTCGATTCGCTGCTAATGCGGACCGAGGATGGCGGCGAAACATGGCGGAGGATCACCGTTCCGACCAAGACCGAGCTGTTTCATCTGGATTTTAGCGGAAACTCGCATGGTTGGATCGTCGGTGACGGTGGCGTTGTCCTTCACACGTCAGACGAAGGACTAACCTGGAGAAAACAAGACGCTCAGACCTCGCTCCCGCTTTACCATGTCGATTTTAGAGACGATAACGAAGGCTATATCGTCGGAAAATCGGGAACCATTCTCAGAACAGAAAATGGTGGTTCAACCTGGCAGCCTGTTTTGACGAGTTTCAAAGAGACTTTCATGCGCGTCGATTTTGCCGATGACAAGAATGGTTGGGCCGTCGGTTATGGCGGCAACATTCTCCGCTCGGACAACAAGGGCAAAACATGGACCCGCCAGGAAAGCAACACCCGAAGCCGCCTTTATGGCCTGTACATGGATAAGAAATTCGGCTGGGCCGTGGGCGAAAAAGGCCTAATTCTCCGCTTCAAGAAATAAAAAAGATTACAAATTTGTGGCGAATCGGTGTTTGAGTTAACACCGATGTAAAACTGTGCTATATTGCATAAGAATTTCCAACAAGTTTAAGTGTATTCATCACGTTTTGTGATATCAGCCAATCGATTTTTTGGAGGACTAAGATTATGAGAGAGCGGTTTACGAACGCGTTCGCAGTTTTCGCGTTTTTATGTGTTTTTGCTGTTGCGGCCTTCGCACAGGGAACGACTTCACGAATCACCGGCGTCGTTGCGGACGTTGCGGGAGCCCCGATAGCGGGAGCCACCGTCTCGCTAAAGCAGCAATCAACGGGTTCGGTTCTGAAGACTCAGACCAGCGACAACGGCACCTATGTATTTGATCTGATCCAGGCCGGAACTTATGAAGTAACGGTCGAGAAGGCGGGCTTTAAAAGGTTCGTCTCTTCGGGAAATGCGGCTTTGATCAACCAGCCTTCGACAGTGAACGCAACGCTCCAGGTTGGCGATATTTCGGCAACCGTAAGCGTGACGGGCAGTGCAGAGCAGGTTCAGACCAGCTCATCGGGAAATATCGGAAACACCATCGATCAAAAGACTCTTGAGAGCCTCCCGATCGTCGGACTTCGCGGACGTAACCCTCTCGATCTGCTCAACTTTCAGCCTGGAGTCGTTGTTGGCTCCAACACCGGTGGCGGTGTCAGCGTTCATGGATCGCGAGATCGCTCATTCAATTTCACCCTCGATGGCATCGATATTAACGAGTCGACCGCAGGTGGTTCGAATTTCACGCCGCTTCGTCCAAATCCCGATTCCATACAGGAATTCCAGATCGTTACCTCCAATTTCACCTCCGAGCTTGGCCGCAGCAGCGGTGCGTCGGTGACATTCGTGACACGGTCGGGCACGAACGATTTTCATGGAAATCTGTTCGAGTACTACCAAACCCCTCGATTCAACGCTAAGAGCTATCCCGTGACGATCGCTAAGCTGCCAAAGGATCAATTCGTACAGCATATTTACGGCGGAAGCTTCGGCGGACCGTTGTCGAATTTTGGCCTGGGCGAGGGCGAACCGTTCAAACTGCTCCGAGATAAGGCATTTTTCTTCGTCAACCTTCAGCTTTTGAGAGCTTACGATACTGCTCTCGTGACCAGGACCGTTTACACCCCAACCGCTCGTGCGGGCTTGTATAGATACGTCGTTGGCAGGGCGAACGCCCCGTTTGGCAGTGCAACAGCGGCAGTGGACGCAACCGGAGCTCCGACGCTGCCCCCATGCTCGGCCACCGTTACAACGCTTTGTATTGCAACCTATAACGTAGCGACGGCTCAATCGGTAGCGACGATCGATCCCACTTTGCAGGCATATCTGAATGCTATGCCGACGCCGAACAATTTCACCGCGGGTGACGGCCTCAACACGGCGGGATTCAATTTTGCCTCGCCTCAGCATGAAAAGCAGTATGACTTTTCGAGTAAATTTGATTTCAAATTTAACTCGAAAAACTCAGCGTATGTTCGATATTCTCAGGGAAGCCAGACGAGTCTTGGGGATTCCGCAAACGGCGGCCGTCCGATCTTCCCCAATTCGCCGAATTTTGTCGATACCGGCCGCTTACCGAAGAATCTTGCGGTGAACTGGCGGTGGTCGCCAACGGCAGTTGTCGCTAATGAGTTCATCTATGGCTTGAGCAAATACTTCTTCTCGTTCGCTACGCCGACGCCGGATCCAAATCTTCCGTTCGCGTTCATCAATGCGGCGACACCGAATACGAATTTTAGCTATAACGCCCGAGGCGTCAGGACACATCAGTTCGTCGATAATCTGACGTACGTGAACGGTTCGCATACCTTTAAGACCGGTATCAACTTCCGGTTCAATCAGCACAAAGATGATCGTTCAAGCGTTGCAGGTACATCGATCGAACCAGCCGTAACTCTAAGCGGTACTGCAGGCGGCGATACGGGATTTAACTACCCGACATCTGCGTTCATTCAGACGGCTGACCTGACGCGGCTCCGGAACACGGTTGCGGACCTTCTTGGACGCATCGGTTCAGTTTCGCAGGCCTTTGTTGCGGACCCGACCAACGGCGGCGGCTTCCTGCCGCGCGGCTCAAGATGGATAAACAAGGCGAACTATAAGGAATATGATTTCTACGGCCAGGATAACTGGCGCGTGAAATCCAATCTCGTATTTGATATCGGCCTGCGCTGGGAAGTTCGTGCGACACCTGAGCTGGCTAACCGCCCCTTGCTCGTGCCTAACCAGGCAGTCAAGTTAGGTGCAGCTCCATCGAACTCGATCCGCTGGGTCGAGGGCGAACTGTTCAAGACGGCGTATAACAACATTCAGCCGTCAGTCGGTTTTGCATGGGATCCGTTTAAGAGTGGTAAGACCTCGATAAGAGGTAACTATCGCCTTGCTTCGGACCGCTTTGCAACCTTCCTTTTCGGATCGAGCATCTTTCAGAGCACGCCAGGAAATGCTCTAGGCGCGACAAATTCAAACTTTGGTGCGGCGGGCGGACTTTATAGAAATATCAGTTCCGCTATCAGCGGGTTACTTCCCACCCTAACGCCTGATCAAGCTCGTACTCCGGCTTCGTTCGGCACGGGGTCGATCAGCGTCATCGATCCGGATCTTCAATATCCTCAAATTCACTCGTTCTCGCTCAGTTTTCAGCGTGAGATCGGCAATGGAAATGTAATCGAGGCGACGTATATTCGCAAGCACGCGGTACACCTGCTTGGCGGATACAACGCCAACCAGGCGAATATTTTCGCATCTGTAAGTTCACCTGCAATTACCGACGGAGCTAACACGTTCATCTCTGCGTTCAACCTGCTTCGCAACAATTCGGCAGCGAACTCGCAGCTGATCAATCTCCTGATGTCGGGTAATGCGAACAACAATAACGGCTCGGCTCGCTTCCGTGCTCTCAATACAACTGCTCTCGCAGCAACTGGAGCAGGCTCTGGAGCGGCTGGCTCAGCGGCTGTCACGCTTTCGCAGAGGACCTGTCAGGCGGCAGATGTCACGGCGACGATCTGCACGGCTGCCCAGCTCAACCAACGGCTGTTGGATGTTAATGGATTTCCGTTCTTGATCCAGCCATATCCGCAGTTCACGGGTGGCCTGAACGTCTTCGACAGCAACGATTACTCAAATTACAACGCAGTCGAACTCCTCTTCAAACGCCGTATGACCGCCGGACTCAGTTTCCAACTGGCATATACTTGGTCGAAGTCGAAGGACAATCGTTCGTGGGATCCTTCACTATCCACGATCAATACTGCAAACTCGCAAGCGGGATCCGCTACGCCGTTCGACCTCCGCGATCGTTCGCTAAACTACGCGTTATCTGATTTTGACCGTACGCATGTCTTCCAGGCTCTTTATGTTTATGAACTGCCTTTCGGCAAAGACAAGGCGTTCGACTCGGGCAATCGGGCCTTAAATTACCTGATCGGCGGATGGCAGTTGTCGGGAACTGCTCTTTGGCAGACGGGCCGGCCTTTCACGGTTTATTCCGGAGCAAATACGGTCAGCAACGTTATTCAATCGCCGGCGAACTGCAATGGCTGTACCCCGAATATGGGCCAGGTCGTTGTCGAGAATGGCGTCAACTACTACTTCACGGCTGCACAAAGGGCGATGTTCAGCGCACCTAATCCAGGCACCCTCGGAAATACGGGTAGAAACTTCTTCCGCAACGCGAAGTATTTCCAGACCGATCTCTCGGTGCTCAGGAAATTCAAGTTCAACGAGAAGTGGGCATTTGATTTCCGCGTGGATCTCAGAAACCTGACAAATACCCCGAACTTCGATATTTCGGCGTCGAACAACAATCTGACCTTCAATAATACGGCCTTTGGACGCATCCTCGATGGCGTTGCTAATGCCGCTCGTAGAGTTCAGATATCGGGCAAGCTCTCCTTCTAGGGCCGGATAGATATCTGGTTTTAGCATGGAACTAAAACGCCCCGTCCTGATCAGGACGGGGCTTTTTTTTCCGGCGAGATCTCGAAGGCCGGATGTATTTGCTATTTGTTTTGTTGACGTCTGATCTTAGCGGCAAGGGACGCAAGCTGGGCGGCATTCGGGAGGGTTTCGACCGCCTTGGCAACCTGCGGATCGTCTTCGATGAGCACTTGATTTGCAGAGATCGCACCGAACGATGCCATGATGATGTTGTAGCGAAGTCTAAGCTTTATAAAGGTGGTCGAGCGTTTCAGCGCCGCCTGGCTATAGCCTCCATTTTCCGGTCTTGAAGCCCATAAATTGAATTCTGCCAGCAGCGAATCTGTAACTGGGAAGTCACGCGGAGTTATCCGTTTCCCGAATGTCACGGGGATAGACCGATAGCTCTCCTGGCCAGCCACGCGCCCGTTAACTAGATCTCTTGTGAACACAAATATTGGATCGAGTAATGCAAGATCGGAATCCGCAACATCCTCCACCTTGACGATCTCATCGGGCTGAATGCCGTCGCCGCCGTAAACCTTGCGGTCGGTGATCGTTCTCGCTTCAAAAAACGGCTTATCTATCTCAGCGACATTAGCCTTATGGCTGTAGTAATCGTAAAGGGCGATCTTCGAGTAGTCGCGCTGGATCGACCTGCCGGAGGGCGTCAAATACCTTGCAGTCGTGAGTGTTAATCCGGTCTTGCTCGGCAGGTCTATCACACTCTGTACAAGACCTTTCCCGAACGTTCGTTCGCCTACGATCATTGCCCGGTCGTCATCCTGAAAAGCTCCGGCGACGATCTCTGAGGCGGATGCGGTATCCTCATTTACGAGAACAACCAAAGGCATCTGCTCAGGGTTGTTATTCATCGATCTCCAAACGCGGTTGTCGATGCGAGAGCGGCCACGCTGGGTTAGGATAAGCGTTCCCGCGGGCAGGAATTTTTCAGCTACCTTTACCGCTTGATCAACGATGCCGCCGCCGTTTCCGCGAAGATCCAGGATCAGAGATCTCATTCCGCCGCGTTTAAGCTCGGCCATCGCGGCGTCGAGTTCGTCCGCGGTTGTGTAATTAAACCCCTCTGAAAGCTCGACATAACCGACGCCGGGGCGAAGCATATAGGCATCCGGGATCGACGGCTGCGGAACTCGATTGCGACGGATCTCGATCGTTTCCAACCGATTCGAGGCTGCTCGCTGAACGGTCAGCCGGAATGTTGTTCCATTTGCTCCCCGGATCTTGTCTCTGACAGTATCGGAATCTTTATCGGCCATTTTCTCGCCGTTAATGGCGACTATCTTGTCCCCATACTTGAGCTGGGCACGCGCGGCGGATGATCCTGGGAAAGTTGCGATGATATAGGTGTCGGTAACGCCGTTCCACGAGAAATTCGCGATCGTCGCTCCTATGCCCGTGTAGCCGCTTCGCTGCTCATCGAGCAGGTCCTTCCATTCGGCCGGGTCGTAATAATTCGAATGAGGATCTAAAGAGCGTAGCATTCCATCTAAGGACCGCTTGGTTAACTCACTCGGTGTTGAGACCGACCGGTCGAAGTAGTTGCGGGCGATCAGATCTTCAGCTTCACGGATCTCGGAGGCGATCTTGGCCGCTTTTTCACCGATCTCACTCGAATTTCCAAACGTTCGAACGTCAGGCGATCCGCCCGAAGCGGAAAAGGTGCTGCCGGTCCGGATGGTGAATGGATCAGCTTGGTTTAGCGGGGCTTTTTGGATTTGCGCCGTGAGCGTACCGGTCGAGATCGAAAAAAGGAGGGTAAAACATGCGATTCGGCGCGAGATGCTCATAGTATATTAGGCAAGCCAGTATCCGCAGACAAAGATCGGGATCGGTCCGGACGATCGTCACCTGAAAAAAAAAGATCGGCAGCCCTGGCGGCACCCAGGCGGCCACCGATCACAATGTTGAATGCCTTATTTATATACCGAAAAGGGGTTCCTTTCCAAATAAATCGTGGGTGTGCGGGAGAATCGTTAGCAGCTCACTTTAAAAAAAGGACCCGCCGACAGAACCGGCGGATCCGTTATCGCGTTGTTATGGACGGAACCTATTCGGTCGTGACGCCGTCAAATTCCTCTTTGATCGTTTCCGCATCGTGTTTGGTCGCTCGGATTATACCGTCCTTGTGATGAGCCGGCGAGTAGATCGTGTACATCTTCAGGGATTCCGTCGCCGACGTATTGATGATATTGTGCTGAGCACCGCTCGGTACAACGACCGCATCGCCATCGGAAAGCAAGTATTCGCTGCCATCGATGATACATTTACCGTTCCCTTTCTCTACACGGAAGAATTGATCATTCGACGCGTGAGTCTCGAGGCCGATCTCCTCATTCGGCAGTAAACTCATGAGTACAAGCTGGCTGTGTTTTGATGTATATAGAACCTTCCGAAAATTATCATTCGCAACCGCATCGTTTTCAATCGCTGATTTGAAGCCTTTCATATTTTTATTCACCTCTAATGCTTAAGATCTTAGCGTCAAGGAGCTCACTTGTAAGTGCGATTGGTCACATTCGCGAACCAAGAAGCCAACGCGGATGAGCGACTGATGTTTTTGCTTTTTTACACTCAAAATGTTCTGATTGAAGTGTTCCGAGCTTCGGCCTGCTGTCCTAAAAACATGGGTTGAAGTGAGATATTGCCGGAACAGCAACTGAATTATTTATGTCAGAAACATTCAAATTGCCGCCGCTCGAAATTGAGGAATACAGCCTTGCAAACGGCCTTCGGGTCGTCCTAAATCCTGATAATTCAATTCCGGTCGTCTCGATCGCCGTTTATTACAACGTTGGTTCGCGAAACGAGCGCGACGACCGTACGGGCTTTTGCACATCTCTTCGAGCACATGATGTTCCAGGGTTCCGAAAACGTGCCAAAGGCGGGCCACTTTCAGCACATAATGAAGGCCGGCGGCACGATGAACGGAACTACGTCGAGCGAGCGTACGAATTATTACGAAACGCTCCCGGCAAACCAATTGCCGCTTGCTCTTTGGCTGGAATCGGATAGGATGCGTTCGCTCGCGGTGACGCAGGAGAACCTCGACAACCAACGCGAAGCCGTTAAAGAAGAGAAGCGTTTGCGGTATGACAACCAGCCGTACGGGCAGATATTTGACCTGATCAATGAGATGATCTACAAGAATTTCGCCAATTCACACTCGACGATCGGTTCGATGGATCACCTCGATGCAGCTACTGTCGAAGATGTTCAGGAATTTTTCCGGATCTATTACGCACCAAATAATGCCGTGCTGGTGCTGTCAGGAGCCTTCGAAACCTCAACGGCGAAAGAGCTGGTCGAGACTTATTTTGGCGACATCGAGTCGCAGCCTTTGCCGCCTGAGCTGGACGTGACCGAGCCGGCTGAGGTTGCTGCGAATTACAAGGAATGGGAAGACAAACTCGCTCCGTTTCCGGCTTTTTTGATCGGCTGGAAGATACCGCCGCGTCGCTCGCCGGAATTTTATGCATTGTATCTGGCCGGTAAGGTGCTTTATGACGGTGACAGTTCGCGGCTTTATCAAAAGCTTGTGAAAGGCGAGGAATCGGTCATTCAGCTATTTGGCTTCACGGACGAACGCCGCGGCCCGTCAAGCATTTTCATCGGAGCGATCCCGAAACCGGAAAAAGATCTGAGCCGGATCCGTGAAACGATCATGAAAGAGATCCACGATCTCGCCGCCCACGGGCCGACTTCCGAAGAGATGGAAAAGATCGAAAATCAGCTCATCAATGACTCCGTCCGCATGCGTCAATCGTCAATGGCACGTGCTCAACAGATCGCGGAATTCGCTTTGTACGACGGCGATCCAGAGCTCATCAACAGTGAATTAGACGCTCTTTTATCGGTCACGGCCGACCATATCCGCCATGCGGTGGGCAAATTCTTGAACACAGAAAACCGGGCACTGCTTGATGTAGTCCCTGCCGGCAAAGGATAAGACTTTAACGCAAAGTAGCAAAGGAGCAAAGACGCAATGTTTTTGAATTCCTTTGCGTCTTTGCAGCTTAGCGTCTTTGCGTTAAGAAGATCAGATATGACACCAGAACTCAGAAAAAATCCTCCGGCGCCGTTGGCTCCGGTTTCTTTCGACATTCAGAAGCCATTTGAGACCAAGCTCGACAACGGTTTACGCGTCGTGATCGTGGAAAATGAGAGGCTTCCGCTCGTGAGCTACCGTCTGGCGTTCGAGAGTGGCGACATAAACGATCCCGATGGTATGACCGGGCTGACATCGGCGATGACGGCGATGTTGACTGAGGGAACTGAGAATTATTCGAGTCTTCAGCTTGCCGAAAAGATCGAGCGGCTCGGCTCGAGCGTCGGAGCGAGTGCGTCGGACGATTTCACGATCGTCTCTGCATCGGCCCTGTCGCTTTACAGCTCGGAAATACTGCATCTGCTTGCCGAGGTCGTTTTGCGGCCGACTTTTCCGGAGAGCGAACTTGATCTCTATCGCCGCAACACCATCGAGAATCTGAAATTCCAGCGTTCGCAGCCGGGATTTCTCGCAGGTGAGCAGGCAGCTCGCCTGATCTATGGCGAACATCCATACTCTAAAGTTTCGCCGACAGCTGCGGATATTGAAAAGATCGACCGCGAAACCCTTGCTAAGTTTCATTCGGGAAGCTTTGTTCCAAATAACGCGATGTTCATTGTTGTTGGCGATGTAAATCGAGACGAATTCATCGCTGAGCTCAACGAATTGTTTGGCGATTGGCAGCCTGGAAATGTGGGCAAGAAAGCGTTTCCTGAACCGCCAAAGCGCGATTCACGCAGCCTGACGATCGTCGACCGTCCTGGGTCCGCCCAGTCAAATATCGTCATTACGAACCTCGGCGTAAAGCGCGTCGATTCTGATTATTTCCCGCTGATCGTGATGAACCAGGTCCTCGGAGCCGGGGCTTCGTCCCGTATATTCATGAATCTGCGTGAGGAAAAGGGCTACACCTACGGGGCGTATACACGCCTGGAATCCAAACGGCTCGCCGGCGATTTCGAGGCGACGGCTGAGGTTCGTTCTTCAGTTACGGGAGATTCGCTCAAGGAATTCTTCTATGAACTAGACCGTATTCGCAGTGAAAAGGTCGGCGAAGACGAGCTGCAGGATGCTAAGAATTTCCTGACCGGCGTTTTTCCAATACGTGCGGAAACGCAGGAAGGTTTGACGAATTTGATCGTCAACCAGCAGCTCTATGGGCTGCCGGATGATTATCTGCAGACATACCGCGATAACATCAATGCGGTTACGGTCGATGAAGTTCAACGGGTTGCCGTGAAGCACATTCGTCCCGACGAGGTGGCGATCGTGATCGTAGGCGATGCCGAGGAAGTCTTGCCGCAGGCCCGCGAATATGCCGATTCCGTCGAAATATTCGATACCGAGGGTGTCGAGCAGGACGAAGCCAAATACGTTGTCGGCGACAGCGGTGAAACGGCGGATGTGGCAGGGAAGTGGAAACTCGTGATCGATTTTCAGGGCCAGCAATTACCTGTTTCGCTTAAGCTCGAGCAAGATGGCGAATGCGTCACAGGCGTTCTCGAAACAATGCTCGGCAACGGCAAGATAGCCGATGGCAAAGTTTCAGGCAGCAAACTCGCCGCAACCGCCCTCGCCGAAATGCAGGGCCAGCCCATTGAATTTGTGATAACAGGAAAGGTCGACGGCGATTCGATGAGCGGAACTTTGACGGCCCCGATCGTCCCCGATCCATTGCCGTTCACCGGGACCAGAACGTAATAGAAAGAAGAGAGACCAGCTAAAATACACGAAAAGACACGAAATAGAAGAACGCAAATTTCGTGTCTTTTTGTGTTATTTCGTGGTTACTTCTTATGCTTTCGGGCGTTCGAACTGGATGATCGCGAAGCTCGCTCCTGATGGGTCCGCGACCATCGACATTCTGCCGACACCTGGTGCGTCGAAAGGCGGGATGTGAACGGTTCCGCCGTTTGCGGTTATTTTTGCGACGGTTTCGTCCGTATCGTCGACCGCGATATAGTTTGCCCAGTGCGAGGGAAGTTCGCCCCATTCATCGCCCATAGGTAGAAAACCACCGGTGGCGGTTCCGTTATGAACAATCTCTTTGTACGGTATGTCGGGGCTGACTTTGGATTGTTCGAGCGACCAACCGAAGAGCTTTGTGTAGAATTCGGTTGCGGCACCAAGGTCTTCTGTTCGTAGTTCGCGCCAGCATATCTCGCCGGCTGCGGGTATATTAAAATCTGCCATGATCTTTTCTCCTCCTAGCTCTTCATCTTAAAGGTCGCAAACATCGCTCCGGACGGGTCGGCAATGATAGCAAAACGGCCCGCGTTGGGAATGTCCATTGGTTCTTTAATGACCTTGCCGCCGAGCTCGACCGCCAGTTTGGCATTCTCATCAACATCATCAACCGCGATGTAGGTGAGAAAATGCGGCGGCGGTGGAGCTTCGCCTTCAGGGCACATCTCGGGCGTGATCTGGTAGAGACCGCCAGTCGGATAACCGCCGCCGATTGAAAATTCATGGTACGCAAATCCATCTGTGGACGCATTACTATCCTGAAAAATCCAGCCGAAAACGTTCGCATAAAACGCTTTTGCCTGGTCGGCATCGTTGCTGGCGATCTCAGTCCAGCAAAAATCGCCGTGTCCGGGCCCCGAAAACGCGGCCATTTCACTTGCTTCTTGTGACATATGTTCACTCCTTTTGGTTAAGTTGAGAAAAGTACCCTATTCTGCTTCGAATAACAGGTTTTACGCAAGTGGGAGTAAGTTAGTTCTTTGTTAAATATCGTGTGGGAGTTTCGAGCTGCGGCCCATTGTATTTGCGCTTCATGGAGAAAGCTTGGATGGACGAGCCGCAGCTCAAAACACTGGTTGCCGCGTTACCGGCATTAGCTAGCACGACGGATCGGAAGAACGCCGTTTCTCTGAATATTCTGTAAGTGGTCGATCAGATCGGACGCCGAACGCTTTGACAGTTCCGAAACACTGCATTTCATCAAGTCCATACACTCCTTTGCGGCATCGATGTCACCGTCTCGAGCGAGCGATCGGATCATGCCGAGCTGCTTTGGCGTGACGAGATCGCCGAGAGTCTTCGCAACTGAATCTTCGAACTTTCTCGGCTCCGTCGTCGAAACGGCCGCTGCTTCTGCCGTCACAACCGATTCCTCACCGTTTATCGAATCGAACTCACGCTTATAAAGCTCTCTCGCAATACCAAACTTAACGGCTGCACGTTTCAGAGCGTCGTGCTCGGCTTTCTTGATGCCCGTTTCGCTCGCAACGCGGCCTGTGCCGATGCCTTCGCGGGTGACACCATCGATAGTGATCGCAACCGTAACGGTAATAATGTCGCCGATCGGGCGAATGTCCTTGATCGAGTGGCCCCAGTTCGGAGCGTGTTCGTCGAGAATGTCGGCGACCGTGTGCCATTCAACATATTCGACCATATGCGTTTGGCCATTACGATCACGGCGTCCGGCACGCTGGCGGACAAGATTTGGATCTACCGTTTTTCGCAGCTCCTTTAATGTAGTCGAAAAATCGAGCACATTGCTCGCTGTCTCATTTAGCTCAAACAAGGTTGCCGTTTCGGCAGCTTTCGGTTCGTTTAGTGCGTTGCGTTTCATTTCGTTTCTCCTTCGTGTCTACAAATCGGGCTGCGATGTGACCTATATATATATCGGATCGTCTGATCATCCGATCTCATCCATCACCGTACCCGAGTTTCTGTTCGCGGCATGTCAGACACATGCGACTCAGTTTTCATGTCAAGAGATAGTTAGGGGAATATCGATTCACCGTTCCATCTGTGAAACAGTGTATCTGAAAAATAAAAGTGTTGCAAGTATGAAATGAGGTGTTGCAATTAAAAATATCGTGTGTTATGTTTTATCTGTGCAATAGCAATGGCATTAATGGCACTTGCAAAACCATGGAGGATAAAACACAAAATTATGGCATTTAATAGGAATGAAAGTTTGATCAACACGGGCGAGCTGGGCAAAGCGATCAAGCGCCGCCGCGAGGAATTGAAACTTAGCTTACGCGATGTAGCTGATGTGACCGACGTATCAGCATCGACGCTCTCGCGTATCGAAAACGGAACGGGCCGTCCCGACGCGGACAACATCGCCCGTCTGACACAGTGGCTCGACATGCCGGTCGATCGTCTCATGACGAAACACACCGACGACAACATCGAACCGGTCATCTATTATCCACACGAACCGACCACCGACATTATCGAAGCTCACCTGCGTGACGATAAAAATCTTACGCCAGAAACAGCAAACGCTCTGTCGGAGCTTTTCCGCGTCGCATACAAACAGTTCAGCAACAGCAAACAGTAAATTACTCACGACCAAAAATAAACACCACAATAGATAAAATGAATCACACAGCGAACAAAAGCACGATAGCGGAATTTGGCGGAATGGTCAGTTTTGACACGACGTTTGTGTTGTTTTTTCTGGCGATGGAGTACGGCCGCAGCACTCAGATGTTCTCGATCGACGCAGTTTTGATGGGAATAACAACGCTGATGGTACTCGCTCTGCCGTACTTTCTGCCTTCGCTATACGAAAAGCCAACTTACATGAACTGGCTCGCCGGCCGCGGAGTCATCGCTGTGTTCGGAATGCTGCTCGGCCTGGTATTTAGGCAGAGCGTCGGTGTGGTCCTGCCTGAATCGCTTCGGTATCTCCCAATGACATTTTTGGTCCTGACGGCAATGGTTAGCTGCTACATACAGTTTTACAGCTTGATGAAACTCCGCCTGGCAAAATAGGCAAAAGGCGCCAGTTGGAGTAATTAAAAAGATCCGCATACGTCTCGGGAGGCGTATGCGGATCTTTTTTGTCAGAGAATTGACTGACTAGGCAGCGGCTGAGGCCTCAGCTTCAACAACGATCAGATTTCTTATGGCTTGCACCTGTCTCACGAGATCAAGATACTGTACTGGCGTCAACGCCTGAGCCCCGTCGCACATTGCTTCCTCAGGGCAAGGATGAACTTCAATTATTAAACCATCCGCACCAACTGCGACTCCCGCACGGGCTAATGGCGTTACCATGTAATTGTGGCCCGTTCCATGCGAAGGGTCGACGATCACAGGTAAGTGCGTCATGCGATGAACCGCAGGCACGATGGAAAGATCGAGCGTATTTCGAGCATGACTTGCAAAGGTGCGGATGCCGCGTTCGCAGAGGATGACGTCGTAGTTGCCCTCGGCCATGATGTACTCGGCCGCGAGAAGAAGCTCGTCGAGGGTTGCGGACATTCCGCGTTTTAACAGTACGGGTTTTCTCGTTTTGCCGACGTACTTGAGCAGCGAGAAATTCTGCATATTTCGGGCACCGATCTGGATGCAGTCGCCGTATTTCTCCACCGCGTCAACCCCACGTTCGTCCATCGCTTCGGTGACGATATTGAGGTCGAATTGCTCGCGTACCTCAGCCAGCATCTTAACTCCGTCTTCGCCCATTCCCTGGAAAGCGTATGGAGAAGTACGTGGTTTATAAGCTCCGCCGCGAAAGAACCGGGCACCGCTTTTTGCGATCGTTTCGGCTGTCTTAAATAGCTGCTCGCGGGATTCGATCGCACAAGGACCCGCGATCATTGCAAGTTCAGAGCCTCCAATGGTTGCATTTCCGACCTTGATGACGGATTTCTCCGGCTTGATGTCCTTAGAGATCAGTTTGTAGGGCTTCGTCACGCGAATCGCGTCGGCAACACCTGGCAAATTCTCAAAATGTGCCGGATCGATGGAGCCACGATTGCCTGTGACACCGATCGCCGTGCGGTTTTCGCCCGGCAAGGTATGCCCGCGAAATCCTAACGTCTCGATCACGTGTAAAACCTTTTCAATATCCGACGCTTGAGCGGTCGGTTTCATTACGATCAACATATAAAATAACCTCTAATAAAAACTCTAAACTTGGCTCGATCCGGAATAGTGATAGGTGCGAAGTAATATATTTTAACTTAAAACCTATTACTTATAACCTATTCCGAAAATCCCGCAGCATTTGGAACAAGCCCGGCTACAAAACCTTCAACTTCTGCAACAGCCTGATCGCCGCTTTTCTCGATAACGGATACGATCGCCGATCCAACCACCGCAGCATCTGCATATTGCCAAACCTCGGAGATCTGGGCGGCAGTTGAAATGCCAAATCCGACCGCGATGGGCAGATCGGTAAACTGCTTTGTTCGATTCACCAGGTCTTCGGCCGTCGAACTCGTCGATGCCTGGGCACCGGTCACTCCGGCCCGTGAAACCGCGTAGATAAAGCCGCGAGCGTTGTCGCAAATGGCTTTTAGGCGTTCATCGGTCGTAGTCGGGGCGACGAGTGAGATGAGATCGATCCCTTGTTTTGCGAATCGTTGCGATATCGCCGCAGCTTCGTTCTCGATCACGTCGGTGAGCAGAACTCCGTCGATCCCGGCTTCGGACGCGACCTTTTCAAACTCGTCCAAGCCAAACCGCAGGATCGGATTGAAATAGCTGAACAAGACAAGCGGTACATCGCTCTGTTTCCTGAACTCGGCTGCCAGTTCCAAAACACTTGCGAGTGTAACGCCGCCCGCCAACGCGCGTTCAGACGAACGCTGGATCGTCGGCCCGTCAGCCATCGGATCACTGAAGGGAACTCCTAGTTCGATGATGTCGGCACCGAGTTCCGCAAGTTTTAGAACGATCGAAAGGGAAGTCTCCAGATCGGGATCTCCTGCCGTGACAAAAGGAATGAAACCCTTCCGGTCTTTTTCTTTTAATTCCTCAAATTTTGAGCTGATTCGACTCATTGTGATTCTAGACTCCCAACTCTTCGCGAACGGTATTAATATCCTTGTCGCCGCGGCCTGAAAGATTGACGATCATGACGGAATCGCGGCTCATTTCTGGGGCGATCTTCATCGCGTGAGCGATCGCATGCGAGGATTCGAGGGCCGGAATGATGCCTTCGGTTTCGGAGAGCGTTTTGAATGCGGCGAGGGCTTCCGTGTCGTTCGCCGAGACGTATTCAACTCGTGAAATATCATGCAAATGAGCATGTTCCGGCCCGATCGAAGCGTAATCTAGCCCGGCGGAGACCGAATGTGTCAGAGCGATCTGGCCGTTGTTATCCTGAAGCAGATAGCTTTTCGTGCCCTGCAGAACCCCGACATCGCCGTCGGTCATAAATCTCGCGGCGTGTTCCCCGATCGCTGCTCCACGGCCGCCGGCTTCGACGCCGATCATTCTAACGTCGTCGTTCAGAAACGCGTGAAACAAACCGATCGCATTCGAACCGCCGCCGACACAGGCAACCAAAACGTCCGGCAAACGATCTTCTTTATCAATGATCTGCTCGCGAGCCTCGCGACCGATGATGCTCTGAAAATCGCGAACCATCAGCGGATAAGGATGCGGCCCGAGAGCTGAACCGAGCAGATAATACGTCGTGTCGACATTCGTCACCCAATCACGCAACGCCTCATTGATCGCGTCTTTCAGAGTACACGAGCCCGAATCCACGCCGCGAACCTCAGCCCCGAGCAAACGCATTCTAAAGACGTTCACTTCCTGCCGCCGCATGTCCTCGGTGCCCATGTAAACGACGCAATCGAGCCCGAACAACGCACAAACGGTAGCGGTCGCAACGCCGTGCTGTCCGGCCCCCGTCTCGGCAATGATCCGCCGTTTGCCCATTCGCTGAGCGAGCAGGATCTGGCCGAGGCAGTTGTTGATCTTGTGCGCACCGGTGTGGTTTAGGTCTTCGCGCTTGAGATAGATCTTGGCACCTCCAAGTGTTTCGGTCAGGCGTTTTGCAAAATATAGAGGCGATGGCCGCCCGGTAAAATTCTGATGCAGATCATTGAGCTCCGCATGAAACGCCGCATCATCACGCACCGCAAAGTACGCGGATGTCAGCTCATCCAGCGGAGCGACCAACGTTTCCGGCACAAACCGTCCGCCATATTCGCCCCAAAAGCCGTGTTCATCTGGCTCGTAATTCATAGTGCTTCCTTGGCGGCTTCAATAAATGCCGCAACCTTCGCGGGATCCTTTTCGCCTGGTGAAGATTCAACTCCGCTGGCGACATCGACGGCAAATGGCCGAACTTCGCGAATCGCTTCCGCGACGTTTTCTGGCGTCAAGCCACCTGCCAGATAAACGCGGTCCACCAATTCCGCGACCTGCCTTGCAACCGTCCTGTCAATCGTCATTCCTGTGCCACCGCGTTCTACATCTGAAAAGGCATCGAGCAAGATCGCGTCGGCCTTATATTTCAATACGTTCCTCGGTTCAAAACCCTGACCGATCCGAACTGCCTTTATTATCGTCGCGTCCGACTCCAGCCGTAGCGACTCTATAAACTCGGGCGTTTCGTCGCCGTGAAGTTGAACTGTGTCGAGCTGCGCCGTGTCTTCGATCTCGACTATTTCCTCAACGCTTGCGTTCACAAATACACCGATCTTTTCCACCCGCATCGTGACCTTCTCAACGATCGCGGCGGCATCGCTTGGAGCAATATATCTTTTGCTGCCCTTGTAAAAATTGAATCCTATCGCGTCCGCACCGTTATCTGCCGCCTGTTGAGCGTCGTCGAGATTGGTTATTCCGCAGATCTTTGTTTTGATCATGATTTTTAATGCAAAGAACAACTATTTCTCATTTTCCTCTGCTTTCTCTGCGACTGATATTTCTTTTTTCTCATCCGTTAAACGCGTCACGAGATACCAAACGATGAATACATTCAAAACCAGCAGAGCAACGCGAACCCATGTAAATTTTTCGTAGATCTCATAGATCTCGATCGGTATAAAGAGCGAGGTCGCGATCGCGGTCAGGTATTCGGCCCAGCGTTTTTGAATCCAGAGGCCGATTCCTTCCGTAAAGAGCAGGCAAGAATATCCAAATGCGACGCCGCTCATCTGCATTAGCTGCGTGTTGCCAACGCCTGAGAGTTTATCGAGAGCTGACTGAACATACTTATTCGCGATGTCGATACCATGCCGCGTTACAAAATCGGTCGCCCAAGCCTCAACGTCGCGGCCCAGCAGCGTCAGGAGCTTTATCCCGATCGCCACCAGGATCGCACCCTTGACCACTTTCATTACCGAGATGAAATAAATCGTCCACGTGCGTTCGCGGGGCGTCTGGTTTCTATATCTTAAATGCGGCTTATTCAAACCCAGGCTCCTAAGGTTTCGCTGGCATTTCCGGTTCGCATCAAGGTCTCACCTATCAAAAAGCCGTTAAATCCGAGTTCCTTTAGCTCGTCGATCTCATCTTTTGTCGATAGACCACTTTCCGAGATCATCAAAACGCCTTCGGGCCGCAGGCCGATCAATTCGCGTGAAACATCAAGCGAAACTTCGAGAGTTTGCAGGTTTCTATTGTTGACTCCTATGATCTTTGCGTCGATCTTCCGAGCTGTTTCCAGTTCGTCGGCGGTATGGATCTCAACCAGTGAATCCAAGCCGAGCCCGTCCGCGATCGCTGAGAACTCTCTAAGCTCTGTCTCGCTCAGTGCAGCCACGATCAAGAGTATCGCATCTGCGCCGGCGGCGGCCGCTTCGTAGATCTGGTAGCTGTCAACCATGAAATCCTTACGCAAAACCGGAATGTCTACCGTTTTTGCCGCCAAGACAAGATCCGCGATCTCGCCGCTGAAATACTCGCTTTCGGTTAGAACGGATATCGCAGCGGCACCGCCTGCCGCATAATTGCCGGCGACCTTAGCGACGTCAATGTCTGCATTAATAACGCCCTTTGATGGCGAAGCCCGTTTGATCTCGGCGATGATGTTCGTTCGGCCACTGTGAGATAAAGCCACCCGAAAACGATTCGCTTCCTTTGACGCCCGCACTCTCCTGGCTCGCCGCTCGATCGCCGCTGCATAGCCGAGCGATCTCGTCCTTTCAACCCTTTCGCGGGTTTTGGTGACTATTTTATTTAAGAATGTCTCAATCATTTCTGGTTTACTGAAAGAGTGTTAAGTTTTTGCAACGCCGAACCGCTTCTAATACTTGCTTTTGCCAGTTCATAACACTCCGGCAGCGTGTCGGCTCTTCCGGCGACTAAGATAGCCGCGGCGGCATTGAGCAGTACCAGCCTTTCCACATCGCGGTCTGCCATCTCGTTACTTAGGACAGCTCTGATGATCTTCGCACTTTCAGCGGCCGAACACTGCTCCGGCAGATCTTTTCCAAGAGTAAAAACATCAAAATCCGCGGCACTGATATCAAAAATATCGACCTTGCCATCTGAGACCTCCGCGACGAGCGTTGTACCCTTCAAACTGATCTCGTCCAGTCCATTCTCACCATAGACGACCCAGGAACGATCCGCTCCAAGACGCAAGAGCACATTTGCGGTGCTTTCGAGCAGGTGTTTGTCCCAAACCCCGATCACATGATGCGGGGCAGAAGCAGGATTGCAGAGCGGGCCTAGATTATTAAAGATCGTCGGCCTTCCAAGTGAGCGGCGAGCCGCTGCGAGCGTAGGCGACAACGCATGAAAACGCGGAGCGAACATAAAACAGATTCCGTGCTCATTCAAATGTTCTTCGGCGATCGTGGGGTCAACGTCAATTTCTATACCGAGTTCGGAAAGTACGTTGGCACTTCCGGAATTACTTGTCGCCGCACGGTTGCCGTGTTTCGCAACTGGCAGGCCCGATCCTGCAATGACGAACGAGGCTGCTGTTGAAACGTTGAAGGTTTTAGATAGACTGCCACCGGTTCCCACTGTGTCAACAAATGTAGAGTGTACAGAATTGACGCGCTTCATACGGTGGCGCATCAGGTGGGCGAATGCGAATAGCTCATCTTCGGACGTGCCTTTTTCGCCCCATGCCGCAAGAACCTCGGCGATCACCATCTGGTTCGTGCTGCCGATCAAAGCGTCAAACAAAGTCTCAGCCTCGTCGACCGGGATGTCCGAGCCGAGCTGAAATTCTCCTAGGTAATGATCTAAGATCCTGTCGTTCATTTATACGGTTCCACTTTCCGCTATCTCCAACGCTCTCAGCAACACCTTCGCCTTATTCACTGTCTCATCAAATTCCAGCGAAGGTACCGAATCCGCCACGATCCCGGCTCCCGCTTGGATCTTCGCGACACCATTTTCGAGCACCAGCGTGCGGATCGCGATGCACGTGTCCATATTTCCCGAATAATCAAAATATCCGACCGCACCCGAATAAACGCCGCGTGCGGTTGGCTCGAGGCCGCGAATTATCTCGATCGCACGCACCTTTGGAGCCCCCGAAACCGTCCCGGCGGGGAAGCATGCCGCGAGGGCGTCGAAACGATCGAGCCCACTCTTCAACTTCGCCGAAAGCGAGCTGACCAGATGCTGAACGTGTGAATATTTTTCGACGTTCATCAGCGTATCGACTTTAACGCTGCCGTATTCGGCGACGCGTCCGAGGTCGTTGCGGCCAAGATCCACCAGCATCAGATGCTCTGCGACTTCCTTTTTGTCGCGACGCATTTCTCCTGCCAACGCCTCATCCTCGGCGGCGTCTTTGCCGCGATGACGTGTTCCGGCGATCGGACGATATTCGAGCCGTTCATTCTCACAGCGAACCAGCATCTCAGGCGACGCACCAACGATCGACTGCTCTTCAAATTTTAACAGGAACATGTACGGCGACGGATTCAGCGAACGAATTGCCCGATATATCGCCACCGGCGAAGCGTTGGTCTGCTTCGTAAAACATTGCGATAGAACGACTTGGTAACATTCACCGGCGGCGATCAATTCCTTGATCTTGTCAACGGCGGATTCGAAATCGGCACGCTTCCAGTTTGAAGTGATGTCGTTATTGGTCGAGGAGTCGGTATTTGGCGGAATGATCAGCTCGCCGTGTTCGAGCTTTTGCTTGATTGCTTGATTATTTGACCTTGCTGTCCCATACAAAGCCTCAAGCGAGATATCATCGCCAGCCTCATCGGGAAAGACGAGTGAAATGATCTTGATCACCTGCTTCGCATGGTCGAACGCAACGATCGAGCGAAAGAACATAAAAGCCGCATCATCTCGAACGTCATCTCTTTTATCACCGCGATTTAACGAAGGCTCAAACCATTCCGAACAAGCAAATCCAAGAAATCCGATCGCACCGCCGATGAATGACGGCAGATCAGGGTCGGCGGCAGCGTGTCGTTCGGAAAAGTGGGTTTTTAGGAAGGGGATCGTACCGTTGTCGGTATATTGGTCTCCGTCCTCCGTTGTGATGAACGTTGAGGTTTCATTGCCACGCAGAACGCTCTCAGGATCGGCACCGATGAATGAATACCGTGCAAGAGTCTTGCCGCCTTCGACCGATTCGAGCAGGAACGAATTCCGAGACGCGGCCGACAGCTTCAGATAGACCGAGAGCGGCGTCAGCAGGTCGGCGGGCATGGTTTCGACGACGGGGACGACGTTTGCCAGCTTTGCCTTCTCAAGAAATGTTGAAAGATCGCTCATAAAAATACAAAACGCCGCTCGTTTTTCATTCGAGCGGCGCCTGGTGTAAAAGTTTTCGAATCCAGCTAAACGAATACTATCGTCTCGTCCGAGATCAAAACCCAACGGGCACCGCCAATCGCCACCAACCGAAGTCAGCTCGCCAATTGGCCACCGTATAGTATTTTGCCTGAACAGAATTCACTACAAGGTTTTTAGCAAACGGCGAAGCGGTCTGTCAAATCGGGTCAGATCCGCCTGCGTAAGTGGGCGGAACGTACCCGGGCACTAAGCCTCTATTTGTTAAAAGTGAATTCCGCCCGCTCACGCAGGCGGTTCTGACTTACATCTTCTCCGGAACTTCGATTCCCAGCGTAGCAAGAGCTGAGGTCAACGAACGCCGAGCCATACCGGCTACAACGATCAAAACCGCCCGTTTCGTATCGTCCGGTTCGATCAGGATCTTGTGATTGTGATAGAAAAGGTTGAACGCCCTGGCGAGCGTAAATGTATATTTTGCGAGAATTGCGGGCTCGTTCGAGATCGCGGCTGCTTCGACTGTTTCTTCGAGTCGCGAGGCTAGAACAGCCATCGACCAGATATCGCCGCCCGTCTCGGTCGCGAGAATTGCTTCGACTCCGCCAAGGTCTGCGATCCGCGAACGGCACGCGTCAACACTGTCTTTTTCAGCAAGTTTTCTAAAGATCGAATTCGCTCGAACCGCTGAATACTGGCAAAAGCAACCAGTCTCGCCCTCGAACGACAACGCTTCCTTAAAGTCGAAAACGATAACCGTATTTCGTGTGAATTTGAGTAGAAAATACCTTAATGCACCGACCGCAAGTTGATGAGCAATAAGGGCTTTCTCGGCCTCCGGGGCGTCGGCATGACGTGACTCAACTTCCGCGAAAGCGTTAGCTTCGAGGCGATCGATGAGGTCGTCAGCCTTGACGCCTAAGCCCTTTCGGCCGCTCATCTCGATGAACGGGCGCTTTCTGTTTTCATCCGAGAGAGCAAAGCCAAGTTCTTCAGCGGCTGCCGGCGACAGAGCGACCATTTCGTACGAAAGGTGAATGCTCGCCTTTTCACCACGCTCCGGCGATATCGCCGCAACTCCCTTCCGTACAATATCTTGCGGATACGACTGCCGCGAATCGATCACGTTATAGATCGTCTCGCCGCCCCCGAATGGAGGGTGAGCAACCTGCTCGCCCTGATTCGCAGTAGTGATCCAAACGTCCTTACCATTCGCGTAAGTGTGAAAATGCTTGTAGTTGAAATCAAGCCCAAGGATTCCCAGCTTCCACATCTGATACGCAATGTCTTTGCCAGTGTAAGTCACTGTCCCGTTTGATCTTACGAGGATCTTGTCGGTTTCGTTATCTTCGTTGCCGGAATGTTCTTCGAACGGCATCACCCAGCATCCGGCCTGTTTGCCTTCGGTCTCATAACGGATCACGCCGAGCTGTTTCATTTGTTCGAACGCCTTGTCCCAAAAATGCAGATGCAGGATCTCGGATTCACGTGGAAGCAGGTCGTAACGGATCGAAAGGCGTTCCATAGTGTCGAGAATACACTCGACATTACGGGTCGCAACGAAATCGGCAAGCTCCGCCGTTTCGTTACCGCCTTCTTCGATCAAATGCAGAACTTCGGCACGTTTTTCCTTGAGTTCTTCGTTCGTCTGGTACTCGATGCCAACCTTGGTGTAAAGGTCCCAGCAGTAATAGTCGAAAGTCTTACCCGACGCCGTAAGTTCTTTATCGAGTTTCTTTATAGCACTCAGATTCATGTGTTCAATGAACACAAATCCTACCACCACATCCGCTACCTGAACGCCGGTATTGTCGATATAGTTCTGGATCTCAACTCGTTTACCGGTCGCCGTAAGGATTCGTTGAAATGTATCTCCAAGCACCGAATTCCGCACGTGCCCGATATGAGCAGACTTGTTCGGGTTGACCGAAGTGTGTTCCACGCAGACTTTAACTGCATCAGGTTCGAGCGAAGACGCAAGGTTCGGCAGTGGTTCAGCCGCCGCGTTATCTGCCAGAAACTTTGCCCGGTCAAAGAAAACGTTCAAATATCCGGCACCGGCAACCTCAACCTTTCCAACGGAATCCATTGACTCGAGAGCTGCCTTCAATGTTTCGGCAATTTCACGCGGATTCTTCTTTTCGCCGGTTGCCTGTTTGATCTTTTTCGCGAGTTCGAACCCGACGGGAAAGGCGAGATCACCGAGTTCCGTTTTCGGCGGGGTTTCGGCGGCGATCATTTCCGGTTCGACTCCGAATTGAGCGATGGCGGTCGAACGAACGGCTTCGCGAAGGGCGGTTTGAATTTCTGTAATGGTCATTAGATTGTTGTCACGTGCAGTAAAATAAACGGTAATTATAAACTTTTGCGATGTGCATAAGCAAAACGGCCCCAGTTCGTAATAAGTGAGAAGTGATACGTGAAAAGTTATAACTTCTCACCTACAGCTATCACTTATTCCGAGGGGCTCCAAACTTTAGCTTTCGCCCCAAAAACGCTAGAATCAGACGTTTATGGCAAAGAAGATCAAGAATAAGATCGATCTGAAAAAGATCGCTGAGGGCGTTCGGTTGATGCTCGAAGGGATGGGCGAGGATCCAGAACGTGACGGTTTGAAGAAAACTCCGGAACGGGTCGCCGATTTTTACGCCGAACTGACCGAGGGGATGTGGATCGACCCGAAAGAGCACATAGTGGCTCTGCCCGGTGATTCGCATGACGAGATGGTGATCGTCAAGGACATTTCGTTCTCGTCCGTGTGCGAGCATCATTTGGCCCCGTTTATCGGGAAATGCCACATCGCCTACATTCCAAAGGGCGGCCGCATCGTCGGACTTTCGAAACTTGCGCGTATCGCCGAGGTGTTTTCAAAACGTCTGCAGTTGCAGGAGCGGCTGACCCAGCAGATCGCCCAGACACTGTTCGACAATCTCGATCCGATCGGCGTAATGGTTGTTTTGGAAGCTGAGCATACATGCATGACGATACGCGGCGTGAAAAAACCTGGTGCGGTGACGATAACGTCGGCTGTTCTCGGCGGCTTTAGAAAGGATTCGCGAACGCGGGCTGAGGCGATGAGTTTGATCAAGGGTTAAGAGTTTTATGAAGAGAATAACTGTGTTATTTGTGATATTTACGTTCGTTGTGTCATTTGTTTTCGCACAGGATCGCACGGGCGATTTTGACGCGAACAAGATGCGTGAACGCGTGAAACGTCTCTCTGCCGATGATTTTGAAGGCCGCGGTCCTGGTACTGCAGGCGGCAAGCGAGCGGCCCAATACATCGCCGATCAAATGAAAGCGAGCGGCGTTAAGCCGGGCAATAAGGGTAGTTATTTCCAAAACGTAAAGCTCGTAGGAATCAAGGCCGATCCGAACACGCAGCTTACTGCGACAATCACGAAAGGCCCGACGAATATGTATTTCAAGTTCGGCGATGATTTCGTGGCAACGACCGGGGCCCAAACGGCGGACGTTTCGGTGAATTCCGAGATCATTTTCATGGGCTACGGCGTCGACGCTCCGCTTTACAAATGGAACGACTACAAGGGCGATCCGGAGCAGTACAAAGGTAAGGTGTTGATGATCCTCGTCAACGACCCGCCCGCGACTGCCGCCGAACCGAATCTTTTTGGCGGTAATGCTCTAACCTATTACGGACGTTGGACTTACAAATATGAGGAAGCCGCTCGTCGCGGTGCGGCTGGCGTTATTCTCGTGCACACGAATGAATCCGCCGGTTACGGCTGGAACGTCGTCCGAACCTCTAACGGCAATTGGCGTTACGAAATTGCCCGCACGAAAACCGACAAAACGCCCTTCCTGAACTTCCGGGCATGGATGACGAATGACGCGGCCACAAAGCTCGCCAGCATCAGCCATCTCGACCTGGAACAACTCAAACAACAGGCAAAGAGCCGCGATTTTAAGCCGGTGAATCTCGGCGTGACGGCGAATCTGAATTTGAAAAGCGAATTGACGACCTTTGATTCGCCAAATGTCGTCGGCGTTATCGACGGCAGCGATTCGAAGCTCAAGAGTGAATACGTCCTTTTCTCAGGCCACTGGGATCATCTCGGGATCGGCGAAGCCGACGCAACTGGTGACAAGATCTACAACGGGGCATATGACAACGCGTCAGGTATTGCAGCAATTCTTGGGATCGCCGATGTCATAAACAAGATGCCGGCAAAACAGCGGCCGAAGCGTTCGACAGTGTTCTTTTTCCCTACTGCTGAAGAGCAAGGGTTGCTGGGAGCCGAGTATTTTGCTGAAAAACCACTCTTCCCGCTTAACAAAATAGCAGGGAATGTAAATATCGATGGGGTTAATTTCTTCGGAAAAACAAAGGATTTTTCAGCTCTCGGAGCCGAGCGTTCTTCGCTTGGAATTTTTGTCGATGAAGTCGCGAGCGAGCGAAAAATGACGGTCGAGGGTGATATGCGGCCTGAACAGGGATTCTTTTTCCGTTCGGACCATTTTCCATTTGCAAAATCGGGCGTACCGGCTATTTCGTTGCGACATGGTGATGATTTTCTAACGCCGCTGACCGGCGAGGCTTTGAATTTTTTCAGTAATTACAACGCCAAATATTATCACCAGCCGTCCGATCAGTATTACGATTGGTGGGATGCCGGAGCGATGGTTCAGAATGCCGAACTCGGCCTCGCGATCGCACTTAAGATAGCAAATTCGCCGACGTTGCCGAGGTATAAGGACACGGATGAGTTTTCGGCACCGGATAAGAAGCGATTTATGAAATAGTACGGATAGGAGTTATGGTTTACAGCGTTGAAGAGGCACAGGACAAGCTCGAACATCTAATTGCGATGGCGTTTAATGGCGAACAAGTTCTCATTAAGCAAGGTGAGGATATTGTTCGCGTCGAGCCGATCGACGACCGTTTGATTCCGGGCAAATATTGGACAGCTGAAGATTTTTACGAATAGATGAGCAACACTTTCTACATCACAACTCCCATTTACTACGCGAACAGCCTACCGCATCTGGGCCATCTGTACACGACGATCGTGGCGGATGCGGTGCGGCGGTATAAGAAACAGCGTGGTTTTGACACGTATTTTCTGACCGGAACGGACGAGCACGGGATAAATATCCAGCGTGCGGCCGAGAAAAATGGCCGGACGCCGCAGGAGCAGGTCGATCTGATCGCGGGCGAGTTGAAGCGGATGTTCCACGATTTCCGGCTCGATACCGAGAATGGCGGTTACGACATTTTCATGCGGACGACAGAGCCGTTCCATTACGAAGGCGTCCAGCATCTGTGGCAGGAAATTGCCAAAAATAAGACACCGAAAGGGAACGAGACGATCTACAAAGGCTTTTACGAAGGCTGGTTCTGTGCGCCTTGTGCGGAATTTAAGACCGAGGATCAATATTACACGCCCGAAGGCTCGGACACGCCTAATTGCCTTATTCACGAACACCCGCTCGACAAGATCGCGGAGGAGAGCTATTTCTTTCGTCTGTCGGATTATGATGAATTTTTGATCGATCTGATCGAAGGCGATTTAAGTCTGGTTAGGCCCGAGGCCCGTAAGAATGAGGTTCTCTCGTTCGTTCGCGGCGGTTTGCAGGATCTTTCGATCAGCCGGCAAAAATCGTCGGTGTCGTGGGGAATTCCCGTTCCGGGCGATGAGAATCATGTGATGTATGTCTGGATGGACGCGCTGACCAACTACATCACGGCCCTGGGTTATGGCAACGCGGAGAAAGCGTCGGTTGGATTTGAGAAATACTGGCAGAATGTCGTGCACTTGGTTGGCAAAGATATATTGCGGTTTCACACCGTATATTGGTTCTCGTTCCTGAACGCTGCCGGATTGCCGCTGCCTAAAACGGTTTTCGCTCACGGCATGTGGCTCGACGCCGATGGCCGAAAGATGGGCAAGACAATGGGTAACGTTATCGAAGTTGATGTTTTACATGAACATTTTCAGGTAGATGCTCTGCGTTATTTTGTGCTGCGGGATATGGTCTTTGGGCAGGATGGGAAGTTCGGCTACGAAAACCTGATCGACCGTGCGAATGCTGATCTCGCTAGCGGTTTAGGGAACCTCGCGAGCCGTACATTCTCGATGATCACGAAATACCGCGACGGTTTGATCCCGAGTGGCAAGATCGGGGAAGAAAACTACATTAACGCCAAACGAGCAGGAGTCAGTCCCGACGATCAGGAACTTGCGTCGGTGGTCGAGCATGCACGCGACGAGTTCATTCGCAGGTACGATAATTTCGAATTCAGCCTGGCTCTCGAAACCGTTTGGACGGTTATCGCCCGCGTCGATAAGCTGATCTCGGATTCTAAACCGTGGGAGCTTATCAAGGACGAAAAGCAAGCCGAAACGCTCAATGCTGTGCTCTATCGAGCCTGCGAAACGCTCCGTTGGCTTTGTGTCCAACTTTATCCGGTAATGCCGGATGCATCCAAAAACATCTACGGCCAGATCGGCCTCAGCGAAGACATCGCCACGCTCGATCCGGCAAACTTAAAATGGGGCGAGCTCGCCCCCGGAACCAAGATCGGCGAAACCGTTGGAGTTTTCCCGAGAATCGATAAGAAGAAAGTTATGAACGAAATCAGTGAGCAGTTAGCAGTTAGCAGTGACCAGTCGGCAGTCGCGAAAAAGTCAGTACCACCCGCGGTCGCGGGTGGGGCCGTTTCTGAACAACCAGCTACGATCAACGATCAACCATCAACCGACGACAACTTCATCACAATTGATGATTTCCTAAAAGTCGATCTTCGCGTCGGCGAGATCAAGGTCGCCGAACGCATTCCAAAGGCGGACAAGCTGCTCCGCTTCGAGATCGACCTCGGCGAAGAAAAACCACGCCAGATCCTCGCTGGCCTCGCCGAATACTACGACCCCGAAACCCTCATCGGCCGCAAAGTCGTCGTCGTCGCCAACCTCAAACCACGAATGATGCGCGGCCTCGAATCCCAAGGCATGATCTGCGCCGCGTCGCTCGAAGATAATTCCGGCCCGAAACCGGCGTTGGCGGCGTTTTTGGAGGATGTTGAGGTCGGGGCGAGATTGAAGTAGCACTTATTATAGGCAGGTGAGCATGAAACAACTAAAAATTGCCATCGCATTTTTGATACTGCTTGTTAGTGGAGGTCATGTCTTTTCACAAGATGGACCGCCACCACCGCCGCCTCCTTTGATCTGGAAAGCCCCGGCTTCTTCCGAGGTGAAGAGATATATCAATTCGGCTCATAAATTTTCAGTTGATTTCATTGGTGATCCTTCGGTTAGCGAAGGTATTGGTGTCATGTCTCACTATACCGTGAAACGGCCCGGATCGCTGATGTATGTCAGGGTAATTGAATTTGCAAAGGAAGATCTTCAAAAGGTCACGGTTCCCGAGATCATTCAGCAAGTCAAGTCGGCTTATGGAACGACTCTGAAATATTCGATTGTTGACCTTCTAAGCGAAAAGTCCGATGCGATCGAGTTCTCGGCCTCGGATACGTTCCATATTCGACGAGTCAATGCCAGAGTTGTAAACGGAAAACTCTATGAACTTTACATTGATGTCACCAACTGGCATATCTTGAAGGATCATTACCCAGAAAAAGTTAAAGCATTTAACGAGGAAGCCAATCGCTTTTTCAAGTCGTTTGAGTTACAAAAATGATTCTTATCGATTCCCACTGCCACATAGACGGCGAACAGTTTGACGAGGATCGCGACGAGGTTGTTCGGCGGGCTCGTGAGGCTGGGGTAGTGGCGATGTTGAATATTGGCACGGGCGATCCGGGTACGGATGATTTTCGGCGGGCCGTGGCTGTGGCGGAGAAATACGACCACGTTTATTCGGCGGTCGGGGTTCATCCGCATGATGCGAAGCTTTATGATGACGCGGCCGAGGAGCATTTGCTTGAGCTGGCGAAGAGCGATAAGGTGATCGCTTGGGGTGAGATCGGGTTGGATTATTACTACGATCATTCGCCGAGGGATGTTCAGCGGGATGTTTTTCGGCGGCAGATACGAACGGCGAGGTCGCTCGGGCTGCCGATCATTATTCACAGTCGCGATGCGGATGATGAGACGGTTGAGATACTCACGGAGGAATGTTCTGAAATAGCTGATAGCGGAAAGCTGATATCTGAAAGCGGTTTTCCTGGCGGAATCATGCATTGTTTTGGCGGTACGCCCGCGATGGCTGAGGATCTGATGAAGATCGGTTTCATGATCTCATTTGCCGGGAACGTTACGTTTAAAAAAGCCGAGAATCTTCGTGAGTCGGCTCGCGTCGTCCCGCTCGACCGGCTTTTGATCGAGACTGATTGCCCGTTTCTCACGCCCGTACCATTTCGCGGAAAGCGAAACGAGCCCAGCTTTGTCGCACACACCGCCAGGTTTCTTGCTGAGCTTCACGGCGTGGATGTCGAGACATTCGCAGATGCTACGACGAATAACTTCCTGCGATTCTTTAACCTCGAATTGCCGACAAAGCCGTAACCGTCTTCATACTTCGAGCGGAGATATTCCGAGGTTTTGCGACCCATCGTGTTGCATAGATAAAAGATGCAACAATCCGTGATATGATTTCGTAGGAAAGATCGTGAGGTTTGTCTGTTCGATCTGCAAAACCGTGCCACAAGATACAAATTGGCATGATTTTTGGATTGAGAATATGAGTTCGAAATATTTTTTTACAAAAATCGTTAGAATGGATGGTGGATGCAGGAGTAACTCTCGTATATACAACATTTACGCTGTCCACACTAGGAGTGGACAAGCGGTGGACAAGCGGTGGACAGCGAGTGGACAAGAATTTTGTCCGAAGCCGATAACGCTAGTGGTTGCAATAGATAATCGCGAAAGGTGTGCAAACGTGTCCACTACGTTCGGATGTCGTCACGCGAGAACACGGTGCCGTTTTCGTTCGGCGTTCCAAACGAGATTTATCTGTGGTTAAATAGAGGATATGGCAAAGGAAAATTCATTCGACATCGTTTCTAAAACAGATTACGCAGAGCTGACGAACGCTCTCAACCAGACCGAGAAAGAGATCTCGCAGCGGTTCGATTTCAAGGGCAGCAAGGCGAAGGTGGAGTTACAGGCAAAGGACCTGATCATGACCGCCGAGGACGACACGCGGCTCCGCAACATGAACGACATTCTACAGAGCAAGCTCGTCAAACGCGGCATTTCGCTCAAGGCCCTCGACTATCAAAAAGCCGAGCCGGCGGCCGGCGGAACGCTTCGTCAGCTTGTGAAGATACAGCAGGGAATTCCCATCGAAAAAGCGAAGGAAGTCGTCCGCTTTATCAAAGACGAAAAGTTCAAAGTACAAGCCTCGATCCAGGGCGAAACTGTCCGCGTTTCGGGCAAAGACCGCGATACATTGCAGGATGTCATGGCAAAGCTAAAGGGACGTGACTTTGGGATCGATATGATGTTTGATAACTATCGATCTAATTAGCTATAGAGCAATGAAATTGATTTTCAGCTTGAGCATCGCGGTAGGTTTGATAGCTGGGCTTGTTTTCGCCTTTATTGGGTATCAATACGTAAAGCCTCCTGTGTTTTCTTCAACATCTCCAGATCGAAGATTTAGAGTTGATCTCTTCGGCAATCTCGATGCTCCTGAATTTCCTTTCATCATGAGTACAATTGAGGCCGAGGTCATAGCTGAAGGGCGAAAACTAAGCCGCGTACCAATACACTTCGCCGATCCACTCGAAGGAAGTTTTAATGTTACCTACCGAGAACTTCGCTGGAGTGACGACAATGTATTTGGCCTCTATGGTTTGCCAGAATCCGATTTTCGCGACGGAATAAGCCGTGACTCTATAACGATCACGAACAATGCGAATCGGAACATTGGGTTTTTGAAGGTGCGATTTGGTGGAAATCAGTTTTTTATCTTCGATTTGAAGTCTAATCGTAACCAAGCTATAAATCTGACTCAGAAATCGCGAGTTCTTGAGTATGTTCATGTTTCTGGCGAATTTGATAGTGGAACCGAGATTCGGTCCGGCGGTATAAATTTCGATTCGAGTGATAAACAACCCTCACGATATTGCGTTACGATTGACGAAGGCGGTACCCGAATTAATAGCGTCGATTTGCAGGGATGGACTCTGAATCCTGACAAGATTATTGTTCCGGCGGTGAAGGCTTGTGGTGACTAGATAATGCAGACATTTGCTCCAAAACAAGAGTCAACCGATCCGGCTATACTCTCTAAAAGAATATTTGACCTTATCAAGACTGAGATGCAGCTCGTTGAGGCGGAGTACGAACGACAGGCTTCGTCGAACATCCAGGTCATTGACTATCTCGGCGAATATTTGAGAGCATCCGGGGGCAAACGTGTTCGCCCGGCTCTACTGATCCTGTCTAACTACGTCTTGGACGGTGATGCGACCAAAGACAATGTCATTCGTTTGGCGACCGTGATGGAGATGCTTCACACGGCGACGCTCGTGCATGACGATATAATTGATAACGCCGATCTGCGGCGGAATCGGTCGTCGGTGAATGCTCGGTTTGGGAATCAGACCGCCGTGCTGATGGGCGACTGGCTGTATATGTCGGCGTTTGAGACAACGGTGCGTGAGCGGTCGCTCGAGATCATTGACATTCTGACACGGTTGACGCGGAAGATGACCGAGGGCGAACTGATACAGCTGACTCGGATCGGGCGGTTGGATATTTCGGAAGCTGAGTATTTTGACATTCTGGAACGAAAGACCGCATTCCTGTTTTCGGCTTGCTGCGAGGTCGGGGCGATCCTTGCGGGTGCGGGCGAGGCTGAGCAGAAGGCTCTTCGTGACTACGGAATGCACCTCGGCGTTGCCTTCCAATTGTCTGACGACGTGCTTGATCTGACGTCGGAAACCGAGACTTTGGGAAAAGCCGCGGGTTCGGATCTGCTTGAAGGAAAACTCACGCTTCCGCTCATATATCTACTCGAAAGACTCCCCGACCTTCAGCCAAAACTTGAAAAGATAATGTTCGATGGCGAATATACCGCCATCCGTCGCGAGGACCTTCGGGCATTACTACGGGAAAACGGGATTATTCAAGTGATTAAAGAGCGTGCGGATGATTATGTAACACGCGCAAGAAAAAGTCTTGATGTTTTGGCCGAATCAAGGTATCGTTCTTGTTTAGAAGACGTTTTGACGTTTGTTACCGGTAGAAATAGTTAAACACAAAACGCACATCTTAAGCTGTTCGGCGATTTTGAGAATGCCGTAAGCAACACGAACACAATATGTTAGACGAAAATAATCCGGATGCCCTTCAAGACATTTTGGAACAAACACGCGGTGCTTTAAGCCAGGCAATTGCAAAATTGCGGGATGCCGAGGGCGAGGTCGAAAGGCTTAAGTCTGCGTTAAGCGCTCTTGAGGGCATTGCCGCACAGAACGGCAGATCGGTGGATGGCGTTCGCCATTCGATGAATTCCGGACGCTCCGGAAGCCTTGGTAACACATTCCATATTGAAGAAGCAACAACTTCGGGTTCCGAACGAACAGATCCTCGGTCAAATGTTCAGGACCTTACGAGCCGAGAGTATCGCCGCGACAACTCAGTGGCATATCTCAATCAGAACCGGCCCAAACTGGTACATCAGGATTTCGAACCGAGCAGTGACCGCTTTAGCGACAGGACCATCACTCAGTCATGCACATTGCTTCTCCGCGAGGCCGGACGGCCGCTGCACGTGAATGAACTTTACAATCTGCTTGTCGCCGGCGGAATGAAGTTCAAGGGCAATAACCCAACGATCTCCGTCGCCGTCTCCCTCAGCCGCAATAGCCGGTTTCGCAAGGTAGATCCGGGCACATTTGATCTGGTCATACGCGAAGCTTATCAGGCTGCGTCTTAGGCGTTTAGATCTCAACTTCGAAAAAATCAATATCAAATCGAAACCTTTCCGTTTATACTTACTCAAGGTGAAGTATAACGCTGGAAAATTGTATTTGGATCGCAAGCGGTCATGGATGGCGGCAATCTGGGTTGTGAGCGTATTGTTCATTTGTCTCACTACCGCTTCCGCGCAAAAACTCCGGCTACGATCTCAGATCAACCCGAATTGCGAAGTTCCCAGCGGCCTGACCACGCTCAAATACTCTGACATCTGGGCCAATGGAAACATCGCGGTTCAGGGGAGCTATAACTGCCGCGGTGCCTTCATCTACGACATATCGAATCCGGACGCCCCGGTGCTCGCCAGCGTTTATGATCCCTCGCCCACGCAGACGTTTCTAGAAGCGATCGTTGTTGGCAACCGCGGTTATTTTGGCAGCGGCGGCCCTTACGCAAATGGTTCGGCGCAGACCGGCACAGGGGTTCATATCGTGGATCTGTCGGATCCGTATCATCCATCACTGATCGGTAGGGTGAACGAGAACCGCGGCGGCGGGTTTAACGGCATTCACGAAATGAATGTCTATGGCAATTATCTTATTGAGAATTATAATGCCGTTTCGAACCGGACGATCAGGATCATCGATATATCCGATCCGCAGAATCCGCGCCTGAAATGGGACTTTAGTCCTCAGGAAACATTTTGGGTTCACGCCATTCATATTCGTGGAGCTCGGATGTATATGTCGGGTTGGGCCGGCTTGATAGAGATCTATGACCTAACCGATATCGCTAACACTCCGCCGCTCCTTCTCGGAACGATACAGGGAAACAACAACAACCATAGTTCATGGACGAGCGAAGACGGGAATTACCTCTATTCGTGCCGCGAGGTGCCGGACGGCGATCTGCGTGTCTATGACGTAAGAAACCCGGCTCAGGCGACTCTCGTTCGGACGATAAAAACCAGTGACCTGGGGATCAATGCGATCAGCCCGCACAATCCTGTGGTGATGGGCAATTATCTTTACGTGTCGTGGTACCAGGCCGGTGTCCAGGTTTTTGATCTGACGGATCCAACCTCTCCGCGCAGAATTGCGCAATACGATACATTCCCTGAGACATTCGCTCCGCCGGTCGAAGAATCGAAAAGGCTCGCGGATATTGAGCCCTGGGATATGGTCTGCGGATCGGCTAACCGGCAGAATGCGCTTCCAAACACGTACGAAGGGAACTGGGCGGTCTATCCATTCCTCGGACAAAATAAGATCCTCGCCGGTGATCTCGATCACGGGCTTTTCATTCTTGACGGGTCGGGCTTGGCGGCAAGGCCGAAGAATCGAGTTTCAGATTTTGATGGTGACGGGAAGACCGATCTATCTATCTTTCGCTCAACTACCGGTGATTGGGAACTCGAAAACAGCTCGGATCACGGCGTCAGCTCTCCTCAGTTTGGTGTCCTGGACGACATACTCGCTCCCGGGGATTATGATGGCGACGGGAAGACCGAGATCGCCGTTTTCCGTCCGTCTAATGGTGTCTGGTATCTCCGACGAAACACGTCCTTCATCGCAGTTCCATTTGGTATCGCGGGCGATATCCCGGTTCCGGGCGACTATGACGCGGATGGTAGAACAGACGTTGCGGTTTTTCGGCCTTCGAACGGCAGTTGGTACATTTTGCGGAGCACGCTTGGCTTCATTGGGGTCCAATGGGGAATGATAGGCGATAAGCCAGTCGCGGGTGACTATGATGGCGACAGCAAAACCGATATCGCGATCTGGCGACCCGGAAATGGTGTTTGGTATGTCTTGCGAAGTTCGTCGTCTATACCTCTTTACTGGCAGTTCGGGATCAGTACTGATAAACCGGTAGTCGCCGATTTTGACGGCAACGGAATAACGGATTTCGCAGTTTATCGTCCATCCGAAGGCAACTGGTTCGTCCTCGATCCTGCCGCCGTACCGTTCATGCGGTCTTTTGTGTGGGGTGTTCCGTCGGATCAGCCGATCCCTGCCGATTACGATGGTGACGGCAAAACAGATGTGGCGATCTTTAGGCAGAGTTCGAACGAATGGTACATCCTCAATAGTTCCGGCACGCCCTATACGCAGCGAATTTTTGGCAGATCCGGTGATATTCCGACGCCGTCTTCGGTCAATCCGCAGTAATTTCAAGTTCAAACAAAGATCGCCGCCGCGAGTTGAGCAAAAACGCTTGACTTTGGGCGGTTTGTTCTTATGATTGCAGTATGAAATTAAACCTGACGATCAGCAGCGGCACGCTCGCGGGCCGGAATTATGAATTAGAGACCGGATTTGTAACCATCGGCCGGAGTGATACCTGCAGCGTCAGGCTCGATCCGCAGACCGAGCGCATTGCTTCGAAGCAGCACGCCTACATCGAGGCGCGGCCCGATGGTTTCTATTTGTCGGACAACAAGAGTACGAACGGTACGTTTTTGAACGGTCAAAAGATCGAAACGGCAAAGCTCAATTCCGGGGATCAGATCCAGTTCGGTACGAATGGCGTGATCGCCTCAGTGCGGATCGATTCGGAAATGCCGCAGGCGGTGGTGTCCGGGCAGCAGAGTTTTCACGAATACGAAGCACAGCAGTTCAACCAGAACGCAGCCCAGCAGCCGGTAAGCATGCAGGCTTCGCTCAATAATTTCGCTCTTGGCGGAGCGACGAATGTTAAAGTTGAACCCACGAATACAAAAAAATACGTTGGGATCGGCGTCACGCTTTTCGCGATCGCATTTTTGATCCTGATCGTTGCTGCATTGATGTTTTTGAGCGTAGGCATCGTTCCGGCCGTGATCGCGGCGGTCATTGCATTCATACCCGCGGTGATCTATTTGCTGCCGCTGATCTGGCTCGATCGTTACGATCCCGAACCTTTATGGCTGTTAGGCCTCGCGTTTGCGTGGGGAGCTCTGGTAGCGGTCGTCGTATCCTTTATCATCAACACGTTCTTCGGCATCGCCGTGGGCATAGCTGTTTCGCCTGAAGCAGGCGAAGCTGTTGGAGCTGTCATGTCCGCTCCTATCTTCGAGGAAGGCTCGAAAGGGCTTGGGCTATTGATCCTTCTGATCTTTTTCCGCCGTTATTTTGACGATATTTTGGATGGGATCGTGTTTGCTGGTGTTATTGCATTGGGATTTGCTACGGTTGAGAACGTCCTTTATTATGGTCGAGCTTTGGGCGGCGGCGGATTCGGGGCATTGGCGGTCATTTTTGCAATGCGCGGTATCATGTCGCCGTTTGCACACGTCACATTTACAAGCATGACGGGCATCGGATGCGGAATCTCGCGTGAATCGCACAATAAGGCCGTAAAAGTTCTATTACCCTTCGTCGGTTATATTGCCGCCGTGACGCTTCATGCAATATGGAACGGCATGGCTGTTTTTGGCGGATTGCAGGGATTTGTGATCGGCTACCTCGTTCTGGAGATCCCGTTCTTCCTGATCTTCGTCGGATTTTCGCTCTATATCATGCGACGGCAGAACAAGATCCTCAACGAAATGCTCGCGATCGACATCGCCCGCGGCCTTATTCCTGCGGAGCATGCCAAGACCGCCACATCTGCATTCAAGAGCTCGGGCTGGATACTGAGCGGATTATTCAACGGCAAATTCAAACCGCGAAGCCGTTACGTAAGAGCCCTCGGCAAGTTGGGATTAAGTTATTGGCATATACAGCGTGCAACAGCCGCCCAGGGGCAAACCGGAAGCTTTCAGCAGAATCCAATTCTCCGCGAAGAAGTGCTGAAATGGCGCGATCAAGTATAAAATCAAGAGATAAAATTTGACTGAACTTTTGACCGGGTTATCTATCGTTAACTCGTAGAACAAGACCAAGGAGGGTATCCTAGCCCAGATAGCCTTAGAAACGCTCAATCTTCCGATCTCAAAGGTCGCTATCAAGATCGGCGATTCATCGCTTCCGCCGGCCGCTGGTTCGTGGAAGACAAGATCGTTAACAAACTGGGCGTAAAAGGTGTTGGCGAGGTTGGAATCGTCGGCGTCGCCGCCGCAGTTGCTAACGCCGTTTTCAACGCGACCGGAACGAGGGTCCGCTCGCTTCCAATTACACCGGATAAGCTAATGACGTAAACCGAGTACCCTTTTCTCTGGTTTATCCAATCGCCGTCAGTTGCCTCATATTCCGGATAGGCGCCTGGAAAAGAAAATCACACCAGCTCCTGGCACAAAAAAAGGAAAGCCCGAAATAAAGGACTTTCCTTCTCTTGAATTGGTAGGCCGAGCAGGGATTGAACCTGCGACCCGCGGATTAAGAGTCCGCTGCTCTGCCAACTGAGCTATCGACCCAAAAAGCAATCACAAGTATAACAAAATAAACCCCGGCAACCAAAACCCGGAGAACCGCGTCTCATTTTTTCGCAAAAAATATTCTGTCGGGCTTTCTTGATTTGGAATATTCTTAACGCGCGTACAAGATATTCATAGCCATGAAGGAATGCCCAAAATGCGAGCTCTGTTTTCCGGACGAAGTTGCGTTGTGCCCGGCCGACGCAATACCGACGCGGTTTGCTCTGCCCGGGCCGCAGCTGTTGGCGGAAAGGTATTTGCTGGAAAGCCGCCTAGGGCGCGGTGCAATGGGACAGGTCTATCTCGCGAGAGATAAAAAATTCGATACGAGAAAAGTCGCGGTAAAGACAGTTCGCCAGGACATTTTAAGCAGCGACGACCTGCAGGAAGGCGAGGCAATTGCCCGGTTTGAGCGCGAAGCGCAGGCTGCAGCGTCGATCCAGCATCCGAATACGGTCAGCGTTACCGACTTCGGCGAATCGGCGGAAGGTATTTTCTATCTCGTAATGGAGTATGTTGAGGGCGAAACGCTGCATCGGCTCCTTCGACGCGAGGGAACTCTGCCGGTCAAGCGGGCAGTTCGGCTGCTTCGCCAGATCGCTGACGGCGTCGACGCGGCACATGATCTCAATATTCTGCACCGCGATCTTAAGCCCGCCAACATCTTCATCATGCAGAAAGGCAAGGGCGGCGACGGCTTCGTGAAAGTCGGCGATTTTGGCCTCGCCAAGATAATGAACCAGACCGTGACCGATACTGCGTCAAAGGCGACTCCGTCGTCACGAGGTATCATTGGCACGCCGGAATTCATGTCACCCGAGCAGATGCAGCCCGAACTTCCCGTTGATAAAAGGGCTGATCTTTACGCGCTCGGCACGATAGCCTATCTGATGCTTGGCGGTAAGACCCCATTCTCAGGGGAATTAATGCAGCTCGTCATGCAAAAGGTAATGCACACGCCGCCGCCGTTGTCATCGATTCGTACGGACATTCCTGCAGACGTCGACCGCGTTATCATGAGCGCCTTGCAGACAGATCCGGCAAATCGGCCGGCGTCGGTCGCGGCCTGGATAGGCGAGCTAGAGGACGCCGCGGTGGATATTGCCGAGCGAAAATCAGGAAAATCGAGGCTCGTCGTGCTGGCTCCGATGGATGCCGAGGTTTATGTTAACGACGAGCGAAAGGGAAGCGTTGGCAGCTCAGGCCGGGTCGTTTTGACCGACATTCCTGTGGGTCAGCATATCTGGCGCGTTTCAAAAGCGGGCGAAAAAGATGACGAGCGGGTGATCGAGATCAGGGATGGAGCTAACGAGCAGGTGATCCAGGCTCAGCTTCGAAGCAGACACGGCGGCGGAAGCCATCCATCATCTCAGGGGGGGAGCACCGGCGGTTCGCCGCAGTCGAGCGTGATGCCGGGAATTGTGGCTTGTGCAAACTGCGGCTCGCGATTCGCGGATGGCGTGCGGTTTTGCGGCCGATGCGGCAGCGGTTCATTCCAAGTGATCAGCCGCGCCGAACCGTCTCTCACATACCCTTGCCCGCGGTGTGCGGCTCCGGTCATCAATAACACGCGCTTCTGCGGCCGCTGCGGCCTGAATATTACGCCCGCCCAGCAAACCGCGGCTCGCCAGCCGGCGAATTTTACTTCGCCGTATCAAAGTATACCGCCGCAGGCCGAACGCCTTTGCCGCCGCTGCGGCGGAGCTTACCCGCCGCATATCAAGTTCTGCGGCAAATGCGGGCTCACATTGCAATGACACACCGCCAATCTTTCCATTGAAGAACAAAAAATAGGCCACGGATGGAGACGGATCAAACTGATCTACACAGATCTGATCAATCAAATCTGTGTAAATCAGCTCGATCCGTTTTATCCGCGTTCTATTTCTGCCGTTTATTCCAATCCAATAAAATCAACATTCGTCAGCGACGTCGTGATCGTCAGGATCTTCGGAGTAAAACGATAACGCTTGTTACCGGTCGTAAGCGTGTACGTCTGGCCGACGGGCACATTGGTGAATGAATAAACACCAAATGAGCTTGTCGTCGACGTTTGCAGCAGATTACTTCCGCCGTCGAATAATTTAACTACCGCATTTCGAATTCCCAGGCCCCCGGGCGTAAACACGCGGCCTTCGATCGTAACAACACTAGGCGGCGGCGTTGGGGTTGGAGTAGGTGTTGGTGTGACCCCGTCCTGGCATGAGAATACCAGTGAGAAGGCTCTAACCTGGCCTGTGTCGCCGGCTCCGTTGTCGCTGACGTTCAGCGTCCACGTTCCGGCCGCAGCCTGGCCGTCGAAAGCCGACAGCGGATTGTTCGGCGTGAACGATCCCGATGGGAATGCTGCATCACTGCCTCCCGCGTTACATGTCGTTTCAATGGACGGGAATCCGCCGTCGTCATCCAGGATCACCTGTGCAAGGTTATTGTTGCTGCATCCGAATGCCGATGCCGGAACATCCGGACGGTCGAAGAAGGTCACCGCCGTTCCTGCCGGCGAGGTCAGCTTGAAGATCAGGTCGCCGACCCACGAGTGAGTTACTCCCACTCCGGTGTCTCCGGCCGTAGCACTCGGCGTTCCGTCGAACCGGAAGTTCAGGTCGGTGATCGTACACGCGTTTCCGACTGCCAGCGGAATGTTGACTCCCGCTGCCGCAGCATCCGGGATCGATACGGCCGTACCCGTGAAACTGACTGTTAAGCCACCCGCCGGTGTCGGGGTCGGTACAGGCGTTGGCGTAACGGTCGGTGCCGGTGTTGGCGTAGGTGTCGGAGCGGGCGTTGGCGTAGGCGTCGGAGCGGGCGTTGGAGTTGGTGTTGGCGCCGGCGTTGGCGTAGCGGTCGGCGCGGGTGTTGGCGTAGGCGTCGGTGCCGGTGTCGGTGTCGGTGTCGGAGTTGGAGTTGGAGTTGGCGTTGGAGTTGGAACCACGCCGCCCGGCGTGCCTACAACGTCGAACGGGAAGTCCTGTTTGACCGAAGGTACGGTAACTGGATTTCCGGTATCTTCTACGTCAGCCCACAGGGCTGTTGAGACCGTGAACTGGCGGGCATTATCGCCGACAGCTCCTCTAGATCCCGCAATTGTCTTGCTCGGATAGAAATGGTTCGCGGCTCCCGTTACCGTAGTAGCCCAGTCGACCCAATAGTTTCCCGCTGGCAAAACGGTATTGACCGTCGCGGTGTTCTTCCAGATCCTTCTTGTGGTTCCCGAAGCGACTCCCGGAGGAGGTGCTACCGTGTTGAAGATCCTGAAGATGCTGGTATCTGTCGATGACGCGAGCCTGTTTGTCGTCGTATCGCCAAAGACCACAGTGCTGCCCACATCACCAGGCCTTCCATTCCAGATCTGGAGCGTTAATGCTGTGAAAGGTGTCGTAGCCCCAGCGCCCGTCAGATATCCATAGAACGAGATCGTTTGGATCGTACATGGTTGTGCGATCGAGAAGTTGTCCGCCAAGCGATTTGAACCCTGTATCGCGCCGAATCCGGCCGACGTGTTCGCAACTGTCAGATTGCCTGCCGGATGCTGAGCTTCGCTCCAAAAAGTACCTGCCGTGGCCGCAACACCGCTGTCAGTCAACGATTGCGGATTGAGGCCGCCATTCGAGAACGTACATGCTCCGGGTGTCGGAGTTGGTGCCGGCGTTGGCGTCGGCGTTGGTGCAACCGTCGGAGTTGGCGACGGTGTCGGACCAGGTGTCGGTGTCGGCGTAGGCGTAGGAGATGGCGTCGGGATCGGTGTCGGCGTTGGTGTTGGGCCGCCGCCTGAGATCGTGAAATTAGCTGCCGATGTGCCGGAAGGTGACACGTAATCTACCTCTCTCACACGGATCCGTGCCGTTGTTGTCGGTGTATTTGGAACCGTGAAATTAAATGTTCCGGTATTCGCAGCACTTGCTGTCAGGGTCGTAGGGAAGGTTACGCCGCCATCTGTTGACAGCTCGATCGCGACCGGTTGATTGAATCCGCCACCGTTCGTCCACGTCACGTTTACCGAGCTTCCGGCGCTTATCGTGTTTCCCGAAGGAGTAACGTTCGTTATTGTGTCCGGCCCAAGGTCCGCGTTTGTATCTCTGAACCATCCGATATCTCGCATTTGCTGTCGGGTAAGATCCAAAGTTAAAGGGAGACCGGTCGTAATGTTGGGCTCCATTAGCAAATTTGGAAAGCAAAGAGTGTCAAAATGTGAAAGCGAAGATCCCTGCGAAAATGTAGAGGGCGCGTATAACTGAACTCTCCCATTAGTAACGTCTCGACCAGAGGTCAAAAATCCCGACGCAACTTTAACGTTCGGGCCATCCCATAAGAGATTATTGGTATTAGTAGTTGACGCGAGACGTTGAGCATCGGTCATTGCATTCCATCCAAGATTCGCCGTTCGATCGAACATGAAGGTGGTGTAAACATCAGGAAAGCCACCGTTTAAGGCGCCAGTGGCGCCATTCGCAAAGTTCGAGAACCCTAGGCCGTGTCCCATTTCATGAAGGAGGACGACTAACAGATTAGTTGTTCCGACCGGATTGCTATTGTCGAATCCAAGATAGAAGGTGCGTCCGCCGAGGCAATTAGGATCGCCATTGAGAGCACTATTAAAGGTAGCGTTTATTTCAGGGTTAACCCCAAGATCGCTACCAGCCAGTTTGTTTGCGAGCGGTGCGTGATACCAAGTGTTGGTAAAAGCGGCGCCGGAAAAATTACGATATATATTCACCGTACCAGCCGACCCAAGCACCGCCGAATTTGCGGTGCATGTTAGAGGATCGAACTGTGAACGTACCTGAATTGCGACCGTCGAATCTAGATAAGCTCCCCAAATTCCCGCAGCGAAATTAAATAGATTAAGTCGCTGTTGTCCTAGAGTTGTACCGCTATTGCCGCCAACCGGGACCACCGCAGTAGTGTCGTTGAATCCTTCGGCTGCACCGTCGTTGTTAACGATATTTATCGTCGCGGAATTAGGCGTTTCGGTTCTATGTTGGCGAGACTTTTCGATCAGATCTAAGTAGAATTTGTACTCCGCGACCTCAATTCCGAGATCTTTCGCGGTCTGCTCCATTTCGTCGAGCGGGGAATATTTGGGGCCCAACGATCGGCCGGTTTCGAGGTCACGGCCGAAAAATTCGTTGGCTTCCTCGAGAGTTGCGGCACAGCCGACGACCGTCCGGCCTTGCTCGTCGAGAACGGCGAGCGGGAGGTTTTGAAACCGTCCTTCCAGATCAAGCTCGACGCTGCCGTCGGCATGCTGTTTCTCCAAAAGGCCATCGGTCGTTCGATTCGTCAGGCGTTTGATCGTCGCGGCCATTTCCTGATCCTGAGGCTCGGGTTCAGTCAATATCCGCGTCCGGTTCTGGGCTCTGGATATCTCCAGGAAAAAAACGCTCAATGAGAATAGGCCGATGACGAACAGGGCGAGAAATAACTGACGCTTCATAAAACCTCTAAGCAGAGTGTGAGTACCTTGATCTGTTTGGATCTCTTTTGGCATCCATCAGGGTCTGGATACGAAAAAAGGTGAAAAACGAGTTGTGGTTGCCGATTTCTAAAAGGAGAGATATCGCAGACGGTTGCAGCGACCGAAAAAACTCCATTTAAAGCAGTTTAACGTTTTGCCGGTATTTTGAAAAGAAAAATTATTGATGCCGGGGCCGTGGGAGATCGGGCCGGCTGGTGCATTGCCGACATTCCCGCCATTTACGCGATTGGTCCAGCCCCAGGAGATTGGTAGAGCATTTGGGGCCAACGTTTGACCAATCAGGCATTTACCTCTACCAATGATGGCATTTTGGCGTGATAAGAGCTCAAATACCTGTGACCAAACTGGATGTTTGTCGCCCAAGATCGTTAAAAATAGGCGTATTTTGGAAAAGTGTGAAACGTTTCACACTTTCAAATTCGCGCATTTTGAAAACCAAAAATCAGCGCCCCATATCTTGTGTTTCGGAACCGATCGGGTCCGATCGGCGTACTCTATAAACGAAGCATTTCGACGGCAATTTTGCGCTGATAAAAATGCATGCCAGACCGTGTATCGGCGTTCTATCTATACCGGATTTTTTGAATCCGATAAAATGCTGAATTCTGTGTATGAAAAAGTCGCGTTTGCGGCCGCAAATAAGTATAATAATCGCGATATTCAGCCACAAAAATCTGATTTCTGGGGAAAGCTTACTAATTTTCGGGGAAAAATATGAAGATCTGTCCGCGCTGCCAAAAAACATACGTCGATGACAACCTGAATTTCTGTCTAGAGGACGGCTCCGTCCTCACCCAGGCGTCACAACAACCGCCCCAAACGGTCATGATGAGCGAAGCTCGTCCGACCGCACAGCCGCAAATGCCAAGTCAGCCCGGATCACAGCCGGGCTGGAATACGCCGCAGCAATACTCAATGCAGCCGCCGGTTAGATCCTCGAAAACGTGGGTCTGGGTGCTCTTGATCCTTGGGGTTGTCGTACTCGTCTGCGGCGGTGGTTTCGCGGGGCTCCTCTTCATCGGCATGAATGCCGAAAAGAGTAACACCGAAATTAGTCCGTCAAACACCAAATCATCTCCTCCGGCCACAAACAAGACGGGTAACACGTCGTTCTCGAATTCATCCACCACTTCGACGACAACAACTTCTAGTTCGTCCAACCGGACGGATATGGAGTCCGTCGACCTCGAACCCTGGGTCAAAGAGTTCTCCGCCTACGGTAACACGGAATTTACGAACGGTGAGTTCATAATGAGCTCTAAGAAGAAAGGCTTCTATTACGTCCTGGTCGCTCCGGAGGAATACAAGACCGAAAAAGCTGACACTCGAGTGACCCTTCGCAATGTTGATAATGCGGCTGGAAGTTTGGGTTACGGGCTAATATTCCACAGCAACCCAACACCGCTCCAGCAGGGCTACGCCTTCCTGATCGATACGAAGAAGAAGAAATACCGCGTTGTCCATCACGAACCGCAGAGCGAAAAATCGGTCGTTAGCTGGACATCGTCGCCCGCGATCAAAGAAGGTGCCGAGGAAAATGTGCTCGAGGCTCGCGATCTCGACGACAAAATCGAGCTCTATATTAACGGAACCATGGTCACCTCGATAAAGAATGTTTACGGATACTCGGGCGGTGTTCCGGGGCTGTATGCGGGCGATGGTGTTAAAGTAGCGTTTAAGAATCTGGAGATAAGGAAATAAGGGTGTTAGAGTCGATCGATCTAAAATCGGCTAGGCAAAAATCAAAGATCCAAGTTCGAAGATCAAATGACTTATGAAACAATGCCCGCGTTGTAAACAGACATACAGCGATGACCAGCTAAACTTCTGCCTCGAAGATGGCGAGATGCTCTCGAGCTTTGTTCAGGAACAGCGGAACCGCTACGTCGATGATTCGCCGCCGACGGTCATGCTTGACGAAGCAAGGCGAACAAATCCGACCAACTGGCCGCAGCAACAGCCGTCATCTCCGCCCGCTCAATGGCAGCAGCCTGCCGCGGCTCCGGCTCAATTCGCGCAGTTTGGCATTCTGCCTTCGCCAAATCAGACTCTTGCTATCGTTTCGCTTGGGCTCGGTATAGGGAGTTTGACGATCGGCTGGTGCTGTTCATTAGGGCTTTTGTTGTCGCCGGCGGCACTAATAACCGGCTTCATTGCTCTTTCTCAGATCAAAAAAGACCCGAGCAAATATACAGGCAAGGGCCTGGCGATCGGTGGAATGGTGACCGGCGGTGTGTTTCTTGCACTTTATATACTAGTTATGTTGATCTGGGGCCTGGCAGCGATCGGCGGCAGCCTTGGCCGTTAATTTGAGATCTAATGCGCGTTACCCTTCACGTCGTTGCCGGTCCGCAAACCGGACGCGACTTTACATTCGATCAGCACGATACGTTCATGATCGGGCGAAGCGAGGATGCTCAGTTCTGTCTGCCGCAGGACAGGTATTTCTCGCGCCACCACTGCATTCTGGAGATCGCTCCGCCGCAGGCATTCCTGCGTGATCTCGGCTCTACAAATGGCACATACGTCAACGGAATGCGCGTTGATACCGCTCATTTAAAAAGCGGCGACCGCATCCAGGGCGGTGAGACTATCCTCGAGGTCGAGGTCTCGACCGGGCTTGAAGAATTCAACGATACGGCTCGAGTTGCCGGAGCGACCCAGCCTTCCGTGGTCACGATCACCTGTTTGAACTGCAGCGTACCAGCGAATATCGAGGCCGCCGATCCGGACGCAAAACTCTCCTTCATTTGCGATGATTGCCGAGATAAACTCAAAGCAAATCCGCAGCCGATCCCGAATTATCAGATGATACGCGTTATCGGCCAGGGCGGAATGGGCAGCGTTATGCTGGGCCGTGCGGAATCGGATGGCCGTGCAGTTGCGATCAAAACGCTTCTGCCTGAGGTTGCCGTGAGCGAGCAGTCGTTGAAGCGTTTCCTTCGTGAGATCGAGGTCGCAGCATCGCTCAAGCACCCAAACATCGTCAGCTACATCGATCACGGGACTCACAACGGGTTAGTTTATCTCGTGACTGAATTTATCGCGGGTATGGACGCTGCCCGGCTTGCCAAGAACCGGGGCGGACGCCTCAATTACCGCGAAATGGTCAGTGTTGTATCCCAAACGCTCGCGGCACTCGATTTTGCTCATTCGCAAGGATTCGTTCATCGCGACATCAAGGAACAGAATATTCTAGTGAGCGGCAATTTCCCCGAAGATGTGGCAAAACTCACGGATTTCGGACTCTCAAAGAGTTTTAAACAAACCGGAATGAGCGGAGTGACGATGGTTGGGGACGTGGCGGGCACGATCGCCTACATGCCGCCTGAACAGGTTCGCGACTTCAAGGATGTTAAGCCGCCGTCAGATATCTACGCCATCGGAATGACGGCCTACAGCCTTTTGACTGGTGCCCACGCTCTCGACATTGGCCCCAAAGCGGGCATAGCGGAAACGGTGAAGGCCATCTTCGAAAAGCCGATAATCCCGGTCCGGGCACGGGTTCCGGATGTGCCGCTTCATGTCGCTTCGGTTATCGAAACAGCTCTCGCAAAACAGGTCGAGAATCGCTGGCGAACCGCCGGGGCGATGCGTGAAGCCCTTCTTTCCGCCGCCGGGTAATTTTGTCAGATTGTTTTCGTAACTTTCGACAGCGAACGCGGAGCATCAGGATCTAGCCCTTTCGCCTCGGACAACAAAGCCGCAAAGAGCTGGGCCGGCACTATGAATGGGATCGGTGACAGGAATTCCTCGATCTCCGCGGGCAGAACGAGGCTGTTCGGTGATAGTTTGGCGATCTCCTCATTGTTGGTGATCGACAGGCAATCCGCATTCAATTCGTGGAGTCGTTCGAGAAGTTCAACGCTGCTCTTTTGCGTTACGCCGCTTGGGCCGAACATTACGACGGGGAATCGGCGCTCGACGATCGCGAGCGGGCCATGAAAAAAGTCAGCCGACGAGAAACGCTCGGCGACGACGTAACACGTCTCCATCAGCTTTAACGCCATTTCGTACGAGTTGCCATAATTCATTCCCCGTCCCACGACCACGCAATTTTCCATGAAAACGTATCGCTGAACGAGATCCTTGATCTTAGGCTGCAGTTCGAGGGCTCGAGACGTGTATTCCGGGATCCGCTCGATCTCAAGCTGATTCTCCGCAAGTGCATTTGCCAGCATATAGAAATGTAGCATTTGGCCCGTATAGGTCTTTGTCGCCGCCACTGAACGCTCCCGCCCGGCATGGATGAGCAGCGTTTCATCCGCGATCTTTGCCATGGTGGAATCCGCTTCGTTGGTGATACCGAGCGTGTAAGCACCGGACGCTTTGGCACTTTCGAGGACGATGTTGATGTCGTCTCCCTCGCCTGATTGCGACACGCCGATAACGAGCGCACGGCTGAGATTCAGCTTGGCGTTGTAGAGCGTGTAGACGGATGGAGCTGAGAGCGAGACGGGAATTCCCGCCGTGACCTCGATCAGATAACGCCCAAACAGTGAGGCGTTGTCAGAGCTGCCCCGGGCGACGATCACGACGAGGTCGATGTCTTTGTTACGAAGAAAGGTGCCGAGGCGAGCGTATTTTTCGCGCTCGGCGATCATGGTTTGTTCGAGAGCGGCCGGCTGTTCCGCGATCTCCTGGAGCATTAGCGACATAAACTAGAATATAACACCAGTCGATAGCTGCGTGAAAATTAATAACCTAAGCTGATAGTGTTTCGGCTTCAACTGATTCGTTCTCGGCCTTTTCACGCATTTCGTGAAGCACGGCGTTTATCGCCCCACCGATCATCAGAGCAGATGCCGTCAGATAGAGCCATAGCATCATAATTATGACCGCGCCGAGCGAGCCGTAGGCTTTGTTGTAGGAATTAAAATACCCGAGATACGTGCGGAACCCCGTTGTGAGAATGATCCACACTAAGATCGCGACGACCGAGCCCGGCGTTATCCAAACCCAACGAAACCTCTTAAAATCTGGCAGGAGATTGTAAATGATCTCGCACGCGAGCAGCATTATTACCAGTATCGAGATCCATTGGATGCTTACCAAAAGAAATGGCGAACTCACCTCAAGGCCAAGTCTCGCAAGGCCATATTGGAACAACTGCCAACCATAAAAAACGATCGCCAGAATCGCGGTTGTAAGAACCGAGACGATGAGCGTGAAGAGAATCGACTGAGCCTTTGTCTTGAACCAATTGCGGCTGTCTTTGAGTCCGTAGATCTCATTCAAAGCCGTGCGGATAGCATCGACGCCCGCAGAGGCGGACCAAAGGGTCACGGCAAGGCCGAGCGTGGCTTTTCCGCCGGTGCTATTGACGACGATCTCTTCGACCGTTCGGCTTACCAGGTCAAAGACGGCGAGCGGCATTATCTGGCGGAGATATGAGAACAGCTCGCCGCGAAGGCCCTCGGACGATTCGATAACTATGCCGAAAAGACTGACGAGGAAATAAAGTAACGGAAACAGCGCGAATGAAAAATAAAAAGCTACCTGGGCGGCGCGGCTGAAAATATCGGTGTCGAATATCTTCGCATACAGTGCCCAGCCGAATTCCTTGAACGGGAACTCTGTAACGTTTAGCATTCGCATGATCAATTTTAACCGCGTCCGCGTTCGAGCAATGTCATCGTCAAGACACTCAGGAGAATACGCGTTTCGTCGTCTGCGGACACCTGACCGAGCAGATCTAGCCCGAAAACTCCCTCGAAAAAGGCGGGCTGTTTGTGCAGCCGGGCGACGGGCGTATTGTCAGGGCGTTCGACGATGTAGGATGGATTGAAAAAGTATCCGGTAAACATCCCGATAAGCGGCACTTCGCCGAGGACGGCGTCCATTACCTTGATCCAGCCATTCTCCTCGTGGATCTGCATCACCTGGTTTCCTGAGGCGTCGAATACCTCGTAATTTGCCCGAAATATGGATCGCATCCCTCGTCGCCGTACCGAACCAAGCGATTGGCCATTAGCCGACGTAAAGTTATATCCGGCAGAGAAATCAAGCAGCCTGTCAGCCTTTATGTTGAACAAAAGCTGAGTCTGACCTTCGTCCGCGAAAACATCGATGTTCTCCTTTAGCTTGAAAAGCTTTTGTTTTACATAACCCAAAAGGTTGCCATTAGCATCGCGGACGTAGATCTTGCTGCCGATCGCCAGCAGTTTGAATGACAGTTGTAATGGATAGTTCATAGATTTTCTCCGGCAAATATCCTTGGCACGCGGCCGCTGATGCCGCAGGTGATTTCGTACGATATTGTACCTAACTTGCTCGCAATATCCTCAGCTTTTATTTCCAAGGATCCCTGTGAACCGATCACTGTCACCGGATCGCCGACGCTAACCGTTTTCAGGCCGGTGACGTCGATAGTTGTCCAGTCCATTGAAACGCGGCCGACAACCGGAGCCATTTCGCTGTTGACGAGCACGGAGCCGAGGTTGGACAGAGACCGCCGGAAGCCGTCGTGATACCCGATCGGGATCGTTGCGATAACCGAATCACGGTTTGTGGTAAAAGTCCTGCTGTAGCCGATCGATGAGCCGCTGGGAACGTTTTTAACCTGGAGGACTCGGGTTTCGACAGACATGACGGGCTTTAGCTCAGGTTTGCCGATTCCCGCCGGGAGAACATCGCCGCCGAGTCCGTAAAGTATTCCGCCGAGCCGAACGAGATTTGAACGCGACTGCGGATGGGCGACCGCACCCGGGGAATTTGCCAAGTCGATATACTTCGGATCGAATCGGTTGCTACGAAAAATCTCTACTGCCTGTTGGAATCGAGAGAGCTGGCCCGCCGTAAACTCATTTTGAGCAAGGTCGTCAGCCGCCGCAAAATGCGTCATCATGCCGGTTACGTTCAGATTTGTGAGCGTTTTCAGCTGATTCGCCAGGTTCTGGGCGTCATCAGCTATGAATCCGACGCGTCCCATTCCCGTATCGATCTTAAGATGGACATCGAGGACGATCTGCTTCCGTTTTGCAGCCTCATCAAGGCTTTTGGCTTGTTCTATCGTGAACACAGCGGGTGTAAGGTCGTTTGCGATCACATCTTCGTGACCGCTCCAGATCCCACCAAGGATCAGGATCGGTCGCCGGATACCGGCATGGCGAAGCTCAAGCCCTTCTTCGACCGAGGCGACAGCAAACCAATTGACGCCCTCCGCTTCGAGCCTTTTTGCACATTGGATGGCACCGTGGCCGTAGGCGTTCGCCTTGACGACCGCCATATACTCAATGTCGCTGCCGATGAATGCCTTTGACGAGCGGAAATTGAACGCGAGAGCATCAAGATCGATGGTTGCCCACGTTGGCCGCAGCGGTAGCGGTTTTGGAGTTTGATTAGACATCGGATAAGAAACCCGCGGTTAAAGCGGGATATTTCCATGCTTCTTGCGCGGATTGGTATCCCGTTTATTTTGAAGAAGTGACAGGGCACGGATCAGCTTTGGACGCGTGAACTTCGGCTCGATCACCTCGTCAATGTAACCGCGTTCGGCAGCGACGTATGGGTTGGCGAATTTGTCCTGAAAATCGGCGACTTTGGAGAGACGATAGTCTTCATCGCGCTCGGCGATCTCGCGTTTGAAAAGAACGCCGACCGCGCCCTCGGATCCCATTACAGCGATCTCCGCGGTTGGATACGCAAAATTGATGTCGGTGCGAATGTGCTTCGAAGCCATGACACAATAGGCTCCGCCGTAGGCTTTTCGGGTGATCACAGTGATCTTCGGCACCGTCGCTTCCGCAAATGCGTAAAGAAGCTTGGCTCCGTGGCGAATGATGCCCTGATGTTCCTGATTAACGCCGGGGAGAAAGCCGGGAACGTCTTCGAAAGTGATGAGCGGGATGTTGAAACAATCGCAAAAACGTACAAAACGAGCCGCTTTTACCGACGCGTCGATGTCGAGAACGCCTGCTAAATACGCAGGCTGATTTGCAACGATCCCGACCGAGTACCCGCCGAGGCGTGCAAATCCGATGACTATATTAGGAGCAAAGGCTTCCTGAACCTCGAAAAAATAGCCGTCATCGACGACATTGTTTACGATGTCACGAATATCATAGGGCTGAGTCGCTGCCTCGGGAACCATTGTGTTTAGCTTCTCATCCGCCCGGTCCGACGGGTCGCTGGTCGCGACGAATGGCGGATTTTCCATGTTGTTTGACGGCATGAACGAGAGCAGTTCGCGGGTGATACGCAGAGCGTGTTCGTCGGAATCGGCGGCAAAATGTGCGACACCCGATTTGGAATTGTGCGTCATCGCCCCGCCGAGTTCGTCTTTGGTCACGTCCTCATGCGTAACGGTTTTGATCACGTCGGGGCCGGTGATGAACATGTAGGACGAATCCTTGACCATCACGTTAAAGTCGGTGATCGCGGGCGAATATACCGCTCCACCGGCACACGGGCCGAGGATGCAGCTGATCTGCGGAACGACGCCGCTGGAAAGCACATTTCGTAGGAAAATGTCGGCATAGCCACCAAGCGAGACGACGCCTTCCTGAATTCTCGCTCCGCCGGAATCATTGAGGCCGATCACAGGAGCTCCGGTTTTCATGGCCATGTCCATGACCTTGCAGATCTTCTGAGCATGCGTTTCGGAGAGAGAACCGCCGAATACTGTGAAATCCTGAGCAAAAACAAAAACCTCGCGTCCGTCGACGAGTCCGTGGCCAGTGATGACGCCGTCACCGGGAAATTTTTGATTTTCAAGGCCAAAATCTGTAGACCGGTGGACGACAAATTTGTCGAATTCCTCAAAACTTCCTTCGTCGAGGAAAAACTCGACGCGTTCGCGGGCGGTCATCTTGCCGGCTGCCTTTTGTTTTTCAAGCCGTGCACGGCCTCCGCCTTCTTCGGCGATCTGCGACCTTTCTTTGAGTAGATCGATCTTGCTTTTGGTTCTGGATTCGGGCTGCATATCGAATAAGTTTAGCGATTTTATGCGTCTTTTCAAAACCTGTTAATAAATGATTAAATTGAGGCAGATGAATGAGTTCGATAAGATAACGAGCCGCGACAACGGTCGGTTGGTCAACCTCCGAAAGGTACGCCACGGTAAAGACGCGGCGAGCATTTTTATCGAAGGTCGCCGATTGACCGAGGAAGCATTACGCTCACCGCTGGTTCTAGATGAATGTTTTGTTTCCGACGCTTTTGACGGAGAAGATCTGGTGAATGCGGTCAACGCTCGCGGGGCGACGGTTTATTTCGTCGCAGATCGGTTGTTTGCATCGATATCTGACACAAAAACGCCGCAGGGAATTTTAGTAACTGCAAAGCGGCCGAAGTCTGGGAATAATCTTATCGAAGATAACCTCGCATCAGCCGGGTTGCCGCTGGTTTTGTTTTTGAAGGAAATCAATAACCCATCCAATCTCGGAGCTGTACTACGAACCGCCGAAGCTGCCGATATCGCAGGGGTGGCCGTCTCGACGAATTCGACCGATGCTTTCTCCTCCAAATCGATCAGGGCATCGATGGGGGCGGTTTTTCGGCTCCCAGTCTGGGAGAATGTCGGCTTCGAAGAGATAACTAAGTGGGCGAAAGCAAATGATCTGTCGACGATTGCGAGCGACATTTCGGCCTCAGTTAGGTACACGGAGATCGATTGGACGAAACCGCGCCTTATGATAGTTGGCTCCGAAGCACATGGACTAAATGTTAGCGAGTTGGCGGGAGTAGATGAAAAAATAGTTATTCAAATGGAAAATGGCGTCGAGAGCCTTAATCTCGCCGTTGCGACTGGCATTATCCTGTTTGAGGCTAAACGCCAGAATGGCTAGCGATTCGTATTAGTATTTGCCGCACTTGAGTTGAGCTTTGCGTTGGCTTCGATCTCCTGTTTCAGGCGAACCTGCAGCGTCGGATCGTTGGTTATTGCCAGAGCAAGAGCTATATCAGCATTCAAGACCTTTGCGTTCGCCGGTTCTGCTTTTGAGAGTTGCTTTTGAGCCTCGATCAGAGCGAGTCTTGCTTTAGGGAAGTCACCTAACAATAGATGAGCTCGACCGATAAGGTAGTAATCCTCGGCATCGTCCGCCGGTGGGATTTCCTTGACGTAGGCGGCAGGATCGGCATCGACATTCCGGCGTAATTTCTCAAAGGAACTGAAAGCGATATCGTCTGTCTTCATGACAGACAATTTCTGATCCGGAACGTCTGATGTCTTTGGAACTAAAGCGAAATGGTAGACGCCAAGCCCGATCAAGCTGCCAAGAACGAGCATCGCAAATCCGCCGGCGACCTTTGCCATCGATCCGCTGCCCGGTTCTTCGTTAGTCGCGGCCGCATCGCCGCCGAACATTGAAAACGACTCGTCTTTCGCCGGAGCCTGCTCGACTGCAGGCTCGCCAAGAGCTTTCTCTATCAAAGGAGCCCCTAATGATGATTCCGTCTGAGGAAGATTGTTTAGCTCGGGCAAATTATCCGCAGGCTCGGCCGGGAACTTGAGTGTCTCGGCATTAGGAATAGCCAAATCACTGGTTTCCAGTTCCAAGAGTTCTTCTTCTTCCGGAAATGACGGCAGTTCTTCAGACGAGGATCTTGCTGTCGCAACGGTTGGTTCCTCGATCTCAACGAGTGTCTCAAGGGCGGTAGGAAGATCTTGCGGCTGGGGTTCCGAGATGTTAGCGGTCGATACCTTAACGACGACGGCTGTTAGATTATCTTCTGCTCCGCGTTCGTAACAGAGTCCTTTCAGATATTCACAGATCTCATTCGGCGATCCGCCAAAGGTTAGGACACCTTTGATCTCCTGGTCGTTGACATGTCGTGTGATCCCGTCGGAGCATAGCAGAAAAGCCGTTCCCGGTTCGATCATGATCGTCTTGAGTTCGATATCGACGTTCGATTCGGCACCAAGAGCTCGGCTAATGATGTTGCGGCTCGGATGATTCTCGGCCTGCTCAGCCGTCATGCGACCGGCACGAACCTCTTCTGCGACCATGGAATGATCCGCTGTTTCCGCAAATAGATTTCCATCGCGATCGACTCTATAGAGCCGGGAATCGCCGACATGGCCGATGGTGGCGATGCTGCCCGAGATATGGAGAGCAACGATCGTGGTTGCCATGTTCGAGAGTTGGGGCAACTCATGGGCCATCTGGTGGATGGCCGTATTCGCCTGGCGAATTGCCTCCCGCATTACGGATTCGGCATCGTCACCATCATGGCGGTTTGTGAATGCTTCACCTATAATTTCCACCGCCATTTGTGACGCAACTTCACCTGCCTGAGCACCGCCGACTCCGTCAGCAACTGCGTAGATACCACACTTGACCATTTCGAGGTACGAATCCTCATTCTGCGGCCGCTTTTCGCTCAGTCCACGGTCGCTGATCGCTCCGGATGTGATTTTGAAGTTGGTTTCCATGCTGAATGTGCAGTTAGCTCGAACAATTACTCTGATTCGGCTTGAAATTCGTCCCTACGTCGATCAACGCTCGCTCGATGAGAAAATGCCAAGAGCATGCCGAGCATCGTGAAGCTGGTGATAAGGCTAAAACCGCCGTGGCTGACAAATGGAAGCGTGATACCGGTCATTGGCAATGCTCGCGTGATGCCGCCAATATTTACGAGTGCCTGAAATCCGATAAATGCAGCGAGCCCGATAGAGCAGAGTTTGCTGAACATATCACGCGAATCGCGTGCGGTTCGGACCCCGGCACCAACGAAAACGATCAGGGCAAAGGTTACCAACAAACCTCCAAAAAGTCCAAGTTCTTCGGCCAATGCGGCGAAGATGTAATCGGAATCCGCGACCGGGATCAGCTCAGGATATCCGAGCCCCAGCCCCCTTCCTGTCGTACCACCGGATGCCAATCCAAAAGTCGCCTGAGCCGGTTGAAACGCGAGCACATCAAACCACGCATCGATGTTGATCGTCCTCTGCAGATCCGGATCTTCGGCGAGTATTTGCGGCAGATTTGGGTCTTTCTCGACTAGTTTATTGTAATAGTCCTCATAATCTTCTTTCCACCAGGATGTTTCAGGCGTCGGCGGATCAAAGCCATCGAGCCAGAGATGGAACCGCTGCTGGATGCGGTCGGGGAGTATCTTCTTTACCGGAGCAGCGAGCGTTGGCAGCAGCGGTATTTTCTCCTGCGTTTTCTCGGGTAAGGCTCCGACGACGAGAACAGATACCAGAAGCAAAACACTGCCAACCATCACAAATCTCTGCGGGAGACGCCGGATCGCAATAAGGTAAAGCGTCGCGTAAACCGCACTAAAAACCATCATCTGCCCGAAATCCTTCAGTACGAAGAACGGCAGAAAAGGCAAAACGGCCATGAAAACCAACGGCAGAGCATCCTTGGCACGTGGAATGCCCCAATAAGTTCGGGCTAGATTCTTGTACAGCACCGCCAAGATAGCGGCAAAGCCGACTAAGAAGGGGATCTTGGCCAACTCCCACGGAGTCAGATTGCCGCCAAATTTGCCTGCCCGCGACCAGATAGCCGCAACAAAGAGCGGCCCCAGCGTAAGCAATACTATTGCAAAGCCGTTCGCCTGCAATATCTTAAGAAATCTATCGTCCCGCAGAAATATGAACGCCCCGATCAATCCCAGGATTCCGAGGAGTGGATTGATAGTGCGGCCGGAAAGATAGACTCCGGCGTACGTTTCGGGCGCTGGCGTTGGTTTTTCTGCTTCGAGATCAACCGGCGATGGCGGCGTTGGCGGCAATCCCATTATCTGCTTTTTCTCGGCTGAATAATTCTCCTGAATGTAATGCATCTGGAGAACCTTGATCTTTTGCTGTCGAGCCTCGGCTTTGTCTTTACGCGAGGTGTATTCGGGATCGCTGAAAAGTCGATACTGGACTGTCAGTCCGATCGAAAAAAGCAGCACGGCGGATGTGTACAGGGTCCAATTACCTTCAAACTTAATAAATCGCTTTAAGAAAATAGGCAGAACTGCAAGAAATAAAAGAAGAAAGATATTGCGTTGAGCTGTGATCGTAGACGTCTCGTAGCCGCGGATCAATGCCCCATAATAAATAGAGTAATGGCCAATAGCGGTCACCAGGGCGATCAGAGCAAGAATGAAAAAATGTGATGATGTTCTGTTTTTCACTTATAGAGCCGACTATTTTTTCTTTTTCGCTGGCTGTGCCGCAGGAGGCTTTGGCTTATATTGATCGCCCAGCAGGCCAAGTTCTCGAGCCTTAAGAATTACATTTGCGGCGATCGGAGCTGCTGTTCTGGCCCCAAAACCACCACCTTCGACAACAACCGCGATAGCGAGCGTCGGTCTTTCCAGTGGTGCGATCGTTATGAACCAGCTGTCAGTCCGTTCATACATCTGTGGTACAAAATAATCTTCCCACTGGCCGTTTACATTCTTTCTTCGACGTTTTTCGGTCTTGAGTTTTCCCGCAGCGTCATAATCAGGAGCAAGTTTTTCCGCTGTACCAGTTTTACCTCCGGTTCGTATCCCGGTGCCGGCTAGCTTTGCTGAAATAACAGTCCCTGTTCCGCCCGGCTCCTCAGTAACCGTCGACATAATGTCGCGGATCGCAGCCGCCTGCTGAGGCGAAATGACCTGGCCAAATGCTTGCGGCGGTTGGTCCGCTTCGATCCGCGGTTTCATTAGTTTTCCTTCCATATTTGCAGGGATCGAAGCTATCAACGCCATCTGAAATGGTGTCATTTGGCCCGCGTAACCCTGCCCCATTCCTTCGATTCCAAGATCGTACAAGGAAATCTCTTTTCCCGTCACAATGGTCGATTGCTGTGGAGCTAGAGCTCCAGCTATATTTGGGTTGCTCGTATTCCAGATGTTTGGAAAAAAGCGAGGTAAAAGAGCCTCGTCGGGTGAATCGACGGGAGCGATGCCAACCAGCAAAGCCGTTTCCCGCAAACGTTCGCGGCCAAGTTCGATAGCCAGTTGGGCGAAATACTGATTACTTGATACCTTGTAGGCAAATGTGATGTCCTTTTCTTGACACCCGCCGTCGCAAGCTCCACCAACCGAACCGTCGGGGCCAAGTTTTTGAGTTGCATCGACGATCGGCCGCGAACCCTTGTTGGGCTTAAAGCCCTCAGCGTAACTAGGGAAGACAGCATTCTGCTTGTTCGCCCGAAAAGCCGAAATCATCGTGAATGTCTTAAATGTCGAGCCGGGAGCATAAAACTCCCTAGTTGCCCTGTTTAACAGCGGTTTATCCCGCTTGTTTCCCTCTAATTTAAGATAATTTTCAAGGGTCTGGGCTTCGTCGATATTGAATGACGGATTCGAGTACATTGCAAGCAGGTCACCGGTTTGCGGATTTAGGACGACGATCGCTCCTTTTTTGCCCTCAAGCTGAGTGGCCAGATATGATTGCAGATCGCGGTCGATCGTGACCCTGACGTCTTTTTGTTCTTCCTCCGGTTTCTTGATCTTAGTTAAAACTTCCCATGATTCCGGCATTGGATCCGCCTGTCGCTTATAAAGAGTTCGCTCGAGGCCTGGCGTGCCGCGTTCCGTTCCAAGAAGGTGAGCCATCTCTTTCTCGAGAGCGAACCCGCGGATAATGTCGCCGTCCTTATCGACTTTGTAGTATGCGAGAGTACTGGAGAGTTTCCCGGTCCGATCGAGCATCCAACCGCGGAGGCTCGCGGCCGTGGCCCGCCTATTTCGCAGATCTTTATAGCTTAACGCCTGGAACTGTTCATTCGATTCGTCCGCAAAGTACGTCCAATAGACCTGAAATCCAAATACAAAAAGAGCTGCTACCACGAAGAATACCTGCCAGATCCGCAGGCTTCGATTTGTAAGCGTTTGGGTGAGGCGGCGTTTTACTTCCTTCGGAAGTTCAAGCTCTGCAACTGGTATGTGACGACGAAAGTTATCAAAGAAAGTAATGACAAGAAACCCGATCAATATCCCGACCGCAATGATGTAGACGATCGAAAGTCCGGCAGGCGTGCGTTCAAGCACCTGGCCGCCAAACAGATTTTCGGGCTTCCATTGGTTCCAGTCGATCAGGGAAAGAAGAAACACTGTCATTTGGTGTCCTCTCGAGGGGCCGGATCTATGAACGTTTTCATCGGATCGATCTCTACCGTTTTCTCGGGCGGATCTTGAGCCGCTATTTTTGCTTCCGCCGACACTTTACCAGTGAATTTAAGCCCGTCGATCTCGATCGTGTTCTCCTGCGAAAATCGCTGAGAAAGTTCACTTGTGTTTCCGGATTCGGAAGGGATCTTTTCAAATACCACGTCCACCATCCCAAACTTAACGCGATCCTCCGCCTTCAATCTCAACGCCTTTCCGTACGGGATACGCTCGCCATTCACGAAAGTTCCGTTTGTCGAGCCGGTGTCAGCGACCGAGAGATTGTCATCGCTATCTATTACAAGCGATGCATGGATCTTAGATACACTGACATCATCTATCGTCAGGTCGTTTGAGACGGTACGTCCGACCGAGAGACGGCCGTTGGACGGAAATGTAATGCGACGGTCACGCGGAGTTCCGTTCAACTCAAAATGAGCGACGAAGACGGCTCCTTCCCGTTCTTTCTCGATCAACTCGGCGTGTGGCTTGGCATCCCCAAGTTTTATCGACGGGATCGTGACGTTCAGTTCCGCCTCGTGATCTTCATCGGAAAACTTGTCGAAGCTGACAAAGAGCTTGACGCCTTCCGTAAAGTAGTCAGGTTTGACCTCAACAGATAATGGAGCAAATGTGTAGTAAAGCTTGTCGTTGATGTGGTCGGCCGCTGCGGTGAGAAGCTCGTTTTCCAGTTTTAGCAACGTGTCATCAGCATCCGTTGCGAATTTATCCCATTGGACCTTTAACGTGATGTTGTGAGGAACAATAGATCCTTTCCCCAGAACGCCCTTCACTTCCGAGTCGAGGAGTTTTTTCATCCGCTCGACGAGTTCGCTGGTTGCGAGACTGCTTGACGGTGTCCAACGCCGCCCCGTGAACTTGTCGACTGTGTCCCCGATTCTTGTCAAGGCACCCTGTAAAAGCCAATCGGCTGAGAGTCCTTTCTTGGAAACGGGTGTCTTGTCAGTCATTTAACAGCAAATTGATCTTAGATCTCTTCCAGAAAATCTGCCGCAATTCTACCCGAAATCCGAACCAAAGAAAAGCAACTCAATCCTATTGCATTTTGAACGTAAAACATTGTAAAATCTTTTTGGAATGTGTTGTGCATTCCAACTTTTCCTTATTAGCGCCCTCATACTTTACCGTATTGGCGTAACCAGTTAGTAAGAGCGAAAGCACAAGACTTATGAGAAATCGACTTCATAAGGCGGGTCGGGACAATTCCGGATTCTCCATGACGGAACTATTGGTGGTTCTCGGCATCATTGCGATAATGAGCGTTATCTCCTTACCGTATATCGTCAATTACAAGAAAGCATATAAGTCTGAGGATCAAGCCCTTAAGGTGATAGATATGATGCGCGAAGCGGGCCAGCTCGCGCTCAACCGGCGGCGCACGATAAGGTTTGAGATCGATTTTACGGATAACGCAGCTTTAATCATCGACGAGAACGGCGGAGCTGCAGATACCCAGATCAAAAGCTCCCCTGGAAATGACCAAGGATGTTCGAATGGACATCATTCCGGCGACGATCTCGAAGCCGAATCCTCCAAATTACAATGATCTTGCCGCTTCGACGGATACCCTGGGCCATCTGGCAGGGACTGTGACCGTTACCGGACATTCGGTCTGGGCGGCTCGCTTTCGTAGTGACGGTTCGGTAGTAAATGCCGCCAATGTACCGATAAACGCAAATATCTACTCTTGGCCGCCGATCTCCCCGGGAAGCACAACGCCGCGAAGCAAAGCTGAAGTACGCGCGATTACGATCTTTGGCGGCAGCGGAGCGATCAGGTACTGGAAACACGACGGGACGAATTTCGTCGCAAACCAATAATGAGCAGGATTGGCACTATGAATATCAAATCTGAAAACGGTTCTCTTACATCGATGTAATGATCGCTCTGGTCATTCTGATGTTCGGGATCCTTGCCATGTTAGCGGCGATCTCCTGGTCAGTGGTACAAGCGAGCGGACACGAACAGCAATTGCTTGCGAAACAGATCGCAACCTCCACGCCCGAGTCGATAATGGCGGTTAGGAAACCGATCCAACGAGGCTGGGTTGGTCGGCCGTCGGAAACATAGGCAGCAACCCAGATCCAGCCACCGGCGTTGCACAGGAATATTTGCCGTCGGATTTCAGCCGGTTCGACTCGATGCAGGACCGGATCAGGTTATCGGTACTGCCGATGATACGGGTGCAACTGTCAGCCAACTTCGGCGAAGGATAGTCATTACGGATGTTTGTGACCCGGACAGGCCGTCGCCGGTTATTTGCTCTCCGGCTGGGAATTCACCGGGTCGGATCCGAACTGTTCAAGTCACGGTAACTTACAACGTCGGAGGCTTGCAGCGGCAGGAAGTCGTTCAGACCGTTCTAACCGATTACGCGGTGGTCAACTAGCTATAAAGAGTCCTATGAAAGTTCAAGTGGAAACAAGATCTGTACCTGCAAAAGCTACTCCCGAGAGCGGCTTTTCGCTGCTTGAGTTGCTGGTTTCGATGGTGATCTTCCTTGTCGTTTCAGCAGCCGTTTGGGGGCTTCTAAGGACGGCGCAACAGAGCCGGTCCGCCGTTACCGAAGAAGTTCAGCTGGCGAAAACGTTCGTATCGCTCTCAGCCAGATCTCGAGAGACGCCTTTAACGCCGGATTTGGCTACCCTTCGGCGAGCACCGTTGTGCTGCCCGATAACAGGATCTCGACCGCCCTTGGGGTGCCGAAACGATTTTGACACCAGCCGCGACACGGTTCCGCCGGTGATCGCAGGGAATAACATCACCCTGAGTACGTTCGCGACGACCGCAAATACGAGGACGGACCAGGTTACCTTTCTTTATAAGGACAAATACATTCAACGTAATAAGCGGCGTCTCGCAGCCTCGGAATATTAATGCGGCGACCAGAACTACCGGAGGTATCGACGAGATCGTGCCGATATCGGGTAGCAATGCAGCGTGCCGCGTGAACGATGTCTACATCGTCATTGGAAACACCGGATCGACTCTCGGGCTTTCAACCGCGTTGAGCGGTACTAACAAGATACAGTTCTCAAATGGTGATCTGCTTGGGTTTAACCAAACCGGAACCACAGGACCGCTCAGGGCGATCAGTACGCCGGCGAGCATACAGCGTGTACGAATGGTCACTTATTTCGTGACAGCTGACGGAATTCTGAACCGCCGCGAATACGCAAATATTACTCCGGCGGTCGCGTTTGTTGATGAGCCGCTGGTCTACAATGTCGAAAACTTTCAGATCCAGTACATCATGGACAACGGTTCCATAACGGATAACCCGAGTGCCGGGCCCGACGGCACGGGGAACCGCTGACGATACGCAATCAAATCCAGCTGCCGTCCGGCAGATCAGATTCACTGTCAATGTTCGGTCAGTTGAGAAGAATTCGAACGGGCAGCCATACACAGAATCGATGACTACTACTGTAAGCACAAGAAATTTGGGATACGACGCAAGCTAAAGTCAGGATGGAGTATAAGAAGATGAAGGGAACAAGTGTTGAAAACGGTTCATGCTGAAGGCAATGTTGTTGATCGCGGTGAAAAGGCTCGGCAATCATAATTGCCCTGTTCATACTCGCTGATCGGCGTTTTCGTCGCGTTAGCGATGTCCAGATCTTCTGCGGAAGCAGCGGCTACCGGCAATGAGACCTCGAGGGGCGAACATTCTACGCCACGCAGGAAGTCTCGAAACGATGACCCGGAACTTCAACAAGGTTTTTGAAGTCAAACTTAACCCTACGACCGCTGACCTGAACAACGCAATGGGGCTGTGTCTGGGCTCACTAATTTTACATTTTTCCAGGAACTCGACCAGATCGATTCGAGTAATGTAAAACGCTGACCGGCGGCCGTATACGGGCCTGATCGCGATCCAGGATAACTGGCGGCTCCGAACTACTGCAACGAGCAATAACGGAACAACCGCGAACCCCATCGGTACGCAGGTGCAGCCGACGCGAAACGTGCTTAATAATCAAATCCCGATCTTCCAGTTCGGTATTTCTATAACGATGACGAGCTTTTTCCGTCCTCCGCGATTCAGTTTTGGAGGCCGCGTGCATTCGAACGGAAATTTCTTTATTTCGCCGGGTTCGAAGGCGTTTATTTCGATTCACGGGTTACGGCCGCAGACCAGATCGTGACGCAGGCTTGGCGAAACTGGGATACCGGCGACTCAGCTAACAGCCAGACCTGGATCAAGAATGCATCGGGCACTTTCGTTCAATTGCTGCCGACGATGGGAAGTGTCCTGAATACAACCGAAGGTGCGGCAAATAACATATTTCAGTATCCACCGGCAGTGCCGGTTCCGGCTCGAACTCCTAATACCGATCTGCCGCCCAGCCGCTTGAATACGAGTTTCTTAACACAGTCGTCTGTCTTTGACGGCAATCTTTGGCAAACACCTGACTCTCAAGCTTCCGCTCAACGTCGGTGCTAACACGAACCTCGTTGAAATGCTTCGCCGCGGAAAAGAGATCGCAAGTTTCAGTGGTGGAGACCTCGCAAACATTGGCGGAACGCTTTGCCCGGTTACCGCCGCAACTACGGACAACAGCATTCTGCGAAGCGGAGATTTACTAACAAAACCGGAATCCGCATAACACTTGCCGATAGTCAGGCAAAACTGCCGGGCTGGCATCTGGTACCGGCATAACGCCGATCGCGACGACGACTGCGTCAAAATGCGGTATTCGCCTCGATGGCCGCCCTGACGGTATGCCGACGGAGCCGACAGTCGCTCCGACGCCGACAGCTACCGGACCGTGTTCGCGGCTATCAGCCAAAGCCGATGAAAATGGCCTAACCGATACAAATTTCACCAATAAATCCGTACGTGAGCACTCGCGTTAATGGCGAACGCTTTTATACGGGGGGCTGTTCACAGCCCACCGCGGCATGCCGCGAAGTCTGGATCAAGGTCGAGACCGTAACGACGAATCCCGGCGACGGGTCGGTGATCACTCGGGACATTACCGAAGACTTCCTGAGCCTGGGTGTTACGGAACCCGCGACTCAAATATTGAATGGAGCCACGGTTGAGTTCAAAATTACCGATAACCGATACGCTCAAGGTACCAGGACATCAATGTACGACGGCACCGTTGCTCCAACATCGTTGACGCCTACAACTCCTCAAACACCTGCGTCGAATGGTATCGACAGCCGGTCCGTTATCAAACTTCAGCGGTTTCTGATTCCCGGCAAACCGATCCCGACGCCGAGTACGACCCCTGATAAATATACGACGAACGTGAATATTGGAACCGGTGTGAATTCCAATTACGATCCGGGATTCACCGTCGTTCAGCGATTCAGCGGAGCGACACAGGCGAATGTGCAGGCCGGCTGTAAGGATCCAAACATTCTCACGGGACAACCCTGCCCCTTGCAAGCTGTGGAACGAACACGAATGCCGAGGTGGTCTCGAATTATACAAACGACTCCGTTAACCGCGGATACGATCTATACCGAGAACCGTCGGCGGCCACCTAAAGCTCGCTACGCTCGATGGTAACACTCCGTGGGCGATCGTTCCGTTCCCGATCGAGATGTTTGACGCGCTCGCGAGGGTTACTATTACGACGAACGGAGCACGACCTATTACTCAAATCTCGCCCGCCTGCGATGAACGGCGTCGCGAGCATAGTCGATATCGATGTTGCCAACATGAGACGCTTTATACGCGGCGATTTCAACGGCCTTTTCCGTTGACACCAAGTTTGCTGTTTCGAAAGGTGGCGTTGGCTTGGTAAGCTCAGATATTCCTAACGAGAACGGCATCGTGCTTTTTACATATCTCCGACCGTCGGGGCGATGCTGACTTCGACGGCGAATACGACATGGAAGATATCTATGGCGGTTCGCCCGGCAACAATGGCTCGATGGAATTGGGTGAAGACGCACAAACCGCGACGGATCGCCAGGCGAAACACATGGACTTCAGCGGAACCTATCCCTGGACGGATATCACCGGATGCGCGGGAGCGGGAACGGACTGTGAAGCTCCCAGGTATTCGCACGCCGCACCGCCGGATTTCGCTTCCGTTGTCGATCATAAATACTATCGCCGCGGTGTTCGATTGACGAACGGCACGACTTTGCCTGGGATCTATGATTCAGCGGTTCCGGCAAATACTAGAGGTTTCACCGTTGCCACCGAAAACAAACATGTACGTTGACGGCAACTACAATGCAACAAGTGCCGCCTCGCCGCCGACGTCCGGTAACACACCTTTCAACCAGTATTATCCGTTCGATGGCGACCACATTCCTGCTTCGATCGTTGCGGATGGCGTCACTATTCTCTCGAACGCATGGAATGACGGACAAAGCTTTATTAGCCCGGTCACGAGTCCGTACGATCAATCTAACCGCATCGCCCAGTCAACTACGATCCGATTTGCGATGATCGCCGGTGATACGATCGCCAGCCGTTCGGGTTCACCGAATCAAGGCGGCATATCGCCTAGATTGAACGGCGGTGTACACCTTCAAGCGTTTTCCTCGAAAACTGGTCCGGCCAGCGTCTCGATGGTTCGGGATCGCTGATCAATCTGTTCAATTCAAGAAACGCCACCGGTTCATTCAAATGCTGTAACAAAGTTTACAACCCGCGGGTTCGTAACTGGGTGTTCGACAGCACGTTCCTCGACCCGGCGCGTCTGCCGCCAGGAACGCTGTTCTTCCAGTACGTCCAGACAACTGGATTCTCGAGGACGAAACGACTAGATCAGCGTCAATTCATTCGCAAAGGCAGCTTGAGAGAGCTGCCTTTTTTTTTGTTGTAGGGAAGTGGGGAAAGGTCAGCTGACGGTTATCGGATAGCTTGGCGAGAAAGATCCGTACTCGGCGTTCTTTTGGATGAAGATCGCGCGGATGTTTCCGTTTTCGGGTTCGCCGGGTGTGGCTGGGGTGATGTTAAATGACGCGGGCATTTTTGTTGCGAACGCGGCGATCGACCACGTTGATGAGCCCTGGCGTTGATATTCGATCCGCATGGCGTCGTTCTCCTGCATCGAACCGCCGCACGTTATGCCGTAGCCGGCAAATGTCGAGACTGCGAGCTCTGGCTTTATCAGGCTGGGGTTGCTTGGCTGATGATCTCGGCTCAACTATCATCAGATCTTCGCCGATGGCATCGGTGTAGCCGGGCGAAGCGACGATCAGTTCGCGCAGCTCGCGAAAATCGGTAAAAATGCTGACGAAAGAACCGACCGGCATCATCACGGAGCCAAACGCCGGCGGAGCCGGAGCCGGATCGCCCGCGGGCCCGCCCGTAAATAGGTTGTCACGCCACTCGACCAAGTTCTCGCCGTCGTCGCCCGCATCGCGTCGACATAATCATTCGCCACGATAAATTCGTCACAGATCAGCTTTATCCTGTCAGCCTGCGGCCCGGTTATCGGCAACACGACCTTGTACGCATCGATCTTGCCCTTGATATTCGTAAACATCGCCAACTGCTCCGCACGCGTTCCTGGAAACCATGCTCTTCTAGCCATAACTCATTTCCTCCGTTAAATTGTGTTTTTTTTGTATGGAAGATGCGGGAATATCCCGCAATGCTGGCTGGGAAACAGGTCGGAGTCAGGAGATCACGGGAGTAACCACAAATTCGACGGAAGTATATTTCGCTTTCACAACAAAATCAAGCCAAGATCCACCCGCCAAACCAATTTTCAACTGTCAGATACAAATTTACGACCGTGAAAATGAAATTCACGACCGTAAGAATGAAATTCACAACCGTGAGAGCGAAATTTTCGACCGTGAAAATGAGATCCACAACCGTTAGAGCAAAATTCACAACCGTCAGAGCGAAATTTTCGACCGTAAGAAAGAATTCACAACCGTCAGAGCCAAATTTTCGCCCCAAAAAATCAAATCCACAACCGTCAGAGCAAAATTCTCGACCGTGAGAGCAAAATTTACAACCGTAAAATGACGCTCACAACCAAAACCAACCAAAGCGGTCGGGCATTTTAAACAAATATTCAGTTTTAGCCAGTATTTATCGACGTTTCAGCAAAGCAAGCCCGCAAACACGTCGCCGCGTCACGCTTTTCGGGGAACTTCGCAAGTTTTAAGAAATTTTCGGGAGAAAAGAAACCGATGCAGTGCCCGTTAGGAACGTCTCCATTCAGGCTAATTAGAAAGGGCAAAGAGACTATCGCCTCAACCGCACATGTTACCCGTTTCCCAAGAAACGCCAACAACTAACGGCTTCTCTAATTAGCGTGAGAACTATAAATCGATTTTTATGAGGGATTGCAAAAGTTTTTTTTACGGTTAGATCTGCGATCGCCGTTTTCCATTTCAACGATGGGCGATAGCTTAAATGCTCGTTAGATAATTCTTTGCTAAAGATTTCTTCGATATTCGCGTAAGCTCGCGTCATGATCAATGTGCTTTGAAGTTCATCCATTTTGGCAGAAATCCTCGCAGTTCCGCTGCGGACCTCTCGAAGTCGGCTATAAAGATAAAATACTCCTACTGATAAAACTAGGAGCGTTAGATAAAATAGTAGATCCAGTAACGAACTTTTCCCCACATTTCGGATAGAACCGATTAGATCAGTGGTAAGAACATCTCCCATGCTAAGCACCAGTGCAAAGGCCGCAGTGCTGAGAAGTATGAACTGAAAGATAGCGAGCTGTATACGATCTCGATAATTTCGCTTCTCTTGCAATTTTTTTCCGATTCTAGTTCGAGAAGCTTCTTATTTATAGTGTCATACCATTTTCCAACCGTAGTTTCCTCTAGTTCCTTTAATCGTTCAGAGAATGGTTTAAAAAGAGTTCCCATAATTCGCATGATACCGAAGCCGAACGCACTGCTACTCCCGATTACGCTTGGAATCTCAGCTTTCGCAAATGCCGCTCGAACTTCCCAATCAAAAGGCAACGGCGAAAGGTTCGGAAATAACGTTCCCCATGAATTCTTTCATAAACAATTCTTTCTTCTTCAGTTATTTTATTAAATATTTGCCAAGTGTTTGATCGCTTCAAGTGTTTTCCGATTCGAAGATGCAATGCTCGAAGGGATGCAGTGCTAATCGCATCGGGTTCTAAAACCACGAGATTGCGAGTGGAAATTTGCAAGCTCTTATTAAAAAGGTGATACTCTGCCTGGCAATCTAAGATAACGGCGTCTATTTCATTTTTTCAACTATGCGAGCTAGATTCTTCAGAATTTCTGAAAGCGCATCTTTTGCGGTGACAAAAGTTTCTTCGCCTAGCCTCAGAGTATAGGGTATAAAGTAAAAACCGGAACTTGTTAGAAAGATACGTGGATCAACGTCAGCAAGAGGGAAGTTCATTCTCTCGAAACTGCATAACTCAGGATCAGTGGCTATCTCGTCCTCAAAGAAGTAGGTCGCACCATGAGTTGAATAGTCGCAGTCAACTAAAAGTGCCCGATATCCTGCTTCACCTAGTACGCGCGCCATGGACATACCAATGACTGTCTTTCCGGAACCTCCTTTTCCGCTTAGTAAGGTGAGATACTGTGCATTAGCCATTAGAAGCCTCCGGTGCAGGTGGAAGCTGTTTGATTTCAGCCTCGTCGAGGAACGATTCCTCCTGCACTAAATCGCCCTCGCTTAATTTTCCAATCGATCCACCTTGAAGTTTCTTATTATAGGCGTTTCGTCGAGCCAGAAACTCTTCATGATCGAGACGGTGATTTTCGAGCCCCTGCGATTTCTTCAGCAGGGATTCCCTTAATATTAAATCTAGAGTTTCAAACTTCAACTCATCGATCCACAGGATGATTTTATTTAAGCGGTCTTTTTTATCGTGAGCATACGTTTTGGCATGTTCTGAAATAAGAACCCGAAATTGGTGATTCTTTAAGCTGTATTGCTGAGTCAAAGAGTATACGTACCCGATCTTCATCGAACTGCATCCAAAAATTTGTATTCTTCTCTGCTTCACAGATTAGTCTTATTTCCGTGCGGCGTTCTTGGAATCTCGTCATTGCAGTCTATAAACTGCTCGATCAATTGTTGGCGACACTTAGTGAGCTCTTTTACAACAATCAATCGCTTGGCAACAAAAAGACCGCTTTTAGCGGCGGAAACATCAGGTTTTACCTCAAAGTCCTCATTTACGCATGACGCTATTAACCATTTCCAGCCGATGCCGTTTAGCTTTGCATATTCCTTATCTTTTCGAAGGAGTAGAATCTCCTCATCAGTTAACAATTTACGAATTTCTTTTACACAATTCGATAATCAATATAAGGTTTAACTTCAGCTACAATGGAAAAAAATGCGAATGTAATGGCCGCTAAAATAGACCTAGTTGGATTTGGAACTAGGAAAGATAGCACGAAAACGGGCTAGTGGACAATTTGGGGTTCAAGCCATTCCGCCGAGGTCGTACATTTTACTTGTTCGAACAGAAGCTTTAAGAATTCCTGCAGGTCATCAGGAAAACCTGATCTGTCTATGTCAAAACCGGATACGACCAGCTCGTTGTTAAGATAAATGGTCATGTTGTAAACGTCCTTAACGTTCTTCTTATCAAAATATCGAAGTGTTTCAGGCTTCTTTAGAAGTTTTGCAAGTCTATCGGTAACGTTGCTATCGAGAACTAAGGTCTTTCGCGAGTATTTGGGATCGGCGGCAATTTGCCTCACGTCAAAGTTCTCGGATTCCGGAACACGCATTTCAACGCCGTTCGGATTGGACATTTGATATCTCCCGACTATGTACAAGAAGCTTTCCGTTCCTATCCACCGAGATGATATGCCCGCTACAGCAACTTCCACGGCCGAGTATTACAAAAGATCTCTTTTTGGCAGGATCGTTTCCGACGTAACCTGCGGCTGGGAATTCGGGACCCGATTTTCAACCCGACTGCAATTTAGGTTAATTCCCACAACCAACACCATAAACTGTACCGCCAAACCCCAAACGCCAACCGGCTACGGTTCTTGAACGGTAAAACATATATCCATCAATTTTCATATCGGGAGCGTGAGCATGCTCGGGTGTTTGAGATGAGGGAAAGATAGCACGAAAACGGGTGGGTGGGACAATTCATTTTTTGATCTTGGGGCTTTGATCTTTGAGCTTTGAATTAGTTCTGCTTCTGGGATACGGAGACAAGCGGCTGGACCGATCCTACGATCTGTTACGGGAGTTTCGGTGCCGACAAAGAATGAATAGAGGATCATCAAGCCGCCGCAATATGAAAGTAAGCCAAAGAGCGACATGTATTTGGTCGCCAATGGCAATGACCGCTCGGCAAATCGTTTATGAAGCTGCCATGGAACGAAGAGCAGAACTGCGCTCGTCAATATCAACAACCAGCCGAACGCGGCGAACACGGCAGAAAACTTCATCTGCGGCGAATACAAGACGAACGCTATGCCGATGACAATTCGTATCGAAATTTCAACGAAGTGTAAATGCAGAACTGGCAAATGCGTCGAGAAACTGCTTCACTCCGTTCCGGTCGAGCAAATGCGGCGGTAGCCAAGCCGATCAACCAGATCCCGGCAAGTATGACCATTGCGGCAGCGATCAAATTGCATAACATCATCATAAATGTTCGTTGTTCGAATTGTCCTGCGAGGCAAGCCATCGCCGCCGTGCGGGTATGCGAGAGATCTTAATGAACTTCTTCGCCGGGCGGCTGGGAAGACGAGGATCAGGAGGACGATCAGGCCGAGCAGGACGGCGGAGGCGGTGTAGCGGCTGAGTTCGAGGCCGCCGTTTTCGGTTGGTTTGTCGAGGAAATCTCCGACGACCGCGCCGGAGCGGGCGGGTGATGATGAACGCGGCCCAGAAAAGGAACGTGCGTGGAATGCTCTTCCAAAAATACGCGATCGCGATGATCGCGAGCATCGATCCGAAAACGATCGCCGCTCCGCTGTAGCCGAGATCGAGCCCGACGTCATCGGCCGTCCAATCGCCGAGAGCCGTTCCCAATGTCTGCGAGAACATGATCGTCACCCAATAGAACATCTCGACCTTTGGCTCGTTCACCGTATTAACGGAAACCGAACCGAGCGTTCGGTACCAAACGAACAGCGATGCCAGCAGCAGAACCAGCAAGAGTGCCGAACCGCCCGCATAACCGATGCCGATCGAACGCGTCACGTAATCCGCGAGCGTTGTGCCGACAGTCGTTGTCGCGATGATCGTCAGCCAATAAAGAAATGGATGAAACCGCTTCACGCCGATCTGTACAGCGACGGCGGCGAGGAAAATGGCTCCAAAGACCGCCGTGCCGATCAGATATCCGTAACCCGTGGCTTCGCCGGTCGTCTCGCCGAGAAAGGACATCGTCATCGCATCGCCGCCGGTTTCGCCGAGCGTCGTGGCGAGGATCTTGATGATCCAAAAAGACAAAGGTAACTTCGGGGACTTTGCTCAATATTTCAGCTTGTTCTTCGGTCATTCGGTTATTTCGATCCTCCACTACATTGCACGAAGAACCACGATAAAGCCAGATGAAACGAGCTGAATTGGCTGAAATTCGCAATGATCGATTTGTTCACCGAACATTGTCTTTGTGATATCGTATTCACTGTCTAAGGAACACGTCTGCCCCGCCCCGGCTGTCCTTTTTACGATGAAAGAGCTTTCGCTAAACAGTTGCAGACTCGATAAGAGATACGACGTCCTGGAGCAGCTCGGGCGTGGGAGTTATGCTGAGATCTTTCTGGCGCGGGACACGCTGGCTTCGCCGCAATCGCCGCATTCGACGGTCGTTATCAAGGCCCTCAACGTTTTTCTGCAGGATGATCTAGACGCCGATCTGGAACGCACGCTCGTCGAGAACTTTCAGAACGAAGCGATCGCTCTCGACCGAGTTCGCCACCCGAATATCATCAGCCGTATCGGCCACGGCACCGCCCGAGATCTGCCGGCACCGTTTTTCATTACCTCGTTCTCGAATACCTCGCCGGCGGCGACATGCAAAAGCTCTTGCGAAAGCAGAAACTCGGCCTCGATCAGGCTTTGAAATACATCGAGCAGGTCTGTGCGGGCCTCGGCCATGCACATCGCAATTCGATCATCCATCGCGACATCAAGCCGCAGAATCTGTTGCTCACTTCTGATCTTTCGACCGTGAAGATCGCCGATTTTGGCGTCGCCCGCGTAAATGTTTCCGACGCACCGATAACGCGTGTCGGCACAAACATCTACGCCCGCCCGAACACAGCCCGCTGATGGCAGGGAAGACCGACGGACTTGATAAAAAACTCACGCCAGCGGCCGATATTTATTCGCTCGGAAAACGATCTACACGATGCTGACCGGCGCTCGTTTGCGAATGCGAGCATTGATTCGGTTCCAGCTTCTGTTGCGAATGAAGAATGGGCTGATGAACTCGTTCGTGTGCTAAAACGAGCAACAGCGACCGATCCGGCCCAGCGACAGCAGTCCGTCGAAGACCTCTGGATCGACCTCGCCGGAATTCGCCAGATCGCGGCGGACGGCGAATACAGCACGATGATGCGTTTCGCAGATAGACACGCCGCAGCCGCACGTTTTTCGCGGCTACACGCCGATCGCACCGGAACGGCCGAGCTTTGAGGCGATCGCGGATATCCCTTCGTCGATGAGCCGCGAGCCGCTATACACCCGCCCGTCTTATCCGCCGCCGGCAGTGAAAGCGACAATGGCGATGGAGCCCGATGTCGCCGTCACGGTTGCCGAAGCGAGGCCCGCGAAAAAGAAACGCCGGTTGAAGCGGCGGTTGACCGCTTTCCTCGTGGTTGTTGGAGCGTTCACCGGTATCTTGTATGGGACGGCGAGTTACATCCGAAGCCACAATATTTTCCCGGCCTTTCGAGCTCGTTCAATTCTAAGACCGGCGTAGCCAGCACGGACATTTATCTGCTTCCATCGCCAAACACCGACAATGATCCGATCGGACTCGTGACCAAAAATTCGAAGGTCAAGATTGTAAATTCGCAGAATAATTGGTATCAAGTTGATGTCGTCCAACAAGGCCGAGACCTGCCGACGCAGCAAAATATCAAGCGGATGGCTGAATGGTAAGTATGTGGATGTGGATTAGGTAATGGTTGATGGTTGATGGTTGATGGTACCTTGTTGACAACGGTCAACGATCTGCCATCCACGATCAACAAAGATTTATGAGCATTTTAGATAAAGTCAGGCGTTGGATCGATGGTGAGACGGCGGAGCTTGTTTTGGAACAGGCCGCTCGAGACGCGCAGGTCAAGCCGCGTTCTAAGGCCGAGGCATTCATCGTCAAGATCGCCCGCGAGGTCGAATCCGTAATGCAGAACGAGATGGTCCCGCTGCCGCAGGGTACGACCATCATCCCGAGCGAATACGCCATTTTTCTCAGCAGCGACGATGACAAAGAATGGCAGGGAGCCAAACGAAAAGGCCTGGTACAAGGGCTTTACCATATTCTCGCCGAACGGGCGAAAGAGATAGCGGCAAGAAGAAACTGGAAACTCGTTCGTTCGTCATCGAGCTGCGCATCGACGGTACGCTCGAAAAAGGTGAGATCCGTGTGCAGCATAGCTGGGAAGATTCGAGCGGCAACAAGACGGGAGTTCTGGTCAGGCCGAAGGGAATTCCGGCGTTAGAACCAACTCAAAACGCTCCGATATCGCAGACCATCCCGAATTTCGCTCCGGCAACGGGATTTCAGCCCCCGCCGTATCAGGCTCCGCCGCCGGCGTCGTTTCAGAATGCACCCATTCAGCAGGCCGTTCCGCTGCAGACCGACGAGCCCGAGGATATGACCGCCGTGAAATCGCGTGCGGTCGAGCTTTACAAGCTGGAGATCTGGCGAGGCGGCGTCAGGCAAAACGTTGTGCCTATCTATCAGAAAGAGATCGCGATCGGCCGCGGTTCGAAATCAAAGCCGGTTGATATTCCGCTCGTCGGTGATGTCGAGATCAGCCGCCGGCACCTGATGCTGGTAACCGACGGAGCAGGGAATTTTTGGGCTGTAAACGAAGGGAAAAATCCGGCAGCGATAAATAACTACGAGCTACCGGCGGGCCAACGCGTAACGGTGAATGTCGGCGTTCCGTTAAATATTTGCAGTTACATGCTCCGCATCCAGCCGCACTAATCGTTCTTACTGGCGGAACATTTCGCGGTCGATCATCGGCAGATATTGCCGTCTGAGGTTATTCGCGAGAATCGTAGCCGTTCGAAGCTTTTCATTATTTTCCGTCAGGCCATCCTGGATCTGTGACATCAGTTGGCTTAGGCTTTGCCGTTGGGCGGAGAGTTTTTGCCGGCGGTTATCACGCAGCTCTTCGGTTTCCGTAGTTCCAACTAATGCAACACTGCGGTCGATCGTTCGCGGCCTGAGGTCGACATCGACCTGGGCCAACTTTCCCCGTGTTTCGTTCAGCTTCTCTGTAAGTTCGATCTGCGTTTTTTGATGGGTTGCGATCAGCTGCTCCGCGCGGACTAGCAATTCCATTCCAAGCACCAATTCGAGCTGCTTTTCCGTGAAGCTTAGCCCGCCAAGTTTTTCAAATTTATCGACAAATTTTTGCAGCCGTTCATTCAGCGTTTGAACCGACGTGGACATTCTCCGCAGATCAGTCGCGATGGATGCTATTTGTCGGGAGCTGTTGAGAGCGGATCAGATCGAGTACTCAGCGAGTGCCGAAGCAGCGTTATTTTTACGGCTTCGGGATAGGAATATTGAACGGCGTGCTGCTCATATTCGGCTTCGTCGAGGATTTGAAAACTGCCGTCCGGCCAGACGACAACGTCGATATCGAGATCGACATAATCGAGAACGGAGCCGGCAAAAGCGGGCGGCATGTTGATATTGCAGTAATAATTGCGAAACGAGCCGTCGGGTTCGTGGAAGCAAAAGATGTTATACCAGCGATCGAGCCAGTAAAATTCGTAGGAAATAGTTCCGCGGCTGATCTCGCCAAGGTCGGGATGCGACACGTCAATATCGAATACCCTGACGAAAACAATGGAATCCGCGTCAGCCTCGATCAGCTCACAGTTCCAACTTCGCCGGATCGTGCCGTCGAATTTGCGTGAATTTATGGTGACCTGCTGAGCGGCTTTCAGGCTCATTCGGCAGGCAGTCTAACAACCAGGACCGAACAAGGCGCGTGATGAACCACCGAACTAGAAACTGACCCAAGCAGGATGCGCTCCCATCGCCTGTAGCCGTGCGAGCCTATGATTATAAGGTCAGCACCGATCTGCTCAGCGGTCTCAACGATACGGCTTCCCGGCGATCCGAACAGAACCTCGCCGGAAATATCGACCTTTTTGCCATCAAAAGCCGCCGCGAGTTTCGTTTTAGTGGTCTCGACAACCGCGGCTGCGTTGTCCTTTGCATATTTTTCGAGTTCGCTCGTATCAGGTAAATAACCGCCGTAGATATCGGTGACCAGCGGTACTGCCATATCAACAACGCTGATCACTGTGACCGAATCGCCTTCGCCGAGGTTAAATTTAGCGGCCATCTCGCCAGCCGCGTCGCCGTATTTTGTGCCGTCTGTGGCTATGATTACTTTCATGGAATGCCTCCTGAGCTATTAGCTCTATGTAAAAGCTATCACCTATATCTTACACCCATGTTAATCTTCCTCTTCGACTTTTTGGCCGGTGTACGTTCCGCGAAGCTTTTTTAATACCTCAAATAGTACGAAGCGATCGCTCACCGAAAGGCCCGCGACGCACTCAGCTTCGACTTCTATCCAACTTTTTTCTACATCTTCGCGGATAGTCTTCCCGCGGGCAGTAAGGTGTACGGTCATCGCCCGGCCGTCCTTAGAGTGTTTTTTGGTACGAACCAGATTTATTTTTTCCAAGCCGCGGATCATGTTGCTAAGCGTTGGAGCTTTTACGTTCAACTGCTCTGCGAGTTCGATCTGTTTCATGCCGTCCTGGCGCCACAATTCGATCATTACAAAAACCTGGCCGCTGTGAAGGTCGGCACTAGCCATATGCTGCTCGATGCTGTTACGGAATGCGGTCGCGACCTTGGCTAAATGGTAGCTGACGGTTTCCTCGAAAATGATCGCCTCTGGCATGATAAGCACCTCTATTTACAATAGTTTAAGCGGGAATTAGCGGCCTAACGAAAAGCCGTTAGCAGTCTAACAAAAGAATGTTACTGTGCTATGTATAAATAATTAGCAGGCTAATGATAAATGGTTAGCGTGCTAATAAGTAAAAGTTAGCACGGTATGGTATATAATGAAAGTAGGCTAAGTATATTTTATGGAAAACAAAGAAAAGCTCAAAAATGCACGCAATTTGCTGCTTAAGCTGCATAAATCGATGCTCGATCGCGAACGGGAATTGTATGAAGGAATCCACGGGCCGCTTAAGCCGACACAATTCTTAAGCCTGCTGCTCGAGGACGAGGACTTCTCATGGCTGCGGAAATTCTCAATGCTTATAGTCGAGATCGACGAGCTGTTCGCCCAGAAGGACGGGATTGAGGTGGGGATGATCGAGGCTAACCTCGTGAAGGTAACCGAACTGGTCGAAATGAAGGAACACGATGAGTATTTTAAGGCGAAATATCAGATCGCGATCCAGCGAGATCCTGATTCGGCGGGACTTCATTCCGAGCTGAAAACTCTTCTCGGGGCGTCTGATAATGATCAACGCTGAAATCAAAAGACCGGCGGGAAGTTCCGCCGGTCTTTCTGTTAACTTCCAACTTTCAGTTATTAACTTTACGGCCTAGCTTCGTCCGCTCTTCTTCCAGTCCGACAGGAAGCCTTCGAGGCCTTTATCGGTCAGTGGATGCTTGACGAGCTGCGTGATCACCTTGAACGGGATCGTCGCAACGTCGGCTCCTGCCAAAGCACAATCCACAATATGCATCGGATGCCGGATCGACGCGGCCAAGACCTCAGTATCGAACTGATAATTTGCATAGATCTGGACAATTTCTTCGATCAACTGCATCCCGTTCTGACCGATATCATCGAGCCGTCCTATAAACGGTGAGATGTAAGATGCTCCGGCTTTAGCTGCAAGCAGGGCCTGGGCAGCAGAGAAGCAGAGGGTCACGTTTACCTTGGTGCCTTCTGCCCGGAAGGTGCGGCACGCTTTCAAGCCATCAAGTGTAAGAGGCACCTTGATGACGACATTCGAAGCGATCTTGGCCAGTTCGCGGCCTTCCGCGAGCATTCCGGCGGTGTCGAGAGCAGTTACTTCGGCGGAAACATCACCTTTTACGAGGGCACAGATCTTGGCAATGTGTTCCTTAAAGTCAACGTCGCCCTCTTTCGCGACCAGGCTCGGATTCGTCGTAACGCCGTCGATCAAACCAAGCTCATTCGCCTCTTTGATCTCGTCTAAATTTGCTGTGTCTATAAAGAATTTCATTGGTTTCGTGTTGATGGTGGATCGCTGTTCGTTGGTTTCGCTGATTCGCGTTTTTGCTTAACGAAACTATCTAACTGTGTTTGTTAAAGTGCCTATACCCTCGATCTCGACCTCGCAAACGTCCCCGGGGTTCATTTTTGAGACTCCGGACGGAGTTCCGGTCGCGATCACGTCGCCAGGGTTAAGCGTCATCATGTTTGAGATATATCGTACCAGAAAGTCGACGGGGAAGACCATTTGCGAGGTCCGCCCGTCCTGTTTTAAGACTCCGTTAACCCGCACCAGAACTCGCAGGTCCGAAACATCAAGCTCCGGTTCGATATGCGGGCCGATCGGGCAGAACGTGTCGAATGATTTAGCACGTGCGAACTGACCATCCTTTCGCTGCAGATCGCGGGCGGTAACGTCGTTCAGACAGGTGAAGCCCAGTATGTAATCTTCTACATTAGCATCATCACTTAAGTCTTTACAGTGCTTTGAGATAACCACTGCAAGTTCACCTTCATGTTCAACTTGATCTGACTGGCGCGGAATGATAATTTCATCGCCGTCAAATACCACCGCTGAAGGAGCTTTCAGGAATAGCATTGGCTCTTTCGGGACCTCATTCCCCAATTCCGCAGCGTGTTCTGCGTAGTTGCGCCCCACGCAGACGATCTTGGACGGGGCGAATGTTTTCTCAATTGCGATCTTCATATTTGTTCGAGCGAGATTTAGTTTTATGGAACCGTTTCCGAGACAACTTCCGACATTTCGCTTACGTTGCCGAATTTATCCGTTGCCGTCAGATAGTAATAATAGATCTTCCCGCTTTCGACCTTCGTGTCTTGGAAGGTGTTTGTTTTCAGTAATTCAGTCGTTAAAAGCTGCCATTTTACTTTATCCAGATCTTTATCGGTCGAGCGATAGATGCGGTACCCGACCACATCTTTCTCGGGGTTTACGGCAAAAAAGATCGAAATAGTTGTCGGTGACGCAGCAAGCGTGATCGCTGATGGCGGTGTTGGAGCGAAGGTGTCGATCGCTTTGAATTTCAGAACGTTCGATTCGCCGCTTTCGACCGGTTCGGCCTGCGTTCCGACCGAGACGGCACGAACAAAATAGTAATATTCCTTTCCAAACTCAAAAAATTCGTCGTTGAAGGCAGCTTCCGTGACCGGAGTTTTATTGAGAGGTTTGCCCATCTCTTTGTCCGAATTGGACCTGAACACAAAATATCCGAGCAGGCTCACAGGTACCGAACCATCAACGTTTGCCGAGGGAGCCTGCCATTTTAGCTTGATCGCGTCCTGCGTCGGTTCAGCGGAGAGAACCGTCGGTGCTGCTGCGACCTTTGCAGTAGGCTCGATGAGAAGAGAATTCGAAAATCCCGCCTTTTGGCCGGAAGCATTAACAAATCTGATCGCGTATCGTAGCCGTGCAGGCTGGCCGGCGAACTGAAGCGTGTCGCGATAAGTGAGTGTTTTCAAGCCAAAATCCGTATCCTTGATCTCTAACGCGGCGATCAGCGTGCTTCGATTTGCAAACTCTTCCTCCGACAATTGAAGCGGAGCATTCGACGGCTCGGCGAGGCGGTAGATGTCAGCACGGCTGATATTGAGAGTATTTCCCTTCACGGCGTTGCGAACAGGCATCTGCCAGGACAGAATGACCTGACTGCCACGCTGATAACCTGAGATCTCAACACGCTGCAGAACGCGTTCCTTCGGCGGCTCCGGAGCTCCGCGTTTGCCGCAGGCGACTGAAAGCGAGATCGCGAGACACAGAACTAAGAAGAATTTAGCCGCAGAGGGCACAGAGAAAGGCTTTTTACTGTTAGAAGCAAATGTTGCGGGTTCGTTCATCATTCCCAGGGTTTTCCGGCCGATATTCTCTGTGGTCTTTGTGGCTAAATTTCTTCGATCTACAAAATATATTGCCGCAGATCGCGGTCTTCGATCAGGCTGTTCAGGCGGTCATCTACATACTCAGCATCGATGACCTGATGTTTTTCTTCAAGCTCGCTGCCGAGGAAACTGATCTCTTCGAGTAATTTCTCAACGAGAGTGTGCAGTCTTCGTGCCCCAATGTTTTCGGTAGTTTTATTGATCTCCTCAGCCATTTCGGCGAGCCGGTCAATGGAATCTTCGGTAAAAGTTAAAGTAATTCCTTCAGTCTCGAGCAGTGCCTGATACTGCTTGATCAGCGAGTTCTTCGGCTGCACGAGAATCCGCTTAAGATCGTCGATCGTTAGCGATTCAAGTTCGACACGGATCGGGAAACGGCCCTGAAGTTCAGGGATCAGATCAGATGGTTTTGAAACGTGAAACGCCCCTGCGGCGATGAACAAAATATGGTCGGTGCTGACCATGCCGTGTTTTGTGTTGACGTTCGTACCTTCGACGATAGGCAGCAGATCGCGTTGGACGCCTTCACGCGAGACGTCCGGATTGCCGCCCGATTCGCGGCCGGCGACCTTGTCGAGTTCATCGAGAAAGATGATCCCCGCCGACTGTGTTCGTTCGATCGCCTTTCGGGTGATCTGCTCCATGTCGACAAGGCCTTCCTGCTCGTCGCGGATCATATAAGCACGAGCTTCGGCGATGGTGAGCTTTCGCGTAACGGTTTTGGAAGGGAACATGTTTCCCATCATATCGCGAAGGTTGACGCCCATTTCCTCCATACCCTGGCCGCCGATAAAATCGATCGTCGCGTTCGATCGGTCCGTCGTTTCAATGTCGATCAGGCGTTCGTCCAGGTCGCCGCGACGGAGCTGTTCGCGAAGCTTTTCGCGGGTTCGGGAAACCGAATTGTCGTGATCCTCGCGTTCCGCCGCCCGTTCGTCATCGTCCTGCGTCTGATAATGAAAATCCGACGGCGGGAGCAAAATGTCGAGCAGCTTTTCCTCTACGTTTTGCTCAGCTCGCGGCAAAACTTCTTCGAACGCCGCCTGTTTCGCCATATCGACGCCGACATCGGCCAATTCGCGGACCATACTCTCGACATCGCGGCCGACGTAACCAACCTCGGTGAATTTCGACGCCTCGATCTTAATGAACGGGGAATTCGCCAGGCGAGCAAGACGCCTTGCGATCTCAGTTTTACCGACGCCGGTCGAGCCGATCATCAGAATATTCTTCGGCAAAACGTCTTCAGCGAGCTCGGCTGGCAGCTTCTGACGGCGAATCCGATTACGCAGAGCAACCGCTACCGCCTTTTTCGCAGCATTTTGACCCACGACATATTTGTCCAGCTCCGCGACGATCTGCCGCGGCGTGAGGTCGTCAAGGTTTGGTTTTGCTGGTGGCGTTTCTCCGCCTAAGTAAATAGCCATTTCAGTAATGATGAAGCGTTAGCTTGCGAGCCGGGGTTGGGCCTTAGATCTCTTCGACCATAACGTCAGAATTTGTGTAGATACAGATCTCGCCTGCGATTCGAAGAGCTTCTTCGGCGATCTCCTTCGCCGAAAGCTGGGTGTGTTTCATCAGTGCCCGGGCGGCCGCGAGAGCATACATGCTGCCGGAACCGACCGACAGTAGCCCATCGTCCGATGAAATGACATCGCCTTTGCCGGAGATGAGAAACGCGTCCTTTCCATCTGCAACGACGAGCAGAGCTTCCAGATTTCGCAGGTATTTGTCGGTTCGCCAGTCCTTGCTCAGCTCGATCGCGGCACGTTCAAGCTGGCCCTGAAACTGCTCAAGTTTTGTCTCAAAACGCGTCAGCAGCGAGAATGCGTCAGCCGTAGAACCCGCAAAACCCGCGAGGATCTTGCCGTTCGATATCCGGCGGACCTTTCGTGCGGAGCCCTTGATCACGGTATCGCCAAGCGTAACCTGGCCGTCGCCCGCCATCGCAGTATGTCCGTCACGTGTCACGAGCAGCACGGTCGTTGACCTAATTCTTTGGCTCAAATAGCTGTCTTCCATTGCCTTCAATCATAAGGGTTTCATTTCAAATGCTCAAACTCTGACGAACTGGAGAGTTTATCGAGTTTAGAGAGTTGCAGAGTTACGGAGTAGACAGAGTTGGTGAAGCCTCTTCAATATTCAAACTCTGCAACTCTGCAACTCTGCAAACTTTACAAAACTTCGTAATTATCTGAACATTAAAGGGTTTTATGAGAAAGCGTCCGAGGATCGGCATTACGATGCGGCTTGAGATGGAAACGCGTCGTTTCTATCTTGGCCGCGATTACAGCGAGGCGGTTGAAGCCTGCGGCGGTGTTCCGGTTCACATGGGGCTGATACCGAAAAAGGATTATGTAGCCGACGCACTCGCGGGACTTGACGGAATTTTGCTGCCGGGAAGCAACACGGATACCGATCCGGCATATTACGGCGAAGAGCCGCATCCGAAACTAGGGACCGTCATTCCTGAGAAGGATGAAACCGACCGCTTGGTCCTTGATGAGGCCGAGAGGCTTAATTTTCCCCTTTTTGGCATTTGTTTTGGCATGCAGGCGTTAAATGTCGCCCGCGGCGGCAGCCTGATACAGGATATCGATTCGCTTGTCGATGGTAATATCCGACACGATCAGGGAAAGCCGTACGACCGCCCTTCGCACGGGGTAAAGATAGATGAAACGAGCACTCTTGCGAGCCTAGAAGCCGTTCGGAATGCGAATGGCCCGGTCAGGGTAAACAGTTCACATCATCAGGCAGTAAATCGGGTCGGAGAAAATCTAAGAGCAGTCGCCTGGGCGTCAGACGGCGTGATCGAGTGCATCGAGGACACAAGACCGGATCGATTCGTCCTCGGAGTTCAATGGCATCCTGAGATCACGTTTTCGAACGACCGGCTTTCAAGAGAGATATTTGAATTGTTTCTCACGCGGTGCAGGGAAAGAATGGTTGTAAACTAATCGTATGGTCTTTACGTATGTTTCTTAGACGGTAGGGCAGGTTATTTAATTAATGTTATTCCTTAAGTGCCCTTGCTAAGTATCATCAATAGAAAGAATAGAAGGTAAATAATAAAGTGAAACACGATCTTTACGAGACGTGCTTTCAGACAACACATTAGATGAATAATCCTGTGATAGTCGGCCTCATTTCCTGGTTCCTTCCCGGAGTGGGCCATATTTTGCAAAGACGTCCCGTCCGCGGTGCCTTGATAGCCGGCGTTGTCTGGCTTATGTTTGCGATCGCGATCGCGAGCGGCGGTGCCCATTACCCCGGTTTTGAATTTAAGGACGGCGCTCTCTTGTACCTCCTGAACATCTTTGCACGTTTCGGTAACGGACTTGGAGCTTTCGTGAGCTTTATCATGGCGGGCACGCCATCACCGCAGGTTGCCGCACTAGCTACGTTCGAATACGGAGGGCGATTCCTGGAGGTCGCGGGGCTTATAAACTATCTCGCTGCCATGGATGCTGTCGACATTGCTGTCGGGAGGAAGAAATGATCCATTTTCTGTATCTCGTAGGTTTTTCACTTTTTGTCTCTGTTGCCTTTGCCGCTCTATCGAACGGAACGACCAGAGATCGGATCATTTACGGGGTTAAATCCTTTGCCCAGTTCGTTCTGGTGAGCCTTGCTCTTGCCTGGATCCTTTATTTTATCCCCTGGTAAATTCCTTCTCCGCCTGTTGTGGACGAAGAAATGTAATGTCGGAGAGATTTGAAGCATGCCTTTGGTCGAGACCGAGAGTCTGGTCATTAAGAGTTACAATCTGGCCGAGGCGGATAAGATCGTTGTACTCTTAACGCGGGAGCACGGTATGATCCGGGCCGTTGCAAAGGGCGCAAAACGCCTTAAGAGCAAGTTCGGCAGCGGTATCGAGCCGTTCTCGATCGTTAAGATCGAATACTTTCAAAAGGAAACCTCCGAACTGGTTGCATTGCAGAAGGTCGATCTTCTTCAGTCAAATTTTGGGGCTGCCAGCAATCCTGATTTCCTGCAGAAATTCTCATATTTAGGCGATATTCTGATCACGTTCTCACCGCCGCACGACCCGAACGAAACGCTGTACCGAATGGTCAAGGCCTGTATCGAGACCGCCGCAAATGACCCGGCGAGTTTGCCTGGTATCGGCGTATACTTCGAGCTGTGGCTGCTGCGGCTTTCCGGATTTCTGCCGGACTGGAGTAAATGCGACGGCTGCGGGCGTATTTTTCTTGACGGCGATGAGACCCGTCTTCAGAGCGATCTGCACTTAAAGTGTATGGATTGCCGGCGGTCGTCGTCGGGACGAACGCTGAATTCCGACGACCGGGCCGTCGCAGCGGCGGCCCGTCGCTTGTCGCCGGTGGATTTTGCGGAATTCACTCTCGACAAGCAGGAAACCCTTCGATATCTCTCAACGATCATGAAGCAGCTGATTACTCAATCGATCGGCAGGGAAGTCACGGGGGAAACTTCGCTCGCGATCAGTATTTAAGGACACATGAAGCAGGTTGGCTGGCTAATTTCAAAGTATCTTGTTTCGACGATCGTCCCGTATTTCGTCTTTTCATGGCTGCTTCTGAGTGTAATTCTGTTTGTTCAACAGGCTAGTCGCTATACGGATATCTTCTTCAGCGTAAATATTCCGGCCAATCTTATCTGGCAATTGACAGTGGCCCTTGTGCCGAATGTTATCGCTTTTACTTGCCCGATGGCGATGCTCGTCGGAACCATCATCGGGCTGACAAAGATGCAGGGAGATAGCGAACTCGTCGCGATCCGGGCGGCCGGCGTCGGCAATCTGCAGATAGCTCTGCCGATCGTGGCTTTGGGCATTGTAATGTCGGGATTTGCGTTCTTCGTAAACCTCGAGGGCGTTCCGCTTGCCGCATCGCTGGTTCGCAGCGTTGCCCTGCAAACTGCGATCAGAAAGCTTGAATCTCCTATCGAACCCGGTGTTTTTAACACCGAGGTCAATGGATACACGATCTATGTCAAAGGCGGCGATCTCGAGACGCGGACCTGGAAGAACATTTTTATTTATAACGAAGATGCGGTGAATCGGAGTCTGCGTCTGATAACGTCAAGGAATGGGCGGATCGATACAACGGGGCAGCAGTCAGAACTCGTTCTCGAAAATGCAACAGTTTCAACACTGCCTCTCGAGCCCGGCGCCGGCAAGTATGTATCGGAAAACATTAGCGACGTCCGCTTCGCTATCAAGACGAAGCGAAGCGAGATCGTTGAAAGGCTGAGCCTGCAAGAGCTTCGGCCGGAAGAATTAGGACTTCAGCAGCTTTCGGAATATGCGACGACAAAAGACGGGGGTGAGAGGACGGAGGCCCAGATCTTGTGGCAGCGGCGCATAATCCTCTCGGTGACCCCTCTGATCTTTTGCCTGCTGGGAACGGTTATCGTCCTGCGGTTCAATCGCGGCGGGCGTGGGTTTGGGATCGCAGTGGCCCTTGGGGTCCTGGTCGGGTTCTATTTGCTTACTTTCCTTGGAGAACAGTTGGCCAGGGTTGGTGCGATCAGCGTGCTTGTTAGCGGCCTGATACCCTTTGCCGGCAGCCTGGCTGCGATCATCTGGCTCAGTCTTTCGCGAAATCTCCACGTCCTTCGTATCCCAGTAGATTTGCTGATCGAAAGGCTTGAGAAGCTCCGTAAACGGCCCGAACACGTTCAAACTCGCAATATCTTCGTGGATCTGACAACGGGGCTTCGTGACTTCGACCTGATCCTGAATCTTGTAACGAATTTTTCGTTCACGCTGCTGTTCTTGTCGGCTATTTTCATGATATTCACTGCCTTCGAACTCTGGAAATTCGCAGGGACGATCGATGGCGGGACATATCTGCTCGGTAAATATCTATTTTACTTGTTGCCCTTCGTTTATCTGCAGATATCGCCATCGGCGGCGATGATAGCGACCCTTGCGACATACGTGATCAAATCGCGGAATAACGAGATCGTAACGTGGACATCTGCGGGCCAAAGCGTCTATCGGCTGCTGGTTCCTTGTTTTCTCTTAACACTGCTGCTTGGGGCAGGGAACTGGCTGGTTCAGGAAAAGTTGCTGCCGGGTTCAAACCAGCGGCAGGACGAGACCCGTATCCTGATACGCAACCGCGGCGTTCCTGTTGCTCCGCCGGGGAAGTACTGGGTGGCCAACGACAAGCGTATTTATTCCTTCGAATTCGCGTCTGATAACGCAAAACCGTCGGGGCAGGCGGTACTAAATAGGGCTGAGTCTGATAATAGGCAGCTCGTTTACGATGGTTCTGTAAACTCCCGAATGGCGGCGTCTGATAACGTAAAAGCGAAGGCTGTGGCCATCAACTCTCTGAATGATGTGGGCGACTGGCAGAGGGAATCGGCCGCAGTGAAGGCTGCGTCTGATAACGCAATGCTCGTGATTGGCGAAGACGATACGCTTGATCTACACGAAAAGATAAATTCGATCCCGATCGCTCCGGACAGAGCAATTCATCAGATAAACGCTGATCATGGCTTTTTTGGATCATTTGGAATGATCTCTCCGTCGGTCATTCTTTTATCCTCGAATATCGCGTCTGATAACGATAAACGTGTGCCTGGCTGTACGACATCGTGTGTGAAGGGCCTGATTATCTATGAATTTGCGGATAACGGGGAAAGATTGCAAGCCGTGTACCGTTCTGACGGGGCCGAGTGGGTGGATGGCAAGATCCGTTTCATTGGTGAGGTTGAAAGGAATGATCTCCGAGATGGCAAGATAACGACGCTCTACCTCTCCAATGTTGAGATCGCAGAATCAGTAAATCCGTTTGCGGAGCTTCGTGCAAAGCCGAACCATCTGAATACACCTGAATTGAAGCGGCAGCTGGACGCAGCGGATTCCGATGTGGAAAGGCGAAATCTGTCGGTTGGCCTGCAGAAGAAGTACACCACTTTGTTCCTCCCGCTGGTTATGGCCCTCTTTACCGCACCGTTTGCTCTCAGCCTTAGCCGGACGGGCAAGGCGGCCACCGTGGGTTACGCGGTCATGTTGTGGCTTTTGTTTACTGGGATAAGCACGACATTCGAGCAGATAGGTCTGAATGGACTGCTTTCGCCGGGCCTTTCGGTGTGGTCGCCACTTTTTATATTTACATTCCTTGGCGTTTTTCTGCTTTCTAAGGTGCGAACCTAAGTCTAGCCTTCCTTGAACTTTACGTCGTGTTCTCTCATAAACTCCTTTATGGGGTCGAGGTGTATACAACCTCCGACGTGAAGGAAGGCGCTATCCTGAACTCGCTTTACCTTTGTGCCTCGCTGCAGCTCGACATCCACATCGAAATCCAGATCGAGATGCCGTGTCAGCGACTGCATTCCCCAAACGCGTCCGTCTGTGCCGAACGCGGGCCCGCCGCTTTGTCCACGAATGCCCGGCGTACTGAGTTCAAATGCGATGATTTTTCCTGACGTATCGGCAACATGGCGGGTCAGCATTCCGTCGATCGGGAAACGAGGGGTGAATTCCTGGCCCTGATCGTTCCACCCGATCGAATCCGTCAGAGCGTTGTAGCCATAATTTGAAAATTCCGGAAACGGAAAACCGAGCCGGCAGATGGACATTCCTTGCTTCATCTCGGAGCTGTCGCGTCCGAAAACCGGAAAATTGTCGCACAAGATCTTTGAAACACCGCGAAAATGAAGCAGTGCGAGATCTAATGAGCCGTGTATTTTGATGTCGAGATTCAGGTTGCCTTCCACGCAATCGATCAGGCGTGTGTGCAGCTCGATGACTTCACCGGGCTTGAAGCCGTATTTGCGTTCGAGCTGATTTATCGCGTTCTTTTGATTGCGGTCGGCAGGTATGTCGGCCCGCTCGGTTTTGAACGCTTCAAATCTGTCCGCGATCTTCGTGCCTTCAATAAAATTCTTAGCGACATGGGCGCACGTGAGAGCCCAGCCGTCGGAATTCACAAAAAACAATGTCGCCGAACCCGGAACGATACGATTCGCTCCCCAAACACGCTGCAGCATGTGCAATGCCTTCGTATAACCACCAACTTCCTCGATCGCTTTTACAAACATGATAGATATCGTCCTTTTCTAACCAACTACTTCTAAAAAGAATAATCGTTGGGCCGCGAAGAAACAAAACGGCCGCCCAGTTCGAGCGGCCGCGAGTATCATTAATTGGCAGCAGGTCTCACTAAAAGCTCTTGCGGAACAGATACGACATTTTGATAAAAAAGCTCCTGCCATTGCCGGTGAGACCGGGCTCTTGCTGGCCGGTGTACGGGTTGTAGCCTCTGTAGTTAAGGTCGTCATTATATCCGGCATAGATCGCTGTTCCGGGGCTCGGCGTCCAGCCCAGGACGAACTGCGGACGGATCCGGCTTGAGATATTTGAATAATCGAGCCTCATTCGGGCAAACATATTGCGAGTAAATTGATAGGTAGTCCGCAGGCTGAAAATATTATCATCGAACGCGGTTAGCTTCGTATCGTCGCGGATCAAACGCGTACGCGTGTAGTTGATCTGCATCTGCAAAGCACTCGTTGGCTGATACCGCACCGACGACTCAATATAAAGTTGGTTACCCGCTCCCGGATCGTATCCCGGTTCGGCCTCGGTACAGACGGCAAATTGCCCGCAGCGTTGATACCACGCCACATACGGAGCGCTCACACGGGGATATTTCGGGCCCGCACCGAAATCGTAGTCGAGATTGCCGCCGCTTTGGCTTATTACGAATGAGGCAAAGATCTGTTTTATCGGGTTTGCCTCAATAAACGCGTATTTCTCAAACCGGTTGGCAGATCGCTCGGAACTGGGCCCAAAGAACGCTCCGGGGCGCGTTGCGGTCCGATTCGGGCCGAACTCATGCTCAAAAACTCTTTCATAACCGAATTCGAGCCCGCCGCCGATAAAGATCTGCCGCTGAAGCCCGACCATGAATTGGTTGTTGGACTGCATGTTCTGCAGGCGGGCTTTCCAGTCGTAGTTAATGTTGGTCTGCGTAAAGACGCGTTTGAAAATTATCTGTTTTTTTGCGTCGCGGTCTGTTTGGTATTGGACGCGAGTTCCGAGATAGTTTGTATCGGTTCGGTTGGTAAATCCGACGTCAGCGCGGTAATCCGACGAACGCCCGAACGCCTGCAGATTCATGGACAGATTACGGCCCGACCTGTCGATACTTCCGAGATAGCCAAATCCATTACCTATCCGGTAAAGATTGCGGTTGAGGTCCGGATCGTAAAAAAATCTTTTCGAATATGTACCAACGACTTGAAACGTCGCGACCGTCTTTTGATCGAGCTTGAACCGGCCGTCAAAGCCCGCTGTATGGTTATGCCGCTCGATGAAATTGTAGGTTGTCGCGAAAAAGCCGATGTTGTTCTCGCGGCCGACATCGCGTTTGAATCGAAAAACACCAATGTCAGCATTTTTGTCCATGAATCTCTCGGTATTGCAGATGATTCCAGCGGTCGGATTCGCTGCACGGCGCTGTTGGCAGCTCAGCAAACTTTCCCGTTCATCGACCGAGTAATTGCCCGGGGCGTTGTCGGATGCAACCAGTATTCCGAACGTGTTCTTTCCTCGGCGGCCGGTGAGCTTTGCGGCTATATCGGGATCGACGATCGCGCGAGTATTCACAAGGTTGAGACTGCTCTGAAAAATATCGATGCGTTCTAAAAAGAAAGGGCGTTTTTCGGCAAAAAAGATAGGGAAGCGAACGTTCGCCGTGCTTACCGGTGCGTCGGCCTCGACCTGGGCAAAATCAGGATTGTAGGCAAAATCGAGCGTCACCGTCGGCGACAGGCTGAATTTTGCCGTCATGCCAAAATCGCCTTTCACGCCTTCGTTCACATATCTTCCGGCCGGATCGTTGTTGAACGTGAATCTAGACCGGCGTCCCGTCTCGCTGACCGTGAAACTCGGGTTCAGCTCGAGCTGCCGGGTTGTCGAGATCTCTTCGAGGCCGGTGATCTTACCGGTTTGGTTCAGCATTCCGTTGACGCTTCGGTTGAACGGCATCCAGGAATCGAGTTCGCTGTTGTTATATTTCACACGCCGAAAAATGTGAATGCCCCAATTCTTGCCTTTGCCGGCTTCGTAACGCAGAGATTTGAAGGGTATCGCGCCTTCTACGGTAAATCCGTCCTCGGTCAGGACGCCTTTTGATTCATAGACCAGGTCAACGCTGTAATTTTCACCGCGGCCCTCGGTCATTGTGCCGTCGCCCTGTATACCGAGCGGGTTAAAAAAGAAGATGTACGCCTGACGCTGATCGTTAAAGGTATCCAGGAAAACGCCGACATAATCATCGTTAAAGATGTTATCCCGGCGCGAAACAGTCGCCCTGACCGTACTGCGTTCCTGCTTGACCTTGAACGCGATATAGAGATTCTTCGCATCATAGGCCATCATGTATTCCATCGGATGCTTCGGAGCGACGTTGTCGCCGGGCTGTGTCTGGACAAAGTCGCCGAACAGGGCCGCATTTTTCCATATCGCGTCGTCCAAAACTCCGTCTATTACAGGAACCGCCTCGACACGCGGAATGCGAACGGCCGAATCCTTTCGGACATATGGCGACGGCGGGGAATCCGCGGCAATTACGCGGTCCTTTATCGGCGTAACCTCTTTTACATCAACTGCGACCTCAGCCGGAACCGGGGCCTGAGCCTGAGCCATTAGATTTTGGATCGTAGCAAAAAGTAGAAAGGCGAAGATTGAGATATTTCGAATGAAGGGGTATTGATTACTGCTCATGTTTTTCGTGCTCCGGATGATTACGGCTCGACGTTTATAAAATTGGATAGAAATTTGTTTCTCGGAAAAGAAACACCACCAATATAAAATTCGTGACAAAAAAATCGATTCTGACTAGAAATGCATTTTGGTCAGAGCCTTTCTCGAAGAATGGAATACGCGTTCGAGAATTTTAAGTTTCACGAACCTGAGTCTTTGTTATCTTTGCAAGGATGTTGGAAAGCGAGAATCGCGGTACAATGTTACAAAATTAGCATCCAGAACCAGTTTAGATACCCATATGAAAAAATACGTCCATGTACTCGTATTGCTCGTTTTGCTTACGGTCTCAGCCGCGTCACAAGCACCTTCTGAACGGCAGCGTTGGGAAGCCCAGGCGAAGAACATCACCATCACCCGCGATGATTGGGGCATCGCTCATGTTAAAGGCAAAACTGACGCCGACGCGGTCTTTGGAGCCATCTACGCCCAGGCAGAGGACGATTTTAACCGCATTGAAACAAACTACCTGAACTCGATCGGCCGCCTCGCCGAGGCTGAAGGCGAAAGGGCGATCTGGAGCGACCTGCGACAGAAACTATTCATCGATGAGCAGGAAATGAAACGGCTGTATTTCGAAAGCCCTGAATGGCTTAGAAAGCTTATGAACGCCTGGGCAGATGGGCTGAATTTTTACCTGGCGACCCATCCAAATGTAAAACCGCGGGTCATTGCGAAATTTGAACCGTGGATGCCGCTGACATTTAGTGAGGGAAGTATCGGCGGGGACATCGAGTCGATAGATCTGGGCCAGCTGCGGCAGTTTTATGACCAAAAGGGCTTTGTCGCAGTCAAAGAGCCGGAAGATCCGCTGAAAGAGCCTTCCGGTTCGAACGGAATCGCTATCTCGCCTTCGATCACCAAAAACAAAAAAGCTCTACTGCTGATCAATCCGCATACTTCTTTCTTTTTCCGCTCGGAACTTCAGATGACGAGTGACGAAGGCTTGAACGCTTATGGTGCGTCAACCTGGGGCCAGTTCTTTATTTATCAGGGATTTAATGAACGCCTCGGCTGGATGCACACGTCGAGCGAGGTTGACGCCATCGACGAGTGGTTGGAAACGGTGGTAAAGAAAGAGGACGGGACTTTCGCCTATATTCAGGGCGGCCGCGAACGAAAGGTTACCGGAAGGGAGATAGCTATTAAATTCAAAGCGGCCGGTGGGGCAATGACTGAGCGGAAATTTACGGCACTCTTCACACATCACGGCCCGATCGTTCGCTCGGAAGGTGCAAAACTTGTCTCGGTCGGCTTGATGAACGAGCCCGTAAAAGCGTTAATGCAGTCCTACGGCAGAACGAAAGCAAAAAACTACAACGAATTCAAAAAAGTGATGGAGCTTCAGGCAAACTCCTCTAACGCAACGCTTTACGCCGATGCCGACGGTAACAATGCCTATTTTCACCCGAACTTTGTTCCAAGACGTGATCCGAAATTCGACTGGACAAAACCCGTTGACGGCAGCGATCCCGCGACCGATTGGAAAGGCTTGCTCTCGTTTAACGAACTCCCGAACATTAAAAATCCAGCCAGCGGTTGGGTTTACAATAGCAACAATTGGCCGTGGTCTGCTGCCGGGCCGAGCAGTCTAAAACAGGCGGATTTTCCGAAATATGTTGACAACGGTGTCGAGTCCGCCCGCGGCCGTCACGCGATCCGGGTTTTGAAGGACAAGAAGGATTTTACTCTTGAGAGTCTGAACGCCGCTGCCTACGATAGCTATATGCCGTGGTTTGAGACGACGCTCCCGGCTCTTACAAAGGCCTGGGACGCTCTGCCATCGTCAGATCCAACAAAGGCAGCGTTGGCAGAACAGATCGCTTTATTGAAAAATTGGGATCTTCGTTGGTCGGTGAATTCCGTTCCCACATCGCTCGGGGTTTTTTGGGCGGACGACCTGGTTCGAAGCGTAGGTATGTCCGCGAGGCAATCCGGAATGGGATTAGAAGAATATATAGCTACAAAGGCGGCACCAGATCAACTGTTGAGGTCGCTAGCCGCCGCCTCTGACAGACTCAAGGCCGATTTCGGCTCCTGGAAAACGGCGTGGGGCGAGATCAATCGCTTTCAGCGATTGACCGACGACATCGTTCATCCGTTCAACGATGCGGCACCGAGCATTCCGGTCGGATTTGCATCAGGAAATCTCGGTTCGCTGGCGTCGTTCGGGGCCAGGCCGTTTCGCGGTTCGAAAAAATGGTATGGAACGAGTGGGAATAGTTTTGTCGCGGTTGTTGAATTCGGCAAAACAGTTCGAGCAAAAGCCGTTACAGCCGGCGGCGAAAGCGGCGATCCTAAGTCGAAGCACTTCAACGATCAGGCCGAAAGATACAGCACGGGAAACCTGCGGGAAGTTTACTTCTATCCGGCGCAGCTAAAAGGGAAGATCGAACGGCAGTATCAGCCGGGAAAATAATAGTTCAGGAGCTGTAACGGCCAGTGTATCCGCCGACGGATTTGGGAATGCCGTGGGGCTTTTTAACAAGGCCTTTTACGGCAGCCAGACTGTTTTCAAATGAATTCGGGTCATTTTGCGGATCACAATGGACCGCGCGGTCGTCGATAAAGGCGGCCGCTCGCGGTTTTCCCTGGCCGGTATAGACGTCGGTGTAGGGAAATCCATGTTTTTCCAGCCAGTCGATCACCTTGATTCTGAGTTGGGCGGGCGTGATTCGCGAGCCTTCGAGTACGTCCTGAGCACAGCGGGAGGTAAAGACGGTGATATCGGCGATCTTTGCCAGTTTTTTGGAAAATTCCAAAGCTCCGGGTACGGGATCGCCAAAATGATCGACACCCTTCCACTTGTCATATTGAGCTAGAACGCCGTCCAGATCGACGCAAACGCGTGGCTTTTGTTTGACCGTCGCGACCTTAGGCTGGGGCGCAGCTACCAGCGTTTCTTTGGTTTTCTTCTTCTTTAGTTTTGGTAATTTAGACGGCTTCGTTGAAAGTACTACTTCAATAGCCTCACCGCCCTCAAGCCATTCATTCTCGCCGGCGATGGCGTCGAAATTGTAGACGCGTGTGTAATGATGCCGCGTGTGGTGTCTGCCGGGCGTCCGGAGTGTGTAAGGCAGATCGTCCGGGCCGACGACACGCTTTGGAGGGAACTGCTCGGGCTTTCGCTCGAGGCCAAGTTCTTTCCAGTCCGATCGGAGGTTATCGGCAAAATCGTAAACTTCAGCAAGCGGATATTCTTTGTCCAGCAAAACCCACACATGATAACCGCCCGAGCCGTTCGAATCGAACAGCATCGGATCCATTCCCATTTCGCGCAAACGCTCGGCCCAATCGAGAGCCGCTTCAAAATTAGCCTCAGCGACCTCGTCCGCATTCGGCATGCTCGGATCGTGCAGATCGACATCGATCGCGAACCATTTGCAGGTAGAATGATCGCTGATCGAATGCAGCCCGATGAGATGTGCCGGCGATTTGGCAGAAAAATGGCGGTTAAGCTTGTTCAGCGTGACCATGTCGGTCCCAAGTTTTCGCCGCTCAGCAACGGGCAGCATCACGACGCTGATCTTGCCGTCTTTGAGCGTGTACTGGCTCCAAACATCACGGCGGTTCACCAGCCGCTCCATCGCCCATTCCGCCAGATCGTCCGCATAGCGAACCCACTCCTGCGCGATCCACATGAGGCGTTTGTTGTCGGCAAATTCGTAAAATGGTGCGGCCATAACCGTTCAGAGTTCAAGCTTTAGCTTGTTCATTCCCCAACTCAGAGACCAGCTAAAGCTGGAACTCTAAACCTATCCCACCTTATCCCAACCTGTAATAAATATCTTCTTTCCCCAGTCGTCAAACATCTGCTTCGCCGCGCGTTCGCTGTTGGTGATCTTGATCTCGCGTTCTAGTGGCGTTTGGCGATTTGGGGAAAAATCGGTGAGGTAGACGACGAAGCCCGGATAGTCGTTGCGGTCTTTCTTGTTTGTTTTCCAGAGCAAAAGCTTACGGACCATCGTGTTGCCTTTCATTACCTTGGTGTAAACGAGGCGTTCGAGGAGTTCACTCGGCGGGTCATCGTCCTCGTGAACGGATTTGTCAGCCTCAGGAACCGCCGCGAGGTCAGTGACCTGGCGAATGCTCACATCATCTACGACTGCCTCTTTGTCATCGCGAATGCGGATGAATTGCGGCGAGATGACACTAACGAGAGGCATTCGCGTGGTCGCGGAATACTTTTTCCCGTCCCAATCCAGTACCATCCGCTTAACCGGACCGCCGCGGGCACGTTCGGCGATCATGTCGAGACACGAGATCTCGATCACCATGCCGGGCTTCACCATTTCGTAGGCGACGTAATCGTTGTTGACGGCCACGTAATCGGACGGCACGATCTTCTTTTTCAGATCGGTCACGATCGATTTGCGGTCTTCATCGGTGAAACCGCCGCCAACGCGGGTGAATTCGTGAAATGAACCATCGCTACGCATCACCGCGACCAGCAGATCGTGAAGCATGCCTTTGCGATGATCGGTGCCCTCGGAATAGCCGATAACGGCCACATCGAGGCTGTGACGCAGCTTGATTTTAAACCAACCGGCCTGATCGTGCCGTACGACGACGCCCTCGGCACCTTCGCCGACAACCCAGTCGGTGAAGCGTTCCATGATCGTATCGATACTGTCAGCCTTCTCAAACTCGACCGCGTGGACCTTTTCGCCCTTACTAAACCATTTCTTCAGCGTGTCAAAGACCTTTGCCGCACTATCGACCGGCTTTTCCTCAAGTTCGACAATGTCAAAAACGGCAATACCGAGCCGCTCCAGATCCTCTTTCGACGGCGGCGAACGCAGGATGCGAACGACCTGCTGCACGGGATGAGCCTTGGTCGCATCTTCTTTTACATAGATCTCGGCACCGAGAACGCACGAGCTGACCTTCGCTTTTTTCAGTAATTCTGCTGCTTCCTCAAACGCCGGAAGCCCGATCCTTGCCGTTCCGCCTGGGTTGACGGAGATCATCTTCTCGCCGTCGAAGAGCAGCATCGCGTTCTCGCCGTCGTATTTGCGGCTGACGAAATAGCCTTTCGCCCTCGGTAATTTGAACGCGTCGTCGGCCGAGATCGCCTTCATATTGCCGCTAACCCGGCGTTTGTATTCCTGAGCTTTTACGTGCAGCGACGGGTCGGCAAGATCGGGAGCCTTGCCCGTGCAGTAGCCGAACTTGCAGGTGAATTTAGCTTTGTCGAAACCAAGATCAAGCATTTTTTAAGAGGAACCACGAAAATACACGAAAAGATCACTAAAAGAAGGCGAAAGAGATAATACAGGAATAACAGCGAGCAATTTTTAGTGTATTTTCGTGTTATTTAGTGGTTACTTCTTCCACCTCCAAGGTTTTTGGCCGTTTCAGTTCCATATTCGACAGGTGCAGAATCAGGCAATACGAATCGTCCTTCACACGGCCTTCGAGAAAGGCATTGTACGGCTTGCCGCCGCGGTTCATCACGAGCGGCTCGTTGCCTTTTTCGCCGCCGCGGACGAGCAGCAGAGCGTCGCGTTCCGCGAGGTCTTTTGCCATTTCAAACAGAAAATCGAACGTCAAGCCGTTGATATGCACGAGCTGTTTTTTGTTCGTGAAGACGAATTTATGTGCCGCTTCTTCTTTCTTAATAAATTTTCCGGTCCAACGCATCGGGAATTCGCCGTTCATGTTTTGCAGCTCTTTTTTGCGTGGCTGCCGTTTTCGCTCACTCCCGTCGGCGTTGTAGGTTACCTCGATCTCTTCGACGAGGTGAATGATGCCCTTTTTCGTGACGTAAACGCGGGACATATCAGTCAAAAACATCCCGAAACGCTCGATGTCGATCTCAGGATCGCCTTTAACCAAGCTGTCGGAAACCTTTTCGAGTTTCTTGTCTTTTTTTAGAAGCTCCGGCAGATCATGGGTGGTGTCAGTCTTCAACAACTTGCGTGTAGATATCGGCCGCCCCTTTTTATCCGTATAACGCATCACGCGTGTCGGGTTTAAGGCTTCTGCCGCCACGACGGCGTCACGATTGTTCGAATTTGAGATGTTTATTGGCATAACGCGTCAGTGGTCAGTTGTCGGTGGTCAGTGTTCAGAAAGAGATTCGGTCTTCCGCTGACAACTGACCACAGACCACTGAAAACTGCTGATTACATCAGATCAAAGTCCAGATCATCGGCCGAGATCTCTTCTTCCTCGCCGGAATCGAGGACCGCGGCCTGATTTAGCTTAATGTACTGAAAATCGGCCTGTTTTCCAACCACCATAAAAATATCGCCGCCGGAGCCGATCAGATAGGCATTGTCATATTCGATGCCGCCACGCCAGCTGAAAGGGAACCAGTACATCCGTCCATCTGACAGATAGTCGTGCAGTGCCGAGATATCATTCGTCTCAAATGTGCCGACGAGGTAAACGCTCTTAACTATCTGCGTAAAATAGTCTTCCACGGTCGCCGGCGACAACACGTTCTTTTGCCCGAACGACGAGGGAACCTGTGCTATCGGTTCGCCGTCGGGTGTGATCGGAATCAGCTCGTTTCGATCGACCGAATCGCCCTTGTCGTTCACGGTCGCGAGAGCAGTGCCGCCTTTGTCGATCAGTGTCTTTCCGTCCGCCGCTAAAACCCGCAGGCTTGCCTCGAGCCCTTTCTCATCATAAGCCTCTATCTCGACGCGGCCATACAACTTCTCCCGGTCGATCTTAACGATCGTTACCGGAAAATCCTGCCCGTCCAGCGATAAGATCAGAGGCCTCGCCATAAAGAAGAAGTTAACTTAAAGCATCTTACAATATCCGATAAAACACTGCGAGTAAAAGAGATGTAACAAACAAAAAAGCGGGTGCCATTTCTGACACCCGCCTGCGAACTAGCATGCAGCGTTAACCGTTCGGATCCGAAACCTCAGTCACGCTCTGCGGGCTCAGATTTAGCATGTTGTCACCTGCGATGACCGAGACCGGTGAATTCCAAAGTGCAAAACCGCGGCCGATCTTGGCGATGCCGAAGAGGTAGTACCCTTTAGGATCCACGCCGGCCAGGTTCGCTCCGCCGCTGCCGTTGGTCGTACCCGAGTATTTTGCCTTTGCCGCGATCGCTCGCATCGCTGCGCGCTGAAAATCACCGTAGCGATCAGGAAAAACCGCAGCGAGCCCGAGGCTTCCCGCCAGAGTGTTTCCCTCTATTGGTTCGACGCGGGCTGCTCTCAATACTGTTTCGACGTCTTCTTCCAACAGGTAAAATCTTGTCCCCTTGACCGCCTGTGTCGAGCCGCTTGCCGATGTCGCCTTCGCGTTGAGTACGACAGTTCCTTTGTCGGCTGCTGGAGCAACCGGCGGAGCCGTTGAAGAGCCGGGAACCGTCGTTGTCTGCGAAGGCGGCGGAACAGGCGCGCTTGCGGGAACACTTGTTGACGGCACCGTCGAAGTCGACGTTGTGCGTGTGTCAGTTGCCGGACGTTTGCTGGCGACGTTGACGTTCACATTTGTATTTGCTGTATCGTCACCGCCGCGAAAGGCGATGTAGGCAACAAATATAAGAACAATACCGAGCAATCCGATCGGTATCAATGCCCAGGTAGGAAACCCGCCTTCGCGATCGAGCGGCTGCGCAACGATGACCTTTCGCTCTACGACCGGCGGGGCGTGCAGAGGCCTGGCACAGTTTGGACAGGCGGCGGCGGTGGTCGAGACTTCGTGACCGCATTCAGGACAGAGTATTAATGACATAAAAATTTCTCCTATGATGTTCAAATAAGAACAAGAATCGCTTAATCCTAGCTGATCAATGGAGTTCTGAATGTCATCTAGAACACATTCGGCAAAAAAAATGGCCAGGCGGTAAAGCCTGGCCGGTTATAGCATTTCTACACAAAGGTTATTTCTTTTTCACCACAGAGATCACTACCTCAGCCGGATACTGTTTCGAGTGGTGAACGGAGTTTTTCGCGACCACGCCTTTGACCTCGTCGTAGTTATTCCCGCCGGTATTCATATTGCGGTCGAATCTTGGGAAGTTGCTCGACGATATCTCTATCCGCAGACGATGCCCGGCCGCGAAGTAGTTGCTGGTCGTCATCGGCTGGAATTTGACCTTGTAAACCTTGTCTTTTTCCATCCACGCGAGCGGTTTGTCGTAACCGTCGCGGTATCGCATGCGTTGGATGGTCTCGTCGAGGTTCCATGCTTTGCCGGTTTCGTCGACGTCGATGAGTTTTACAGTGAAGTCCGTGTCCTTCGCATCCGACGAGACAAAAAGCGAAACCTCGATCGGCCCGCTCAGCTCAAAACCTTCCTTCAAAACGTCGGTCGAGTAAACGAGAATGTCATTTCTCTCCTCCATCTTCGTTTGATCCCAGGCACCGCCCTGCACCGCATTTCCGGTACAACAGACGTTACCGCCGAATGAGGGAACCGGATCCATCGGATCGTAGGTGAAAGTGTCCGGCATGTCGGCCGCGGGCGGCTCGGTCGTAAGTTTTCCGTCGCCGGCTCCGGTGTTGGCTTTCCCGCCGCTTGCGAGATAGAACTTCATCGGTTCCGCACCGACAGGCGGCCAGGATTCGGACGACTGCCATTTGTTGCTGCCCATCGTGAAGTACTGAACTTTCGGGCGTTTGAGCACGTCGTTCTGCTCGCCTTTGAGGAAATGATCGAACCAGTCGTACGTCATTTTGCTGTAATCGAGCCGGGCATCACCCATGCTTCGCTGGCCGACGATCGTGTTTTCGGTCGCACGCGTGTAGCTGCAATGCAGCGTCGGGGCGATCACAGCGTATTGTTTGTCAGCGATATCCTTATCGGCCGTTTTGCGAACGTGATTATAGGTCGCAAGATTCGGCCCGACCGAGACGTCATACCAGGACATGAACCAGAATCCGGGAATGTTGATCTTCATGTTGTCGTGAAACAGGCCGCCCTTGTACCACGCCGGATCATTCGGAGTACGTTTTATCATCGCTCCGCCGGTCGAATTCGGCATCGCATCGGCGAAGATGCCTCGCGGCCCGTCGACTGCCTTCATGATATCCATTTCCGGCAAATGCCTGAGAGCCTTTGACCAATCGACCTGCGGCGACTGCTGGGCCAGATCGAAGGATTTCGAGGCTCTGATCAGCTCTTCCTGCGAAGTATTTGCAGGGAAAGTGGGCCGAACCTGATTCTGCTCGCCGTAAAGCCAGGCAATGAAAAGCATCTGCACCGCACCGCCGCGATACCAGTTGCCCTGCTCGTAATACGGCCCAACGCGTCCAACGCCGGCACCGAAACCCTGTGCGATCATCGTCGTGAACGATGGGTTGCCGCGAGCCGCGACCGCCATTTGCCATTCGGCAGTCGACGAGCAGCCGATCGTTCCCACCTTTTTATTCGACCAGTCTTGCGATGACATCCACGTTATAGCGTCATCGCCGTCGGTTGTCGGCGGCCCGAGGATGTCGTAATTTCCCTCGGAGAAAAAATGCCCGCGTTCGTTCATGATGACGTAGGCGTAGCCGCGTTTCACGGCGTCGAGGATCGTCGTCATATCCCGCGGAGCCCCGAGCCGGACGTCCCACCAGTTGAAGTTGTACGGGGTTCGTGAAAAGATGATCGGATACTTTTTCGAAGCGTCTTTTGGCCTGTAAACATCGGCCTGCATCCGCTTGCCGTCACGCATCGGCACCATCACCTTGCGGTCAACAACAGCGAGGGAATTCAGCTCAGCCTCGATGGCATTTCGCCGATCTCTCATCTCCGGCGTTGACATTACCTGCGGCTGCTGGCCAAAACCTGGCTGGACCACGAAGACGATTGCGGCAGCCGCCAACACCAATATGCGGACAAAACCCTTTTTCATAAACGGATGCTCCTATTTCTAAACGAGGGACGGTTAATTTTTCGATCGAAAGATGATTCTAACTCTAAAACTGGAATGAATGGTAATGGCAATATCAACGTTGTGGATCGGGAAGGGAGGGACCCCTCAATTTAAAGGCAAATGAGTCTGATAATGGACATAATGTATTATACGTGAAACGCAATTGCAAATAAGAGACTTTTTCACCGAAAATGAACGTTCGACCAAACTCGAAAATACCTCTACCAATCTCGGGAGACTACTCTACCTATCTCAAGATTTCGCTCTACCAAACCAGGGTTGAAAAGCGACAAGATCTTGTCACCCTGAAACAAAAAAGACCTCGTCGACATTGACGAGGCCTTTGTGTTTTCAGAAATAGCGAGCGGGCACGAAACCCGCGCACGTTCTTAGGTTCCGGTTTCCCAGCTAGTCATGTATTCGAGCATCTCCGGCGTGAGGATGTCCATTTGGACGCCCATGGCGTGGAGTTTGAGGGAAGCGATCTCCTGGTCGACTTCCTTCGGCAGGACGTGGACGCCGGCGGCGAGTTTGCCATGATTTTTGACCAGATATTCGGCAGAGAGAGCCTGATTGGCGAACGACATATCCATGACCGAAGCCGGATGGCCTTCAGCAGCAGCGAGGTTGATCAAGCGGCCTTCGCCGAGCACGATCACGCTCTTTCCACCGTTTTTGCCGATGTATTCTTCGACGAACGGACGACGTTTAACTGCTTCAGCCGACATTTCGCGAAGGGCATCGAGGTTGAGTTCCAGGTCGAAGTGTCCGCTGTTGCAGACGATCGCTCCGTCCTTCATTACTTCGAAGTGCTCCTTGTCAATCACGTGGCGGTTGCCGGTGACGGTGACAAAGAAATCGCCGATCTTCGCAGCTTCCTTCATAGGAAGCACGCGGAAGCCGTCCATGACCGCTTCGATCGCCTTGATAGGATCGATCTCGCAGACGACGACGTTCGAACCGAGCCCGCGGGCACGCATCGCAACGCCCTTACCGCACCAGCCGTAGCCGACAACGACCATGACCTTACCTGCAAGCAGGATGTTGGTCGCACGGATGATGCCGTCAAGTGTCGACTGGCCTGTACCGTAGCGGTTATCGAAGAAATGCTTCGTCTGAGCGTCGTTTACAGCGATCGAAGGGAAGGTGAGCACACCGGCTTTGACCATCGCGTTCAAGCGAACGATACCGGTCGTCGTTTCTTCCGTCGTTCCGATCAGATTTGGGATCAACTCAGGCTTTTCCTTGATCATCGTTGCGACAACGTCAGACCCGTCGTCGATGATGAGGTTCGGATTTGTATCAAGAGCTGCTTTGACGTGGCGGACGTACGTTTCGGTCGACTCACCCTTGTGTGCCATCACCGGGATTCCCCAGTCAGCGACGAGCGAAGCCGCGACGTCGTCTTGCGTCGAGAGCGGGTTCGAAGCGATCAGAAGCGATTCAGCTCCACCAGCCTGCAATGTGCGGGCCAGGTTAGCGGTCTCGGTCGTGATGTGGGCACAAGCGATAAGCTTGACGCCTTTCAAAGGCTTTTCTGCCTCAAAACGCTCACGAATAAGGCGGAGAACCGGCATTTCGCGGTCAGCCCATTCGATGCGCTGTTTGCCCTGCGGTGCCAGGTTTATGTCTTTGATATCGTATTCCATTGATGTTCCTGCGTTAGCCATAATTTGTTTCGGACCGCAGGCTGCTAGCCTGCGTGTGTCTCTTGCTAAAAAAATTGTAAAGTTAGACTCGGCGTCAATTTCTAACGATACGCAGGCTGGCAGCCTGCGTTCCAATGTTACGCCGCGACTCCCTTATGTTCCTCAGCCGCAGTTCTTAGAGCCTCGGCTTTATCTGTAACTTCCCACGAGAATTCGCCGTTCTTACGTCCAAAATGGCCGAAACGTGCAGTTTCCTTGTAGATAGGTCGGCGAAGATCGAGAGCTTCGATGATCGCCTTTGGCGTCAGGGTGAAATTCTCGCGAACGATGTCCGATATACGCTCGTCATCGATGCTTCCGGTACCGTGCGAGTCGATCAGAACTGAAACCGGTTCCGCAACTCCGATAGCGTAAGCTAACTGAACAGTACACTTATCGGCAAGCCCGGCAGCGACGACATTCTTTGCGATGTAGCGTGCCATATACGCAGCCGAGCGGTCCACTTTTGTCGGATCCTTGCCCGAAAAAGCACCGCCGCCATGGGGAGCGTATCCGCCGTAAGTATCAACGATGATCTTGCGGCCTGTGACGCCGGCATCGCCCATTGGACCGCCAACGACGAATTTACCCGTCGGGTTGATATGATATTTGGTCTGATCGTCAAGCAGTTCAGCTGGGATCACGGGCTTAATTACGTGCTCCAGGATGTCGCGGCGAATGTCCTCGATGTCGAGATCAGCGGTCTGTGACGAGATCACAACTGCTTCGACGCGGAAAGGACGGCCGTCACGATATTCGATCGAGACTTGCGATTTGCCATCAGGACGGAGGTAGGGAATTGTGCCGTCCCGGCGAACCTTCGACAGTTGTCGCGTCAGGTTATGAGCCATCTGGATCGGCATCGGCATCAGCTCAGGTGTCTCGTTACACGCAAAACCGAACATCAGGCCCTGATCGCCGGCACCGCCGGTGTCAACGCCCTGTGCGATATCCGGCGACTGGGTGCCGATAGCGTCGATGACGCTGCAGGTGTTCGAATCGTAACCGAATTCGGCGTTGTTATAGCCGATCTCTTCGATCGTTTCGCGAATGATCTGCTTGTAATTGACCTTTGCGGTTGTAGTGATCTCACCTGCAACTACTGCCAAACCTGTGGTTACAAGCGTTTCGCAAGCAACACGTGCCGTCGGATCCTGCGCCAAAATAGCGTCTAGAATTGCATCCGAGATATGATCCGCGATCGTATCCGGATGGCCCGCTGTGACAGACTCCGATGTAAATAAAAAATTTCCGTTACTCAATTGTTTACGTAACTCCTTTTATAGGGCTGTCTTGTTGAAATCCGAATAGATAACAAAACGATAATAATAGCCTTTTCCCAGAAAGGTGTCAAAGCTCACCATGCCGTGCATACATCGAGTGTCATCCCGCTGTCTCGAAGTCATTCAGGGAGTTCTGTTTACGGTATAACGCGTGGATAGTGAGGGTTGCGACAAATGATAGGGAAGTAATGAGGATCAGGCTGTAAAAAGCCCGAGTATAGTCGCCGCCATCAGCGTCTGCGATCTTGGATGTGATGATCGTCCCTGATGAAGCCCCAAGCGTTTCGATCAATATCACGGCCCCGAGGATCTTGCCGTATTCTTTGACGCCGAAGTGTTCCGCAACCATCAATTGCAGCAGCACGAACATTCCGCCGTAGTTCAGCCCGAAGATAACGGCAAATACGTAAATAGTGACGGTGTTGAAGTATAGAAACGTGAGGGTCGAGATCACCATTAATGCCGCAGAGACGAGCATTACTTTTGAAATAGGGAAACGATCACTCAAAAAGCCGTAGAGGAACTTTCCGATCACGCTGAGGCCGAATAGGAGGGATTGAACACCCGCGGCCTGCGACGGCGTAAAGCCGATCACAGGGCTTTGCAGGTAAAGGTTCAACTGCTGGGTGACCACAAAGATAGTGTAGAAGATGAGGGCTGCGGTAGTGCCGAAAATCCAGAAAATAGGCATTTTAAGGGCTTTGACGAGCGGTATGCCTTCAGCCGGAGCGATCATTTCATGGACCGTTTCTGGTGCTGACCCATCTGGCAACAATCCTAATTCCGACGGGCGGTTTTTGACCAGAAAGATGACGGCGGGCAGCAAAATGACCCATACGAGCAGGCTTACCGCGAACATTGCCGTACGCCAGCCGTAAGCCTGAATCAGCGGGGTCACGATCTGAGGGATCACAACTCCGCCAAAGCTGGTTCCGGTCAAAACAATGCCGAGGGCGGTTCCGCGACGCTTTGAAAACCAGTTCGAGACGAGCACCGTACACACCAGCACGCCGACAAATGCCAGCGAAGCGCCCAGCAGAGCGTGTGCCAGATAGACCATCGCGACCGAGTCAGCCTGCGAATAAATGACCACGCCGCTGCCGAGGATAATGCAGCCGGCGACCATCAGAATCTTGGCAGATGTTTTTTGGAGCAGATAGCCAGCGAGCGGCCCGAGCAATCCGGCGAGAAAAAACGTGATCGCTGGTGCGTAGCCATAAACGGACTGGATCCGGTCCTGCGGTACAGAATCATTCGCAACCAGTTCGTTTTGGACAAATTTATAAAATACGGGGATACCGCCTATCGCGAGGCCGTTGCTGACGACGAGAGCGAGCAAGCAAATGGCGGCGACGTACCAACCATAGAAAAACTTGCCGGCCGGTTTCGTCATATAGCGATATTCAGAGGGAAGTTACTTAAAACGCAGATATTTACGGTATCTGAAACACCGTTTGCGTCTGATAATAGAGATTATGTAAGATTATCCGATCAGCTCCGGCCATTCGTCCGTTGGCGTTTCCGGGTCGTCGATCGCGGTGTCGCTTGGCGTCGATGACGCCGATAGATCGATCACCTTTTGCTCAACAAAAATTGGACAATCAAGTCGCAATGCCAATGCGATCGCATCTGACGGTCGTGCGTCGATCATTACCGGATCTCCATTTTTATCCTTGAGATCAATACGGGCGTAGAATGTGTTTTCGAGCAGATCTGTGATCACAACGCTAGCGGCGGCCAGTTCGCACTCGATGATGACGTTTCTTAGCAGATCGTGTGTCATAGGACGCTGCGGGACCACTTTTTCGATCTCAAGGGCGATCGCATTCGCCTCAAACGCTCCGACCCATATCGGCAGGACGGTCTCCGAATCGATGCCTTTGAGCACGACGATCGGCGTGTTTGTGTTTGGATCCATTATCAGGGCTCCGATCTTTACTTCGACCAGGCTTTGCTCGTTACTCATGTTTATCCTCGGATCTCTCCAAACAGCGAATTCGTCTTGATATCAGTGATCTCAACATCGACGACCTGACCCAACAGATCGGTTGAACCTTCAAAGTTAACTACCTTGTGACACGTCGAATGTCCCGTCAAGCCCGTATCATACCGAGTCGATCTGCCTTCAACTAACACTTTACGTTTTGTTCGTAAATATCGCTGTAAACGCCTAGTTTGCATGGCTTTTTGAGCCCGTTCAAGCTCCATAAAGCGAACCGTTTTCTCAGCCGCCGAAACGTCGTCTTCCATCTCGAATGCCGGCGTTCCAGGACGCGGCGAGTATTTGAAAATATACGCCATGTCGAACCCGCAATATTCTACCATTCTCACGCTCTCACGGAAATCAGCCTCAGTTTCTCCCGGAAATCCCACGATAATATCGGTCGTGAGAGCAATATCACGGTGCGAAGACCGCAAACGATCGATCTTTTCAAAATACTTTTCGATCGTATGGCCGCGTTTCATCATTCTCAGCACGCGGTTGCTGCCGGATTGGACCGGCAAATGGACCCAGTTGCAGAGATTTTCGTTCTCTTCGATAGCGTCAACGATATCCGAGCGAAAATCGCGGGGAAATGAGGTCGTGAACTTTACCCTCTCGATTCCAGTCGCCGCGACAGCTCGCAACAATTTTGTGAAGGCCGACTTCCCTTCAAACCCCTCAAGCCCTACATTAGTATCTGGCTTGTAACTATTTACGTTTTGACCAATTAGGTGAACTTCCCTAACGCCTTTTTCTTTCAGTTCGGCTACCTGGCGAACGATCTGCGACGGCTCAAAACTCTTTTCACGCCCGCGTGAAAAAGGAACGATACAATAAGTACAAAACTTATTACAGCCTTCGATGATCGGCAAAAATGCGACGTAGGGTGAATGGCGGTGCGTATCCGCAACGGTCCAGTCGTATTCGTCCTCGCGTTCGCCGACATCTAGAACCTGATCGCCAGTCCGCAGCGTCTCCTTAACAGCGGCTGAAACCCGCCCTACGGCTCGTGTTCCAAGAACAAAATCGACGCCTTCGATCTTATCAAACAGCATCTCGCCCTCTAGCTGAGCGACGCAGCCCATCACGCCGACCACCGGCATCTTCTTTGCCGCTTTCTTTCGCAGCCGGCCGATGCGTGAATAGAGTTTGTGTTCAGCTTTTTCGCGGACGGAACAGGTATTTATGATGACAACGTCCGCATCTGTATCGCTTGAGGTCATTTCAAAACCGTCACGCGCCAGCGTCGTAGAAATGCGCTCTGAATCAGAGACATTCATTTGACACCCGAAAGTTTCCAGATAAACTTTTTTCATATATGGCGCAAAAAGTAGAACGGCCGGTTTTTGGATCGAAGGACTTCGTTCACCTGCATTTACATACCGATTATAGCCTGTTGCAGAGCACAATCCAACTTAAGCCTTTGGCGAAGCGGCTGAAGGAGTTGGACATGAGAGCCTGCGCCATCACCGATTACGGCAATATGTACGGGGCTGTTTCGTACTTTAACGTGATGTCCGGCAACGGCATTCAACCGATCATTGGTATTGAGGCTCACCTGACGTTTGGCAGCCGTTTGGACCGCACATCGTCGGTCGGAGCAGGCGAACGCGGCTATTACAACATCATTCTGCTTGCCCGCGATGTCGAAGGATATCAAAACCTCATCCACCTTTCATCGTCAGCATTTACCGAAGGGTTTCATCACAAACCGAGGATCGATATCGAGCTGCTTTCGCAGCGAAGCAAAGGACTTATCGGCCTTTCGGCCGGGATCGACGGAGCGGTTTCGCATTTTTTGCTGACTGGAAATGAGGAAAAAGCTCTGTCGAATGCGAAGTTGTTCGAGGACATTTTCGGCAAAGGCAATTACTACCTCGAGATACAAGACAGGGTCGACGAACGCGGGCAAAAG